>NZ_LT900217.1:2635894-3294868 GCF_900199375.1 Gordonibacter urolithinfaciens
CGAGGGGCACCGCGCCCGTACGCTCGACCTCGCCGACGACGAGCGCGCCGCGCTGCACGATCTGCACCTGCTTACCATGAAGCCGATGCTCTATATCGCCAACGTCGACGAGGACCAACTGGATGCCGACCTGCCCGAGATCGACGGCTGCGCGCCGGTGCCCATCTCCGCCAAGGTGGAGGCCGACCTGGCCGAGCTGGACCCGGCCGAGGCGCGCGAGTACCTGGAGGCCATGGGCCTTGAGGAGAGCGGCCTGGCCCGCCTTGTGCGCGAGGCGTACAAGCTGCTGGGCCTGCAGAGCTACTTCACCAGCGGCGAGACCGAGACGCGCGCCTGGACCATCCCCATCGGCGCGAAGGCCCCCCAGGCCGCCGGCGTCATCCACACCGATTTCGAGCGCGGCTTCATCAAGGCCGAGACGGCCGCCTTCGAGGACTACGTGGGGCTGGGCGGCGAGAAAGGCTGCCGCGACGCCGGCAAGCTGCGCCAGGAGGGCAAGGAGTACGTGGTGCAGGACGGGGATGTGATGCATTTCAAGTTCAACGTGTAGCGCGCCTTTCGGCGTCCTGCTTGGCTGCATGCCCCCTTCGAGCAGGGGGCATGCAGCTTTTCGGAGCGTTTAGTGCATGCCGGGGTACACGGCTCCGGTGGCGGGCGCGGGCGCGTCGGCGTCGTCGGACGGGATCACGCCGAACTCGGCCAGCAGCCCGTAGAGGTCGGTGCCCTTGAGCTTCTCGATCCCCTCGTGCAGGGCGAGCTTCTCGAGGGGGTTCATGTCCATGTCGGTGATGGGCCTGCCGTCCCTGATGAGCGTGGTGGCGTTCAGCAGGTCGCGGATGTCGAACGCGCTGCCCCACACCTCGGGCACACCGCGGTCGACGCCGCACAGCGTGTAGACGGCCTCCATGCCGGTGCGCATGGAATACTCGGTGGTGAAGATGGTGTCGCGCGGCGTTTCGGCGAACTGCCCGATGAACGCGAAGTTCACCGCGCCTTCGGGCACGACGTCGGGGCGGTCGCCGGCGGCGCGCGGCATGAAGAACGCCGTGATGTAGGGCATCATGCACGGAACCGTGTTGGCGCTGTTCTCGGCGAGATCCTCGATCTGCGATTCGGGAACGCCCAGGTGGTACAGCCATTCCATGCAGATCTCCTTGCCGGTGCATTCGCGCAGGGTCTTTTTCACGTAGTTGCCGGGCACGTCGGTGAACAGGCCGTACAACCAGCCGCACAGCTCGTTGCCAGGTTGTGCGCGGAACTGGGGCTGCCTGTTGAACGTCCAGCTCAAAAGCCAATTCGAGTCTTTGGCGGTCACGATGCCGCCGGTTACGACGCCGCCTGAGAACGGATCGCGGCGGCAGATCCTCTCGATGTAGGGGACGATCTTCTCGTCGAGCGTCGTGACGGTCGCGCTCATCCAATTGGACTTCTCCGGATCGCCGATGAACTTTTCCGGTCGTCCGAACGACGGGTCCTGTCGGGCGATGCGCCGCCACAGGTCGAACCCGGTTCCCCGTTCGAGCACGGTGTTGAACTGCGCCGGCTCGTCTTGCGATCCGAAGGACGAGTTGGCAACGCAGCTGCCGTTGGTGATGAACAGGAGGTCGTTCTCGGAGAGGTGGAAGGCCTTGGGCGCGCCCTCGCATATCGTCTGCACCTCGGTGGCCACCTTGCGCTCCTCGGTATTGGAGAACGTGACGTCGACGACCTCGGTGTTCAAGTGGAACTGCACGCCTTGGCCCTTCAGGTAGTTCACCGTGGGCAAGATGAGGGATTCGAACTGGTTGTACTGGGTGAAGCGCAGCGCGCTGAAGTCGGGCAAGCCGCCGACGTGGTGCACGAAACGCTGGATGTAGCGCTTCATCTCGAGCGCGCTGTGCCAGTTCTCGAACCCGAACATGGTGCGCCAGTACAGCCAAAAGTTGGAATCGAGCACGTCGTCGGAGAAGTAGTCGGTGATGGCTTTGTCGTCGAGCTGCTCCTCGGGCGTGAAGAACAGGTTCATGATCTCCATGCACGCCTTGTCGGACAAGCCGAACTCGTTGTCGAGGCCGGCGTCTTCGCCTTGGTTGACCGTCGCGCGGCACAGGGAGTAGTTGGGATCGCGCTTGTTCAGCTGGTAGTAGTAATCGAGGATGCTCATGTTCTCGTCCTCGATGGAGGGGATGGATCGGAACAGGTCCCACATCACTTCGAAGTGGTTGTCCATCTCGCGTCCGCCGCGCATGGTGAACCCGATCTGCGGATACTCCCATCCGTCGCAGGCGCCGCCCGGTACGGCGTCGCGCTCGAATATATGCACGCGCGAGCCGTCCATCTGGGCGTCTCGTATCAGGTAGCATGCGGCCGTCAAGCCCGCCAATCCGGTACCGACGATGTAGGCCGATTTATCCTCGATGCCTTCCGGTTTTGCCGGGCGGGCGAACGCTTCGTAGTTTCCGCTGGAATAGTACACGGGTTCTCCAATCTCTCGACGTGAAGGTACGGCCATCATTGTGATGCGGGGTTCTTGCGGACGAGGGAAGCGTACCGAGCTGATGACGTGCCGTTGGGAGGAGGTCATGAGGGGGTGTTGCCTCGAATGGGCGATGCTCGCACCGGCTATTTGGGTATACTTGATCGCGTGCAGGTGGGCTGGGATGAAAGGGGAGGGAACGCGTATGAGCGAGTTCGTCGAGGCGCTGGTGAGCAACGGCAAGAGCCCGGGATTGCCGGAAGAGCACGACTGGTTCGGGAGGCTCGTAGGCAGCTGGAAGCTCGACTATTTCGATCGCAACCTATCCTCTTCGGTTAGAGGCGAGTGGATCTTCGAGCGGGTGCTCGAGGGCATGGGCATCCAGGACGTGATCATCCTGCCTGCGCGCGACATGCAAACGGAGTCGCCGCACCCCCTCACCGAGTACGGCACCTCGCTGCGTATCTACAACCCGGGCACGTGCGCGTGGGACGTCGCCTACGGCTATGCGGGCAAGATATTCCGGCTTGAGGCGCGGCGTGAGGATGACATGATCGTTCTCACGAACCTCGATGACGAGCGGCATAAGTGGGTGTTCGTCTCCATCGAGGATGACCGCTTCCATTGGCAGAACGTCAACGTGCAAGACGACGGCAGCTGGCACGTGAACGCCGACATCTACGCCGAGCGCGTCTAGGGGGCGTGACACGGGGACGGGGATAATGTCACGCTCCCTTTCGCTTCTCTCGGTCGTGGCGCGTCGCGGAGCGTGACATTATCCCCGTCCCCCTGTCACGCCTTCGCGCGCCAAGTCGCCTACAGGTGCATCATCAGCCAGCTGATGAGGTCTTCCTCGACCTCGAACTTGAGGTCGTCGTAGTTGTGGATCTCGTGGCGGTAGCCGGTGTAGAGTTTCGTCGTCACCTCGTGGCCGGTGTCGGCGAGCCAGTTCGCGCATTGGTAGACGCCCTCGCCGTAGTTGCCCACGGGGTCCTGGTCGCCGGCGATGCAGAGGACGGGCAGGTCGGCGGGCACCTTCTCCGCCCACTCGGGGCCCTCGATGACCAGCATCATGTCGATGAAATCGCGCAGGCTTACGTTGTGCGTGGGGTGCGTGAACGCGTCGAAGGGATCCTCCGCGTGGTCCTTCTGCACGGAGGGGTCGTGGCAGATCCACTCGTTGCCCAGCGCGGCGCCTTCCTCGCAGCGGCCGAACATCCAGCCCATGAGCTCGCCCACGAAGGCCGGGTTGCTCTCGTGGCCCTTGCCGGCGGCGATGGCCTCGTCCAGTTTCGCGCGCACCTCATGCGTGTTCTTGAAGATGCCGGTGGTGCCGCAGTAGACGGCGCCCGCCAGCTCGTCGCCGTACTTCGCGCTGAAGTCGCGCGCGATCATCGATCCCATCGAGTGCCCGAACAGGAAGTAGGGCAGGTCGGGGTACTTCTCGCACACGAAGTCCTTGAACCGCTTCTCGTCCTCCATCATGGTATGCGGCCCCGCGTCGCCCCAGTCGCCCCAGGTGTCGTTCGCTATGGCGGTGGCGCCGTGGCCCACGTGGTCGTCGGCCGCCACGATGAAGCCGGCGTCCATGAGCGCCACGATCATGTGGAAGTAGCGGCGGGAGTGCTCGCCGAAGCCGTGGACCAGCTGCACGATGCCCTCCGGCTCGCAGGCCGGGACGTAGATCCACCCCGTCACCTGGTCTCGGTCGTTCGACGATGGAAAGCGGATTTCATGCAGCATGGCAAGTCCCTTCTCTCGTGTTCATGAAGCGGTGCGCGTGGACGGCGGCCGCGGGTCGGCGACCTGCGTGCCGGCGCTTGCGAGCAGCTTTCGCGGTCAGACTCGCGTGGCAGACGCCAACGGGCACCCGCACCATTATCGCAGACAGGAGCCTTCGGGGCTCCGTGTTTTTCGCAACGCGCCTTGCGGCGGCACGCCGTTTTGCGATAATGGGCAGACGCGCCGGATCCAAGGCGCGACGAGGACGGCGTCGTGAGAAAGCGGGGGATCGATGGACGAGATCGGGAAGCTGGGCTTCGGGTTCATGAGGCTGCCGGAGGTGGAAGGCGCGGGCGGCTCCAAGGAGATCGACCTCGACACGCTGGCCGGCATGGTGGACACGTTCATGGACGGGGGCTTCACGTACTTCGACACGGCGCGCGGCTACCATGGCGGCCGCTCGGAGGCGGCGCTCAAGGCCGCGGTGGTCGACCGCTACCCGCGCGAGTCGTTCCAGGTGGCCACGAAGCTGCCGGCATGGATGGCGGAGGATGCATCTTCCGCGCGCGCGATGTTCGACACGTCGCTCGAGCAGACGGGCGCGGGATACTTCGATTTCTTCCTGCTGCACAACCTGGGGGAGGACCGCACGCACCTGTTCGACGACTGGGGGCTGTGGGACTACCTGGCCGAGAAGAAGCGCGAAGGGCTCGTCCGCAACCTGGGCTTCTCCATCCACGACAAGGCCGACGCCCTGGAGGCGGTGCTCGACGCGCACCCCGAGGTCGATTTCGTGCAGCTGCAGGTGAACTACGCGGACTGGGAGAGCGAGACCGTGGAGTCGCGCAAGTGCTACGAGGCGGCGCGTGCCCGCAACCTTCCCGTCGTGGTGATGGAGCCGGTGAAGGGCGGATCGCTGGTGAAGCTGCCCGATAACGCGGCCGCCGTGCTGCGCAACGCCGCGCCCGACGAGCCGCTCGCCGCCTGGGCGCTGCGCTTCGCCGCGTCGCTGCCCGGCGTGCTCACCGTGCTCTCGGGCATGTCCACGCCCGAGCAGGTGGAGGAGAACGTGCACACCATGCGCGCCTTCCGCCCCGTCGGCGCCGAGGAGCGCGCGGCGCTCGACCACGTGCGCGCCATCCTGGACGGCATTCCCACGGTGCCGTGCACCGACTGCCGCTACTGCCTGAAGTCGTGCCCGCAAGGCGTGCGCATCCCCGCCGCGCTCGCGTCGCTCAACATCTTGGCGCTGTACGGCGACGAGCATCGCGCGCAGGAAAATTACGACTGGAACGCCTCGGCGGGCCCGGCGTCCTCTTGCATCGCGTGCGGCGTGTGCGAGGGCGTGTGCCCCCAGCGCATAGGCATCGTGCGCGAGCTTGCGAGGGCAGCGGGCCTGTTCGAGAAGAGGTGAGGCGCGTCGAGCCGGTTGGCTTCCTGCGCCGTCGGGGAGGTCGGGCACTGGCCCTGGCCAGCCGCAGAGGGCGTCGAATGCGTCTGGCTGTGGTGGGGTGCCGCGCGGCACTGGTTTGGGGAGATGGCCGGCCGCAGTCAGCGTGAGAGGACGGGCGCCTGCCATAGCCGACCGAAAGGGGGCGGGCGTCGGATGCGCCTGTCGAAGGGGTCGGGCACTGGCCGCAGCCGGCTGGAAGAGGATGGGCGTCGGTCGCAGCCAGCCGGAGGAGGCTGTCGTGAAAATCGGCCTCTGCTGTCAAAAACGAGGCGGTTTGGCAATCTTGGGACGCGTTTTTGCGTTCGGAAAACGGGCTGTACGGATGAAATACCAGGTCGTCGGCGATCACCTTCCCCGCCACATGTTGGTGCGATTGCCAAACCGCCTCGTTTTTGGCACGATGGGGCGGATGGCGTTACCGTGCGTCTTGCCGCGGGGCCATGTGGGACCGATATCCTGCTTGACTTGGAGCGTGCTCCAAGTTGTATGGTGGGGGAAACGTTTGGGAAGGAATGCATCGATGTTCGAACAGGATGAGGGCTCGCTTGCCGTTCCCGGGCAGGAAGTGGGCGCGGAGGCGCTCGACGACTTTTTCGCGCGCACGCCGCGGCTGGCCGTGGCGTTCTCGGGCGGGTGCGACTCGTCGTACCTGGTGGCAGCGGCGCGCCACGCCGGCGTGGATGTGCGCGCCTACCTCGTGCGCACGGCGTTCCAGCTGCCCTGCGAGATAGCCGACGCCGAGCGCCTGGTTTCCGAGTTGGGCTTGGAGCTGGTCATCATCGATGCCGACGTGCTGGCCGAGGACGCCATCTGCGCGAATCCTTCCGATCGCTGCTACCGGTGCAAGCGCTTCATCTTCTCCACGATATTGGAGCGCCTTGAGGAGGACGGCTTCGCCGGCACGCCCCTGGCCGACGGCACGAACGCGACGGACGACCCCGCGCGCCGCCCGGGCTTCCGCGCGCTGGCCGAGCTGGACGTGGTGTCGCCGCTGCGCCGCGCGGGCCTGGGCAAGGACGACGTGCGGGCGGCCTCGCGGAGGCTCGGGCTGTTCACGGCGGGCAAGCCCAGCTTCTCGTGCCTGGCCGTGCACGTGCCGGAAGGGGAGCGCATCACGGCGACGTCGCTCAAAGCGGCGGCGCGCTCGCCCGAGGTGGTCTCGCGGCTTGTGACGCGCAACGCGGCCATCGGGGTCGACCTAGACACCGTGTACTCGGCCGACGGCGTGGTCGCCCATCTGGTGGAGGGCGCGGAAGGCGGTCGAGGCGCTGAAGGCGCAGCTGCGGTCGGAGAGCCCGTCGACGAGGAGGCGTCGAACGCCCTTGCGAGCGCCCTCCGCGGGGCAGGAGCTTTCGGTGGGATGGAAAAGGAAGGGGCGCTCTGATGGAGGAACGCGAGATGCGCGCGTTGCTGGCGGCGGTGGCGGATGGGTCGGTCGACCCGGACGAGGCGGCGCTGCGCCTGAAGACGGCCCCGTTCACGGACCTGGGCTACGCGAAGGTGGACCACCAGCGCGGCGTGCGGCAGGGCGTGGCCGAGGTCGTGTACGGGGCGGGCAAGACGCCCGCGCAGATGGCGGGCATCGTGGCGAGCATGCGCGCGGCGGGGCAGGAGCGCGTGCTGGTCACGCGGCTCGCACCCGAGGCGGCCGACGAGCTGCGGGCGCTCTTGCAGGCGTCCGAACCGCTGGCGGCCGAAGCGTTCGCCTACCACGAGCTGCCGCGCCTCGGCCTGGTGGGCGGCCTGCCCGAGCCCGACGGCAACGGGCCTATCGTGATCGCGGCGGCCGGCACGAGCGACCTGCCCGTGGCCGAGGAGGCCGCGCTCACGGCCGAAGTGCTGGGCAACGTCGTCGTGCGCCTGTACGACGTGGGCGTGGCCGGCATCCACCGGCTGCTGGCACATGCGGACGACATCGCGTCGGCGCAGGTGGTGGTGGCCGTGGCCGGCATGGAGGGGGCGCTCGCGTCCGTGGTGGGCGGCCTGGCGTCGTGCCCGGTCATCGCCGTGCCCACGTCCGTGGGCTACGGCGCCTCGTTCGGCGGCGTGGCCGCGCTGCTGGCCATGCTGAACTCGTGCGCCTCCGGCGTGTCCGTGGTGAACATCGACAACGGCTTCGGCGCCGGCTACCAGGCGTCGTCCATCAACCACCTGAAAGCGAAGTGAATGCCATGACCGTCCTTCATCTCGACCTAACCCATGACGCCACGCGCCGCTCCCTGCTCGCCGACCTGCGCGCGCGGCTCGATGCCGCCGCGCGCGCCGCGCTCGATGCCGCCGTGGAGGCGGCGGGCGTGCCCGAGCGACACCATCACGACTTGCCCGACGTGCTGGCCACGATCGACGGCCTGCAGGCGAGCAGCCGCGTGAAGGACGACATGCGGGCCGTGTACCGCATCCTTGCCGAGGCCGAGGCCTCGGTGCACGGATGCGCGGTGGACGAGACGCACTTCCACGAGGTGGGCAACGGCGAGGCCGTGCGCAACGTGTGCGCCGTGTGCCTGGCCGTGGAGGCGCTCGCGCCCGACCGCATCGCGGCCACGCCCGTGCAGGTGGGCAGCGGCACGGTGACGTGCGCCCATGGCGAGCTGCCCATTCCCGCGCCGGCCACGGCCGCCATCCTGGATTCGGGCATCCCCGTGTGCGCCGAACGCCTGGACGGTGAACGCTGCACCCCAACGAGTGCCGCTCTCGTCAAGCATTTCGTGGACGAGTTCGATGCCTGAGCGAGCCTGCAGCCGGCAATGCGCCCTACGCCGTGACGAGCGCCTCCAGCGTGCGGCACTATGCGCTTCCGGTGGCGGCCGAACCGTCGTATACTGGCGCTGAAGCAAAGGGCGAAGACGGCGCGTGCGGGCGTCGCGGAAGGCGGGATGGAAATGGCGTACGTTCTCACGCATGCGACGGTGCTCGACGGCACAGAGCAGATGGAGCCCCAGCCCAACATGACGGTGGTGGTGGACGACGGCGGGCGCATCGACCGCGTGGGGCCGGCCGCTTCCACGGTAGGGCCGCTGGGCGCGCGCGAGATCGACCTCGGTGGCGCGTACCTCATGCCGGGGCTCATCAACGCGCATGTGCACCTGTGCGGCTCGGGCAAGCCCATGAGCGCGGGCGGTGCGGGGGACCTCATCGACAAGGTGGTGGGGAACCCCCTTGGCATGTGGGCGCTGCGCCGCATGATCCGCGGCCATGCCCAGGCGCAGCTGGCCAGCGGCGTGACCACCGTGCGCAGCGTGGGCGACCCCGGCTTCGCTGACGTGGACGTGCGCGACGCCATCGACGCGGGGAAGTGCGTCGGGCCGCGGCTGCTCACATCCGGCGTGGGCGTCACGGTGCCGGGCGGGCACGGCGCGGGGCTGTTCGCCCACATCGCGAAGACGCCCGAGGAGGCGCGCGAGATCGTGCGCGCGTGCTTCGCCCGCAAGTGCGACCTGGTGAAGCTGTTCATCACGGGCGGCGTGTTCGACGCCGAGGTGGAGGGCGAGCCGGGCGTGCTGCGCATGTCGCCCGAGGTGGCCCGCGCCGCCGTGGACGAGGCGCACAAGCTGGGCATGCCGGCGGCCGCGCACATCGAGAGCGCCGAGGGCGTGCGCGTGGGCCTGGAGGCCGGCGTGGACACCATCGAGCACGGCGCGGAGCTGGACGACGAGCTGATCGCTCTCTTCAAAACGAACGGCGTCGGCCGCTCCTCGTCGCTCACCTGCACCGTCTCGCCGGCGCTGCCCTTCGTGGAGCTGGCACCCGAGAAGACGAAGTCCACCGAGGTGCAGAAGGTGAACGGCCGCATCGTGTACGAGGGCATCGTGCGCGCCGCGCAGCAGGCGCTCGCGGCCGGCATCCCCGTGGGCTTGGGCACCGACTCGTCGTGCCCCTACATCACGCACTACGACATGTGGCGCGAGGTGGTGTACTTCGAGCGCCTCGTGGGGGCGTCGCGCCAGATGGCGCTGCACACGGCCACGCTCGGCAACGCGCGCATCCTGGGGCTGGGAGAGGAGACGGGATCGGTCGAGGAGGGCAAGGCCGCCGACCTCGTCGTAACCAAGGCGAACCCGCTTGAGAACCTGGAGGCCCTGCGCGACGTGTCGATGGTGATGGCTCGCGGCAAGCTCGACGAGCACCCCCGCGTGAAGCGCATCCCCGAGCTGGACGCGGAGCTCGACGGGTTCCTGCCGAAGGCCTGCTAGCGATTGAGCCGGCCTCCGTCTGCGTACGAGGAGGCCGCGGGTTCGCGCGAACGGAGGGCGAGCGTTTCCAGCAGGCGGGCGAACTCGGCGCGCTCCTCGCTGCCGGCGGCATCCACCAGGTCGCGGGCCGATTGGAGCGTCGCCGTGCCCGCGTGGGGCGACTGGCGCAGCACCATGGCGCACTCGGCGACGGCGGCGGCCAGGCGCCAGTCGCTGCTCGGCTCGTCGGTCTGGTCGGCGCGCCCGACGACGCGCGCCTGGCTTTGCGTGACGTCCTCGCCGGCGGGGCGGTAGCGCACGGAGCAGGTGAGCCACTCGTTGCCGTCGGTGCAGATGGCAAGGCCGCCGCCCCCGTCGCCGCCCGACGCGCCCGCCTCGGCGTCTCCCGCCCTTGCGGCGTCGTCGTCCGAGCGGCCGTACTTCAGCTGCGGGACGGCCACCTCGAACGGCGAATCGACCGGCACCACCTCGTAGGCCACGGTGAACGCGTGCCCCGCGCCCACCTCGCCGGCGTCCGCCGTATCGTCCAGGAAGTCCTCGTCGGCCAGCGCACGGTTCTCGTAGCCGATAAGCCGGTAGCCTTTGACCTGGACGGGGTTGAATTCCACCTGCAGCTTCACGTCGTCGGCCAGCGGGGTGAAGTTCGCCAGCAGGTTGCGGCCCAGCACGCGCCGGGCCTCTTCGGCGCAGTCGATGTAGTGGTAGGAGCCGTCGCCGTGGTCGGCCAGCACCTCCATCTTGGCGTCCTGGTAGTTGCCCGTGCCGAACCCGAGCACCGACAGGTACACGCCTTGTCCGCGGCGCTCGTCCACGAAGTCGTGCAGATCGTCCTCCGAGGTCATGCCCACGTTCAAGTCGCCGTCGGAGGCCATGACGATGCGGTTCGCGCCGCCTTCGACGAAGTTCCGCTCGGCCACGTCGTAGGCTGTGCGCAGGCCGGCCTCGCCGTTCGTGGAGCCCTCGGCCCGCAGGCTGCCCACTGCGCGCAGGATGCGCTGCCGGTCGGCGCCGCTCGCGCCTTCCAGCACCACGCGCTCCTCGCCGCTGTACGTGACCAGGGACACGCGGTCGTTCTCACCCAGGCCTTGCACGAGCGTGGCGAACGCCTCCTGCAGAAGCGGAAGCTTGTCGGGGTCGGCCATTGAGCCGGACACGTCGACGAGGAACACGAGGTTCGAGCCGGTCTCGGGAGCAGGCTCGGCCGGAGCAGTGGCGAAACCCATGACCAGGAGCTTCGTGTCGGGGTTCCATGGGCAGTCGGCCATCTCGGCAGAGATGCCGAACAGGTCGTCGCCCTCGGGCGGAGCGTAGCGGTAATCGAAGTAGTTCATCAGCTCCTCGGTGCGCACGGCGCCTGCGGGGATGTCGGCGGGCCACGCCCCATCGCGCACCATGCGGCGCAGGTTGGCATAGGAGGCCGTGTCCACATCGGCGGAGAACGTGGAGAGCGGCCGTGCGGCCGTGGACACGAAGCCGGGCTCCTCCACGCGTGCGTACCCCTCGCCGGCATAGGGGTCTGCAGGCAGGTTGCCGTCGGGCCCGGGAGAGCAGCCGGCGGATGCGCCTCCCGCGTTCATGCCGGCCGCGCCCGGGGCTTCCGATGCGGATCCGTCCCGGGCTGCACCGACGGCGTGGAGCTCTTCGCCTGGCGCCGCCTGGAGGCTGGCCGGGAGCGTGCACCACCACCAGGCGCCTGCCGCCAGCACCGCCGCAAGCGCGAAGGCTCCTGCGGCGAGCAGGCGGGCATGCGGGTGGCGCGGGACGGGGGAGCGGTGCTCGTTCGCGCGGGCGGGCATAGAGGCTTTCATGGGCATTCCTTCTCTCGCTTGCTGCCCTTAACACGATCGAGGATGCCGGTTTGTCGGGGAGATTCCGCGCGATGGGCCGCACCGCTCGGAGGGGCGTGGCGCGGACCGTCGCGCTTGCGTCCGCTGCGTGCGGTTCCCGTGTGCGGAATCCCGCGCTACGCGGCTTCGTCGGCCCAGTAGCAGGCGGCGTCGCCCGGATAGCGCACGGCGTAGGGATGCGCGTCGCTCGCCGAGGCGAAAACCGTGCAGGCTACATCATGGCCACCGGTACCGTCGGAGGCGGTCGCCTGCTCGATCTCGGCGCCCACGAGGGCCGGGTCGGCGACGAGCGGGTGTCCCGCGTCGTCGACCGCAATGCGCAGGGCCTGGCCGGAGGCGAGCGTGACGAACGGGTAGCGCGCGTCGGCATCGCTGCCGCTGCTGGAGGAGCCCTCGTTGGCCGAACCGTCGGAGGACGGCGCATCCGCAGAGCCGTCGGACGGGGGCGCGCCCGCGGAGCCGTCGTTTCGGCCCGCCTCGGGTGCGCCGTCCTTGGCGCCGCCGGACGGCGAGCCGAGGTCCTCGGAAGCCATGCCGTCCGAGATGCTGGCAAGCTCCCCTGACGACGAGGCGGCTCCGCTGCCCGCTGTCTGCAGGCTGCTGTTCAGCTGCGCGGCGACCAGCCCGTGATAGGCGAACGCGCCCACACCGGCCAGCAGCACCAGGCACGCCGCCGCCGGAAGCAGCATCTTTTTTGCACGCTGGCGCCGGGTGCTGCGCCCCGTGCCGGTCTGCGCAACCGGGCCGCGCCCCTTCGGGCCGGTTGCGGCCGCATGCTCGCCGCAGGTTGCGAGCAGGGCGGCGAGCATGCGCTCCTCGGCTGCGGCGGACGGGCCCATGCGGTCGAAGGCGCGTGCGATCGCCGCGTCGAGCCCGGACTCGCAGAAGGAGGGGTCCGCCGCCTGGCGCGCATCGGGCGCATTGGGGTCGATAGGCGGCGCGAAGGCCTGCTCGTCCTCGAAGGGGTCGTCGACGGCGAATAAGTCCTTGCGGTCACGGTCGTTCACGGCGCTCACCTCCCAACATGGTCTTAAGCAGCGCGCGGGCCTCGCTCAGGTGGCTGCGCACCGTCGAGGCGGGCGTGCCGGTGATGAGCGCGATGTCGGCGGTGCGGTACCCTTCGTAGTAGTACAGGTACACGCACGTCTTGTACTTCGGGGGAAGGGCGAGCACCGCCTCGAGCGTCTCGTCGCCATCGGCGGCCGTCCGGTCGTCGGGCACGTCGTCCGGCAGCTCGGCTGCGCATCGTCGCGCCGCGCTTCTCAGCATGTCGCGGCAGTGGTTCTGGGCGCACACGATGAGCCACGCCTTCTCGTGCTCGGCATCGTTGAAACGCCGCGGCTTGCAAAGCAACTTCGCGAACACGGTCTGCACCGCATCCTCCGCATCGGCCGCGTTGCCGAGATAGGCGTAGCACAGGCGGTAGACCGTCTTCGCATGGCGGCGGAACACCGCGGCTATGTCGTCGTTCTTCGGCAGGTTCTCCCTTTCTGCCCCCAACACGATCGCAGGGGCGGAAATGTCGGGAAACCGGCATACTTTTTTGCGCGCGATTGCCTTGTTCCCCGCTACGGACAGTGTAGCGGATGCGTAGGTGATGGAGGGAAGCGGCTCGGGCCGTGTCGGGTCCCACTCGCCAACCGTCGAAATGCCGTTCGAATCTTGCGCGGCAACCGTCGGGACCTTGCAGGGATCAAGCAGATTGCCGGCTCAAATTCTAAACGAGATACCACCTGTTCAAACAGCAATAATCGAAGACGCTTCACCATGTGAAACCAGAGTGGAACGTGCTAGAATGCCTCGCGTCAGCGGTGTCCGCTTCCAGCGGGTGACGCCTTAGAGATAAGGAGGATCCCCATGGATAGTTTCAACCTGATCGCAGGACTTTGTTCCATCTTGTCATTTCTTCTGGCAGCCTACGACTGGTCGCAGCGAAAACGGAAAGCGAGGGGCAAGGCGAAACAAGCATCAAAAAGGCGGCCGAGCTAGCACTCTGACCGCCTAACCTAGTCCCGCGTCACCCGCCCGGACTCACAACCCCGC
Organism: Gordonibacter urolithinfaciens; assembly: GCF_900199375.1. Lineage (NCBI taxonomy): Bacteria > Bacillati > Actinomycetota > Coriobacteriia > Eggerthellales > Eggerthellaceae > Gordonibacter > Gordonibacter urolithinfaciens. The sequence continues at coordinate 2,649,605 of NZ_LT900217.1, forward strand.
GGGCACCGCTGACACCCTGCATTATACACACCGCAGCGTCCGGTGCAAGCCCGATTTTCGGGGGCGTTGCGGTATCATGATGGCGAGACGAGCGAGGGCGCAAATGCCCAGAGAGGGAAGGGCCCGATGGTTGAGGCGGCGGCCGCGAAGGCGGCATTGCGGGAGCATTTCGGCTACGAGGAGTTCCGTCCGGGGCAGGAGGGCGTGGTGGAGGCGATCCTCGCCGGCCGCGACGCGCTGGCGGTCATGCCCACGGGCGCCGGCAAGTCGGTGTGCTACCAGGTGCCCGGCATCGTGATGGAAGGCCTCGCGCTCGTGGTGAGCCCGCTCGTGTCGCTCATGGGCGACCAGGTGCGCGCGCTCCTCGACGCGGGCGTGCGCGGCGCCTACCTCAACTCCACGCTCACGCCCGGCCAGCAGGCCACCGTGCTGCGCCGCGCGCTCGCGGGCGCGTACCAGATCATGTACGTGGCGCCGGAGCGGCTGGCCGACCCGCGCTTCCTCGAGTTCGCGCGCAAGGCCGCCATCCCGCTCGTCGCCGTGGACGAGGCGCACTGCGTGTCGCAGTGGGGCCAGGACTTCCGCCCGTCGTACCTGGCCATCGGCGACTTCATCGAACAGCTGCCCGCGCGCCCCGTCGTGGCGGCGTTCACGGCCACGGCCACCGAGCGCGTGCGGCGTGACATCGTGCGCCTTCTGGATCTGCGCGACCCTTACGGGGTGGTCACGGGCTTCGACCGCCCGAACCTCTACTTCGGCGTGGAGCGCTTGGAGCCCAAGCGCAAGCTCGCCTGGATCGGGAGCTACGCGCTCGCGCATCCGGGCGACTCGGGGATCGTGTACTGCTCCACCCGCAAGGACACCGACAAGGTGCATGCCGCGCTCGTCGCCGCAGGCGTGCGCGCGGCGCGCTATCACGCGGGCATGCCGGCGGCGGAGCGCGCCGAGAGCCAGCGCGCGTTCATCGCCGACGACGCGCCGGTCATGGTGGCCACGAACGCCTTCGGCATGGGCATCGACAAGTCCAACGTGCGCTACGTGATCCACCACAACATGCCCGGCAGCATCGAGGCGTACTACCAGGAGGCCGGCCGCGCCGGGCGCGACGGCGAGCCGTCCACGTGCATGCTCCTATGGAGCGACGGCGACGTGTCAACCTGCCGTTTCTTCATCGAGCAGGAGTCGGGCAACGAGGAGCTCTCGCCCGAGGAGGCCGACGCCGTGCGCGCCTCGCGCCGCCGCCTGCTGGAGGCCATGGTGGGCTACTGCCACACCACGGGGTGCCTGCGCCGCTACATCCTGAACTACTTCGGCGAAGACGCCGCCCCTGCGGCACCCGGCCAAGCCCCCAGCGTGCGCGAGGCGTACATCGCGTTCGGCGAGGCCGCGCCGACCGACGGCACCGCGCCGACCGGCGGCGCTTCCGCGCCCGTCGCCGGGTGCAACAACTGCTCCAATTGCGAGGGAACGTTCGACGCCGTGGACGTGACCGACCTGGCGCGCGCCGTCATGCGCTGCGTGCAGGAGCTGCGCGGGCGTTTCGGCAAGGGGCTCGTGGTGGACGTGCTGCGCGGCTCGAAGAGCGCGAAGGTGCTCGATATGCACCTGGACGAGGCGGCCAGCTACGATGCGGTGGACGCCTCCGCCGCCCAGGTCAAGGAGGTTATCGAGCTTTTGGCCGCCGGCGGCTACCTTGCGATTACCGAAGGCGCCTACCCTACGGTGGGACTTGGCCCGCGTGCCCGCGAGGCGGCGGAGGACGGGTTCTCCCTCTCCATGAAGAAGGTCGTGCGCAAGGCCGAACGCGTGCGGGGCGCCGAAGCGGGCGCCGGCCGCGCGTTCGGCGCCTCGGGCACGGCGGTCGCGTCGGGCGAGGCCGACCCGGAGCTGTTCGAGCGCCTGCGCACGCTGCGCAAGCGCCTGGCGGACGAGGCCGGAGTGCCGCCCTACATCGTGTTCTCGGACGCCACCCTGCGGGACATGTGCGCGAAGCGCCCCGCCACCGAGGACGGGTTCCTGGACGTCTCCGGCGTGGGCGCCACGAAGCTCGCCCGCTACGGCGAGGCGTTCCTCGCCGAGCTCGCCGCCTATGAAAGCGCAGGATAGCCCGCCCGGACGCCTTCGCGCCGGGCGGGCTGACGGCCACCGTCCTGCGGGCCCTCTTACAGGGCAGCAGGTGCTGCCGGTGCTGCCGGCGCGGCAGGTGCCCCGGGTGCCGACGGGCTGCTGCCGTCTGACGAGGCGCCGTCGTTGCCGCGCCTTGCGGAATCGGGAGCCGCTTCCACGTTGAAGTCGAGGTCGATGCTGCCGCTCGTGGTGCGCACGACGATGCGCTTGCCGACGCCGATCGTGCCGCTGGGGGCGTCCACGCGGCCGCTCGTAGAGGAGACCGCGATGTCGTAGTCGGTCGCAGGGTTCGCGAACATGACGTCCACCCTGCCGCTCGTCGCCTCTATCATGGTCTCGTTCGCGTCCAGCCCGGCTCCGCCGATGCTTCCGCTTGATCCGCGGATATCCAGCGTGGTCGCGCGCACATCGCTCAAGTCCTGGCGCCCGCTCGCGGTGCCCGTCTCCACCGTGGCGGCCTCGACGTCCCCCAGGGAGAGCGAGCCGCTCGACGTGCGGGCCGAGAAGCCCTCGGCATCCACGCCCACCACGCCGATGCTGCCGCTCGACGTTTTCAGGCTCATGGTGCCGGCGCTCGTGCGCAGCACCGACAGGCTGCCGCTGCTCGCCGTGAGCGACACGGCTTCCAGGCCGTCGAGGTCCGCCACGTCGATGCTTCCGCTGCCCGTCTCCACGGTGAGGGAGCCCGTATAGCTGCGCGGCACCTTCACCACGGTGGCATGGTCCTGGAACTCCACCTTCATGATCATGAGTCCTGTGAGCGACGTGCCGTGGCCGGTTATCTCCAGTACGCCCCCTTCGTCGACGACGTCCACGGTCTTCTCGCTGCTGGTCCAGCACGTCACCTCGAAGGCGTCGCCGTCGGCCTGCTCGAAGCGCACGTCCCCGCCGGCGTCCCTCACCACGATGGCGGTGTGGGGCGCCTCTGCCTCGAGTTCCAGGATCCTCGTATCCGACACCCAGTCGCGCGTGGTGTTGGACAGGTTCTCGAAGCGGAAGTCCGCCGCGACGAACGCCCCGAGGGCGAGCGCCGACCCGCCAACCAGTAAAACGGTGGCGACGATCAGGACTGCTTTACGCGCGGTGGTCATGGCTCTGCGCTCCTTCCGGGGCCGGGTTTCCCGCCGCAGGCGCGCTCGGCGCGGTCGGGAAGGGGATGGTGCCCTGCGCGGTGGCAGGGGGGTACGCGCCGGGGCAGGGGGCCGCGGCGTAGGCGGCGCCGGGATAGGGCGCCCCGTACGGCGGGGCGGGCGGGGCGCCGGCGGCAACCGGTACGGACGGCGAGCCCGGTGCGGGAGCGTACGGCGGCGCGGCCTGGCCGGACCCGTGCACCTTCTTCACGAACAGCCCCTTGATCCAGCGGGCGAACGAGTGGGTGAGCTGCACGAGCCCCTTGCTGGCGGCAAGGACGCCGAACAGGGCGAACAGCCCCGTCCCCGCGGCGGCCAGCCCGCAGCCCAGAAGCCAGGCGGCCGTGAGCGGGTAGCCGGTGGCAAGGCACCACACCAAACCCACGATGCCGATGGGGCCGCACAGCAGCAGCGTGGCGACGGTCGCCCACAGCGCCACGACGACCATCCAGATGGACAGGTACACCATCAAGGCCGCCATGACCAGTGCCAACGCCACGGGCACCCAGATGGGCGAGAACACCACGAGCAGCACCACGTTGAGCGTGCGGCTGCCGGTGTTCGCCTTCGCGATGGCCTTCGGGATGACCGGCGTCTCGGCGATGATCTGGGCGGCGATGGCCCCCACCGGCCCGAGCGCCGCCACGGCGTCGGCCTCGCTCATGCCGTCCTCCATGCGGTCGTCGATCATCTCCAGGTAGAAGGCGATCGACTGCTCCACCTCGTATGACGGCAGCTTGCCGAGCGCGCGCCGCAGCGCGTCGGAGAACTCGGTCTTGTTCATTTTCTGGCACCTCGTTTCACGTAATCGTAGATGGAGACGACGTCGTCCCGCTCGCGCAGGAACTCGTCGATATGGCGCACGCCTGCCTCGGTGATGCGGTAGTACTTGCGCAACCGCCCGCTGTGCTCGACGGAGTACGTGGTGAGCAGCCCCGCTGCTTCCAATCGTTTGAGCAGGGGGTAGAGCGTCGATTCGGTCAGGTTCAGGATCGCGGGCACGTCCTTGACGATCTGGTAGCCGTACGAATCCTGCCGGTTGATCGAGGCGAGCACGCAGACTTCGAGGAACCCTCGCTTCATCTGTGCGTCCATTGCATACCTCCTTTCGCCCGATACTATACAACGCATAGTATCGGGCGTCAACGGGTATTCGGAAAACGTTCAGCGAGGGTAGGTGCTCATACGCCTAAATGCGCGAACAGCCGGCACTCCGGTGAGTGTCGGCTGTTCCGCCTGTGGTCGTTCTGCAATATGGTCGAGAAGGTTGAAAAGTCATCTCGGCGTGCGCGGTGGTGCTCGTAGGCTTAAGCGAAGCCGAACAGGGCGCAGAGCGCTGGCAGCAGCGTCACGGTCAAAGCGATGAGCAATATTGTGGGTATCCAGCCGATCCTCGCCATGTCGGACATGCGATAGTATCCAGTGGAGTACGTGAGGATGGGTACGCAATCCAGTGGCAGCAGGTAGGCTAGCGAAGCCTGCCAGGCAACTACCATCAGCATACAGTACATGCTGATGCCGAAGTCTCCTGCGATGATGCCCAAGGGATAGGCCAAGATTCCCGCCACGGCAGGACCTACGGGTACGATATTGTGCACGATCGCACCGATGGTCGAAAGCACCGCGAGCACGGCAAGGGGCGTTTTCCAGTTCTCGGGCAAGGCTGCGACCACGGTCGAGACCATCCAGTCTCCGGCGCCGGTGGACACCACGAAGTGGGCTGCGGATAAGATGCACATGATCATGATCAAGACGCCCCAGTTCATACGCGATACCATCGATTTGAAGTCGAGGGTGGAGCAGCCGGGTACCGAGAGCAGCACCACGGCGCAGATGGCGATCATGGCAGTGTTCAGATAGCTGATCCAAGAGCTGAGTATCCAGAACAGCATGGCGAGCGCGATGATGGCAACCGTCATTATCTCGGAGCGCGTGAGCCTGCCCATACCCGAGACCTCTTCCATGGTGGTGTCGATGGACGATTGCAAGATGGGCTCTGGTTTGAAGAACCGGGTGATGACGAGCCACGAGGCAAACAGCATGATCGCGCAGAATGGAAGCCCGAGCATCGACCATTCGACGAAATTCATATTCACACCGAACAATGACGAGAACAGCCCAACCGTGATCACGTTGCAACCGTTGCCGGTCATCACGGCGCATCCCCCGGCATATGATGCCCAAGGAATGGCTATCATCATGGCTTTGCCCATGGGCGATTTCAACTTTTCAGCACCGTTCAACTCCAACAAGCGCTTTCCAACCGAGATAAACACGCCGCAGGCGGCGACATCCGACATGAAAAAGGAGAGGAATGCTGTGGCGCACATGAAGCCCAGCAGCATTTTGTTGGTGTCGGTGCCCGACCTCCTGAGTACGAAGGCTGCGATGCGGGTGGGAATGGTGGTAGCATCGAGGGCAACCGTGAACGCGAACGTGCCCATGAGGAAGAACACCGTTGATCCCATGGCGTTAGAGTACGCCTCATCGAACGAGCATACGCCCATGATGGGCATCATGATGAGCACGAGCAGCGCCGTTGCTGGCAACGGCAGTGATTCGGTTACCCACAGAAGAATGCCTGCCGCTAAAATTCCCAAAACCATGCGGCCCTCGTAGGTCAGCCCCTCCGTCGTCGGGGCGAGAGCCGTTGCGGCGACGATGGCGATGGCGATAAGTATGCAAGCAACGTTGCGCGGCCGCAGCGAGGCATGCAGGACGGCTTCAGACACGGTTGACCCCCCAAGTTATAAATGCTCTCCCCCCATCGAACAGACCCCTTTTCCGAAAGGGCGAGGGGTCTGTTCGACGCAGAACACGATGTAACTTTACATAGCTCCGAGCATCGGCGGAACAACGAGCAGGAACGCACTGAAGAACACCATCGTCGCCAAGGTGACGGGTAGGCCGCCCTTCCACATCTCGTTGAACTTGTAGTAGCCCCCTGCGTAGGAGACCAGCAGCACCGAGTCCAAGGGAACCAGGAAGCATAAGGCGCACCACAGCGCGAGCATCAGGATCGTGGCGGTAAAGTTGCCGCCCACTGCCCCCACCAACCCCAGCACCGGTGCGGTTACGAGTGCTGCCAGACCGGGACCCGACGGGAAAAAGTTGTGCACGATGGCCAGCACGACGCTGATCACCAAGAACAGCATGACGAAGCTCATGTTGGCCGTCACACCCAGAAGCAGGCTGACGATCCAAGCCACCGATCCGGCTGCCGACATAGCGGCGACGATGCCGTTGATGGAAGCCATCATCAGCAGGATGTCCCACGGGCTCTCCGAGCGGTACTGCTTGGTGGTGATCATGGACGTTCCCGGCAGGAACAGCAGGCCCAGAGCAACCAACGCAATGAAGGTTGTATTCAGCACCGGTAGCCAGGAGCTGACGATCCAGCATGCCAGGGCTACCAGCAACACGCCGATGTTGAACTTCTCCTTGAAGTCCATGGGCGGCAGCGAGGATACCTCGCCTAGGAACTTGTCGACGGTCTCCTGGCTTAAAGGTTCAGGCTTGTATACCTTGACCAGGATGAGCCAGCAAGCTACCAGGCTCAGTGCTACCGGAATGATGGTGTAACCGAACCATTCGGCGAAGGTGATGCTCACGCCGCAGGCGCTTTCGGCCAGTCCAAGCACGACCACGTTGATGGGTGTGCCGGAGGGCAGCAGACAGCCGCCGAACATCACGGCGAAGGGAATGGCGAGGGCCAGGCAGCGGCCCATGTTCGATTCGCCCGGCTTGGCGCCCGCCGCACGCAGCAGCGAGGCCGCGAAGCCCATCATGATGGCCGTGAGGGCGATGTTCGACATAACGGTGGAAATAATGGCAGAGATCACCATAAAGCCGAGAATGACCAGGTTAATATTGCCTTTCACCATGCGCACGACCATGGCTATGAGGCGCTGTGGAAATGTGGACACCCCGAGGAACGTTGTGAAGCCGAAAATACCCACGAACATCCACAGTGAGCTGGTGAACGTGGCCGCCCAGATATCGTTGTAGGATGCGATACCCAGGAATCCGCACAGCGCAACCATGACGAGCGACGTGATGGGCAGCGGTAGCGCTTCGGTTGCCCACATGACGACGGCGGCCAGCAAGACCATGATCGCGGTTTGGCCTTCACGGGCCAAATCGGGTGACCAGAGCGGGCCGAACTGGCCTATGAGAATCAATGCGATGGCAATGACGATCCATGCCCATTTGAACAGAACCTTGTTGCCCTTGGCTGTTTCAGCCATGGTGTTACCCCTTCCTGTTGCTTGTCCAGAAACCCGCACGACGCCATATCCCCAACGCCGTGCGGAAACCCCCGGCAACGTTTACGCGATGGCCTTGAGGAAGATGTCTCCCAGAACCACGTCCTCAGCGGTGGTGTCGGCATCGAGGACGATGTCCTCGTAGCCCTCAACCGTTGCAGCTACGGTGTAAGGGCGTTCGTCCAGCTCCTTGAAGCGGAACTCCCCGAACGCGTCGGTCTTCACTGTGGCAACCTCATTGCCATCGGTGTCCAGCAGGCGCACCGGCGTGCCGATGATCACCTCGTTTGCCACGCGATCCACCAGTACCCCGTACACCCAGCGCTTGGGTATGCCACGGTAGAACACATGAGGATGGTTCTCGGCTACGCTTGGCAGGGGCACGGCGTCGGCAGGTACGTTTTCCTCGTCGACGTAGGTCAAGGCGCCGGTGGCGCATACGTCCACGCAGCGGGGGACGCTCCATCCGTCGTCCAGCAGATGCGCGCAGCCGGTGCACTTCTGCGGGATGTCCAGGGATTCGTTCCAGTAAACGGCGCCGGCCGGGCAGGCCTCGGCGATGGCTCGCTGCCCCTTGGCCTTCACCGGGTCGATGATGATCAGACCATCCTCCCGGCGGTACACGGCTCCGTCCTTGGACGCCTCCATGCAGGCTGCGTTGTCGCAGTGGCCGCACATGACCGGCTCGTATTGCACCTTCACCTCGGGTATTTTGCCTCGGGTAACCTGGTCGACCCGGCACCAGAACTGCCCGGTCATGGGCTGTTCTGCGGCGATGGGGCTCCAATCGTTTCCGCAGTGCTCGTCTTTGCACGCCATCTGGCAGCCGTAGCAGCCGTTGCACAAGGTGGCATCGAACAGAATGGTCTTCATGATTTAAGCCTCCTGCAGGTAGTCGTAGACGTTCGTGCCCGTCTCGATCGTGTAATGCTCGGCCTCGAAGGCCTCGGGGTACCGCTCCATCAGGGCGTGGATGTCGCACTTGCGCACGCCCACCAAGAACCCGCCGGTCACCTCGCCGGCCGCATTCTTGGAAGACGTGGCGCTGGGGGCGATGAGGTTGTTCGCGCCACCGCGGTCGATGCCTCCCACGCCGGGAACGATGGGGTCGGTTTCGGCACCGTGGTCCTGCAGCACCGCGCCGGGGATGACGCGTTCGGTGACATAGGCTCCGCCTAGTACCGTGCCTCGCTCGTTGAACACCTCCACGATGTCGCCATTCTCGATGCCTAGCCTGGCCGCGTCGGCAGGATGGATCCATACCGGCTCGTAGGCATAGCCGTCGACGCCCACGACCTTGCACGTCTCTATCTCGCGCGTCCATGGGCAGTCATCGAAATTGGCGTGGATGCGCCAGCGCGGATGGTTGGACACCAGCAGGAAGGGATAGTCCTTGGCACGCTCGCAGCTGATGCGCTCGTGGTGCGTCTCCGACTCCTCGATCCATTTGGCCACGGGCTGGCGCTCCTCGTCGTCGGGGAAGAAGTTTGCCAGGCCGGTGGAGTAGAACTCGATCTTGCCCGTGGGGGTTTCCATGGGGTTGTTCACGGGATCCTCGTAGAACTCGATCATGCCGGCAGGCTCCTGGTCCCAGCCCTCGCGTGTGGGCAGCATCTGGTAGCCCTGGCGCTTGATCAACTCGAGGTCCTGCTCCTCTTCGGGCAGGCCAGATCCCTGGTAGCCCACTTCCTGCCATTCCTCCACGGTCATGTCGCCGGTCAGGTGGCTGGCACAGTCCTCGTAAATTCCTCCATAGGCCTGCAGCTTCTTTGCTACCTCGACCACGGCTTCGTAGTCTGAGAGCGACTCGAGCTGCCGGTCGCAGGCGCGCTGCTCCCAGATGATGGAGTTGAACTGGCCCGAGTACGTGTCAACGCCGAAGTCGTCCAATTCGAGTGTTGTGGAGATGGGCAGGATCATGTCGGCGAACAAGGTGTCGTTTTCCATCCAGGGGTGCTGCACCAGGAAGAACTCCAGGTTGGGGTTCAGCAATGCGTCCTGAAACTCGTTGCCGCCGTTCCAGCAGGTTGACCAGCAGGGGGAGTCGGACCAGATCATCTTGATACCGTGGTCACCATCCTGCGGGAACTGGAATTTCTTGAACTGATCGGTGCGATGGTGGCGGCTCGTGGTGTGGCCGTACCATTCCACCTTCTCGCCATCCTCGACGTTGATGCACTGGGGCACGAGCGTTTTGGGGATGAAGGATGCGGGAAGCTCGCCCAATACCGAGCCGTGGTAGCAGGCGCGCACCTCGGGAAGGAAGTGACCCGGGGGCAGCGGGTTGAAGGAGTCCATGCCGATGAGAGCCCATTCGATGAACTTGACCTGGTTGCGACCGGGTTTTCCCACGGCCTGCATGGCCAGCAAGTACACCTCGAGGCGCGCCGGCTCGTGCGAGTAGCATGAGCGGATATAGGAACCGCCGTTGCAGTGGCCGATGGACAGATTGTGCGACGCCCAGTAACGCGCCAGCGCCTTGATGCGGTAGGCTGGCACGTGGCATTTCTCCTCGGCCCACTCGGGCGTCTTGGGCACGCCGTCTTCGTTGCCTAGCACGTAGTACTCGAACCAGTCGAAGCCTTCGGTGTGGCTTTCCACGTAGTCCTTGTCATAGGTGCCCTCTGTCATCCACACATAGGCGATAGCCAGCTGCAGGGCGGCATCGGTGTTGGGCAGCACGGGAATCCACCGGTCGGCGTGCACGGCGTTGGCGTAGTTCACGTCGGGGGCGATGTGGATCTGCTCCACGCCTATCTCGCTGAACCAGAAGCATAGGCGCGATGCCTGCTGCCCCGACCAGCCCCACGGCGTGGTCTCGGGGTCGCAGCCCCAGAACAGCACGGCGTCGGAGTTCTCGGAAATGTCCTTGAACAGGTTGTGCTGGTGGGTGTTCTGCCCCAGGGGCTCGTTGCCCCAAGCGTGCTTTGCGCCCCAGTACCAGCCTTCCCACGAGTCGGGCTGGCGTGCCTGCATGGTAAGCCCGCCGGTCATGTCCAACAAGTTCGCCATAGTCCCGTGCGGGCCGTGGATGGAACCGGTTTCGCCATGCCCGTCGCCTTGGCAGAAGATGGAGTTGCGGCCGTAGGTCTTGTCGATGCGCACGATCTCGGAGGCTATGATGTCGGTGGCCTCGTCCCAGCTGATGCGCTCGTACTTCGACTTTCCTCGGTTCTGCGGGTTGCGCTCGCCGTTCGGATCCCAGTCCACGCGCTTCAGCGGGAAGGGCACGCGATTGGGGGAGTACGTGCGAGTCTTGTAGATGAAGGTGAACGGGGAGTTCAGCGTCTTCATGCCAGGTTCGAACGAGTGGCCCTTCGCGTTGATAGTCCAGTAGTTCAGATCCTCTTTCGTGTAGTGCTCGTCGTAGTGCACTGGGCGCATGCGTACGATTTTGCCGTCTTTGGAGTCGACGGCGGTGAGGTTGGCGCCGTTGCCGAAAGAACACAGCGACATGTTTTTGTAGATGGTCTTGTCAGACGTCTTCATACTCCTCCTACTTTCTCGTCCTCTGCTCTCTTGTCCCGAGCGGCGGGCGCGACCTGTCGGGCACGCGTGCCGATTCTGGGTGGGCGATGCGAAAACCAGCAGCCTAGCGCGCAAGGCGTTGGCTCGATTCACCACTGCGAGTGTAGGCGCCGGCGCGGGCGGTGAAAACAAGCGGCCCGTTGGGCTGCCTCCCGTTTTCGTGGGGGCTGTCGGGAGCTTCTTGTTTCGTGGGGCCGTCACCACATTTCGTTGGCCTGTGCACCCTCTCCGAAGGCTTCGAACACGCGATCTCGCGGCTTTTGCAGCCTCGTTTTGCCGTACAATGGCGGTGCTTCGGTTGGGGACGACGCAGGGGGTGCCTATGAATATCGAGTACTTGCACTATTTCTTGGACGTGGCGAAAACCAAGTCCATCACCCGGGCGGCAAAGCTGAACTTCATTTCGCCGCAGGGTATGAGCCGCGCGATGAACGAGCTCGAGAAGGAACTCGGTTGCGAGCTTCTCATCCGTTACCCCAACAAGCTCGCCCTTTCCCCTGTCGGCGAGGAGCTCGTTCCCAAGGCAGCCGAGATCATCGATGGATATGCGGAGATGCTCGAGTTTGCCGCTGCGAAGTCCCGAGTGCTGCATGCGGGTGGTGGCCGGTCCGTTCAGCTGGAATGCCAGAACATCGCCATGCTGGCCTTCTTGACGCAGGAAGCCAAAGATTATATCTTCGAATCGCGTGACCTGCGTTTTCGCGAGTCTCAGAACTCCCAGATCCGTCGCGATCTCCTTGCCATCAGCGCAAGTGAGGCCGATGAAGTCTGCCCTGCCATCATCGGCCTCACTTGCTTCTTCAACCAAGAGCGCTCCAGTTTCGGGGGCATCGACGACTTGGAGGCCAAGGGCTTCCAGTACCGGCCCTACTTGAAAACCTACGACAAGGTCATGGTGTGCGCGCGCTCGCCCTTGGCAGAGAAGGACGTTCTTTCTGATGAGGACGTTATCTCCAAGCCGCTGGTGTCGACCAACACGCATTTGTACAGCCTTCTATCAAAGCGTTATGGGCGTGATGCCATCGAGCTTTCCAGTGCCGATTTCTCGCTGCGAAGGCGCATGGTGGAATGCGATGCGGCTGTGTCGTTCCTGCCCGCCATCGCCTCGCTTACCATGCTTGGGGAAACTGGGTTCGTCCTACGCGACATGGAGCGTTCCTACGAGGTGGAGATAGGGTTCGTGGGTATGCAGTCCGACCTCGAGTCCGCCTGTTTTCAAGGGCTCATGCGCATCCTGGATGGTTTCTACCGTGATCACGTGGACTCGGGCCTGTACGTGCTGTGCGACTGAATCCTCCCTCGCGCATTGCGCGGAAGGCCCTCCCCGCTGCGAAGCAGGGAGGGCCTTCCGCCTTACGGTCCGGATAGACCGTTTAGATGCCAGGGGCTTTCGGGGCGCAAGGTGCCTTCGGCGCACCCGGGGCCTTGGGAGCCCCGGGTGCTTTCGGTGCTCCGGGTGCCTTAGGAGCGCCCGAAGAGGTGGCGCCTTTGGCGGAGAACCCGCATTCCTCGCACACCTGGGACGAGATCGGGTTCTCATGACCGCACATGGGGCAGGCGATGACGTTTGAATCGATAGCTGCTGGTCTGAAGCACATGGTTTCCTCCAATCGGATTGCTTGACGGATTACCAGCATAAATAAGCGCCATGCGTCCGAACAGCAGCCAGATAGGGGGGCTCCCCATGAAAAAGTGGGGCACCGATTTCGTGGGGGTACCCCCACGAAGGTCGGACGAGCATGCAGTGGGTGCGTTGCCGGTCGAGTTCGGCTGCCTTCGCATGGCTTGCATATCTGTAGCTGGCGGCCATCACGCTTCTGTTGCGCAGGCCCCTGTTTTCATTGGTCTGGTCTCGGTGTTTTTCCGTGATTGTGCACGTACTATTTGAGCGCGTGCAAACCAATAGGTAAGGAGGAAGAAATGCTCGGACCGCTCGGTGGGGACCGTCTGTGGAACCCGAAGGAACTCGACAAGTGCAAAGCCGCTGCACAGGAATTAGTGGACGCCCAGGACAAAGGTGCCGAAGAAGGGGGCATCATCTACGGGTACATGTATACCATGAACAACAGCAATTATGGCTACCAGGGCGACGACCTCGAATTCAAAAGCGCGGCCGATATCGCGGCGTTCGATGCGAACGGCCAGGTCAAGAAGACTTACATAGCATACAAGCAAGGTTAAGGCAACGCCTGTGAGGGCGCCGCTTTCGCGGCGCCCTCACAGGCTATACGCTTGCGCACGAACGGTGTCACGGTGGCCAGCACCAATGGTGCCGGCAGCTCGGAGATGCCGAGCGCCGTGACGTGCTCACGTATACGATGGGCGGATGCGGGGCTGCAGGGGCGGGCGGTTCCGCAGGAGGCGCGATGGTCGTCGAGGCGGTGGGCATGATATTTGCGAGCACGTTCGATCTTTTTCGTTGTGCGCCTGGCTGCGGCATGGTCGACAGGCGGGGTCGCGACTCCCCTTCCCGCCTCCTGACATTCTCCCCGCCCTTTTCCGGCCGGTGTTTCCTTGCGTCGCCGCACCCGCAGCGAGCCTTCCTTTGCTATCATGGGCGACGTTATGTTTTCACCTGTTCCACCTTCGGTTCCACCGGTGCCTGCCGCGGGCCGATGCGTGAAAACGAGAAGGGAAGAGCCACCCCATGACCCAACATGTAACCGAACATGATGTGCGCGACATCGCGGAGTACACGCGCATCGGCCTCACGGACGAGGAGGTGTCGCAGATGACGGTCGACCTGAACGCCATCATCGACAGCCTCGCGCCCATCACCGAGTACGACCTGGAGGGCGTGGAGCCCACGTTCCACCCCATCGGCAGCCTGTCGAACGTCATGCGCGACGATGTGGAGGCGCCCTCCTTCACGCAGGAGGAGGCGCTCGAGAACGCGCCCAAGCAGCAGGACGGCTGCTTCCTCATCCCGTCCATTCTGGGAGAAGGGGGCGATCGCTGATGGGCGCCGCATCCTCTTCCGCGTTCGGCGCGATGGGCGCCCGCGAGATCCGCGCGGGACTCGCCGCCAAGGACTTCAGCGCCCGCGAGGTCGCCGAAGGCTCGCTCGCGCGCATCGAAGCTGCGAACAAGGACCTCAACGCCTTCCTCGAGACCACCGGGCAGCTGGCGCTCGATGCCGCCGCGCGCATCGACGCGGCCGTGGCCGCCGGCACGCTGGACGAGCTCGGTCCGCTGGCCGGCGTTCCCGTGGCGTTCAAGGACAACATGAACCTGGCGGGCACCCATACCACGTGCTCGTCGAAGATGCTCGAGAACTACGTGTCGCCCTTCACGGCCACGTGCGTGGAGCGCGCCATCGCGTCCGGGGGCATCCCGCTCGGCAAGCTCAACATGGACGAGTTCGCGTTCGGCTCCTCCACGGAGACGAGCGCCTTCGGCCCCACGAAGAACCCGTGGGACGTCACGTGCGTGCCCGGCGGCTCGTCGGGCGGCAGCGCGGCGGCCGTGGCCGCGGGCCTGGCCACGGTCACGCTCGGCTCGGACACGGGCGGCTCCATCCGCCAGCCCGGCAGCTTCTGCGGCACGGTGGCCGTGAAGCCCACGTACGGCGTGGTGTCGCGCTACGGCGTGGTGGCCTTCGGCAGCTCGCTCGACCAGGTGGGCCCGTTCGCGCGCTCGGTGGAGGACGCGGCGCTCGCCATGAACGCCATCGCCGGACGCGACGTGCGCGACTGCACGAGCCAGGACGTCGGCACCGACTTCACGGCGAACCTCGCCGAGGGCGTGCGCGGCATGCGCATCGGCGTGGTGCCCGCCTTCATGGAAGCCAAGGGCCTCACGCCCGAGGTCAAGGCCAAGGTGGAGGAGGCGGCGGAGCACCTGCGCGCCCTGGGCGCAGAGCTCGTGGAGGTGGAGCTGCCCAACGCCCAGGCCGCCATGAGCGCCTACTACGTGCTGGGTCCCTGCGAGGCCTTCAGCAACCTGGCCCGCTTCGACTCCGTGCGCTACGGCTACTGCGATCCGGGCCATAAGGATCTGGGCAGCCAGTACGAGGCCAGCCGCGCCATCGGCTTCGGCCCCGAGACGCGCCGCCGCGTCATGCTGGGCAGCTACCTGCTGTCCGCCGGCGTGTACGACACGTACTACTACCCGGCCCAGCAGGTGCGCACGCTCATCACGCAGGATTACGCGCGCGCCTACGAGCAGGTGGACTGCATCCTGGCGCCCGTGTCGCCGCGCACGTCGTTCAAGTTCGGCGAGGTGAGCGATCCTACGGACATGTACCTGTCCGACATGTTCACCATCTCCATCAACATCGCGGGCAACGGCGGCATGAGCCTGCCGGTGGGCCTGGGAGCGGACACGCACCTGCCGGTGGGCGTGCAGCTGATCTCGCCGGCGTTCAAGGACGAGAACATGTTCCGCGCGGCCGCGGCGCTCGAGACGGTGTACGGCCCCGCCCCCGTGGCGCCCGCCTACGCCGATGGAAAGGCAGGTGAGTAGCCATGCGCAAGCTCGAAGAGGTGCTGCAGGACTGGGAGGCCGTCATCGGCCTCGAGATCCATGCCGAGCTCACCACGCTCGACACCAAGATGTTCTGCGGCTGCAAGCTGGAGTTCGGCGCCGAGCCGAACACGCACACGTGCCCCGTGTGCCTGGGGCTTCCCGGCGCGCTGCCCGTGCCGAACCGCGCGGCCATCGAGTCCATCGTGCTGGCGGGCCTGGCCACGAACTGCGACATCGAGAAGCACTCGATGTTCTACCGCAAGACCTACATGTACCCCGATATGTCGAAGAACTACCAGACCACGCAGGGCCCGGTGGCCTTCTGCATGCGCGGCCACCTCGACCTCGACGTGGACGGCGCGGCCGCCAAGGAGCGCGTCGACCTGGACGGGCTCGAGGTGGGCGAGAGCCGCGGCAACGTGACGCGCACGGCGGACGGCTACACCGCCCACGTGGGCATCACGCGCATCCACATGGAGGAGGACGCGGGCAAGATGGTGCACATCGGCGGCGGCGAGGGACGCATCGCCGGGGCCACGCACTCGCTCGTGGACTACAACCGCGCCGGCACGCCGCTCACCGAGCTCGTGACCGAGCCCGACCTGCGCACGCCCGAGGAGGCGCGCCTGTTCATGCAGAAGCTGCGCCAGATCTACCTGGCGCTCGGCATCTCCGACTGCTCCATGGAGGAGGGCTCCATGCGCTGCGACGGCAACGTGTCGCTGCGCCGCCGCGGCGCCAAGGAGTTCGGCGTCAAGACCGAGCTCAAGAACATGAACAGCTTCAAGAACCTCCACGACGGGCTGGCCTACGAGATCTGCCGCCAGGCGGAAGTGCTCGAGGAGGGCGGCCAGATCTTCCAGGAGACGCGGCACTGGGACCCCTCCAAGAAGCGCACCATCGTGATGCGCGTGAAGGAGACGGCCGACGACTACCGCCTGTTCCCGGACCCGGACCTCGCGCCCTACGACCTGACCGACGAGTGGATCGACTCGGTGCGCGCCAAGCTCCCCGAGCTGCCCGACCAGAAGGCGGCCCGCTTCGAGGACGCGTTCGGGCTCTCCGCCTACGACGCGCGCCACCTGGTGGAGCATCGCGAGACGGCCGACTTCTTTGAGGCGTGCATGGAGCTTGCCGGCGGCGACGCGGCCAAGCTGGCCAAGCCGGTGGCGAACCTCGTGATCAACGACGTGACCGCCTATCTGAACGCCGCAGACGGCGTGAAGCTCGCCGACACGGCGCTCTCGCCCGCGCGCGCGGTGGCGCTCGTGAAGCTTGTGGCTGCCGACGCCATCTCGTCCAAGCAAGGCAAGGAGGTGTTCGCCGCCATCCTCGAGGAGGACAAGGACCCGGAGGCCATCGTGGCCGAGCGCGGCATGGAGCAGGTGTCGGACACCGGCGCCATCGAGGCCGTCGTGGACGCGGTGCTGGCCGCGAACCCCGACAAGGTGGCCCAGTACCAAGGCGGCAAGACCGGCCTCATCGGCTTTTTCGTGGGCCAGTGCATGAAGGAGATGCGCGGCCAGGGCAATCCGAAGGTCATCAACGAGCTGCTCGTGCGTCAGCTTAACAGCTGACGCACGCGCTCGGCGCCTCTCGCTGATGTTACGAACGACCCGTGGGTCGAGGGGAAGGGGATTCCAATGGACTTCAACGAATGGCTCGTCGGGTTCACCGGGGAGTTGAGCGGGTTTTTGTACACGTACATCCTGCTGTTGCTGCTCGTGGTGGTGGGCGTGTACTTCACCATCCGCACGAAGGCGGTGCAGCTGCGCTACCTCAAGGACATGTTCTCGCAGCTGACCGAGAAGAAGCACGTCCAGGGCGAGCGGTCCATCTCGTCGTTCCAGGCGCTCATGGTGTCCACGGCCTCGCGCGTGGGCACGGGCAACATCGCCGGCGTGGCCACGGCCATAGCAACCGGCGGTCCGGGTGCCGTGTTCTGGATGGGGCTCATGGCCATCATCGGCGCGGCGTCGGCGTTCGTGGAGTCCACGCTCGCGCAGATCTGGAAGGTGCGCGGCAAGGAGGGCGAGTTCCGCGGCGGTCCGGCCTACTACATCGAGCAGGCGCTCGGGAAGCGCTGGCTGGGCGTTTTGTTCGCCGTGCTGCTCATCCTGTGCTTCGCGTTCGGGTTCAACGGGCTGCAGGCCTTCAACGCCACGTCATCGCTCGAGTACTACATCCCCGACTACGCAACGAACGGCACGGCCATCGCCTGCGGTATCGTGCTGGCGGTGATGACGGCGTTCGTCATCTTCGGCGGGGCGAAGCGCATCAGCGTCATCACCTCCATCATCGTGCCCATCATGGCCGTCGGCTACATCGGCATTGCGGTATGGACCACCATCGCCAATATCGGCGAGCTGCCGAAGGTATTCGGCATGGTGTTTGCCTCGGCGTTCGACTTCCAGGCGATCTTCGGCGGCTTCGCGGGCTCCGTCGTGATGCTGGGCATCAAGCGCGGCCTGTACTCCAACGAGGCCGGCATGGGCTCCGCGCCGAACGCGGCCGCCACGGCGAGCGTGTCGCACCCCTGCAAGCAGGGCCTCGTGCAGAGCCTGTCCGTGTACATCGACACGTTGCTCATCTGCACGTGCTCGGCCATGATGGTGCTCGTGTTCTACGTGCAGGACCCCGAGGCCGCCGCCGCGCTCAACGGCATGCCGCTCGTGCAGATGGCGGTGAACAACTCGGTGGGAGAGGTCGGCATCCACTTCATCACGTTCGCCATCTTCGCCTTTGCGTTCTCCAGCCTCATCGGCAACTACTTCTACGCTGAGAACAACCTGCGCTTCATCAAGGGCAACAGCAGGGCGCTCTTGTTCGTGTTCCGGATCGTGTGCCTGGGCGTCATCTTCTACGGCGCGGTGAACAGCTTCGACCTTGCGTGGAACCTCGCCGACATCTTCATGGGCTTCATGGCCATGGTGAACCTTGTGGCCATCCTGCTTCTGGGGAAGTGGGCGCTCAAGGTGCTCGACGACTACACGGCGCAGCGCAAGGCCGGCAAGGACCCGGTGTTCGTGGCTGACCGCATCCCCGGGCTGCCGAAGACCGAGTGCTGGCACACCGAGACGGTAGAGGATTTCGGCAAGCCCCCGGTGCAGGAGTACCTCGACGAGCAGATAGAGGTGGAGTACGCGGGGCTGAACTGACGGCGGCGCGCGTGTCCGGCACCGGTTGCGTTCAGCGGCGGACGCGGGCGGCGGCAGGCGCGCGAGCGGCGACCTAGCGTTCCGGTAACGGAACGCCAACGCCCGGCGCTCGATGCGCCGACGTGGTAGGATGGCAGGAAACGCGGAAGAGCGCCAGGCAGTGTGTGCTCGAGGGAAGGGGACGGCATGGCAGACGAGAACCGACGCGCGGGCGACTGGCAGCGCAAGGACCTGCGGCAGAACGCGAACGACCTGGTGGAGGACCCCAACCCGAAGAAGTGGCACCAGCAGACGTTCTGGATCGTGTTCTTCCTGCTCGTCTTCTGGCCGGTGGGCATCGTGCTGGTGTGGCGGAGCGGTTGGCACTTGGCGGCCAAGGTGCTCGCAAGCGTGTACGTGGTCGTGGCCGTGTACTTCTCCTACAACATGTTCCTCACCGTGCAGGCGATGCAGGCTGCCGGCATGGCGTAGCGCCGCATTCGCTCCACATGCAGGCGGGCTCAAGGATTCGCTCGCTGGGATTCGCTCGCTGCTCTGGCTAAAGCGAGCTTTGCGTGAGCGAAGGCGGGATCCGGCGTGCCGGATCCCGCCTTTCTGGGTTTCGGCGCGTCCTAGACCATCCCCCTTCTCTCGTACTTCGTCTCCGAGGTGCACCAGGGCCAGACGTCATGGAGGTAGCCCCAGCCATAGCCCACCCAGTACACGCTTTCATGCCGTGCGGCTGTTACGCCGCGCAGTACCCGGGATGCTTTGATGTCGTACACGTCTACCGAAACGGTGCGCACGTGGCGAACGGCTAGCTGGTCGCTCACCTTGTTGTAGCTCGCATCGCTTACCACCACATGGGCGGGCGGCGCTTCCTTGCTCTTCCACTGCACGAGCGGTTTCGGACGCCCCTTGGGGGAGTCGCCGGTATGGGTGTTTTCGGTGCGGACCGCTAGCATGGTGAAGCCTAGCGCGCGCAGTTCGCTGAAGATGTTGCTTGCGTCGCTCATGTCCAGCCCGTAGTCGTGAAGGGGCTTTTGGCTGTACTTGATCTTTCGAACCTGGGGCAGGTTCGCTTCCATCTGCTGCCATTGAGCCAGATTGAGCTCGCCGGTGAACGAGTACATCAGAACATCGTCGCGCTCCACGCTCTTCCCGAACGAGGCGTTTCCGAAGTATGCATCGTCGTACATGCGGCCAGAAAGCGGGCCGGTGTGGTTGTCGAGCGAATACACATGCTCGTTGATCAAGCAGCGTATTTTTTTGTTCGCAAGCGGCTCGGTGGCTTGGCGCAGCGGGGACTTCTGGAACTTTTCCTTATAGGTCATAGAGTCTTGGTCCCATACGCGCTCCCGTTGCCCAACAAGCTTCTTCAGCACCTGATCGGCCTGTTTCCTGAGGTCTTCTTTGGCGAGCGTGGCGTTGAGCTTCTCGGCGTCGGTGCCGGTGCCCTCGACGGTCGAAAGGTAGGCCATGGACGACAGGTAGCCGTACAGGTACGAGGTGATCATGCAGCCCAGGTACACGTCTTTGATCTCGAAGGTTTCCGGATCCCAGTTGTAGTACGTTTCGATCCAGTTATAGTAGTCGCTCACCACGTCTTTGGTGCCGGTTCCCGTGATCATGCTGCCCAGGTTCACCGTATCGGCGTACACGGTGGTGTTGAGCAGCCCGTTTTTGGCGTCGATGGCCTGCTTGAAGCTCGTCAGCGTCTTCTGGTTCTCTTCCGTCAACTCTTCGAACGTCGCCGCATCAAAGCCGCCGTTCGCCAGCTCTTCCTCTGTCATGGTGCCGATGGTGGCCGTGTACAGGGTTCCGTAGCTGTTCAGGTGGTCCATGAGCCACTTCACCTGGTACCAGTCCGACTCGAAGCCGCCGCGCTTGTCGATGGCGCGCAGCTGGATAGCCAGGTTGTCAACGCTGGTTTCCATGCGCGTGAGCTGGCCCTTCATCTGATTCAGCTCGTCAAGCACGTCCTTGATGTCGTATTGGGGGCCGGTTTCCAGCAGCGCGGCGATGATACCCAGGATCTGCGAGATGCCCTGGCCGATGTTGGATGGGTCGGACGAGCAGAAGTAGCTGATAGCCGAAACCAGCTTCTCCAGCACCTCGAACACCGTTTTCGCGGTGCGCATGTCATCCTCTTGGCTGTAAAGCGCCGTTCCGCCCACGATGCTGGCCAGCGATTCGTCGGAGAGGTTGACGGCGCAAGGTCCCTGGGCGATGCCCAGCTTGTTGAGCACCACGCCGTCGGCCAGGTCGACCTCGTGACCGCACATGAGCTGCGTCATCTCTTCGAGGAACTGCTCGTTGGCCTGCTCTTTGGCAAGGCCGCTCTCAGTGTAGGCGCCGTACCAGCTTTTCACCGTTTCGGCGTCGATGCCGAAATCGAAGTCGAAGCCGTTCTCGCGCACGTCGGTGAACACCACGGCTCCGGGATTGCCTTCCAGGATGCCGGCGTCTCCGGTTTCGCCGAGGCCGTAATCCGGGGGAAGGGTGGGGGCCTGGCCCGGCAGGGTGATCTGGGAGTTGCCGGTCCGGTTGAAATCGGTGATCTTCACGCTGCCGTCCAGCGCGCTGAACTCAACCGTGTTGTGCACGGTCAAGGAGCCATCCTGGTTTTCCGTGACGCTTTTAGCCTTCACGGTGCCGTACGGAACGGCTGCTGCGGCACCGGCGGTGGAGACGGCGTCTTCGGTGGCCTCGTCTCCGTCGTAGTAAGAGGGGTGCGCGATGGCGACAGGTGCCTCCCCTTCAAGGGCGATTGGATCGACGGCAAGCTGGTCGTCGGCATCGAGGGCGGCGGACAGCGCCTTGAACTGGTTGAGCGGCGTGTCGGCGGTTGCCGCTACGGCAAGGGTGCCGCGCGTCGCGTCGTTCGCGTCGACGGCGAACGACGTTGCGGACAAAGACGGGTCGGCGAAGGAGAAGTGCCCAGCCTGCGCGTCGGAAGAGAATCGCCCGTTTTCGAGCGAGACGGGGAAGGTGAACGTGTCGTCCTCGTAGAAGCCTTCGGCAACGTGGAACGTGACGAGGGCTTCCTCGGCGGCCAGCGTGGCTTCGCCGCTTGCGGCGGCGTTGGAGAACGATCCCGGGCCGAAGACCATGACTCCTCGTGCGCCCGGTGCGCCAAGGTCGCCCCCAAGGGTGACGGCAAGGGCCGACCCTTCGGTGCCGTCGAGCATCGTCGCAGTGCCGACATGCTCAACGGCAGTGACGGACAAGCCCTGGAAATCACCGTCGAGCGAGATGGCGTCGAGCGGCAGCTCGTCGGCGAAGGGCAGGTCGGACACCAGGTTGATCCGAGCGCGTTTCGCGTTTGCCGAGGCTGCTGCCCCGCCGATCACTTCCACGTTCGCCTGGGAGAACGCGGCTTCCTGGTCGGTGGACCCCACCGTGAGCATGGCGGCTACGGTGGCGCCCGGCGCGGTGCAGGTTGCAGAACCTTCGAGCGTGAACGAGGTCACCGCGGCCTGCTCGCCCTCCTCGTCGGCGTGGGCTTCGCGCGGCACCAGGGGCGCCAGGCCCGCTACGAGCACGACGCCCATGAGCGCACCCATGGTCCCCTTTGCCCGGCGGCTGCGCGCCTGCTTGCGCGAGAACGTGGAGGCCGCCAGCGCGATGAAGCCCGCAGCCGCTGCGGCCGCCAGCGCGATGCCGACGGCGTTCCCCTTGTCGCCCGTGGGCGCAAGCCGCTTGAACAGGGAAGGTTCAAACAACACGTTCAGCTTCAGCTCGATCGTTTCGCCGGCTGCCAACGTGTCGGCCCCGCGAGCCGTGGCATCGCCGTCGCGAGCCAGTTTCACGCCCTGCGGCAGATGGGCTTCCAGTCGCACCTTGTTCCAAGCGATGGGCGTGTCGTTCGTAACGGAGAATGCGACGACGGCCTGATCTCCGGGTTTGTATGCGTCCCTGTCGAAAGAGCCGACGATCTTCGGGATGGGAGGGTTGTCGGCCCCTGCTTCCTCGGCTTGCGCATGCGCGGGAAGGATGCAGGCGGCAGCGATCAGGAGCGCGGCTATCGCCAGGAGGCGGACCGCTGCGAAGGGGGTCTTGGTACGGGATAGCGCTTGGCGTGCCATGGTGCCTCGTTTCTGCGGGAGGGGACGGGTTGTTCCTCGGCTTGCACACGACGATGCCAGTATAGAGCGGTGCTCCCAGAGGGGGATACGGCCCTTCGAAGGCGGTCGCGCCCCCTGCGAAACCGGCTGCGCGGCAATCGCCGGCGGCTGGCGGTATTCGCCGCGTGCCGTCGGCTTCTGTGCGGATTCCGGCCCTTTCGCCGCATTCCCCCGCCGCCAATGCTCCTCGTGCGCTATCATTCTCCTCGAAACCTGACGGGATGCATAGCAGTTAACGCGAGGTCACTTATATGGACAACATCGAAACCGGCCGTGCGGCCGTGCTGGCTGGGCACGGCTGCGACGAGGACGGACCCTACCTGCTGGTGAACGACCGCGTGCGCAACGTGCAGGTGCGCGTGGGCGTGCGGGGACGCACGTTCTCGCTGCGACGCCTGCCCGTGCGCCGCTGCGTGGGGCGCCACGACCTGGAGACCCACGCCAAGATGCCGTGCCCGCTGGACGTGGAGCTGCCGCCCGAGTCCAAGGTCACGGTGTGCCCGGCCTGCCAGGAGGCAACCGGGTTCAATCCCTCGTTCTACAACACGGACTTCGTCTCCCCGCAGCAGCGCGCCTACAACGCGGAACCGCATATCGCCTATCTGGCGTACTTCTCGCCGGCGCATGTGAAGGCGGGCATCACGGGCGCATCGCGCGGCGTCCGCCGCCTGCTGGAGCAGGGGGCGCGGGCAGGGCGCATCGTCGGGCGGTTCGACGATGCCTACGCGGCGCGCGAGCTGGAGGCGGCGCTCTGCGCGCAGCCCGGCATCGCCGAGACCATGCGCGCGTCCAAGAAGGCCGACCTGCTGGCGAACGAGCGCTTCGACGCCGCCGAGGCCGTCTCCGTGCTCGACCGCGAGACCGCGCGCCTCGCGCAGGTGGAGGCCGTGGTGCGCGCCGGGTTCGCGCCCGAGCCGGTACAGGACTTCTCGCCCTACTACTTCGGCGGGCCCTCGCCCTCATGCGACGACCTCCAGCAGCCGGATGGCGCGCGCGACGTGTGCGGCGGCCGCTGCATCGGCATGGTGGGCAGCGCCATCGTGTTCGAACAGGGCGGCGCGAGCTTCGTCGTGTGCCTGAAAGACTGGGAGTCGCACGAGGTGGAGCTCGTGGAGAACGAGGTGCTGTGCACCTACGATTTCGCTCCCCAGCAGATGTCGCTGCTGTAGGGGAGCAGGGCCGCGCCCTCGATGGGTGGTGGCCGCACGCCGTTCGTCCATGCTCTCTTGCTCGGTGATTCTCGCTGCGGGCTTGATTTCCTATTGCTTTATCACTCTACTGTGCTAAAGTATAGCGACGCGATGCAGAACGGCCCGCTTGCTGCCGCAGGCGCATGAGTCGGTGGTATCATCGGGTCGAATCGCCGCGATGAAGGCCGCAGCGACGGATGCGGAACCGCTTCTCGCCCCCGAGCCCGCCCGGCGCTCGGCCGGCGAAGCCGAAGAGGTGGAGCCCGGCATCCTGGCTGCGTCGTATTGGAGAACCGCGAGGGAAAGAAGCGCGAACCTATGAATTATGTGACACCGGCAGGATTCCGCGACGTGCTCACGGACGAGGCGCAGCAGCGCGAGCGCATCACGCGCGCCGTGCAGGAGCGTTTCGCGGCGCGCGGGTACCTGCCCATCGAGACGCCCACGCTCGAGGTCATGGACGTCATGCGGGCGGGTGGCCGTCTGGCCGGGTCCCCGTTTCGCTTCTTCGACGCGCGCGGCGACCTTTTGGCCATGCGCCCCGACGTCACCTTGCAGGTTGCGCGCATGACGGCAACGCGCCTGGCGGGCCAGCCGGGACCGTTCAGGTTCCGCTACCTGCAGCGCGTGTTCCGCGAGGCCGAGGCGGAGATGCAGGCGAAGGCGCGCGAGCTCACGCAGATGGGCATCGAGTGCATCGGGGAGGAGGGCCCCGAGGCCGACGCCGAGGTCGTGGGACTGCTCGCCGAGGCGCTCGACGTGGCGGGCGCGCGCGGCTACACGCTGGCGCTGGCCACGGTGGGCGTGCTGCGGGCGCTGCTCGAGGCGAGCGGGGCGCCCGCATGGTGGAAGGAGCAGGTGCTCGACGCCTACCATGCGTCGAACTTCGTGGAGCTCGACCGCCTGACGGCGCCTGCGGGCGCCGGTCCCGCTCCGGATGCGGAACCGGGTGCGCGCGCTTCGGTGCCGCCTGTGTTCGCGGCCGCCATCCGCGCGCTGCCGCGCATCCGCGGCGGGCGCGCGGCCATCGACGAGGTGCGCGCGCTCGTGGCGCCGCTCGGCTGCGAGGACGGCCTCGACGCGTTCGCCCGCACGTACGACCTGCTGGAGGAGGCGGGCCTGGGCGAGCGCATCCTCGTGGACTTCTCGGTCATGAGCTCGTTCGACTACTACACGGGCCTCGTGTTCGAGGCGTACGCCCCGGGGCTCGGCACCCCGCTCGGCAGCGGCGGCCGCTACGACAACATGATAGCCGCCTACGGCGAGAGCCGCCCCGCCGCCGGCTTCGCGTTCTTCTTGGAACAAGCCATGGCTGCCGCCGCCCCGGTTCCGGCGGGCTGCGAGAACGCGCCCAGCGTACCTGCGGCTCCCAACCCCTGCCCGCTGCGCATCGCGGTGCCCAAAGGCTCGCTCAACGGCGACACCATCGCGGCGCTCGCCGCGGCGGGGCTCGACGTCGCGGGGCTCGCGAACCCCGGCCGCCAGCTCATCATCAAGAACCCGGGCGTGGAGTACGTCATCGTGCGGCCCACCGACGCGCCCACGTTCGTGGCGCTGGGTGCGGCGGACTGCGGCATCTGCGGCAAGGACTCGCTCCTGGAAGCCGATTCGGACGTCGTGGAGTTGGTGGACCTGGCATTCGGCGCATGCCGCTTCGTGGTGGCCGAGCCGGCCGCCGCGGCGGGAGCGGCCGACGAGCGCTACCGCGAGCTCGGTTCCATCCGCGTGGCCACGAAGTACCCCGGCATCACGGCCGCCCACTTCGCCCGCCAGGGCAGGGAGGTGGAGATCGTGAAGCTGCACGGCAACATCGAACTGGCGCCGCTCACCGGCATGGCCGAGCGCATCGTGGACATAACGGCCACCGGTACCACGCTCGCCGAGAACGACCTCGTGGTGGTTGAAGAGGTGCTGTCATCGACTGCTCGGTTCTTCGCGAACGCATGCGCGTTCCGCACCGATGAGCGTATCGTACAATTGACCCAGGCGCTCGCGCAGGCCGTCCAGGCCGCCCCGCAGGCGCAGGACGACCCTGCGCCGCAGGCGCCGACGAAGCAAGGATAAGGAGCAGCCCCATGCGTCGTGTGATACTCGAACCCGGCGAGGTTTTCTCGAACAAGCACCTCAAGCGCACCGGCGCGTTCAACGCCGCCGCGCTCACGGCGGCCACCGCCATCATCGAGGACGTGCGCGAGCGGGGCGACGCCGCCCTGCGCGACTACACGGAGCGCTTCGACGGCGTGCGCCTGGAGGATTTCCGCGTGCCGCAGCTGGCCGTCGACGAGGCCGCAGCCTACGTGGACGACGACACGGCGCGCGCGCTGCGCCAGGCCGCAAGCCAGATCCGCGACTTTCACGAGCGCCAGCGCCAGCAGAGCTGGTTCACCGTGCGCGAGGACGGCGCGCTCGTGGGCTCGAAGGTGGAGCCGCTGGAATCCGTGGGCATCTACGTGCCGGGCGGACGCGCGCTCTACCCCTCCACCGTGCTCATGAACGCCCTGCCCGCCGCCGTGGCCGGCGTGCCGCGCATCGTGTGCGTGACGCCGCCCGCGAAGTCGGGCAAGCTCGACCCGGCCATCCTCTACGCCTGCCGCCTGGCGGGCGTCACGGAGATCTACGCGGTGGGCGGCGCGCAGGCCGTGGCCGCGCTCGCGTACGGCACGGAGTCCATCGAGCCGGTGGCGAAGATCACCGGCCCCGGCAACGCCTACGTGGCGGCAGCGAAGAAGGTCGTGTCGGGCGATGTCGGGATAGACATGATCGCGGGCCCGTCCGAGGTGTGCGTGGTGGCCGATGCCACGGCCGACCCGGCGCTCGTGGCCATCGACCTCATGGCCCAGGCCGAGCACGACCCGTTGGCCGCATGCTACCTGGTGACGTTCGACGAGGCCTACGCCGACGAGGTGGAGCGCGCCGTGGAGCGCCACCTGGAATCGTCCACGCGTGCCGAGATCACCGCGGCGTCGCTGGCCGACCAGGGGCTCGTCGTGGTGTGCCGCGACATCCCGCAGGCGCTCGCGGCCGTGAACGTCATCGCGCCGGAGCACCTGGAGCTGCATCTCGACCACGCCTTCGACCTTCTGGGCGCCATCCGCAACGCGGGCGCCATCTTCCTGGGCGCGTGGACGCCCGAGGCCGTGGGCGACTACGTGGCCGGGCCGAACCACACGCTGCCCACCGGCGGCACGGCCCGCTATGCCTCTCCGCTCTCGGTGGACGAGTTCGTGAAGAAGTCGAGCGTCATCCAGTACTCGCCGGCCGCGCTCGCCCGCGACGCCGACGCCGTCACCACCATCGCGCGCCACGAGGGCCTGTGGGCCCACGCCATGAGCGTGGAGATGCGCCAGAACCTGCTGCGCACGGGCAACGTGTTCGGCGAGGAGGGCGGCCCCATGGGCGCGGCCTCGGGTGCCGGCGCCGTGGGAAGCGGGGGCGCCGATGCGTAGCGTGTGCTGCTCGGCCCCGCAGCTCGCAGGGCTCGAGCCCTACGATCCGAAGTACCTGCCCGCCGAGGCCGTCCTCTCGGCGAACGAGAACCCGCATGACGTGGAGCAGGAGGTGCGCCACGAGATCATGCGCGAGGTGAAGCGCGTGGCCCTGAACCGCTATCCGGACCCGTTGGCCAACGACCTGCGCGACATGATCGCCGAGGCGAACGGGCTCGACCGCGACCAGGTGCTCGTGGGCAACGGCGGCGACGAGCTGCTGTTCAACCTGGCGCTCGCGTGGGGAGGTCCGGGGCGCACGTTCCTCAACCTGCCGCCCACGTTCTCGGTGTACGACGCCAACGCGCGCCTCACGAACACGACGGTGGCGAACGTGCCGCGGCGCGCCGACTTCTCCATCGACGAGGAGGCCGTGCTCGCGCGCGTCGCCGAGGGCGGCATCGATTATCTCGTGGTCACGAGCCCGAACAACCCCACGGGCGAGCTGGCAAGCGAAACGTTCGTCTGCCGGCTGCTCGACGCCACCGACGCGCTCGTCATGGTGGACGAGGCGTACTTCGAGTTCTCGCGCCAGACGATGCGCCCCTACCTGGCACAGCACAAGAACCTCGTGATCCTGCGCACGTTCTCGAAGGCGTTCTCCCTGGCCGGCGTGCGCATGGGCTACCTTCTGGGCGATGCCGAGGTCATCCGCGAGTTCGTGAAGGTGCGCCAGCCGTATTCGGTGGACGCCGTGTCGCAGGCCATCGCGCGCGTCGTGTACGCGAACCGTGCGAAGTTCGAGCCGGGCATCCGCGCCATCATCGAGGAGCGCGCCCGCGTCGTCGACGGACTCAAGCGCATACCCGGCGTGAAGCCGTACCCGTCGGACGCGAACTACGTGCTGTTCCGCCTGGAGAACGCCGGCACTGTTTGGGAGATGCTCTACGGCCGCGGCGTGCTCGTACGCGATTTCTCGCGTGCGCCGGGCCTCGAGGACTGCCTGCGCGTGAGCATCGGCTCGCCCGGGGAGAACGACGCGTTTTTGCGCGCCCTGCGCGATGCCGTGATGGGGAAGTGCGACTTGAGGGTTCCTTCGGCCTGACGGCTGGACCAGCGAGCTTAGAGAAAGAGACGAACATGAACCAACGAACCGCCACCGTCGAGCGCACGACGAACGAGACGGACATCCGCATCGTCGTGAACCTCGACGGCACGGGCGCCGTCGACGTCGAGACGGGCGTTCCGTTCTTCGACCACATGCTCACGGCGTTCGGGCGGCACAGCCTGATAGACCTGGCCGTGCGCGCGAAGGGCGACATCGAGGTGGACGCGCACCACACGGTTGAGGACGCGGGCATCGTGCTGGGCCAGGCCGTCGACCGCGCGCTCGGCGACAAGCGCGGGATCGCGCGGTTCGGCTCGCTCGCGCTGCCGATGGACGAGGCGCTCGTGCTGGCGGCCGTGGACCTCTCCGGCCGCGGCCAGCTGCATTGGGCCGTGGACGTGCCGTGCGTCATGCTGGGCTCGTTCGATGCGTCGCTCGCCAAGGAGTTCTTCATCGCCTTCGCGGCGAACGCGGGTCTCACGCTGCACGTGCGCAGCCTGGCGGGCGAGAACGCGCACCATCTGGTGGAGGCGTCGTTCAAGGCCGCCGCGCGCGCGTTGCGCCAGGCTGTCGAGCGCGACCCGCGCATCGGCGACGCGCTGCCTTCCACGAAGGGCGCGTTGTGACGGCCCCGCGCATCGCGGTCGTCGACTACCGCAAGGGCAACCTGAAGAGCGTCGAGCGCGGCATCGACGCGGCGGGCGGCGACGCGTTCATCGCGTCCGACCCCGCGGCCATCGTCCGCGCCGACGCCGTCGTGCTGCCGGGCGTGGGCGCGTTCGCCGACGCGGCCGCCACGATGGAGGAGCTCGGGCAGATCGGCGCCATCCGCGAGCGCATCGCCGCCGGCGCGCCCTTCCTCGGCATCTGCTTGGGGATGCACCTCATGTTCGAGGAGGGCGTCGAGGGCGCCCCGCAGGAGGACGACGAGGCCTCCACCCACAACGCCCGCGGCCTCGCCGTGCTGCCCGGCGTTGTGGCGAAGATGCCCAAGCAGGACGAGCAAGGCCTCTCCTACAAGGTACCCCATGTGGGTTGGAACACGGTGCACTTGCGATGCACGCAGCAGACGGACTGGGCGTTGCCCCGCCCGTCTGCGGACGGTTCCGAAACCTGCCCCTTGTTCGACGGAATACCGACGGGCACCTACTTCTACTTCACGCACGGCTTCGTGGCGCCGTCGGGCCCGTTCGTCGTCGGGGAGACGACGCACAGCGTGACGTTCCCGAGCGCCGTCCAGTACGGCGACGTCGCGTTCGGCGTGCAGTTCCATCCCGAGAAGAGCTCGGACGCCGGCGCGCGTCTGCTGCGCAACTTCGTGTCCATCGTGAAAGGGGCGTGAGCGCCGTGTACCTGCTTCCGGCCATCGACATCCTGGGCGGCAAGGCCGTCCGCCTCGCCAAGGGCGATTACGACCGCGTGACCGTGTACCACGACGACCCCGCCGCCCAGGCGCAGCTGTTCGAGGAGCAGGGCGCGACGTGGCTGCACGTGGTGGACCTCGACGGTGCGCGGTCGGGGAGCCCCGAGAACATCGCCATCATCGAGCGCATCATGCGCAAGACCCTGCTCAAGGTGGAGGTGGGCGGGGGCGTGCGCTCGCTCGACACCATCGCGCGCCTGGCCGACGCGGGCGTGTCGCGCGTGGTGCTGGGCACGTCGCTCGTGGCCGACCCCGCCTTCGCCGAGGAAGCCATCGCGCAGTACGGCAGGCTTCTTTGCGCGGGCATCGACGCGAAGGGCGGCGAGGTGGCCGTGGCCGGCTGGCGCGAGGGCGCGGGCGTGGCGGCCGAGGAGCTGGCGCGCGACGTGGCGGCGCTCGGCTTCAGACATCTTGTGTACACCGACATCGCGCGCGACGGCATGCAGACCGGCGTCGACCCGGCCGCCTACGTGCGCATGGCCGAGGCGTTCGGCCATCCGGTGATCGCTTCGGGCGGCGTGGCCGGCGTGGACGACCTCGCGCGCCTGGGCGAGGTGGCCGGCTGCATCGAGGGGGTCATCGCAGGGCGCGCCGTGTACGAGGGCGCGCTGTCGGTGGCCGACGGCGTGCGCGCCTGCGCCGAGGCCACGCGCCGCGCCGAGGCCGCCGCCATCGCGTCCGACCCGTGCGGGATGGGAGGTGCGCGATGCTAGCGAAGCGCGTGATCCCCTGCATGGACGTGAAGGACGGGCGCGTGGTGAAGGGCGTCAACTTCGTGAACCTGCGCGACGCGGGCGACCCCATCGAGCTCGCGCAGCGCTACGACGAGGAGCGCGCCGACGAGGTGATCTTCCTCGACATCACGGCCACGAGCGACGACCGCGCCACCACCGTCGACCTCGCCAGCCGCGCGAGCGAGCAGCTCCACCTGCCGTACTGCGTGGGCGGGGGTTTCCGCAGCGTGGCCGACATTCGCACGATGATCGCGGCCGGCGCCGACAAGGTATCGGTGAACTCGGCCGCGGTGGCGGATCCGTCGCTCATCACGAGCGCCGCCGCGGCGTTCGGCTCGCAGGCCATCCTCTGCGCCATCGACGCGAAGCACGTCGCGGGCGCGGGAGACAAGTGGGAGGTCTACGTGCACGGAGGGCGCAAGGCTACGGGCATCGACGCCGTGGAGTGGGCGCAGGAGGCGGCGCGGCGCGGGGCGGGGGAGATCCTGCTCACCAGCATGGACCGCGACGGCAGCCGCGACGGCTTCGACTGCGCGCTCACCCGCGCCGTGGCGCGCGCCGTGGACATCCCGGTCATCGCCTCGGGCGGGGTGGGGAAGCTCGAGCACTTCGCCCAGGGCGTCATCGAGGGCGAGGCCGACGCCGTGCTGGCCGCGAGCGTCTTCCACTTCGGCGAGCTCACCGTGCGCCAGGTGAAAGAGCACATGCGCGCCCAGGGAATTCCGGTGAGATTGTAGCGCATTCCACTTGAAATAAGAACAAGTGTTTGCTACACTGCTTTTTGGTTGGCAAGCCGCCTAACCCAAGCCCGGCGTTCTGGCTGTGGCTCTCGGGACAGCCTGCTGAATACTCGAATCAGGGGAAAGAGGAGGCTGCGCCATGCTCGCCAACAACGATGACTACTTGAACGCTCTCGGTCGGATCAAGAGCGAGATAGCAGAGGCGCAGAACCGCGCCGTCCAAAGCGCCAACGCGGAGGTGATCCGGCTGTATTGGCGCGTGGGGCGCTTGATAGACGAACGGTCTCTGTGGGGAAGCAAGTATCTTGAAAGCCTTTCGCAGGATATACGCACCGCGTTCCCGGGCATCAAGGGGTTTTCCGTGAGAAGCATGAAGTACATGGTCAAATTCGCGCGCGAAGTAGATGGCCAATTGTGCAGCAGCTGCTGCACAATTCCTTGGGGGCACATTATGTTTCTTCTCGACAAAACGGATCCGGGCACTGAGCGCGAGTGGTACGTGCAAGCAACCATCGAAAACGGGTGGAGTCGTGCGGTGCTGTCCCATCAGGTTGAAACCAAGCTGTACGAACGTCAGGCTCTGGCTGGAAAAGTGAGCAATTTCGAGCGGACGCTTCCGGCACCTGAAAGCGAGCTCGCCCAGCAGGCGCTCAAAGACCCCTACATCTTCGACTTCATCACGGCGAGGCAGGGGGCGGTCGAGCACGAGGTGGAAGACCGCATGATGGAGAACATCACCCGGCTCCTGCTCGAGCTCGGCACAGGGTTCGCATTCGTCGGGAGGCAGTACCACCTTTCGGTTGGAGAGCAGGACTTTTACATCGATCTGCTCTTTTACAACATCAGATTGCGGAGCTACGTGGTCGTGGAATTGAGGAACGCCGCGTTCAAACCCGAGTTCGCCGGCAAGCTGAACTTCTATCTCTCGGCGGTGGACGACCTGCTGCGCACCGAGCATGACAACCACAGCATCGGGCTTCTTCTGTGCAAGACGAAGGACAACGTGGTGGCCGAGTACGCGCTGCGCGACATCGGCAAGCCGATGGGCGTGAGCGAGTACCGGCTCGCCGAGGTGCTGCCGGAGGGGTTCGCCGAGTTGCTGCCGTCGACGGAGGATATCGAGAAGCGGATGTGAGAAGGCGATTGTGCAACAGCTGTTGCACAATTTGCGAGCGAGGAGAAAGAATCATGGACGTCCCCGAACTGACTTACAACACCGACGGGCTGATCCCCTGCATCGTGCAGGACGCGGACACGCGCGAGGTACTCATGATGGCGTGGATGAACGAGGAGTCGCTCGCGCTCACGATGGAGTGCGGCGAGACGGTGTTCTGGAGCCGCAGCAGGCGTGAGCTGTGGCACAAGGGAGCTACCAGCGGAAACACCCAGAAGCTTGTGGAGCTGCGCTATGACTGCGACGCCGACACGCTGCTTGCGCTCGTTCGTCCGGCGGGTCCCGCCTGCCACACGGGGGAGAGGAGCTGCTTCTTTCGCACGATGGGCTAGGCCCGCCTCGCGCCGAGGGGCTTTCCCGCACCGCCTTGCTTGATGACGAAGCGTGCCCCAACCTCCATCGCAATTCCACGATATGCGGCCTGATGTGCTTGAACGATCGCGGATCATGCGCTAACATGATCGAAGTTCTGAATATCCCACCGTTGGAAAGCCATCTAACATCCAATATTCCACTTCAGGCATGCACGCGTGCGCTTGCGCGCGTTTCCAAGCAGATATACCCATAAGCATAAGGAGGACTAGGTGAAATTCTTTCTGGACACCGCCGATCTCGCGGAGATCGAGGAGGCGGCCAGCTGGGGCGTGCTCGCGGGCGTGACCACGAACCCGACGCTCTACGCGCGCACGGGCGGCAAGCTCGCCGATTTCCACAACCACATCAAGCGCATCTGCGAGATCGTGGACGGCCCCGTGTCCGCCGAGAGCGTGGCCATGACGCGCGACGAGATGATCCGCGACGGTCGCGAGCTCGCTGCGCTCGCCGACAACGTGGTGGTGAAGCTGCCCACGATGATCGAGGGCCTGGCCGCCACGAAGCAGCTGGCCGCCGAGGGCATCCCGGTGAACATGACGCTGTGCTTCACCGTGCCGCAGGCCATCATGGCCGCCCGCGCCGG
The DNA here is from genome assembly GCF_900199375.1 of Gordonibacter urolithinfaciens. Lineage (NCBI taxonomy): Bacteria > Bacillati > Actinomycetota > Coriobacteriia > Eggerthellales > Eggerthellaceae > Gordonibacter > Gordonibacter urolithinfaciens. The sequence continues at coordinate 2,683,138 of NZ_LT900217.1, forward strand.
CGCCCGCTACATCAGCCCGTTCGTGGGCCGCTTCGACGACATCTCCGAGAACGGCCTCGCGCAGCTCGAGGACGTGGTGGCCGCCGTGAACAACTACGACTTCGGCCACGATGTGGAGATCATCGCCGCGTCCGTGCGCAGTGCGAACCACGTGGCGCAGGCGGCCCTCATGGGCGCCGACATCGCCACCGTGCCCTTCGCCGCGCTCAAGAAGTGCGTGCAGCATCCGCTGACCGACCGAGGCCTCGAGGCGTTCCTCAAGGACTGGGAGAAAGTGCAGAACGCATGAGCGAGAACGAATCAGCAACCGTGGCGCCCGAGGCGCCCGCCCCGGCAGCCAAGCCCACGCGCCGCCGTTCCACGAGCGTGAACGCCGGAGCCGCCGCCGCGAAGGCGCCGGCCGCCAAGGCTGCGGAGCCGCAGGCCGAGGCCGCAGCCCCCGCACCGCGCGCGGCCAAGACGCCGCGCAAGTCCGTGAAGGCCGGCGGCCAGGCCACGTCCCAGCAGGGTTCCGGCACCGCCAAGCGCCCGGGTCAGAACTCCAGCGGCAACAAGGGCGGCCAAGGCCAGAACCAGGGCAACCGTCCGAAGCAGAACAACCAGCGCCAAAACGCTTCGGGGGGCAAGCAGGGCAACAATAACAACCGCCGCCAGCGCCGCCCGCACGACAACAACCGCGGCCCGCGCGAGGTGCAGCCCAGCGTGTCGCGCGACGATCTGGCGAAGCTCAAGGTGGCCGAGCTGCGCGAGAAGGCCGCCGAGCTGGGAGTGGACGCCACCGGCCTCAAGAAGGCCGAGCTCGTGGAGGCCGTGTTCGGAGCCAGCGTGAAGGCCGAGGGCTTCATCGAGGTGTCCGGCATCTTGGATATCCTGGCCGACGGCTACGGCTTCTTGCGCACGCAGGGCTACCTGCCCAGCGAGACGGACTGCTACGTGGGCCTCTCCACCATCCGCCGCAACGGCCTGCGCAAGGGCGATATGGTGTCCGGCCAGACGCGCCCGGCGCGCGAGAACGAGAAGTACGCCGCCATCCAGAAGGTCACGGCCATCAACGGAACGCCCATCGAGGAGTGCGGCAACCGCGTGCGCTTCGGCGACCTCACGCCGGTCTACCCCGACGAGTGCTTCCATATGGAGCACGGCAAGAACACCGTCACAGCTCGCGTCATCGACCTCGTGAGCCCCATCGGCAAGGGCCAGCGCGGCCTGATCGTCAGCCCGCCGAAGGCCGGCAAGACCACGGTGCTGAAGAACATCGCGGCCGCCATCACCGCGAACAACCCTGACGTGCACCTCATGTGCCTGCTCGTGGACGAGCGCCCCGAGGAAGTCACCGACATGGAACGCTCCATCAAGGGCGAGGTCGTGTCCTCCACGTTCGATATGCCCACAGAGAACCATATCGCCGTGTCCGAGCTGGTCATCGAGCGCGCCAAGCGCCTCGTGGAGTGCGGCAAGGACGTCGTCGTTCTGCTGGACTCGCTCACGCGCCTCGCGCGCGCCTACAACCTGGCGCAGCCGGCATCGGGCCGCATCCTCTCCGGCGGCGTGGATTCCACGGCGCTCTATCCGCCCAAGCGCTTCCTGGGCGCCGCCCGCAACATCGAGGGGGGCGGCAGCCTCACCATCCTGGCCTCGGCGCTCATCGACACCGGCTCCAAGATGGACGAGGTCATCTTCGAGGAGTTCAAGGGCACGGGCAACATGGAGCTCAAGCTCGACCGCAACCTGGCCGACCGCCGCATCTTCCCGGCCATCGACCCTGTCGCCTCGGGCACCCGCAAGGAGGAGCTGCTGCTCGACCCGCAGGAGGCGCCGCTCATCTGGGCCGTGCGCCGCATCCTGTCGAACACGAACAGCACCGAGCGCGCCATGGACATGCTCATCAAGTCGCTCAAGCAGACCGAGACCAACCAGGAGTTCCTGCTGCGCACGGCCAAGAAGGCCCAGCACACCAAGGGCGACGCCATCGAGATATAGCAACGGAGGACCACTATGCCCCAGGACAACAACTGGCAGCAGCAGGTGTGGCAGCAGCCCGCCGCCCCACAGGGCGCCCCGGCTCCCCGGCCGCAAGGCTTCCCGCCGTACTACCAGCCCGAGCCGCCGAAGAAGAGCCGCGGCTGGATCGTAGCGCTCGTGGCGGTGCTGTGCGTGTTCGGCGTCATAGCGCTGGGAATGTGGTCGTGCACGTCGGCCGTGTCCTCGTCGTTCGGCACGCTGGGCGCGCTGGGGTCCACGGCGGCCACGTCGGACGTGGACTACCTGACCTCGGACGCGGTGGGCGTCATCGACATCGACGGCACCATCCAGTACGATGGCACGACGTGCAGTCCCGAGGGCTTGAAGGCGCAGCTCGACGTGGCCGCGGAGAACAAGCACATCAAGGCCGTGGTCCTGCGCGTGAACTCCGGCGGTGGCACGGCGACGGCCGGCGAGGAGATGGCCGCCTACGTGCGCGAGTTCTCCGAGGATTCCGGCAAGCCCGTCGTGGTTTCGAGCGCGTCCATGAACGCGAGCGCCGCCTACGAGATCTCGAGCCAGGCCGACTACATCTACACGGCCAAGACCACGGCCATCGGCGCCATCGGCACGGCGCTGCAGGTCACGGACTTGTCGGGCCTGCTCGACAAGCTGGGCATCTCCATCGAGAACGTCACGTCGTCCGACTCCAAGGACTCCAGCTACGGCACGCGCCCGCTGACCGAGGAGGAGCGCGCCTACTACCAGAACATGGTGAACCAAATCAACGAGACGTTCATCCAGACGGTCGCCGAGGGCCGCGACATGACGGTCGAGGAGGTGCGCGCGCTGGCCACCGGCCTCACGTTCACCGGTATGGAGGCCGTGGAGAACGGCTTGGCCGACGAGATAGGCACGCGCGAGGACGCCGTGGCCAAGGCAGCCGAGCTGGCCGGCTCGTCCACGGCCAAGACCGTGATGCTCGACAATCCGAGCTCGAGCCTGTCCGAACTGCTGAACCTGATGTCGGAGAGCCGCCTTTCGGCCGACGACCTGACCCAGGTCTTGAAGGAGCTGGAAAACGATGGCAGCCTTGCCCGATAACGCACCAACTTTGAGCGCCGCTCCCGCCGAGGAGCGCGTCGTGTGGCCGAAGCGCGCCGTGGTCACGGCGGGCATGCCCTATGGCAACAAGCCGCTGCACTTCGGGCATATCGCCGGCGTGTTCGTGCCCGCTGACGCCTTCGCGCGCTTCCTGCGCGACCGCATAGGGCCCGAGAACGTGCGCTTCATCAGCGGCACGGACTGCTTCGGCTCGCCCATCAACGAGGGCTACCGGAAGCTGGTGGAGGCCGGCGAGTTCGACGGCACCATCGAGGAGTACGTGCAGAGAAACCACGACGCCCAGAAGGCCACGCTCGACGCCTACGGCATCAGCCTGTCCATCTACGAGGGGTCCGGCATGGGCCACTCGGGCGACGTTCACCAGCTCATCAGCGAGAAGTTCATCGAGAAGCTGCACGAGAACGGGCACTTGCACAAGCGTGTCACGCTGCAGTTCTACGACGCCGAGGCGCACACGTTCCTGAACGGCCGCCAGGTGACGGGCCGCTGCCCCGTGCAGGGTTGCAAGTCGGAGCACGCCTACGCCGACGAGTGCGACCTGGGGCACAGCTACGCGCCCGAGGACCTCATCGCGCCGAAGTCGTCCCTCACCGGCACCGTCCCCGAGATGCGCCCGGTGGAGAACTGGTACTTCGACCTGCCCGCCTTCGGCGACTTCCTGCGCGAGCGGGTGGCCGCGATGGAGGCCGACCCGAACATCCGCGCCATCGTGCCCCAGGCTGTAAAGGAGTTCCTGGCGCCGCCGGTCGTCTACATCAAGAACGACGCGCGCGAGGCCTACGAGGCCGTGGCCGCCGAGCTTCCTGCCCACGAGCTGCGAGAGCCCGAGCGCGGCAAGCAGAGCTTCGAGATAGAGTTCAAGGACATCGACGCCCGCGACGCGGCGCGCGATGCGCTGGGGCGGGCGGGCATCCGCTTCCGCACCGGCAAGGCGCTCGTGCCGTTCCGCATCACGGGCAACATCGAATGGGGCGTGAAAGCCCCGGTCATCGACGGGCTTGAGGGGCTCACCGTGTGGTGCTGGCCCGAGAGCCTGTGGGCGCCGATGTCGTTCACCATGGCAGTGAACGACCAGATGGGCCTGCCGCGCGGCAGCTGGCGCGACTGGTGGTGCTCGGACGATGCCGAGGTCTACCAGTTCATCGGCCAGGACAACCTGTACTTCTACGGCGTGGCCCAGCCTGCGCTCATCGAGGCCATCCGTCCGGGCGACCTCATCATGCCGGGCGTGGCCGAGCATCCGCTGCACCAGACGCGGCTCGTGGCGAACCACCACATCCTGTTCGGCGACAAGAAGGCGTCGTCGTCGGGGTCGGTGAAGCCTCCCACGGCCGATGAGCTTCTGGACTTCTACACGGTGGAGCAGCTGCGCGCGCACTTCCTGGCACTCGGGCTCGATCAGAAGTCGGTGGGCTTCAAGCCCAAGCCGTTCCTGGCCACCGAGGAGGAGCTTGCCGACCCGCGCGTGGCAGACCCGGTGCTCAAGGAGGGCGCGCTGCTCACGAACGTGTTCAACCGCCTGGCCCGCAGCTGCTTTTACGAGGCGCAGAAGAACTTCGAGGGCTACCTGCCGCTCGGCCGCCCCACGGACGCCGCGCTCGCGCGCGCGAACGAGACGCTTGCGGCCTACGACCGCCTCATGCTGAAGGTGGAGCTGCACTCCGTCATGTCGCTGATGGACGACTTCATCCGGTTCGCGAACAAGCACTGGTCGGACGGCATCAGGGCCGCCGAGCTGGAGGGAGACGACGAGGCGCGCCGCCAGGTGCTCGTGGACTCGTTCTACCTGCTGCGCGTGGCCACGCTGCTCATGCACCCCATCGTGCCCGCGGGCACCGAGAAGATCTGCGACTACCTGAGCTTCGAGTTCGACGACTTCTTCAGCTGGAACTACGACCTGGAGGACATGGGCGAGCTGTGCAGCGCCGGCGAGATCGACGAGGGCCGCCACCGCATCCGCGAGCTGCCGCCCCGCTTCGACTTCTTCGAGAAGCATCCGTCCCAATACAAGTAACCCGAAGGCGCCGCTCATGCGGCGCCTTCCATCGCGAAAGGGCATTCATGCAGGTAGAGATCTTCACCGACGGCTCGGCGCGGGGCAATCCGGGACCGGGAGGGTACGGCGCGGTGATGCGCTTCGTGGACAGCTCCGGCAAGGTGCACGAGAAGGAGCTCTCGCAGGGATTCGAGCACACCACGAACAACCGCATGGAGCTCATGGCCGTGATAGCAGGTCTCGAGGCGCTGAAGCGCCCGTGCGCCGTCACGTTGTATTCCGACTCGCAGTACGTGGTGAACGCGTTCAACCAGCATTGGGTGGACGGATGGCTCAAGCGGGGTTGGAAGAACTCGCAGAAGCAGCCCGTGAAGAACGACGATCTGTGGAAACGCCTGCTGGCCGCCAAGAAGCCCCATCGGGTGGAGTTCGTATGGGTGAAGGGCCATGCCGGCCATCCCGAGAACGAGCGCTGCGACGAGCTGGCCACCGCTGCCGCCGACGGGGAAGGGCGCATCGCTGACGAGGGGTTCGCCGGGTAGGGGCCCTGTTCGTTCATAGGCGCGCGCCTCGACCTATCCCGTACCCGCTTGCGCTGTGATGTTCCTGTATCGATACAGTTGTGTCTTGGGAACGGAGGGGCAGGGTCTGTTAGACTATTGCTCAACGTATCAGAGCTAACGAAGCAGGTGGAGGCCCCACATGCAGCATAGTGCAACGAAGGCGCGCGCCAAGGGCGCGCTGGCCGGATTCGTCGCGGCATCGCTCGCCGCATCCCTCATGATCCCCTCGCTCGCCTTCGCCGAGCCGACGTCTGCCGAGAAACAGGCCGAGGCCCAGTCCGCCCTCGCCTCGCTGAACGCGATGCAGGAGAAGCTGGAGCAGACGGCTATCGCCTACGACGAGGCGGTGGCAGCCCAGGAAGAAGCCGAGGCCAACCGCAACGAAGCGCAGGCGCGCATCGACGAGGCCACCGGCCAGATAGCCGACTTGCAGGATCACCTGGGGACCCGTGCCCGCAGCATGTACCGCACCGGCAACAGCACCCTGCTCGACCTGCTGTTCGGCTCCACCACGTTCGCGGCGTTCGCCACGAACTGGGATCTGCTCAATACCCTGAATCAGAACGACGCCGACCTCGTGCAGCAGACGAAGGACCTGCGTGCCGAGGTGCAGGAGCAGGAGGCCGTGCTCGCCGAGCAGGAGCGCATCGCCAAGGAGAAGGCCGACGAGGCGAAGCGCAGCAAAGACGAGACGGCGGGAACCATAGCCTCCATGCAGGCCACCTACGACAGCCTGAGCGCCGAGGCCGCCGCCCTGCTCGAGCAGGAGCGCGCCGCCCAGCAGGCCGCCGAGGCCGCCAAGGCCCAAGATGTGGTGGACGCCTCGATCCAGCAGGCGACGGGCGGCAACACGGGCAACACGGGCGGCAATCCGGGCTACACGCCCTCGCCGTCGCCTGGGCCCTCCTATGACGAGGCTATCGCCGATACCGTGGTCGGACGCGCGTACAGCCAGATCGGGAAGGCGTACGGATACGGCGACCCGAGCTACGGCGCAGGTCCGAACGAGTACGACTGCTCCGGTTTCGTGTCGTTCTGCCTGTCGGGCAGCTACTCGCGCATGGGCAGCACCTCGACGTTCATGGGATGGCCCACCGTAAGCGACCCCCAGCCGGGCGACGTGTGCGTCAATTCGGGCCACTGCGGCATCTATATCGGCAACAACCAGATGATCCACGCGGCCACCTACGGCGTGGGCGTTGTCGTCGGCCCCGTGCAGGCGGGCATGAAGATCGTCCGTCCGTAACGCTATCTGAATACAAACGCAAGGAGGGGCGGCCGTTCAGTTGGCCGCCCCTCCTTGCGTTTGCGATCGGCGCGAGCGAACGTGCGCCGATCGATGGCCGCGCCTACGCCACCGCATCCCTGATGATCTTCCGCAGCTCCTCGATGCCGTCGCCCTTCGCGGACGACGTCACCACCATAGAGGCGTCGTCGCCCAGCGCGAGCTGGCGCTTGAGGGCGGCCTTCTGCTTCATCTGCTGCTGGCGGGACAGCTTGTCGGCCTTCGTGAGCGCCACGACGAAGGGGAGGTCGGCCTCGCGCAGGAAGCGGATCATGTTCTCGTCCAGCTCGGACGCCTCGTGACGGATGTCAACGAGGGCCACCACGAGCGCGAAGGAGCGGTCTTGGTTGAAGTAGCCCTCGATGAGCTCCGACCAGCGCGCCTTCTCGGACTTCGACACCTTGGCGTAGCCGTATCCCGGCAGGTCCACGAACGTCACGCCGTCGCCGTCGAAGAAGTTGATGGTGGCCGTCTTGCCGGGCGTCTGCGACACCTTCGCCAGGCCCTTGCGGTTGAACAGCTTGTTCAGCAACGACGACTTGCCCACGTTGGACCGCCCCGAGAACGCGACCTCGGGAGCCGTCGAAGGCGTAAGCTGCGCCGACGTGCCGAACGACCGCTCGAATCGCACGTTGTTGAAGTTCATGCTGCGCTCCTTCCCATCGGATGCGAGCGTCGGCGGGAAGCGGCTCGCCCGTCCATGGTAGCGCAGCGTTGACGGGGAAACCGCGGGAACCGCGTCCCTGCCCGGTATTTCCATGCGTCCGCTGCGACCGCTCGACGGGTGGTGTCGAATGGGGGGGCGTTTGGGAAGGGGGCTGTGGCTTTCACTCAATAATTACCCATGGTTTACTTTTTATCGCGACTTCGCTATCATGCAAGTGAAATAAGTTAGCTATAGCAAACTATGAACGGAGCCAAGGAGATGGAAAACCAGATGCAGGAAGCCGAAGGGAGCAGCGAGCACGCAGCGGCCGGAGGGCCGTGCACTACGCTTGGGCGGCGGCCGGGTTCGCCGCATTTGGGCTCGGCGCCCTCGGTGCTGTGATGCCTGTTTTACCGACGACGCCCTTTTTGCTGGTGGCCGCCTTCTGCTTTGCCCGCAGCTCCGAGCGCCTCAACGCCTGGTTTCGCTCCACGAAACTGTACCGCACGGTGCTTGAGGGCTACGTGGCCAAGCGCTCGATGACCGTGAAGGCCAAGGTCACGCTGCTTATACCCACCACGATCATGCTTTCCCTGTCGTTCGCGCTCATGGGCTCTATACCGGTCGGCCGCGTGGTGGTCGCCGTTATCTGGGTGGCCCACGTGGTGTACTTCGGCTTCGTGGTGAAGACCGAGCGCGTGGGTGCGGCTCATGGCAACGGCGCAGGTGCGGGTGAGGGTGCTGTGCTGGTTGCTGCCGTCGAGGCTGCGGGTGTCGCGAGCGCTGCCGGCGCTGGCAGCGCCGTTGCGGAGCCCGTCCGCAAGTCCGCAACTGCAAGCGAGGCCCTGCGCCACGCGCCGGTTGCAGCGCGCCTGCGCGCCGATGGGGAAGGGGCCTAACCGCCGTGTTCGACAAACGCCTGCTCGCCCTCGTTCCGTCGGCGCGGAAGTTTATCGCTGCCGATGTCGTGTTCCAGTGGATCGCCCTTCTTGCCAATATCGCCCTGTTCTTCATGGTCGGCTCGTTTTCGCAGACGCTGCTCGCCGATGCGGTCACCGTGCAGGCGGCGGCGAACCTCGCTGTTTTCGCCGCGCTGGCCGTGGTCGTGCGCATGGCGTGCCAGACGCTCGCGCAGCGTATGGGACTGGCTGCAAGCGAGGTTGCCAAGCGCGCTGTGCGCCAAGAGGTGTACGACAAGCTCGTGCGCCTGGGGCCGTCGTATCGCGAGCGTGTCTCCACGAGTGAGGCCGTTCAGATCAGCGTGGAGGGCACCGAGCAGCTGGAAAGCTACTTCGGCTCGTACCTGCCGCAGCTGTTCTACGCGGTGCTGGCCCCGCTCACGCTGTTCGCCTGCCTGGCGCCGATCTCGTTGCCGTCGGCTGCGGCGCTCGTCGTGTGCGTGCCGTTCATCCCCGCATCCATCATGGCGGTGCAGAAATTCGCCAAGCGCACCATGCGCAACTACTGGGGTTCCTACACCGACCTCGGCGGCATGTTCCTCGAGAATATCCAAGGACTGACCACGCTCAAGATGTACCGCGCCGACGAGCAGGCGCACGAGCAGATGAACGGCCAGGCCGAGGGATTCCGCCGCCAGACCATGCGCCTTCTGCGCATGCAGCTCAACTCCATCACCATCATGGACTTGTTCGCGTTCGGCGGCGCCGCGGTAGGCATTGCCGTGGTGCTCGGGCAGTATGCGGCAGGCGCCGTGGCGTTCGGCGCCGCGTTCGCCATCGTGTTCTTGTCGGCCGAGTTCTTCCTGCCGCTGCGCACGCTGGGGTCGTTTTTCCACACGGCCATGAACGGCATGGCCGCCGCCGAGAAGATGTTCGCCATTTTGGACACGCCGGAGGACCGCGACGGCGCGCGCTCGGTGGACCCGGCGGGCGCTGATATTTCGTGCTGCGGCGTGGGCTACTCGTTCGACGGCGAGCGGACGGTGCTCCAAAACATCGACTTCGAGGCTCCTGCCGGCAGCTTCATCGGTGTGGCGGGGGAGAGCGGATCGGGCAAGTCCACGCTTGCCGGCATTCTGACCGGGGCGAATGCCTCCTATAGCGGCACGGTTGAAGTGGGCGGGATCGACCTGCGCGACGTCTCGCGCGCCTCGCTGCGCGAGACGATCACGGCTGTGTCGTTCCAAAGCTACCTGTTCAAGGGAACGCTGCGCTCGAATCTCGCGCTGGCGAAACCCACGGCGACCGACGACGAACTGTGGCACGTGCTGACCCGCTGCCGCCTTGATGGCTTCGCGCACGAGGCCGGAGGCTTGGATGCCCCCGTGGCCGAGGCCGGCCGCAACCTTTCGGGCGGCCAGCGCCAGCGCCTGGCCATGGCCCGAGCGCTGCTGCACGACGCCCCGGTGTACCTGCTGGACGAGGCCACCTCGAACATCGATGCAGAGAGCGAGAGCGCCATCATCGAGCTTGTGCACGAGCTGGCGCGCACGAAGACCGTCATCATGATCTCGCACCGACTCGCAGCCCTGCGCGGCGCCGATTGCATCTACGTGCTCGAGGACGGCCGCGTGGTCGAGTCGGGCCCGCATGATGCCCTTGTCGAAGCCTCGGGCGCCTTCGCCCGCCTCTGGGGGCAGCAAGCCGAGCTGGAAGCCTTCGCCCGCGGCGAAACAAAGGAACCTGCCAATGTCGCCGCCGCCGCGACCCCTTGCGGCAACCCTGCACCCGAAGCTCCATTGAGCGGCTCCGCCCCCATGGCCTCCCACGACTCCGCCCCCTGCCATTCCGCCGCCGTTGACTCCGGGAGCGCTTTCGACGAGTCGGCGGTCCCGGGAGGTCTCGCCGGGTCATCCTCTTGCGCAGACTCCGCAAACGCCACAGCCTCCGCTCCCCATCGCTCTCATCTCTCCGTCATGCTGCGCCTCGTGAAGCTCACGCGGCCGCTTTTGCCGGTCATGGCGCTTGCCGTGGTGCTGGGCGTCATGGGCTTTGCGGCGGCCATCTTCCTCACCGTGTTCGCCGCCTACGCGCTGCTCGGCCTTGCGGGGCTGCCGCAGCCTGTCGCCGCCGGTGCCGCTATCGTGGCGCTCGGCGTATGCGGCGTAGTGCGTGGCCCCCTGCGCTACGGCGAGCAGCTGTGCAACCACTACCTGGCCTTCCGCATCCTCGCGCTCGTGCGCGACCGGGTGTTTGCGGCGCTGAGGCGCCTGGCGCCCGCCAAGTTGGAGGGCCGCGACAAGGGCGACCTCGTGTCGCTCGTCACCTCCGACGTGGAGCTGTTGGAGGTGTTCTACGCCCACACCCTCTCCCCGGCGCTCATCGCGCTCATCGTGTCGGTAGGCATGACGGCGTTCGTCGGCTTCCAGTCGCCGGTGCTCGGCGCGCTTGCGCTCGCCTCGTACGTGCTCGTGGGCGTGGCGGTGCCGCTCGTGTCCTCCAGGGCCAGCGGAAGTGCGGGGCGTGCCGTGCGCGACCGCATCGGCGACATGAACGCGTTCGTGCTCGACAGCCTGCGGGGCCTCGCCGAGACGCTGCAGTACGGCCGGGCGGCCGACCGTGCGCACGAGCTCTCGGCGCGCATGGCGAACCTGGCCGGCGTCGAGCGCCGCCTCAAAGGCCGCACGGCGCTGTTCATGGCGCTCGTCGGCGCCGTCGTGATTGTCTGCGACGTGGCGATGCTGCTCGTTTCCGCCGCGCTTGCGATGCAGGGGGATATCGGCGTGGGTGCCGCCGTGCTGGCCACCACGGCGCTCATGTCGTCGTTCGGCCCGGTCATCGCCGTGGCGAACCTGGGCTCCACCTTGCAGCAGACCCTGGCGTCGGGCGCGCGCGTGCTCGACCTTCTGGACGAGCGCCCGCAGACCGAGGAGGTGGCCGACGGGGTGGACCTGGACGGCTTCGAGGGCGCGGCCGCACGGCGCGTGGACTTCTCCTACGGTGGCGCGCGCGTGCTCGAGCAGGTGGACGTGCGCATCGAGCCGGGCGAGATCGTGCGCGTGGCGGGCCGCAGCGGCGCGGGCAAGTCCACGCTGCTCAAGCTGTTCATGCGCTTCTGGGATGCCGAGAAGGGCGTCGTGGAGGTGTCGGGCCGCGACGTGCGTCGCGTCAATACCGCCAGCCTGCGCGAGGTGGAAGGGTTCATGACGCAGGACACGCACCTGTTCGAGGGCACCATCCGCGACAACCTCGTGCTCGCGCGCCCCGATGCCGCCGAGGCCGAGCTTGCCGACGCCGTGCGCAAGGCATCGCTCGCAGATCTGGTGGAGCGCCTGCCGCAGGGCCTCGACACGCCGGTGGGGGAGCTTGGCGACACGCTCTCGGGCGGCGAGCGCCAGCGCATCGGGCTTGCCCGCGTCTTTTTGCACGACGCCCCGCTCGTGCTGCTCGACGAGCCCACGAGCAACCTCGACAGCCTGAACGAGGCCGCCGTGCTGCGCGCACTCGCCGAGAACCGCGACGGCAAGACCGTGCTCATCGTCAGCCATCGCGCCTCGGCCGCCGCCATCGCCGACCGCACGTTCTCCGTCGAGCACGGCCGCGTGTCGTAGGCGTCACCTGGCTGGCCGAGCGCTCCGCCAGCTGCTCGCCCCCGCTGTCTCGGAGGAGGAGGGGTCGGCCGGCATGCAGTTTTTTCGCAACACCGTGAACGGGGGGTTGCAATCAGAAGGCGCTGTGGTAAACTTTCGAAGTTTCTAATTACGCATGCTCGTGCGACCCGCTCCGCCAGTGGCCAACCGGAAAAGGCTGCGGAGGCAGGGGATGACCTCGGGCAGAGGACTAACGAATGGAGAGAGCAATGACGAAAGTCAGCATTCAGACGCTGCTCGACGCGGGCAGCCACTTCGGCCATCAGACGCGCCGTTGGAACCCCAAGATGAAGCCCTACATCTTCGGCAGCCGCGGCGACATCTACATCATCGACCTCAAACAGACGCTCTACGGCCTGGACGCGGCTTACACGTTCGTGTCCGAGATCGCCCGCAAGGGCGGCACCGTGCTGTTCGTGGGCACGAAGAAGCAGGCCCAGGAGGCCGTGGCCGACGCTGCCAACAAGTGCGGCATGCCCTACGTGAACGCCCGCTGGCTCGGCGGCATGCTCACGAACTTCGTTACCATCCGCTCCCGCGTGACCCGCATGGAGGAGCTGGAGGCCATGGAGGCCGACGGCCGCATGGCGGTGCTGCCGAAGAAGGAGCAGATCCTGCTGCGCAAGGAGCTTGGCAAGCTGCAGACGAACCTCAACGGCATCCGCAACATGAAGCGCGTGCCCGACGCCATCTTCGTCATCGACACGAACCGCGAGGCCATCGCCATCCATGAGGCCCGCCGCCTGGACATTCCCGTCGTGGGCACGCTCGACACGAACTGCGACCCGGACGACGTCGATTTCGGCATCCCGGCCAACGACGACGCCATCCGCTCCGTGCGCCTGCTCGCCGACTTCGTGGCCGACGCCGTGATCGCCGGCGTGGGCGTGCCGGTGACGGCCGCCGAGATCGCTCCGGCCGACGCCGAGGCCGCCCCTGCCGCCGAGGCTCCGGCTGCCGTGGAGGCCGCCCCTGCCGAGGCTGCCCCCGAGGCTGCGGCCGCCCCTGCCGCCGAGTAGGCTGCGCGCGGCGAACCCGCCCCGCTTCTGCGGGAGCGGGCTTTACGAGAGAAGAGTCGCGCCCTCCCCGCCTATGCGGCCCGAGGGCGCTTCCACCCCGGCACCGCGCATGCGGCGCCGTAGAGAGAAAGGAACAACGTGGCTGAGATCACCGCTTCCCTGGTCAAGGAGCTCCGCGAGATGACTGGCGCCGGCATGATGGAGTGCAAGAAGGCGCTCGTCGAGGCCGAGGCCGACTTGGAAAAGGCCGTCGACGTCCTGCGCACCCGCGGCCTGGCCGCCGTTGCCAAGAAGGCCGGCCGCGCCACCAACGAGGGCACGGTCATGGCCATCGTCTCCGACGACGCCACGACGGGCGCCGTCGTGGAGCTCAACTGCGAGACCGACTTCGTGGGCATGAACGACAAGTTCAAGGCCTACGCCGAGAAGATCGCCAAGGCCGCCCTGGCCGCCAAGCCCGCCGACCTGGAGGCCCTCAAGGCCGCCGACGCCGAGGGCGAGACGGTGGAGGCCGTGGTGACCGACGCCATCCACACGCTGGGCGAGAACATCCAGCTGTCCCGCTTCGCGCTCGTTGAGGGCGGCGCCGTGTCGTCCTACATCCACGGCGGCGGCAAGATCGGCGTGCTCGTGCAGTTCGACGTGGAGGGCATCGACCCCGCGTCCGACGGCTTCAAGGCCTACGGCCGCGACATCGCCATGCAGGTGGCCGCCGCGTCCCCGGTCGCCGCGAACCGCGATGCCGTCGACCCGGCCATCGTCGAGCACGAGAAGGCCATCTACATGGCCCAGGCCGCCGAGTCCGGCAAGCCCGAGGCTATCCAGGAGAAGATGGCCACCGGCCGCCTGGAGAAGTTCTTCAAGGAGAGCACCCTCACCGAGCAGGCCTTCGTGAAGAACCCGGATCAGAGCGTGTCCGAGTACACCGACGAGGTCGCAAAGAACCTCGGCGGCACGATCGGCATCGTCGACTTCAAGCGCTTCGTGCTGGGCGAAGAGGCGTAAGGCCCCGCATCGACCGCGGCCCATCTGCTCTTCTGCTTTCGCTGTGAAGGCCCGCTTCGTGCGGGCCTTCGCTTTCTATAATGGCAGGGTGCTGCAAACGGCGCCGGGGCAACGGCGCGTGGACGATAGACGAGCGATGCCCGGCCGCCTTCGAGCCGGGTGCGAAGGACAATCCATGGCTGAAGAAATCATCATCGTGCAGGGCACGGGCGTGCTGACCGGCGAGGTTCCCGTGTCGGGCGCAAAGAACTCGGCGCTCAAGCTCATGGCCGCCGCCTTGCTGGGGGGTGGAACCACCGCCATCCACAACGTGCCGCTCATCTCGGACATCGCCATCATGTCCGAGGTGCTGCGATGCCTGAACGCGCGCGTTGAGCGCGAGGGCCACACGCTCGTGGTGGACACCGGCCCCGTGGACAAGTGGGAGACCCCCTACGAGCTGGTGTCGAAGATGCGCGCGAGCATCGCCGTGCTGGGCCCGCTCATCGGGCGGTTCGGCCAGGCGCGCGTCGCCATGCCGGGCGGCTGCCAGATCGGCGCCCGCAAGATCGACATGCACCTCGTGGGGCTGGAGGCGCTGGGCGTGGAATTCGTGGTGGACCACGGCTTCCTGGAGGCCACCACGCCGCACGGCCTGACCGGCGCGCACGTCGTGCTGGACTTCCCCAGCGTGGGCGCCACGGAGAACCTGCTCATGGCCGCCGTGGCAGCCGAGGGCACCACCACCGTGGAGAACGCGGCGCGCGAACCGGAGATCGTCGACTTGGCGAACATGCTGAACGCCATGGGGGCGCGCGTGTCCGGCGGCGGCTCGTCGCTCATCGAGGTGGAGGGCGTGCCCGTCGAGAGCCTGCATCCCTGCGAGCACACCACGGTGGGCGACCGCATAGAGGCCGGCACGTTCCTCACCGGCGGCGCGCTCATGGGCGGCCCGGTGACGGTGCGCGGCATCGACCCGTCGTACCTGCGCATGGCGCTCATGAAGCTGGAGGCCATGGGCTGCGACGTGCAGGCCGGCGCCGACTGGATCACCGTGCGGCGCGAGGGGCCGCTCGCGCCCATCGATTTGCAGACGCTGCCGCACCCCGGCTTCCCGACCGACCTGCAGGCGCAGTTCATGCTGCTGGCGGCCCGCGCCGTGGGGACATCCGTCATCACGGAGAACGTGTTCGAGAACCGCTTCATGTTCGCCAGCGAGCTCATGCGCATGGGCGCCGACATCGTCATCGAGGACCATCATGCCCTCGTGCGCGGCGTGGATGGGCTGCAGGGTGCCGACGTGTCCTCCACCGACCTGCGTGCCGGCGCGGCGCTCGTGCTGGCGGGCGTCTCGGCCGAGGGGGAGACGCGCGTGCACGACATCCGCCATATCGACCGCGGCTACGAGGACTACGTGGGCAAGCTGGGCCTGCTCGGCGCCGACATCGAGCGCGTGACGATAGACGACGCGCTGCCGGCGTGCTAGCGGGGCCGTTGCATGGCTAGGCGCAAGAAGGGCTTCACCGCAGCCCAATCGAAGCTCACGTCGCACCGCATGAGGTCGGCGATGCTCGGCACGCACGTGCCGCGGCGCATCCGCCCGGCATCGGTCCGCATGAACGCCGATGCCGTGGGCTTCTCCAGCACGCGCAAGAAGAAGCGCGCCGCGCGCGGCGTGGTGGACACGTTGCTGCCCTCCACGGCCACGCGCGAGACCTCGTCGGACTACAGCCGCCGCGTGGGGCGCCGCGACATCGCCCAAGAGCTGCAGCGCAAGGCGCGCGTCCGCCGCATCGTGGCCGCCGTCATCGCCGTCGCGGTGGTGGCCGCAGTCGCCGGCGGCGTGGGGCTGGCCACGTTCTTCGGCTCGGTGGACGGGAAGATGGGGCTGGGCGACTCCGACGCGAAGGCCGCCCTCACGGCGCCGAAAGAGGGCGCCTGGTACGCCCTGCTCGCGGCCGACCTGGGCGCCGCCACGGCCACGCAGGAGCAGGAGGGCCCCGACGCGCTCGTGCTCGCGCGCGTGGACGCTTCCTCCCGTGCGGTCACGCTCGTCTCGATTCCGGCGAACTTGCAGGTCACGCTCAAGGACGGCAAGGTGCATCCCCTGCGAGAGGCCGCGGCGCAGGGCGATGCGGCGCTCGTGTCGGCGGTGGCCGGTTTCGCGGGAGTGGACATCGCGCACTACGCGAAGACCGATGCGGCGGGCATCGCCTCCCTGGTGGATCATTTGGGGGGCATAGAGGTCGACGTGGCGCAGGAGGTGGACGACCCTGCGGCAGGCGACGTCTACCTGGCCCCCGGCGTGCAGACGCTCGACGGCAATGCGGCCGTCACGTTCCTGCGTGCGCGGAACTTCTCGAACGGGATCGACGATCAGGCGCGGAACCAGCGTGAGTTCCTGGCGTCCTTGGCCGCGCGCATGCTCGAGGACGGCGGCGCTTTGGCGTTCGCCACGCAGCTGGACGCTGTGGGCGGCTCGTTCCATACCGACGTTGCGGCTGTGGACGCCCTCAAGCTGGCTGGCGCGCTGGGCGGCATCGATGCCGCGAGCGTGCAGGGGGCGCTCGTGCCCGGTTACGAGGCCACACGCGACGGCGCGACCCGCTACGTGGCTTCGAGCGACGCGTGGGCGGGCATGATGGAGCTGGTTGACGCAGGTCAGCCGCCCGTTGTGGACGAGGGCGCGTATGCGCAGGTCGACCGCGGCAGCTTCAAGCTGGAAGTTCGCAACGGCGCGGGCATAACGGGCGGGGCGGCCCAGGTGGGAGAGATCCTGGCGGCCGACGGGTTCAACGTGGCCGGCACGGGCAACGCCGACAGCTCCGAGTTCCCCGAGACGCTCGTGGTGTATGACGGCGAGGAGCACAAGGAGCAGGCCGAGGAAGTGGTGCGCGCTCTGGGCACAGGCCGGGCTATCGTGGGCGCGGGCTATTACGAGTACGAGACCGATGTGCTCGTGATCATCGGCAGGGACTGGAAGCCCGTGGCGTAGGCGGGGCGCGACGCGGCTGGCTCCGGTGCCTGCGACTTGCTCCCAGCGACGGCCCCGCCGCCTTTCGGGCCGCTCGATGCGTTGCTCCCGCATGCCTTGCAGCCACCCGTCCCGGAACGCGGCCGGCCGGTCGGTGTCGCCCGCGTGCATTTACGGCACCGAGCGCGTCGCGCCCGCCGCGCTATGGTAGAATCGGCACCCGAGAAACATCATTTCGACGAAGGAGCTTTTCATGGTAGACAAGAACGACGTGGCGGCGGTGCTCGAGCTCATCCGCCCCAGCCTGCAGGCCGACGGCGGCGACGTGAGGTTCGTCGATGTGGACGAGGACGGCGTGGTGTCGGTGGAGCTGCAGGGTGCCTGCAAGGGCTGCCCCATGTCCGAGATGACGCTGGCGAACGGCGTGGAGCGCATCCTGAAGGAGCGCGTGCCCGGCGTGACGAAGGTCGTCGCCGTCCACGAAGGCTAGAACGGAGGGACCGGGGCCATGGCGAACTGTTGGGAGCGGCGCGGGTGCGACGAAGAGATGATGTCGCGCTGCCCGCACAACACGCCCGGCGAGCCGTGCCCGGCCGACTGCCACTACGCCGCCTGCGACCGGCCGACGCACGTGGTGGCGACCGACTTCGCGGTGCTGCTCAACCCCGAGCGGTACTACGATGCGGCCGTGAAGGAGGTGTGCCGCTTCTGCGAGCACTTCCTGGAGCACGGCCCGGACATCGCCGACGCGCCCGAGGACGGGCCGCGCGCCGGCAACCCGAACCGCTTCCTGCTGTAAGGCGGGCCGCGGCTGCCGCTTGCACGGCGGGACGCCGTTCCCGCTGTCCGCATGCGGCGTTTGGGGTATCATGAGCAAGGCAGGAACGCGCGGCCGCCCGGGAGGGCGGCCGCGTTGCACGCAGGGCCAACGATGGAAACAGGAGGAAGCATGACCGAGCAGGTGCAGGGCACGCTGAAGGTTAAGACCGGGTTCGCGGAGATGATGAAGGGCGGCGTCATCATGGACGTCGTGAACCCCGAGCAGGCGAAGATCGCCGAGGATGCGGGAGCGGTGGCCGTTATGGCCCTCGAGCGCGTCCCGGCCGACATCCGCGCCCACGGCGGCGTGGCGCGCATGAGCGACCCCACCATGATCGAGGGCATCGTGGAAGCCGTGTCCATCCCCGTCATGGCGAAGTGCCGCATCGGGCACTTCGTGGAAGCCCAGGTGCTGCAGAGCCTCGGCGTCGACTTCATCGACGAGAGCGAGGTGCTCACGCCGGCCGACGACGAGTACCATGTGAACAAGTGGGACTTCGACGTGCCGTTCGTGTGCGGCGCCCGCAACCTGGGCGAGGCCCTGCGCCGCATCGCCGAGGGCGCGGCCATGATCCGCACGAAGGGCGAGCCGGGCACGGGCAACGTGGTGGAGGCCGTGCGCCACATGCGCACCGTGACCACCGACATCGCCCGCATCAAGGGCCTGCGCGACGAGCAGCTGTTCACCGCCGCAAAGGACTTGCAGGCGCCCTACGAGCTGGTGAAGTGGGTGGCCGAGCACGGGTGCCTTCCCGTGGTGAACTTCTCCGCCGGCGGCATCGCCACGCCCGCCGACGCGGCGCTCATGATGCAGCTGGGCTGCGACGGCGTGTTCGTGGGCAGCGGCATCTTCAAGTCGGGCGACCCGGCCAAGCGCGCCCGCGCCATCGTGGAGGCCACGACGAACTACGACGACCCCGACACCATCGCGCGCGTCTCGCGCAACCTGGGCGAGGCCATGGTGGGCATCGAGATCTCGGACATCCCCGAGAACGAGCTCATGGCCGGACGCGGCTGGTAAGGCTCGCATGACGACGAAGCGCATCGGCGTCCTGGCTCTGCAGGGCGCCTTCCGCGAGCATCGGCGCATGCTCGAAGGGCTGGGGGCCGACACGCGCCTCGTGCGCTGGCCGGCCGAGCTGGATGGGCTGGACGGCCTCGTGATACCGGGGGGCGAGTCCACGGCCATCGCGAAGCTCCTGGCCATCCACGGCTTGTACGAGCCGCTGCGCGCCGCGCATGCGGCCGGCATGGCCGTGTTCGGCACGTGCGCCGGCGCCATCCTCATGGCGCGCGACATAGAAGGCGCGCGCCCCGACCAGGAGCCGCTCGCCCTCATGGACGTGCGCATCCGGCGCAACGCCTACGGCCGGCAGATCGACTCGTTCGAGACGGCGGTGCCGTTCGACGGGGTGGCGGGAGGCCCGGTGAAGGCCGTTTTCATCCGCGCACCCCGCTTCGCCGATTTGGGGCCGGGCGTGCAGGTGCTCGCCGCCGGCGACGACGGCGAGCCGCTTGCCGTGCGCGAAGGTCGCGCGCTGGCCGTGGCGTTCCACCCCGAGCTCACCGACGACGACCGCGTGCATGCCTATTTCCTCGAAAGCGTGGTCGGCGCGTGACGTTCGGCCTCGGGGAAGTCTGCTACAATGGGTTTCATTGGCGGACCCGGCAAGGCGAAGGAGCGTGAGGCGCATGAGTCAGACGATTACCTGCCCGGCGTGCGGCGCGTCCGATCTGGACGTGTGCTGCTACGACTCCATGATGGTCGTGCGCGCGGACCTCGCCATGTTCACGTTGCGCTGCCCCTCGTGCGGCGCCAAGGTGTCCAGCATGCAGACCATCCCCTCCCAGCTGCGCGAAGAGGTGCGGTTCGCCGCCATCGAGGTGGGCGCGGGCATGGGCCGCGAGTAACGTCACGCGCCCGGCTGCGCGTCGGGGCGGGCCCGCACGCGGCGGAGCCTTCCGCCGGCGCCGCAGGGCCGGCGATCGGCAAGGCAAAGGAATCCTATGCTCAACGACCTTTACTGGAATCTCGACCCCGTCCTGTTCTCGGCGGGGCCGTTCACCGTGCGGTGGTACGGCATCGCCTACGTGGCGGGGTTCGTGTGCGCCGCCCTGCTCATCTGGCGGCTGGCCAAGCGCTGGCGCATTCGCGTGGACGCCGACGCGCTGCTCACCATCATGTTCTGCGTCATCATCGGCGTCGTGGCGGGCGGTAGGCTGGGATACGTGCTGTTCTACGGCAACGGCCTGGAGTTCTACCTGCAGAACCCCCTCGAGGTGCTCGCGTTCAACCATGGCGGCATGAGCTTCCACGGCGGGCTCGTGGGAGCGCTCCTCGCCGGCATAGCGGCCGCGAAGATGACGGGCATCCCGTACCTCACGTTGGCCGACCTGGGCTGCGTGGCGGCTCCCATCGGGCTCTTCTTCGGCCGCCTGGCGAACTTCGTGAACGGCGAGCTGTGGGGCGGCCCCACCGACCTGCCATGGGGCGTCGTGTTCGGCGGGGCCGCGGGCCCCATGCCGCGCCACCCCTCCCAGCTCTACGAGGCGCTGCTGGAGGGAGTGCTCATCTTCGCCGTGCTGTTCCTGCTCTCGCGCAGGCTCCCGCCGCGTCCGCGCGGCACGTTCCTGGGCGTGTTCCTTATTATGTACGGTTGTTGTCGGTTCGCCATCGAATTCGTGCGCCAGCCCGATGTGCAGCTAGGATACCTGTGGGGCGGTTGGCTGACCATGGGCCAGCTTTTGTCCGTCCCGCTCGTGCTCGTGGGAATCGGCGTGCTCGTTTATGCGCTTCGGATGAAGAAGCCGCAACAGGGTCTTCCTGAATTGCCACAAGGCGAGTAACATATAAGGCGTGCCATCAAGGAACGAACCTGAAGCCCGGTCGGGCCCCGCGCAGGCGGTGGTTGCGGTCGGGAACGACCTCGAAGGGGGAACCATGGAGCTCAAATTCTACCATTGCCGCCACTGCGGCAACATCGCCGTCAAGCCGTTCGACTCCGGCGTGCCGCTGGTATGCTGCGGCGAGCAGATGGAGGAGCTTGTCGCCAACACGACCGACGCCGCGCTCGAGAAGCACGTGCCCGACGTGAAGGTGGACGGCTCGAACGTCCACGTGCAGGTGGGCAGCACGCTGCATCCCATGACGCCGGAGCACTACATCACGTTCGTGTGCCTGCAGACGAAGAACGGCTACCAGTTCGTGCAGCTCACGCCCGAGGACGCTCCCGTGGCCGATTTCGCCGTGGCCGAGGGCGACGAGCCGGTGAAGGTGTACGAGTACTGCAACATCCACGGCCTGTGGGTGGCCGAGGTCTAGGCCCCGCTTCCCAAGCCGCATCGAGCGCCCGTCCCGCACCGCGCGGGGCGGGCGCTCGCGCTTTCCCTTTGTGAAACTCCGCTTCCGATTCGGCCGCCGCCCGGACGCGCGGCGGGGTTCGCGGTATCATGCAACGTGCAGGGTCCGGTCCGGGCACCGCATGGCGGAAGGAGCAGCATGGCAAGGCGCACGAAGATCGTTTGCACGCTGGGTCCGTCGGTGGACGACGAGGCGTCGCTGCGCGCCCTGATGGGGGCGGGCATGGACGTCGCGCGCTTCAACTTCTCGCACGGATCGCACGACGAGCACCGCGCGCGCATGGAGCGTTTGCGCAAGGTGCGCGGCGAGCTGGACTCGCCCTGCGCCATGCTGCTGGACACGCGCGGGCCGGAGATCCGCACCGGCCGCCTGGCGGAAGGCCGCCCGGTGGAGCTTGCGGCCGGCAGCCGGATCGTGCTCACCGAGCGCGCGGTGGAGGGCACGCCCCAGCTGGTCTCGCAGAGCTGCCCGGGCTTGGCCGCGGCCGTGGGGGCGGGCACGTCCATCCTCGTGGACGACGGGCTCTTGGAGCTCGAGGTGGAGGACGTGGACGGCACCGACATCCGCTGCATCGTGAGGAACGCGGGCATGCTCGGCGAGCGCAAGTCCGTGAACGTGCCGGGCGCGGCGCTTCCCCTGCCGGCGCTCACTGACCAGGACCGCGCCGACCTGCTGTTCGGCATCGGGCAGGACATCGACTTCGTGGCCGCGTCGTTCGTGCGCGACGCCGACGGCGTGCGGGCCGTGCGCCGGTTCTTGGACGGGCACGGCGGCGAGGGCATCAGGATCGTCGCGAAGATCGAATGCTCTGAGGCCGTGGAGAACTTCGACGCCATTCTGGAGGCCGCCGACGGCGTCATGGTGGCGCGCGGCGACCTGGGCGTGGAAGTGCCCGCCTGGCGCGTGCCCCATATCCAGAAGAACATCATCCGCGCGTGCAACCGCGCGTCGAAGCCCGTGATCACGGCCACCCAGATGCTGGAGTCCATGGTGCGTAACCCGCGCCCCACGCGCGCCGAGGTGGGCGACGTGGCCAACGCCGTGTATGACGGCACCGATGCCGTCATGCTGTCGGGCGAGACGGCGTCGGGATGCTACCCGGTGGAGGCCGTGCGCATGATGGCGCAGGTGGCGGAGGCGAGCGAGCCGTACCTGCACGACGAGGCCGCGCCCGACCGCAGCCGCGAGCATGCGCGCGTGGCCTTGGCCGTGGGCATGGCGGCCGTGCAGGCCGCCGAGACGCTGGGAGCCTCGTGCATCGTGGCGCCCACGATGTCGGGGCGCACGGCGCGGCTCATGTCGAACCTGCGCCCGCGCGTGCCCATCTACGCGGTCACGCCGTTTCCGCGCGTCATGCGCCAGCAGCAGCTGAGCTGGGGCGTCACGCCCATGCTGGGCGACGTGCAGGGCGACATGCAGCATGTGGTGGAGAACGCGCGGGCCAAGGTGCTGGAGCGCGGCCTGGTGGCGCCCGGCGACATCGCCGTGTTCACGGCGGGCGACCGCGCCACGAGCCCGCTGGAGGACGTGGGCTGCGGGCGCACCGACGTGGCGGCCACGAATGCCATGTACGTGGTGCAGATCCGGGAGGACTAGGACGCGCGGGCGGCCCGGTTCGCGCCGAGGGCGCGGGCTGCGGGCGCGCCTGCAGACGAGGGCCGCCGCGGGCGGCCGGACAAGGAGCAGGACATGGGCTTTTTCGACAATGCGCAAGAAGTGATCGACCGCGGCGTCTCGGTGGCGAAGGGCGCCGTGTCGGGCGTGGCCGTGGAGCAGCAGGGCTTCGTGAAGGGCTTCGTGCGGCTGTGCAACGACGGCTGGGAGCAAGGCTGGCACGAGCGCAACGGCGGCAACGCGACGTACCGCCT
This sequence comes from Gordonibacter urolithinfaciens, assembly GCF_900199375.1. NCBI lineage: Bacteria > Bacillati > Actinomycetota > Coriobacteriia > Eggerthellales > Eggerthellaceae > Gordonibacter > Gordonibacter urolithinfaciens. The sequence goes on from NZ_LT900217.1 coordinate 2,706,289, forward strand.
CACGCCGGAGGACGTGGCGTCCTGCCGCTCGTTCTTCTACGACACGGCCAGCTCGTGGGTGCCGCTGGGGCTTGCCGCGCCGGGCATGCGCCGCTCGTTCTTCCTGGTCACACGCGCCGGCGCGTTCATGCGCAACGTGGCGCTCGACCCGGACGCCACGCTCGGCATCGTGGAGCTGAACGACGAGGGCGACGCCTGGCGCATCGTGTGGGGCTTCAAGGAGGGCGGCATGCCCACGAGCGAGCTGGCCAGCCATGTGCTCATCCACGAGAAGCGCGCCGCCGCCACGGCGGGCGCGGCCCGGGTGCTCTACCATGCGCACCCGGTGAACGTGGTGGCCTTGTCGGCTGTGATGCCGCTCGACGCGCGCACGTTCACGCGCGCGCTCTGGAAGGCCATGACCGAGTGCGTGATCGCCTGCCCCGAGGGCCTGGGCGTCGTGCCGTGGATGGTGCCGGGCGGCGCGGACATAGCGCAGGCCACCGCCGAGCTCATGGGGCGCTACCCGGCCTGCGTGTGGGCGCAGCACGGCCTGTTCTGCTCGGGCGCGGACTTCGACGCCACGTTCGGCCTCATGCACACGGTGGAGAAGGCCGCCGCCGTGTACGCGCAGGCGCGCCTGCTCAACGGCGGCAGCGATGCCTTCCCGAACACGATCCCCGACGCCGGCCTGCGCGCCATTGCGGAAACGTACCACCTGCCGATCAACGGGGAGTTCCTGGAGGGGTAGGATTCCGCTGTGCGCGTTGCCTGTTTTCCCTCGCGTGAGCGTTCCGACTGTGCTATCATGCAAAGGCTTGTCTTCGCCTTGGTCGGAAACCAAGGCCTGTCTAAGGAGAACCAAATGAAACAGGGAATTCATCCGGAATACGTCGAGTGCACGGTGAAGTGCAGCTGCGGCAACACGTTCACCACCATGTCGACGAAGCCGGAGCTGAAGATCGACATCTGCAACGTGTGCCACCCGTTCTACACCGGCCAGCAGCGCTTCGTTGACACCGGCGGACGCGTGCAGCGCTTCGCCGACAAGTTCGGTGCCGCCAAGGAGACCGTGGCCGAGCGCGAGGCTGCGAAGAAGGCCGCCAAGGCCGCAGCCGTCGCCGAGGCCGAGGCAAAGCGCAAGGCCGAGCGCGAGGCGAAGGCTGCCGAGAAGGCCAAGCGCGCCGAGGAGTTCGCCAAGAAGGCCGAGCGCGATGCCGCCAAGGCCGCCGAGGCCGAGGCTGCCGCCCCTGCCGAGGATGCCGCCCCCGAGGCCACGGCCGAGGAAGTCGCCGCCGTGGACGCGCTCGTGGAGGCTCCGGCCGAGGAGAAGGCTGCCGAGTAGCGCGCGCCTCCGCACGAGACATCGCACCGAACGGAAGCGCCCGGCCATCGGCCGGGCGCTTCTGCTTCCGAAGGAGGGGAGGGAAGCCGTTTACTTCGTCTGCGCGTGCGCGGCGATCTCGTCGAACTCGGCCTGCGAGAGGTCGTAGCCGTAGAACGTCTTGAAGTAGCCCGCCACGGTGTCGTACATATCGTCGTCGTACTGGTCGGGATACAGCAGGCGGGGCAGCCACTGCATGCCCAGCACCTGGTTCACGGTCGGCGGGTTGTTGAGCCAGCACCACGGCGCGCCGGGCACCTCGTAGTAGTTCCCGTCCTTTACCGCCGTGAGGTCGGCCCAGGCCGGGTCGCTGCCCACGGTGTCGTAGATGCTGCCCTCCTGGAACAGGATGAGCTCGGGGTCCCAGAGGGAGAGCTGCTCGAGGCTGATCTCGGTGCCGCTGCCGCTGCCCGACACCTTGCCGAGGTCGGCCACGTTGCTCGCCACAAGGTCGACGACCTGGCCCTGGTAGGAGTCCTTGGCGATGGTGTTCGTGCCCTTGTCGCCCAGCAGGTAGGCCACGCGCACCCGCTGGTCGTCGGGGATGCCCGCCATCACGGACACGGTCTCGTCGTACGCCTTCTTGCAATAATCGGACAGCTCCGCGCCGCGATCCTCCATGCCCAGGAGCTCGCCGAGCATCTCGTAGGCATCGCCGTAGGTGTCCATGGTGGTCTCCACGAACACGACGGGGATGCCCAGCTGCTCCTGCAGCGTGTCGAGGTCCTCCTTGATGCCGTCCTTGGCCTCGCCGGTGTCGATGAGGATCTGCGCGCCGGCCGCGGCCACGGCCTCCTTGTTGAGGTCGCCCTTGGCGCCGAACGCGGCCCCGGTGACGGGCAGGTCGGCGTAGTTGCTGCCCAGGTACTTCACCTGGTCGTCGGTGAGCTCCTGCGAGAGCGTGACCAGCTTCTCGGGGGCCATCGTCAGCAGGACCTGCGTGGCGGTGTGGCCGGCCGGGGCGATGCGGTCGAGCTGCGCAGGCACCTCGACCGTGCGTCCGGCCGAGTCGGTGAACGTGCGCGTGGCGTCCACAGCCGCCTGGTCGCTCTTGGCGTCGCCGCCTCCCGATGTGCTCCCATTGCCGCCGCTGGAACAGCCGGCGAATGCGAACGCCAGCCCCAGGCAGAGCGCGCAAGCGGCCAGCAGCCGCACGAGCCGTGCGTGTTTGGATATCCTCGTTCCTTCCATGTGCCTTCCTTTCCCTTTCGTTCCCTTTTCCTGGAATCTATCGTTGTATCTCGCGCACGGGCACGCAGACGCGCACCTTGTCGCCATAGAGGGAGTTGACCTCCACGTCCACGCCGTAGATGGTGCTCACCAGCTCGCGCGTGATGACGTCCTTCGGGTCGCCGTGCGCGAAGACGCGGCCCTCGTGGATGACGAGGGTTTGGTCGGCGTAGAGGAACGCCTGGTCGGGCTGGTGCGTGGACTGCACGATGCTCAGGCCCTCGCGGGCCAGCTGCCGCACGCACGACAGCACCCGCACGGTGTTGCCGTAGTCGAGCGCGCTCGTGGGCTCGTCCATGATGATGGTGCGCGCGTTCTGCGCGATGGCGCGTGCGATGAGCACGAGCTGCTGCTCGCCGCCGGAGATCTGCGTGTAGGGGCGGTGGCCCAGGTGCGCGATGCCGATGCGCTCGAGCGCGTTCCACGCCTGGTCCACCTGGCCGCGCTTCGGCGTGCCGAACAGGCCCACGCGGCCGCCGGCGCTCATGAGCACCACGTCGAGCACCTCGTAGTTGTACACGGGGGCGTGCGACTGGGGGATGTAGGCTATCTCGGAGGCGCGGTCGCGGATGGACAGGGCGCGCAGGTCCTTGCCGTTCACCGTGATGCCGCCCTCCCAGTTCCTGTTCAGGCACAGGATGCAGCGGAACAGGGTGGACTTGCCCACGCCGTTCGGACCCAGCACGTTCACCAGCGTGTTGTCGGGGATGGAGAACGTCAGGTCGTGCAGCACCTCGCGGCGCCCGTACGAGAAGCTCAAGTGCTCGACGTCGATGCTCATAGCTGCTTCTTCCTCGTGATGAGGTACAGGAAGAACGGCGCGCCGATAAAGGCGGTGAGGATGCCGATGGGTATCTCGGAGGTGGTGGCAAGGCGCGCCACATCGTCCACGACGAGCAGGAAGCTGGCGCCCATGAGCATGCTGGCCGGCAGGAGCTTGCGGTAGTCGCAGCCGATGACCATGCGGGCGAAATGGGGGATGACGAGGCCCACCCAGCCGATCATGCCCGTGACCGCCACGCTGGCGGCCGTCACGAGGGTGGCCGCGAAGATGACCACGATGCGCACGCGCTGCGCGTTCACGCCCATGGTGGACGCCTCGTCGTCGCCCATGGTGAGGATGTTGATGCGCCACCGGAGGGCGAACAGGACCAGGAGGCCGGCTGCCATGGGCGCTGCGGCCATGGCCAGGTCGGCGGGCTTCGCGCCGGTGAGGCTGCCCATGAGCCAGTAGGTGATGGCCGCCAGCTGATCGGTGGGGTCGGCGATGAGCTTGGTGTAGGACACGGCCGCCTGCAGAAGCGAGCTCATCATCACGCCGGCCAGCACCACCACCATCATGTGGTTGCCCTTGGCGCGGCTGCTTACCAAGAGCACCAGCATCACGGTGACGATGGCCGCCGCGAACGCGAACGCGGAGATGCCGAAGGCCCCGAGTCCCAGGAGGATGGCCACGGCCGCGCCGAACGCCGCGCCCTGCGAGGCGCCCAGGATGTCCGGTGACACGAGCGGGTTCTGGAACGTGCCCTGGAACGCCGCGCCGGCGGCCGCGAGCGAGCAGCCCACGAGCAGCGCGAGCGCGATGCGCGGCAGGCGCACCTGGAAGAACAGCGTTTCCTGCTGGGCGGTCCAGAACGGCTCGATGGGCACTACCAGGTTCGCCAGCATGCCCCCGGCCTCGGCCGGCGTGATGGGAAAGCGGCCGAGCATGAGCGAGGCGAGCGTGGACGCGACCACGAGCACGCCGAGCGCCACGAGGACGATGGCCGCGCGCCGCCGCTGGTTGCGCGAGGCGCATCGGGCTGCGTGGGCATCGTCGCGGGAGGTTTCGCGAGATGCGTCGCACGTGGCGTGGCGGGCGGTTTCGTCCGCGCGCCGAGGGGGTACCCCCTCGGCGCCTCTGATGCTTCCAGCATCAGAGGCGCCCTCGTCTCCCCTGAAGGTATGCTCAAGAGCCCCGATCGTCCCCGCCCCCTATAGACTGAAATAAGAATAATACCATAACCAATATATCCTAAAAAATGAATATTATCAATTGGGAATATATAAATCGGGAATTGGAAGACGATGGAAAATGGCGGGAAGGGGGTCGATGCGAAAGGGGCGCTATATTCAAAACACCCGCTCTTACTGCCCCTTTGACGCACAATCAGTGATTAGCGCAATCTGCCGACCTTCGCGCGCAGTGGCCCTCGAAACAGCTGCCTAACGCGCGGGGTACGCGGTGCCGTGGACAAAAAGGGGCAGTTTTCGTTATTCTGGATAAAAGATAGTTAAAACACCGGGCTTGCTACCAGGTGTTTCGCAAACGCCGCATTCACCACTCCTTGATTCCCGCCCAGAATCTATAGATTACCGAGCCTTTTTGTCCATTACCCTTTCGATCATATATTGAGTCGCCGCATGCGCGAGCAAAGCGCTTTGCGCATGCGGTACGACCGCGATCATCGACTATGCGTCAAAGGGGGAGTCGGAGCATTCGTTTGAAATAATGAACGAACTTTCCTTTGTCCGGCGGGAGGGTTCGCCGATGGGCGGCTTGCAAGGCCGGTACGCCCGCGCTGGGAGCGCGCGGGCCCCGCCTACGCCCCTGGCCGGGTGATGGACATCATCTGCAGCGCCTCGCCGAAGAACTGGCCGGCTCCGTTCTGGACGGCGAAGCGGGCCTTGTCGGGGTCGGCCACCACGCTGCCGGCCAGCATCTCCACGCCCCAGTCGAACAGGAACGGCGACATGACCACGCTCGGGCCCACCATGACGGTGGTGCCGTTCCTCGTGAGGTCGAGCAGGCGCGGGGCCGTCTTGTTGATGATGGTGACGCCGGTGATGAACGTGTAGTCGCTTTTCGGCAGCACGTACTCGCAGGCGGGGTCGGGCGTGTCGAGGGCCTGCGTGCAGTTGCGCTCAAGCACGGTGAGGTCGGCGTACTCGGCGATGCGGTCGACGTGCGGGAAATGGCCGACCACGGTGACGCGGGCGCGGCCGTCCCCGCCGCGGGCCTCCCCGGCGGCCTCGATGCGCGGGCGGTACTGCTCGAAGGCGTCGCGCGGCGGCACGCCTCCGCGCGAGCCGCGCTCGGAGCGCTCGACGGGCGGGTCGTACACGGCGCCCAGCGGGTCGAGCAGGGGCTTCTGCGCGTAGTAGGCGTTGAGGGCCGCCACGCCGAGCGTGGCCTCTTCGAAGCACCACGACTTCGCCAGCTCCGCCACGGCGCGCAGCGGCAGGCCGCGCAGGTCCATCGTGTGCTTGCGCTTGGCGCCGCCCTTGCAGGTGAAGCTGATGCCCATGCCGCAGTCCGCCTCCACGTAGGACCAGTGCGTGCCCAAACAGTAGTCGCGGACGACCAGGTCCTTGGGAACGTGCCCTATCAGGTGGTTGTAGAACTTCCACGGCGTGTCGTGGCCGTGCGTGCCGGGGAAGCTTATAACGTCGTTGCCGGGGTTGTTCGCGCAGCAGTCTTTCTCGGGGCATCCCATGGTCGTACCGTCCCTCTCTCTCGTGCGGAGCCGCCGGACGGGCGTCTCCTTCGGGGCCGTTCACGGCGGCCCTGTCCGTATCTTCAATAGAGTATAATACAGAATCAAGGAGAAATAAATGCAGGGCGAGGGCGACGCGAGGAAGGGGATGCGATGCTGTTCATCTTGACGGGGGGCGTGCAGTCGGGCAAGACGCGCTGGCTCGAGCGTCTGGTTGCCGAGCTGGCGGCCGACGGCGTGGAGAGCCGCGGCGTGCTGGCGCCCGGCGTGTGGCGCCCGCGCGCGGACGGGGACGATGGCGGCCTGCGTCCGCCCGGGTCGGGAGAGGGGGCCTACGAGAAGCTGGGCATCGACAACGTGCTGCTGCCCCAGGGCGAGCGCCTGCGCTTCGCCCGCCGCCGCGACCTGGCCGAGCGCGACGGCCAGCTGAACCCGGCCAGCCAGAGCGCGGCGGCGCAGCTGGCATGGGAGATACCCGGGGAATCCCTCGCACGTGTGAACGCGCACTTCGAGATGCTGGCGAAATCAACCCTTCCCGAGCAATGGACGTCCGATGGCGCTGCGGTTTCCACGCGCTCCGGACAACGGGCGCCCAACGCTGCCGTGAATTTTCCGCATTCCGAAAAACGGCCGCCGGATGGACGGTCGTTCGAGGAAGCGGCACATGTTTCACGTGAAACATTTGTTCGTAAGGAAGGCGAGGGAGGAGCGGCTGCGCCCGCGGCAGGGGAAAACGCATGCATTCCTGCGGTGGGGAGAACCGTGGCTGCCGCGCGCCCTTGGCTGCTCGTGGTGGATGAGCTCGGGCGCTTGGAGCTGGAGCGCGGATGTGGGCTGACCGCCGCGCTGGACCTGGTGGAACGGGGGCCGGTCCCCGGGTGCCCGCATGCGCTCGTCGTGGTGCGCGCGCGGCTGCGCGATCGCGCCGAGGAGCGCTTCGCCGCGGCATGGGGCGGCTGCGAGGCGCTCGCGCCCGGCGACGGGGCGCGCAAGGCCGTCCGCCGCGCGTTCGGCCTTGCTTCCCTTATCGATAACGAGTATCATTAGGTTTCAGAGAGGCATCCGAAGGTCTTATCGCAAGCCGGGCGCGAGTGCGCCGCGGCGGAAAGGCGCACCATGATCGATCAAACCGCGTTCTTCAGCCTGAGCTACGGGCTCTATGTGATCTCGTCGAAGGACGCAGACCGCGCGGCCGGCTGCGTGGCCAACACGTTCCAGCAGGTAACCTCGTCGCCTCTGCAGGTGAGCGTGGCGCTGAACAAGGGGAACGCCACCACCGGCGTCATCCGCGCTGCGGGCCGCTTCTCGGCCACGTGCCTGGCACAGGATGCGCCCATGGAGCTCATCGGCACGTTCGGCTTCCACTGCAGTGACGACTTGGACAAGTTCGCCGCCTGCGAGCACGCCTTCGACGCCGCCGGCCTGCCCTACGTGGCCGAGCATGCGTGCGCGCACTACTCGGCGCGCGTGGTGCAGGAGATCGACCTGGGCACGCATGTCCTGTTCGTGGGCGAGGTGGAGGAGGCTGAGAAGCTGCTTTCCTGCGAGCCCATGACCTATGCCTACTACCACCAGGTGAAGGGCGGCAAGACCCCGCCGAAGGCCTCGAGCTTCCTGCCCGACGCCGTAGGCGCCCCCCTGCCGGCCGACGCCTCTGCCGAGGCGGCCGCCGCCGAACCGGGTCAGCCGAAGATAGCCTGGCGCTGCACCGTGTGCGGCCATATGGAGTACGTCGAGGAGCTGCCCGACGATTTCGTGTGCCCCGTGTGCGGTGTGGGAAAGGATATGTTCGAGCGGGTGGAGCTGTAAGGAACCCCCTGCAGAGACGTATTGCGGATCGCCCGCGCGGAGGGCGCTGTTGAGGCAATGCGGCGAGCGCACCGTTCGCTCGCCGCATTGCTTTCTGCCCGATGGGGAAGCCGTGCGGCTGGTCGGCGATTTTCCTGAGCAGGTTTCCGCTACTTGTCCCAGGCGATGAACGCCCAGGTGACTTTGCGGGGCTCGCGCAGGGCGAGGCGCTTCTCGGGCTCGCCCTTCCGGCCGGGCTGGCCGGCGCGGGGGTTCTCCACGAGGTTGTCGGCGAGCCAGGGGCGCAGGCGCGCGAGGGCGGCGTCCCGCTCCGCGGTGGTGACGAGGGATCCCACGGTGTCGTCCACCATGCGTGAGAACGTCTCGTAGGCCTCCTCGGGCGTGTCGAACGTGTCGGGGCGCGCGCTCTCTATGTAGGACACCTCGGGCTTCAGGCCCTCCTCTGCAAGGATGGCGAACGCGTAGAGGTAGTCGCGGCCCAGCTGGTTCTGCAGGCCGAGGGCGGTGAGCACGCGCTCGTCGGTCCGCGGTGAGCCGCCGGTGGGCAGCGTGATGCACACGCGACGGCGTGCCGCGTCGGTCAGGCGCATGAGCGAGTCCTTCAGGTCGGCGGTGGCTATGGAGCGCGAGGCCACGGCCACGTCGGCCGAGCCGGGGAGCACGCCGTGGGCGGCCCAATCGTCCTCCCAGCTCATGAGCTTGGGCGTAACGGACACGATGCCGCGCTCGGCGAGCTCGCCCTCCAAGACGCCCAGCATGCCCTGCGAGAAGTCGGCGGCCACCACGGGGTGTCCCGCCGCGCCCAGCGGCACCGACAGCGCTCCGGTCCCGCAGCCCATGTCGAGCACCGACTCGCCCGGCCGGATGCCCGCCAGGTCCAGGAACCGCTCCACGTAGGGGTTCGGGGCGTCCTTCGAGCCGAACGTGGCCGCGCGCTTGTCCCAGTGCGAGGCGTCGTCCGCGGCGCGGCGGGCCTTCTGCAGCTCCTTCCATTCCTCGTTCCAGTCGTGCGTGGTGAGCAGCGGCGTGAAGGCGGTTGCGGGCTTGTCGGGGTGGGAGCCGTCGGGCGTTTCGTGGATGGAGTTTTCGACCATAGGGAAGCCTTTCGCATCGCGGGTTCTCGGCATCGGTTACCATACTAGCGAAAGACAGCGCCGAAACGAGCCGTATCGTCAAAATTATCCCGAATTGAGGAGTATCCGACCCATGCACGTCGAACTTCTGTACCACACTCCCGACCCCGAGCGCGCCATAGCCACGGCGGCGCGCCTGTGCTACGCGCCCGTGGGCGCCGCCGAGCTCATGGAGACCATGCCCGAGGAGCGCGTGCGCAGCGTGCTCTCCACCATCATGGGCAGCGGCCACTTCTCCACGCTCGAGCACGCCAGCTACACCTTCGCGGTGGACGGCGTGTCGCGCGCGCTCACGCACCAGCTGGTGCGGCACCGTATTGCCAGCTTCAACCAGCAGAGCCAGCGCTATGTGAGGTTCGCGGACGGCGTGGCCACGGTGAAGCCCGAGAGCGTCGCGGCGAGCGAGGAGGCGAGCTCGGTGTTCGACCAGGCCATCGCCGCCGCCGTCGAGGCGTACGGGAAGCTGCTGGATGCGGGCGTGCCGGCCGAGGATGCGCGCTACCTCTTGCCGAACGCGGCCGAGACGAAGATCGTCATCACCATGAACGTGCGCGAGCTGCTGCACTTCTTCTCCCTGCGCTGCTGCAACCGCGCCCAGTGGGAGATCCGCGACATGGCGCACCGCATGCTTGAGCTGGCGCGTCCCACGGCGCCGTTCATCTTCCTGGACGCCGGCGCCCCCTGTGTGGGCGGCACCTGCCCCGAGGGGAAGATGACCTGCGGAAACCCGTATCCGCGCGTGAAGAGGGGCTAGCATGGGCGAAGAGAAGAGCGACCTCTCGCGCGCATTCTCCGAGGACGGCGCGCGCAAGACGCACGTGGGCGGGCAGGCCCTCATCGAGGGCATCATGATGCGCGGCAAGTACAACTGGTCGGTGGCCGTGCGCGAGCCGGCGGGCGGAATCTACGTGGAGGAGCATGACCTGGCGAGCGGGCGCGCGAAGAACGGCTGGCTGCACTGGCCGCTCGTGCGCGGCTGCAGGGCGCTCGTTGAGTCGCTCGTGCTGGGGTTCAAGGCGCTCGAGATCGCGGCGGAGCATGCGTTTGCGGAAGATGATTCTGGCGAGGCGGCCGCTCCTACCTGCGAGACCGCGGAGGGAACGGGAGGGGCCTGTGGCTCGGGCAGTCCTGCTCGCACGGACAGCCCGCTGGGCTGTCCGGCTCGTGCGGAACTCGCCCCAGGCCCCTCCCGCTCCCTCCGCCCCGAGGCGGTCGAGGGGGTGCATGCTGGCGGCGAGCCTTCCGATGCGGATGCTGCGGTATCGGACGTCGAAGGGGGCACGGGCGGCTCCCTCGCCGATGAGGGGAAGGGCTTTTCTTGGAAGGACGACTTCGGGCGGCCGGGCACGATGATGGACGCCCTCGGGGCGCAGACGTCGCTCGAGGTTGTCGGCGGGCCTGACGCTGAGGGCAGCGGCGATGCCGATGCCTTGGACGGCGGACGCCCCTGCGCCGCGGAGCCCGAGAAGAAGTCCTTCCTCGACGAGGAGGCGGAGTTCGGCAAGGGGGCCATGGCGGTGTCCATGGTGCTCGGGCTCGTGCTGGGCGTGGTGCTGTTCATCGTGGCGCCCGCCTTCGTCACGAACCTCATCGTGGGGGAGTACGACCAGAACACCGTGCTCTGGAACGTCGTGGACGGCCTCCTTCGCGTGGCGGTGTTCGTGTTCTACCTGTGGCTCATCGGGCGCATGGCCGAGATCAAGCGCATGTTCGGCTATCACGGCGCCGAGCACAAGACCATCCACTGCTACGAGCACGGCCTGCCCCTCACCCCCGAGAACGCGCGCAGCTTCCCGCGCCTGCACGTGCGCTGCGGCACGGCGTTCCTCATCATGGTCATGATCATCGCCATCCTGGTGTACACGGTCACGCCCATCAACGGGCTCATCGCGGCCTGGGGCGTGCCCGACGGCGCGCCGAAGCTCGCGCTGGTCATACTCGTGCGCATCCTGCTCATGCCGGTCATCGCCGGCATCTCCTACGAGATCACCGTGCGCTGGGCGGGCAGCCACCCCGAGAACCCGCTGGTGAAGGTGGTGCTGTGGCCCGGCATGCAGATGCAGTACCTCACCACTAACGAGCCCGACGACGGCCAGATCGAATGCGCCATCGCGGCCATGCAGCGCGTGCTGGAGCGCGAGGAGGCCGAGGCGGCGGGTGCCGCCGACGCCCGGAAGGGCGAGGAGGGCGATCCTGGCACGGCGGTGTCGGCTGCCTGACGGCACGGCTGCCCGAATGCTCCTGCTACGCCACGACCGAGCGTCCCTTGCCGGAGCGCTTGGCCTGGTACATAACCTGGTCGGCGCGGTCGTATAGGTCCTGGTAGCGCTCGCTGCCCGCGGCCTTCACCGCTCCGACGCTCACGGTGTAGGGGCAGCCCGCCGCGCGCGATGCGGCGGCTGCCGAGCGCACGAGCTTTGCGCAGCGCTCCTCGAGCCGTGCGGCATCCACGGGGCCGACGAGGCACACGGCGAACTCGTCGCCCCCGAAGCGGCAGATCAGGTCGTCTTCGCCGAACGTCTTGCGCAGCTCGTCCGCCAGCGTGCGCAGCGCCTTGTCGCCGGTCTGGTGGCCATAAGTGTCGTTCACGCCCTTGAAGTCGTCCACGTCGATCACCGCGAACCCGCCCACCTCGCCGCGCGAGGCCAGCGTCTCCACGGCCTTGCGGAAGGCGCCCATGGCGAGCAGGTTCGTCAGGCCGTCCCGGTCGGCCACCGCCTTGAGGCGGTCCTTCTCGGCGCGGATGATCTTGAGCGCCTTCGAGCTGTTGCGCACGTAGAGTACCGACAGCGCCACGACGACCAGCATCACGCCCAGTCCGACGAGGGCGAGCTCCTTGGCGTACGCCTCGACGAAACGGGCGAGGGTCGGCTCGTCTTCCTCCCGCACGGCGTCGTAGATGCTCTCGTTCACGGCGCCGCGGGGCATCTCGCGCACCGCCTCGTTGAACATGCGGATAAGCTCCAGGTCGCTCGACGGCGCGAACGCGAAGCAGGTGTCGTTTGCCTGGTCCGAGTTGGCGAGCGAGGTGATGTTGCGGTAGCGGTTCTCGTTGGCGTAGTAGGGGGCCGAGTAGCCGTCGGTGTACGTATAGTCGGCCCTGCCGGAGTCGACGGCCTCGATGCAGTCCTGCAGCGTGTTGCACACGACGGCGTCCCCGATTTCGGGGACGTAGGCGTCCTTCGTCACGGCGATCCGCTTTGTCGATAGGTCGGCGACGTCCAAGCCGTCGCGGACCACCGTCCACCGCCGCGACGTGAGATAGGATGTGCTCAAGGACAGTCCATGCCGCTGTGCGAAGTCGAAGTTGTGGAGGACGCCCGCCACCGCATCGAGGTCGAGGCGGGCCATGTCGTCGACCCAGCTGCTGTTCCCCGTCAGGGGGACGAGCTCTACCGAGAGTCCCGTGTAGTCGGCGATGAAGTCGATCACGGCCTGCGACGCCCCGACGAGCTGCCCGGTCTTCTCGTCGACATCCTGGACGGGCGCGGCGCCGGGAAGGTAGCCTATTCGGACGGAGCCCTTGCGCGATGCGTACTCCCGCATGTCCCTCGAAAGGCCGGTGGAATCCTCGTAGCTGTTGAAGTACTTGTCGTACAGATCCTGCTCGAGCGTGGGCTCGGCCTTCCGCGTCTGGACGATGGCCTCGTTGAGGGCGGCGACTACGTCCGGGCTCCCCTTCGTGGCGGCGAAGTAGAAGGGCGTCTGCGTGAGCGTGGCCACGACATGAGCGCCCCCGATGAGATTGATGTCCACGCCCGTGAGGACGTCGACATCGCCCGATTCCAGAGCCTTGAGAAACTCGTCCGCGCTCTCGTAGGTCACGGCTTCGAGCTCGATGCCGTTCATATCGCAGAACGTCTGCACTGCGGCGCGCGTTTTGGGGGAGGGCCCGTTGAACGCCGCACGCAGCTTGTCTTTCGTGTAGATGTTGGTGAAGGACAGATCCTCGTTCTCGTTCGAGGCGAACAGCGCCGTGTGCGCCGACCCGTAGGCGTTGATGGCGAAATCGTACTGCTCGGCGAGCTGGTCGGAGTAGTTCATGGCCCCGATGATGTCGACCTCGCCGTTCGCCACCATGTCGAGCAGCATGGTGAGCTGCTCGTTGAGGTCGCCTTCCACATGAACGTACTCGTAGTCCCAGCCGGTGTACTGGGCGATCTGCTGGAGGTAGTCGTACGTGTACCCCGAGTGCGTGCCGTCCTCCGCGGTTTCGGTGAGGCCCGGTTGGTCGGGCCAGGCCACGCGTATCGTCGTGCGGCCGCCCTCGGCGGCGTTCGCGGAGGCGAGGGCGCCGACTCCGGCTCCCGGTATTCCGCAGGCGAGGGCTGCTGCGACCAGCAGCGATGCGAGTACCGATACCGCCCTACGACCTTTCATGCCCATCCCGCCCTTCTTGACAGCCTCCCTATGCGGCCAGTATAGCAGACCGGTCGGGAGCCGCGGCGGCGGTCGAAATACGCTCGCCCCACTAGAGCTTGGACCAGGCTTTGCCGGGTTTTCTTTCCGGCCCGGAACCGGGTTATGATGAAAAGGAGCCTGCGGGGTTGCTGGCCGATCCCTTCCCCTCGACTGCTATACTGATCCGGATGCGAGGGCGAGATGGGGGCGGGTTGCTTTCGCTCCACGGTGCGAGGCGCCTTCGTGTTGCCTTGCGGGAGGAGACGTCGCCCTTCCCGCCTCCGTCTCCCGATGCGACACCGAAAGGCTTGCCGATGGAACCAGCCATCACCGTTACGAACCTGCGGAAGACCTTCAGGCTCTCCGCCAAGCAGCGCAAGCTCGAGCGCACCGACGCGAGGACGAAGACGGCCGTCGACGGCCTCTCGTTCGAGGTGCGGTGCGGCGAGATCTACGGCCTCTTGGGCCCGAACGGCGCCGGCAAGACCACCACGCTGCGCATGCTGGCGGCGCTTGTGAAACCGGACGAGGGCAGCGCGTTCGTGGAGGGCGTCTCGGTGGTGGACGACCCCATGAGGGTGCGCGGCATCATCGGGTTCCTGACGAGCGAGCTCAAGCTGGAGGATACGTTCTCGCCGGACTACCTCTTCGACTTCTTCTCCGAGCTGCACCACGTGGAGCCGGCCGTGCGCGACGCGCGCAAAAGGGCGTTGTTCGGGCGCTTCGGCATCGACCGTTTCGCGCAGACGAAAGTGGCCGACCTGTCCACCGGCATGAAGCAGAAGACGTCGCTTGCGGTGTCGCTCGTGCACGACCCCGACGTCATCATCTTCGACGAGCCCACGAACGGCCTCGACGTGCTCACGGCGAAGGTCGTGACCGACTTCTTGGTGGAGCTGAAGGGCCAGGGCAAGACCATCCTCTTGTCCACGCACATATTCAGCCTGGTGGAGAAGGTGTGCGACCGTGCCGGCATCGTTATCGGCGGGCGCATGGCGGCCAGCGGCACCCTGCCGGAGCTCACGGGAGGGCGCTCCCTCGAGGACGCGTTCTTCGACCTGTACGCCGCGAGCGCGGGGGAGGCCTCATGAGAAGCAACGTGCTCACGATAGCCAAGAAGGAGCTGGCGAGGTTCTTCAGCAACAAGGCGTCGGCCATCGTCTCCATCGTGCTGCCCGGCCTGCTCATCTTCCTCATGTGGACCGTCATGGGCGACGCCATGGGCTCCCTGTTCTCGCCCGACGAGGGCAAGCGCCCCGTGGTGGCCGTGGTGAACGAGCCGGCGAGCATCGGGGCGCTGGCGCCCGAGGGCGGCATCGACATGGTGGGCGAGGAGGCCCTGCCCGGGGCCGAGGAGATGCGGGAGCGCATCGGTCAGGGCAGCGTGCAGGCGTTCGCCGTGTTCCCCGCCGGGTTCGACGAGGCCGTGGCAGCCTACGACCCGGCATCGGGCGAGCCGGCTCCGCAGGTGGAGGTCTACTTTGACTCCACCGACCCCAACTCGTCGCAGGCGTACGCGGCCCTCACCGGCCTGCTCGACGCCTACGAGTCGTCGCTGGCGAACCGTTTCGATGTGAACGCGGGGCAGGGCGCCTACGACGTGGCCGCGGAACGCGACATCGCCGGCTCGCTCGTGGTGTCCATCGTGCCCATGCTGCTGCTCATCCTGCTGTTCACCAGCTGCATGAACATCGCGGCGGAGTCGGTGGCCGGCGAGAAGGAGCGCGGCACCATGGCCACGCTCCTGTCCACGCCCATCAAGCGGCGCGACATCGCGCTCGGCAAGGTGCTGGCCGTCACGCTCATCGGGCTGGCCATCGCCGCGTCCAGCATGCTGGGCATCTTCGCGGGGCTGCCCGGCATCATGCAGGGCGCGGTGGACATGAACGTCTACGGCCCGGCGGACTACCTGCTGCTGGTGCTGGTGGTGGTGTCCACCACGCTGCTCGTGGTCATGCTCATCACCGTGGTGTCGGCGCTGGCCAAGACCACGAAGGAGGCGGGCATGTACCTGACGCCGCTCATGATCGCGGTCATGCTCGTGGGCGTCCTCGGCATGTTCGGCGGCGGCGCGAGGGAGGAGCTCTGGTTCTACCTCGTGCCGCTCTACAACTCGGTGCAGTGCATGATCGGCATCTTCACGTTCGACTTCCAGCCGCTGAACGTGGCCGCGTGCGTGCTGGGCAACCTGGCGTACACGGGGGCCGGCGTGCTCGTGCTGCAGCGCATGTTCAACAGCGAGCGGCTGATGTTCGCACGCTAGGCGGGGGCGAGACGCGGGGAGGGGCGAGACACGGGGACGGGGATGACGTCTCGTCAGGGGCGGAGCACCGGGCCGCGCGTCGCCCCGCGGAATGAGACGTCATCCCCGTCCCCGTGTCTCCCCGCGTGTGCCGGTTTCGCTTCCATCTCCGTCGATTTCGCTATCGTCAGCCTCCCGTAACCTCCCTGCCATCTGGGGCGATGACGTGCATGCTAGACTGGTCGATGCACTTCGTCATGAAATCTTGCAAGACCGCGGCGCACTGACGATCGCGGCCTTTCACGCGTGAAACGGGAGGCTCCGACGGTGGGAAGCGCGATATCGGTCAAGGACATACGCAAGAACTTCGGCACGGTCGAGGCGCTCCGGGGCGTGTCGCTGGAGGTCGACGAGGGGCAGAAGGTGGTGGTCATCGGTCCCTCGGGCTCGGGCAAGAGCGTGCTCATCCGCTGCATCAACGGGCTGGAGACGCCGGATTTCGGCTCCATCACGGTTGAGGGCATGGACCTGTCCGACCGGCATGTGAACGCCCGCGCGCTCGCCCGCGACGTGGCCATGGTGTTCCAGAGCTACAACCTCTACCCGCACAAGACGGTGCTCGAGAACGTGACGCTGGCCCCCATCAAGGTGCTGAAGGTGCCGCGCGATCAGGCCGAGCGCGACGGGCGCGCCTACCTGGACCGCGTGGGCCTGTCCGACAAGGTGGACAAGTACCCCGACCAGCTCTCCGGCGGCCAGCAGCAGCGCGTGGCCATCGCCCGCGCCCTCAACATGCATCCCAAGATCATGCTCTTGGACGAGCCCACGAGCGCGCTCGACCCCGAGATGGTGCAGGAGGTGCTCGACGTGATCAAGTCGCTCGCCGAGACCAGCATGACCATCGTCATGGTCACCCACGAGATGGGCCTGGCGCGCGAGGCGGCCGACACGGTGGTGTTCATGGAGAACGGCCTGATCGTCGACCAGGGCACCCCGCACTATATGTTCGACGAGACGGACAACGCTCGCGTCAAGAGCTTCCTGTCGAAGATCCTGTGAGGCCGCCCATGATCACGAGACGAACCTTCATCCGCACGTCGGCGCTGGCCGCGGCCGGCCTCGCGCTGGCCGGCGGTCCGATCGCCCTCGCGGGCTGCGCGCCCGACGGAGACGTGCTGCGCGTGGGCACGAAGATCGACGTGCCGGGCTTCGGCTTCCAGAACCCCGAGACGGGCAACATCGAGGGCATGGAGGTGGACATCGCGCGCGAGCTGGCCAAGCGCATCAAGGGCGACCCGAACGCGCTCCAGGTGACCGGGGTGAACGTCACCACGCGCGGAGCGATGCTCGACAACGGCACGCTCGACGCGACGCTGGCCACGTTCACCATCACCGAGGCGCGCAAGAAAAGCTACAACTTCTCGCGCCCGTACTATACCGACCACATCGGCGTGCTGGTGAAGAAGTCCTCCGGCATAACCGACCTGGCGGACCTCGACGGGAAGACCGTGGGCGTGGCGCTGTCGGCCACGACGCGCGACAAACTGACGGCCGCCGGCGACGAGATCGGCATCCATATGAAGTTCGCCGAGTACTCGACGTATCCCGAGATCAAGATCGCGCTCGTCACCGGGCGCGTCGACGCCTTCTCGGTGGACCGCTCCATCCTGAACGGCTACGTGGACGACTCCACCATGCTGCTGGACGCGCAGTTCGCGCCGCAGGAGTACGGCGTGGCCACGAAGAAGTCGAACACCCAGCTAGCCGACCAGATCGATGCCGCCATCGGCGCCATGTCCGACGACGGCACGCTGCGCTCGCTCCAGGAGCGCTGGGGGCTCGTGGACGACGCGCCCGCCGGAGACGGGAAGGACGGTGGGCAGGATGCTTGACATCTTCGCGCCCTACAAGTGGGAGGCGCTCTTCCAGCGCTGGCCCGACATCCTGGCCGCGTTCGGCACCACGGTGGGCATCTCCGTGCTCGCGCTCGTCATCGCGCTGGCGCTCGGCATCGTGTTCGGCGTGCTGTCGGTGTCGCGCATCGCGCCTTTGCGCTGGGTGACCCGCGTGTACGTGGAGGTGGTGCAGAACGTGCCGCTGCTTCTGCAGGTGTTCGTGTTCTACGCCATCTTCCCGCTGCTGGGGTTCTCCCTCGCCGCGTTCTGGATCGGGGTTCTGGCCATCGGCATCTACCACGGCGGCTATATCTCCGAGGTGGTGCGCAGCGGCATCGGCTCCATTCATCGCGGGCAGTTCGAGGCGGCGAAGAGCCAGGGCTTCTCGTACTGGCAGTCGATGTTCGTGATCATACTGCCCCAGGCCATCCGCATCATCATGCCGCCTTTGGCCGTGCAGGCGGCGAACCTCGTGAAGAACACCTCGGTGCTGGCGCTTATCGCGGGCGGCGAGCTCATGTACTTCTCGAACTCGTTCGCCGGCGCCACGAGCTACTACGGCCCCGTGTACGTGGTGGCGGCGCTGCTGTACTTCGTCATCTGCTTCCCGCTGTCGCGCCTGGCGCTGTACCTCGAGCGCCGCACCCGCGCGCACCGGCATCTGTCCACGGGCGACGCGACCGAGGAGCTGGCCGAGGACGCGCTCGAGGTCACGCCGGGCACGCACGACATCACCGGGCGCGCGGCGGCCGACGCGCTTGCCGGCGGCGTGGGCACCATGTTCGAGACGGTGGACATAGCCCCGGCCCGCCAGGCCCCCTCTCCGCGCCACCCGCTGCACGTGCTGGGGGACGAGGCGGACGGCCCGGGCGAGCGCGGGCCGATGGAGCAGGCGTACACCGGCCGTGTGGCCGCCGAGATCGCCGACGAGATAGGCCGCGAGATAGCGCAGGAGATAGCCGAGGAATGCGGCGACGACGAGGCCTGCGCAGCGCGCGTGATGCGCACGAAGGCCGGACGCGTGAAGGCTCACCGCCGCCTGGAGCGCCGCGCGGCCGCCCGCCGCGGGGTGGAGAGCACGGTTGCCGGCAAGGCCGAGGCCGGCGCCGCCGCGCCCGCGTCGCCGGATGCCGTGGCCGAGGGCGTGCGCGACCTGGGAGCGAGGCGCTCGCCGGAGGCCGACGAGGCCTTGGCCTCGCGGGCCGAGACGGCCACGAGCGACCGCATCACCCGCGACGTGCGCAAGCGCGTCGACGGCGGCGCCGCGTTGGAGGCCGATGCGCAACGCGCTCCCGTCGAGGCTGCCGGCGCGGAGGGCGGACGCACGGTGCATCGCCAACGTGCCGACGCGCACGACGAGGCCGAGCTGGGAGCGGAGGCCTTCCTCGACAACGACTACGTGCCCGGCGAGCTGGACGCGCCGGCAGAGCGGCCCGCCCACGTGCGCGCGCCGCACGACGAGGCCGACTTCGACGCCGAGAGCGAGGATGCGGCCGCGCGCCAAGCTCGCCGCGAACGCCGCAGCGGCGACGAGGAGGCAAGGGAGTCCAGCGGGCCGGAAACGGTCGTGCCCGAGGACGTGGACATGGAGGCGCTTGCCGGCATGGCTGCGCGCGCGGCCGACGATGCCGCCGCGCGCATGGAGCGCCTGCGGCGCGAGGGCCTCGAGGGCCTTGGCAAGGACAAGCGAGGGGAGGGCAAATGAGCGAGATAACCGCCCTTTTCACCTGGGTGAACATACGATTCCTGCTGCAGGGCCTGGGTATGACGCTGCTGATATCCGCGCTGGCCATCCTGTGCTCGGTGGTGCTCGGCACCGTCATCTCGGTCATGCGCACGTCGAGCAGCCGCGTGCTGCGCGGCGTGGCCACGGTCTACATCGAGATATTCAAGAACACCCCGCTGCTCCTGTGGATCATGTTCACGTTCTTCGTGGCGCAGCTGCCGCCCATCGGCGCAGCCGTGTTGGCGTTCACGCTGTTCACGAGCGCGAGCGTAGCCGAAATCGTGCGCGGCGGCCTGGCGAGCGTGCCGTTCGGCCAGTACGAGGCCGCGAAGTCGCAGGGCTTCTCCACCGTGCAGACGTACCTGCTGATCATCTTGCCGCAGGCGCTGCGCAACATGGTGCCCGCGCTGCTGTCGCAGTTCGTGACCACCATCAAGGACACGAGCTACCTCTGGGGCGCCATGGCGCTGCAGGAGCTCATGGGGCGCGGCATGATACTCATGAACAGCTACAACTCAACGGTGCAGATATTCGCCATCTTCGGCATCATGGCGCTCATCTACTTCGTCGTGTGCTTCACGCTCTCGCAGATCGTGCGCGCCTACCAGCGCCGCCTGAAGGAGGCGCGCACGGCGTAGGGGCGAGACAGGGGGACGGGGATGATGTCTCATTCCCCGACGCGGTACGGCCTTGCGAACCTCCTGGGAATGAGACATCATCCCCGTCCCCCTGTCTCGCCCCTGTCTCGCGGGCACCCAGAGGCATCTACTGCGCGAGTGCCAGGTACGGCAGGTACGCCTGCGCGCTCTCGGGGACGGCGAGGGTGACGTTCTGGCCATAGGCCGAGACGGTGACGTAGCCCGGGTCGTCGTAGGTGGTGATGGTGCCGTCGATGCCGGCGTACGACCCGTCCACGGTGCCGGTCTCCACGGCGTCCGCAGGCAACGCGGCGGCCTGCCAGCCGTCGATGTCCAGCTCGGCCACGAGCGCGTCCACCTGGTCGGCCGTGAGGCCGGTTGCGGCGGCTATGTCGTCCTTGCGCTCGTCGATGGCGTTCTTTACCTGGCCCTTGAGGTCGGTTGCGTCCATGGCGGCGTTCGCGACGGCCGCCTTGGCGCCCTGCGCCGCATCGCTCACGGGGCCGAGCGAGGTGTTCGAGAACACGACGACGCCCACGCCGACGAGCACGACGACGGCGAGCAGGGCGAGAAGCGCTCCGAGGACTTTCTTCATGAGGTGCCTCCTTGCAGTTTGGATGGCCTGCGCGGCGTGCGGTGCGCCGTGCGGCGCTGCTGCGCGGTCGCGCGGCTGCGGGCGGTTCCGCCGCTGGTGCGTTTCGTGGTCGATGCGCGCGGCGGTGGGTGTCGTGGTTCGGCGGCCTACCCGAAGGATAGCCTACCCGAGAATCGCCCGGTTCACGAAACGCCCGCAGCTTCTCCAACGCGCGGTAACGAAATCCCCATCGCATTTCCCGAAGCGGTTCGGCTTCATTCCAGGGCAGGCAATGCGTCATCAGGGGTTTTCGTGCGAAGCGAAAAACTGCTAGGTTCATGCGGCAATCGTGCAAGGATTCGGCAAGGAACAGGCGGTCGCCGCGCAATAAGCGCACGGCCGACACGCTTGAGGCGCGCGAGGTTTTTGCGGTTTCGCAGCGGTCGGCCGACGACTGCCATGCAAGGTCGCGGCGCTATGATCGGCGGAAGCCTGCTGGTATGAGATGGGCGGATGCTTGTGTATATAACATATATGTTATATACTGTTTGCACCCCGCAAAGGGGGAGGAATGGAAGACTTCGAGGTTGTTTTCTATCGTAAGTTGAACGGAACGGTACCCATGGACGAGTTCCTTGAGTCGCTTCCCCCGAAGCTGAACGCGAAGGTTCACCGCGACCTCGGTGCTTTGCGCGAGGAGGCCCATAAGCTGCGCGAGCCACAATCGAAGTGCATGGGGGAGGGGCTGTCCGAGCTTCGCAGCAGGCAGGGCGACGACATTGCGCGGTCGTTCTACTTCTTCTTCTCGGGTAGCCGCATCGTCGTGACGAACGGGTTCGTGAAGAAGACGCGGAAGACGCCTCGCAGAGAACTCGCCCGCGCGCTTGCCTTCAAGGCCGATTGGGAAGAGAGGTTTGTCAATGGATGATCTGGACAGGAGCCATCAGAGGTACATGCAGGACCCCGAGTACGCCGCCGAGTACGAGCGCCTGGAGCCGGTGTACGACATCATCAGCGCCATCACGATGGCGCGCGCCGAGCAGAACCTCACCCAGCGCGAGCTGGCCGAGCGCTGCGGCATGAGGCAGAGCGCGTTCGCGCGCCTCGAGTCCGGCAACGCGAACCCCACGCTCAAGACGCTGCAGCAGGTGGCAAAGGGCCTCGGCAAGAAGCTGCGCATCAGCTTCGTGTGAGCGCCCTACCGCCGCGTCACCTCCGCCGCGGTGCGGCCCGCCGGTTCCGCGCTCGCTTCAAGATGCGTATTTTTCGCCGCAACCGCCGCAAATCGTGTATGCTAGCGTCTGCTGCGCGCCCAAGCGCGCCATCCCCGCACACGTTAATAAACGAATGGGGCATCGTGTGAACGACCGAGCCGCGGGAGGCGGCCCAGAAGACGAGGAGGAACCGCGTGAAGCTGGTGGTAACCGAGAAGAACGACGCGGCTCAGAAAATCGCCGACTTGCTCGGCGTCAAGAAACCCAAGGCGGACAAGGTGTATTCCACGCCGGTGTACCGCTTCGACGTGGACGGCGAGGAGTGGGTGACCATCGGCCTGCGCGGCCACATCCTGGAGCCCGACTTCACCCCGACCATGGTGTACAAGAAGCGCGGCGGCTGGCAGGGCGTCACGGAGGAAGGCGAGACCTTCCCGGCGCAGCTGCCCGCGACGCTGCCCAAGCCCCCCTTCAAAAAGAAAAAGCCCTTCACTGAGGATGGCGTGGAGCTCAAGACCTGGAAGATGGACGCGCTGCCGTACCTGGTGTACGCGCCCATCAAGAAGCTCCCCAAGGAGAAGGAGATCATCCGCTCGCTGAAGAACCTGGCGAAGAAGGCGGACTCCATCATCATCGCCACCGACTTCGACCGCGAGGGCGAGCTCATCGGAAGCGACGCGCTCTCCTGCATTCAGGAGGTGAACCCCGACGCGCCCGTGCAGCGCGCCCGCTACTCGGCCTTCACGAAAGAGGAGATCACGCACGCGTTCGACAACCTGGTGGAGCTGGACGTGAACCTGGCGTCCGCCGGCGCGTCGCGCCAGGACATCGACCTCATCTGGGGCGCGGTGCTCACGCGCTACCTGACGCTCGTGAAGTTCGCCGGCTACGGCAACGTGCGCTCGTCGGGCCGCGTGCAGACGCCCACGCTCGCCCTCATCGTGGCGAAGGAGCGCGAGCGCCTGGCGTTCGTGCCCGAGGACTACTGGGTGATCCGCGGCGCGTTCGGCGCCGACCCCGACGCGTTCGAGGCTCCGCACGCCACGGCCCGCTTCAAGGCGGAGGCCGAGGCGAGCGCCGTCATGGCGCACGTGGAGGGCGCGACCACCGCCCGCGTGTCGGGCGTCGAGAAGAAGAAGCGCACGGTCCAGCCGCCCGCGCCGTTCAACACCACCTCGCTCATGGCCGCCGCGTCCGCCGAGGGCCTCTCGCCCGCGCGCACCATGCGCATCGCCGAGAGCCTCTACATGGACGGCTACATCTCCTACCCCCGCGTGGACAACACCGTGTACCCCTCGTCGCTCGACCTCGCCGACACGGTGCGCGCCATCTCCGGCAACCCCGCCTACGCGCCGTACTGCAAGGAGCTGCTGGCGAAGGGCGAGCTCAAGGCCACGCGCGGCAAGAAGGAGACGACGGACCACCCGCCCATCTACCCCACGGCCAAGGCCACGCCCGACGACCTCGCGCCGGCCGACTACAAGCTGTACAACCTCATCGCGCGGCGCTTCCTGGCCACGCTCTCCGAGGCGGCCGTCGTCGAGGGCACGAAGGTGTCGCTCGACGTGAACGGCGAGCCGTTCGTGGCCAAGGGCGACGTGCTGGTGCGTCCGGGCTTCCGCGCCATCTACCCCTACGGCCTGAAGAAGGACGAGCAGCTGCCCGCGCTCGCGGAGGGCGAGACGATCGCGTTCAACGGCGCCACCTGCACGAAGAAGCAGACCGAGCCGCCCGCGCGCTACAGCCAGGGCAAGCTCATCCAGGAGATGGAGAAGCTGGGCCTGGGCACGAAGTCCACGCGCCACTCCATCATCGAGCGCCTCTACGCGGTGAAGTACATCGTGAACGACCCCATCGAGCCCTCGCAGCTGGGCATGGCCGTGTGCGACGCGCTCGACAAGTTCGCGCCGCACATCACGCATCCCGAGATGACGGCCGAGCTGGAAGAGGAGATGGACAACATCGCCGAGGGCCGCACCACGCGCGTGAAGGTGGTGGACACGAGCCGCGACCTTCTGGCCGACCAGCTGGCCAGCCTCCTGCCGCACTCCGAGGAGGTGAAGGACGCGCTCGCCGACGCCGTGGCCGCCGACGCCTACGTGGGCCCGTGTCCCAAGTGCGGGAAGGACCTGCAGCTACGCGCGAGCCAGAAGACGCGCGGCATGTTCATCGGCTGCGCCGGCTGGCCTGACTGCGACGTCACCTACCCGCTGCCCAAGGGCAAGGTGGAGGCCGTGCCCGAGCCGTGCCCCACCTGCGGCATGCCCCAGGTGAAGGTGACGGCGTTCCGAGCCAAGCCGCGCACCATCTGCATCGACCCGAACTGCGCCACCAACAAGGAGCCCGACGTGATCGTGGGCGAGTGCCCCGTGTGCAAGGAGAAGGGCAAGCAGGCGAACCTCGTGGCGCAGAAGAACCCGCGCACGCTGAAGCGCTTCATCCACTGCGAGAACTACGAGGAGTGCGGGGTGGGCTATCCGCTGCCGCAGTACGGCGCGCTCACGGCCACGGGCGAGGTGTGCGAGCACTGCGGCGCGCCGATGGTGATCGTGACCACCGCGCGCGGCCCGTGGAAGCTCTGCCCCAACTTCGACTGCCCGGGCAAGGAACAGGACGAGGAGAAGAAGGGCACCGCCGCGAAGGGCGGCGCGAAGAAGGCCCCGGCCAAGAAGGCGCCCGCCAAGAAGGCTCCCGCCAAGAAACCCGCGGTGAAGAGGGCTCCCGCGAAGAAGCCGGCTGCCAAGAAGGTTTCCTCCGACAAAGCCTAGCGACCAATTCCCGATCGATCGTCTGGTCGGCCCTGACCTACCTCGACAGCGCAGCCCCGCGGCTGCGCTGTCCCGTACCTACGCATCGACCGGTCGGCCGGGCAACGGCTTCGGGCTCTTGCTGCACACTTTTCACCAGTTTTTTACGTTGGAAGGCGGGTTTTCCGACTTGTGAAGCCGAACAGGCTATCAGCGTTGACCGTTTCCCCTGATCGCGTTTCCTTGCGGCGAGGTCTCAAGTGCCTGAGTGCAGAAATCTGGTGAAAAGTGTGCAGTGCGGCTCCGC
Source organism: Gordonibacter urolithinfaciens (assembly GCF_900199375.1). Lineage (NCBI taxonomy): Bacteria > Bacillati > Actinomycetota > Coriobacteriia > Eggerthellales > Eggerthellaceae > Gordonibacter > Gordonibacter urolithinfaciens. Next base: position 2,731,044 of record NZ_LT900217.1, read on the forward strand.
GTCGCCAACAGTCACCAACTGCGACGTGCCGTTTCGCTGGAGATGCGGGACTCGTCGTCGCAGCTTGGCGCGTGGGGCGCTACAATGCGGGGCGCAGAACCTGACTTCGAAGGAGAACAATCACATGCCCAAGGTAACCATCGTCGGCGCCGGCAACGTCGGTGCCACCGCCGCCCACATCATCGCGTCCAAGAACCTGGCCGACGTCGTGCTCATCGACGTGGCCGAGGGCCTGCCCCAGGGCAAGGCGCTCGACATGATGCACATGCGCAGCGTGGAGAAGTTCACCGTGCACGTGACCGGCACCAACGACTACGCCGACACGCGCGACTCCGACGTGGTGGTCATCACCGCCGGCATCGCCCGCAAGCCCGGCATGACCCGCGAGGACCTGCTCGGCGTGAACGCCGGCATCATGAAGTCGGTGATCGGCCAGGCCAAGGAGGCGTCCCCGAACGCGGTGTTCATCTGCGTGACGAACCCGCTCGACGTTATGACCACGCTGGCGTTCCGCGAGAGCGGCCTGCCGGCGGAGCGCCTCATGGGCATGGGCGGCGTGCTGGACTCCTCGCGCCTGTCGTTCGCGGTGTGCGAGAAGCTCGGCTGCGAGCCGGCGGCCGTGGAGGCGTGGGCCGTGGGCGCGCACGGCGAGGGCATGGTGTGCTGGCCGCGCTTCACCACGGTGGACGGCACCCCCATCACCGAGCTCATGGACGAGGCGGCCGTGGCCGAGGTCGTGCAGCGCTGCGTGAAGGGCGGCGCCGAAGTGGTGGCGCACCTCAAGACCGGCAGCGCCTACTACGCGCCCGGCGCGTCCATCGCCAAGATGGTGGAGGCCATCCTGGGCGACACGCACGAGATCATGAGCGTGTGCGCGCACATCGACGGCCAGTACGGCATCGACGACCTCTACATGAACGTGCCCGTGCGCTTGGGGCGCGGCGGCGTGGAGGAGGTCGTGGAGTTCGATCTCGACGACGAGGAGCTGGCGGCGCTGCGCGCGTCTGCGGACAGCGTGCGCGCGGGGTTGGCGAACCTGCCGGAGTAGGTCGACCTGCGGGGCGGGCGGAGGGAGGCCGTGCGGCACTCTTCGCACACTTCGCGAAAGCTCGTCGCACCGCACGGCCTCCCTCCGCCCTAGGCGAGGGGCTGCGAGGTGGCGGGCTTCCGTGCGGCTCACAAGGAGGCGTCGCTTGAGGCGGCGTCTTCTTCGTTGGGGGGGGTCGGACTCCCTTGGGAAGAGAGGGTTCAACATGCTGATAGAGATCGACGCCGGGCGCTGCATCGGGTGCGGGAAGTGCGTTGCCGACTGCGTGGGGTCTAATCTGGCCGTGGAAGACGGCATCGCGCAGGTGAAAGGGCGCTGCATCCTGTGCGGCCACTGCGTGGCCGTCTGCCCGACGGCGGCGGTGTCCATTCCGGGTTACGACATGGCCGATGTGGAGCCGTCTGCGCCGGCGGGCGAGACGATCGACGCCGCCGACCTCCTGCGCGCCATCAAGTCGCGCCGCAGCGTTCGTTCGTTCAAGCCGGAGCCGGTGGGACGCCAAGAGCTCGAGTTCGTGCTGCAGGCAGGTCGCTACACGGCCACGGCGAAGAATGCGCAGGGCTGCCGGTTCATCGTGGTCCAGGACGGCCTCGCCGAGCTCAAGCGGCTCGTGTGGGACGGTATCGACGGGCTTCTTGCTCTGCCGGCAGACGAGAAGCCGCGTTGGGTGAAGCTCTACAAGCCGTTTTTGCGCGACGCGTGCGCGGGCAGGCAGGACTTCCTGTTCCGCGACGCACCGGCCGTCGCGTACGTGGCTGCCGAGCGCGCCGACGACGCGGGCCTGGCGGCTCAGAACATGGAGCTCATGGCAGCCGCGCAGGGCCTCGGCGTCCTGTTCAACGGCTACCTCTGCCGCGCCTCCGAGGAGCTCCCCGCTGTGCGCGCGTTTCTCGAGTCGGACGAGCGCCCCCTGCAGATGTGCCTGCTGCTCGGTCGTCCCGTCGTGTCCTATCCCCGCACGGCCCCGCGCATGCCGGGCGACTTCATAGTGAAGTAGAAGCGTTCCCCCGCGCGTTTTCGACGCTTTGTCGCGATGTCGCGCGAAATGGCTCCTGCTGTCAGAAACGAGCCGGTTTGGCAATTTCTCGTGACGTCGCCGGACTCTCTTTCGACGAATTGAGAAGAAAAGACCAGATGGCGTTTTACTACGGTTTTTTTGAAAAACGCCGCCGATTGCCAAATCGCGTGTTTTTCGGCAGAAGATGCTATTGCGGGGTCAACGCAAGCCCGAGATCGGGCTCTTGGCGAGGCGCCTTCGTCCGGTTCGCGTCGCTTTGCCTGCTGCGACGGTACTATGCCGCGCCGACGGGTTCTTGCCGTGCGGGCGCGGCCGCGCTGGCGGTGGCTTCGCGCTCGAGGAGGGGTGCGCAGCGCCGCAGGTCCGGCATCTCGCGCGGTGGGGCGTTGCTTGCGGTATAATTCATCCCCATGGAAACCATCATCACGAAATCACAGGTCGCGGACGCTGTTTACGCGGCCATCCCGCGGCTGGCGTGCGAGCTGCCGGCCGACATCGAGGCGGGGATCGCTGCGGCGCGCGCCGTGGAGGGCAACCCGCGCGGTCGGGCGGTGCTCGACCAGCTGGCGGAGAACGCGCGCATCGCGCGCGAGGACCGCGTGCCCCTCTGCCAGGACACCGGCACGGTGTGGGCGAGCCTGGAGATAGGCCCCGACGTGCTCGTGGCCGGCGACGTGTTCGCCGACGTGGACGACGCGGTCGCCCGCGCCTACGACGAGGCGCGCCTGCGCAAGTCGGTGGTGCGCGACGCCATCCTCGACCGCGCGAACACCGGCGACAACACGCCCGCGTTCTGCGACATCCACCCGGTGGACGAGCCGGGCGCGGCGCGGCTGCACCTCATGCTGAAGGGCGGCGGCTCGGACAACGCGAGCCGCGTGGTCATGCTCGTGCCGGGCGCCGGCAAGCAGGGCATCGTGGACGAGCTTGTGCGCTGCGTGCGCGAGAAGGGCGCGAACGCCTGCCCGCCGCTGGTGATCGGCATTGGCATCGGAGGCACGTTCGACAAGGTGGCGGGCCTTGCGAAGCGGGCGCTCATGCGCCCGGTGGACGAGCCGGCGGCCGATCCGCGTCTGCGCATGCTCGAGGAGGAGCTGCTCGCGGCCGTGAACGACACCGGCGTGGGCCCTGGCGGCCTCGGCGGCGCCACGACGGCGCTCGCCGTGCGCGTGGCCACGGCTCCGTGCCACATCGCGGCGCTGCCCCTCGCCATCAACATGGGATGCTCCGCCATGCGCCGGTGCACGATCGACCTTGCATCGGAAGGGGGCGCGCGATGAGCGACGAAGCGATCCGCCTGTTCCTGCCGCTCGACCGCCCGCGGCTCGCCGAGCTCCATGCGGGCGACGCGTGCCTGCTCACGGGCCCCCTGTACACGCTGCGCGATGCCGGGCACGTGCGCCTCATGGCCGAGCTCGAGGCCGCGGACGGCACGCTGCCCTACGGCCTGGACGGCCAGGCCATCTTCTACGCCGGTCCCACGCCCGCGGCCGCCGGCCGGCCGTTCGGCGCGGTCGGGCCCACCACGGCCAGCCGCATGGACTTCGCCGCCCCGGCGCTGCACCGCGCGGGCGTCGTGGCGACCGTGGGCAAGGGGCGCCGCTCCGCCGAGGTGCGCGACGCTTGCTGCGCCACGGGTTCCGTTTATTTCGTGGCGTGCGGCGGCGCTGCGGCCTACCTGGCCAAGTGCGTGGCATCATCGGAGACGGTGGCGTACGACGACTTGGGAACCGAGGCGCTGCGCCGCATCGAGGTGGTGGACTTCCCCGTGTTCGTGGGCGTGGACGTCCAGGGACGCGACGTGTACGACCTCGCCTGAGCGCGCCGCTTCCGGCGCTGACCGTTAGGATCGAAAAGACACCGTGACGCAGGAACTTGCCGAAAACGATGCCCCGCGCGGCATCTTCATAACGTTCGAGGGCGGCGAGGGCGCCGGCAAGACGACGCATATCCGCTTCCTGTCCGAGAAGCTGCGCGAGCGCGGCCGCGAGGTCGTGCGCCTGCGCGAGCCCGGCGGCACCGCCGTGGGCGAGGAGCTGCGCGCCGTGGTGCTGGACCCGAAGAACGACAACCTCTCCGACGAGGCCGAGCTGCTCATCTACGAGGCCGCCCGCGCGCAGATCGTTGCGGAGGTCATCCGCCCGGCGCTCGAGCGCGGCGCCGTGGTGCTGTGCGACCGCTTCGCGGACTCCACCATCGCCTACCAGGTGCACGGGCGCGGGTTGGACGCCGCCTTCGTGGAGCAGGCGAACGCGTTCGCCTGCCAAGGCGTGTCGCCCGACCGCACCATCCTGCTGACCACGGGCGGCTCGGCGCGCACGGGGCTCTCGCGCGCCACGCACCGCGGCGCCGACCGGCTGGAGCGGGCGGGCGAGGAGTTCCACACGCGCGTGAACGAGGGCTTCCTGGACATCGCGCGGGCCCACGCCGACCGCGTGCGCGTGGTGCAGTCGGCCGCGCGGAAGTCGCGGACGTCGGAGCTCGTGTTCCGCGAGCTGGCCGACCTCTTCCCGTGGATGGCGGACGTCGTGGACGACCCGTCGTACTTCGCCTCGCTCGACGTGCGCCGCCCGCGCCCGCAGGGAGCGCGCGGCGGCTCGGGCAACCGCGGCGGCAGCAACGGCAACAACCGTGGCAGCGGCGGCACCCGCAACGGCGCCGACGGCGGCGCGAAGGGGAAAAGCGGCAACCGCGGCAACCCGGGAGCGAAAGCCGGCCGCAACGGCGGCGGCCGTGCCAGGCAGGGGAAGCCCTCGCAGGGCTCGAACGGCAGCGCCCCGCGCGGCAAGGGCCAGGGGAGATAGGCCGTGGCCGACGCCTTCGAGAACATACTCGGGCAGCCGCAGGTGCGCGAGTTCCTTCGCGCGAGCGTGGCGAGCGAGCGCGTGACGCATGCGTACCTGTTCACCGGCCCTGCCGGGTCGAACAAGACGATGGCCGCCTACGCGCTGGCCCAGGCGCTGCTGTGCCCGAAGGGACCCCACGGCCCGCGGGGCGGCGAGTGCGGCGCCTGCGATATCTGCCGGCGCGTCAAGCGCAAGAAGCACCCCGACGTGCGCTACTTCGCGCCCGAAGGCGCCGGCGGCTACCTGGTGGACCAGATCCGCGACATCGCGGCCGACACGGTGCTCGCGCCCATCCAGGCCGACCGCAAGATATACATCCTCGACCGCGTGGACCTGCTGGGCGTCCAGGCGGCCAACGCCTTCCTGAAGACGCTGGAGGAGCCCCCGTCCGACGTGGTGCTCATACTTCTGGGCCGCACGCGCGAGAGCGTGCTGCCCACCATCGTGTCGCGCTGCCAGGTGGTGCCGTTCCGCCACATCCCGGCCAGCGAGGCCGCCGGCATCCTGGCGCAGAACACGGGCGCGTCGCGGGAGAAGGCCCGCATCGCCATCGAGGCGTGCGACGGCTCCATCACGCGCGGCATCGAGTTCCTGAAGTCCAACGAGCGCCTGGCGTTCCGCGCCCGCGTGCTCGAGGCGCTGGCCCTGCTGCGCAACGCCGACGACTGGGACCTCGTGGGCCAGGCGGGCGAGCTCGTGGTGCTGGCGAAGGCCCCGCTCGACGTCGTGCGCGCCGCGCAGGAGGAGGAGCTGGCCGAGAACGCGGACTTCCTGGCGAAGTCGGCCATCCGCCAGATAGAGGCGCGCAACAAGCGCCAGCTGACGGCGAAGAGCCTCGAGTCGCTGCGCCAGCTCACGGCCATCATCCGCTCGTGGCTGCGCGACGTGCTGGCCGTGTGCGCCGAGACGCCCGAGCTCGTGATAAACGTGGACGCCCGCGGCGCGATAGAGGACGCCGCACGCGCCACCGACGAGGCCCGCGTGGCCGCCGCGCTTTCGGCCGTGCGCCGCTGCGACGAGGCCATCTCGTATAATGTATCCCCTGAGACATGCATCGACGCGCTGCTCTTCGAAACAAGGGACGCGCTCTACCGCCCCCGCCCGCCCGCGGGCGCCGGGGCCGTGAGATAGAGAGGTATCGGCAATGGTTCGCATAGCGCCCATCAGGCTCGCCTACAACCCCAAGACGCTCTGGTTCGACCCGGGCGACCTGGAACTGAAGAAGGAGGATCCCGTCGTGGTGTCCACGGCGCGCGGCCTGGAGTTCGGCCGCATGGCCGACGACGTGTTCGAGGCCGACGAGGCCCAGGTGAAGAAGCTGAAGACCGCGCTCAAGCCGGTGAAGCGCCTCGCGAGCGAAGAGGACGTCGCCCGCGCAGAGGAGATGTGCCGCCGCTCGGAGGAAGCGCTGCCCGTGTTCAAGCAGATGGCGGCCGAGGCGAGCGAGGACATGCACCCGGTGTCCGTGGAGTTCCTGCTCGACGGCGACAAGGCCGTGTTCTACTTCGAGGCCGAGGAGCGCGTGGACTTCCGCGAGCTCGTGCGCAGGCTGGCCGCGCACTTCCACGTGCGCATCGACATGCGCCAGATCGGCGTGCGCGACGAGGCCCGCATGGTGGGCGGCCTGGGGCATTGCGGCCAGGAGCTGTGCTGCAAGCGCCTGGGGGGCGAGTTCTGCCCCGTGTCCATCCGCATGGCCAAGGAGCAGGACCTCTCGCTCAACCCGCAGAAGATATCGGGCGTGTGCGGCCGCCTTATGTGCTGCCTGCGCTACGAGTTCGACGCGTACAAGGACTTCAAGAGCCGTGCGCCTAAGCAGAACTCGCAGGTGGAGACGCCGGCGGGCATGGCGAAGGTCGTGGACTTGGACGTGCCGCGCGAGATCGTGTCGCTCAAGGTGGAGGGCGAGAAGCCGGTGCGCGTGCCGCTCGCGGACTTCGAGCCGCCCGACGAGGGCTCGAACCGCCCGAACCGCGTGGGGCAGGACGCCTGGGACGAGGCCACGACGCAGGCCGTGATCGGCGTGGCGGGCGAGAGCTCCATCTTCGCCACCTCGCAGCTGACCGGCTCCGACAAGCTGGCCGACCCGAAGGCCGTGCGCCGCACGGGATCGGGCGGCAAGGGCGGCCCGAAGGGCCGCGGCGGCGCAGGGAAGGAATCCGGCACGGGATCGGGCGGCAGCTCGGCCGGCTCCGGCAACGAGTCGCGCAAGCCGCGGCGGCGCCGTTCCACGAAGGTGGCGGCCGACGGCACGGCCCAGCCTGCGACGACCGAGGAAACGCCCTCCAAGCGCAAGCCGAAGCAAGGAGGCGCGGCGGCCTCCGGAGGGGGCAGGAAGCAGGGGTCGAAGAAGGGCGGCAACGGCGCCCAGGGCGGCGGCAACGGAGGCAAGAAGGGCTCCGGCTCCCAGAACGGCCAGGGGCGCACCGGCGGCGCTCCGGCAGGCGGCGGCCGCGGCGGCGCGGACAAGAACGCCAAGAAGCAGGGCGCGAAGGGCGGCCAGGGCGCTTCCAAGCAGGGACCGCGTCCCGGCCAGCGCTCCTCCGGCCTGCGCCAGCAGGGCGCCGGGGCCTCCGCGTCGGGCGCTCCCGGGGCCGCGCCGGGCGGCGAGGGCGGACACCGCCGGGCGCGCCGCCGCAGCCACAAGGCCGGCGGCCCGCAGGAGGGCCAGGGCGGCGCCGCGGGCGGCAAGGCCGAGTAGCCGGGTGCTCGGGGAGACGGCCCGCACCCTTGGCGGTGCCGCCGGGACGCTGCCGGCACCGGAACGCTGACGGAACCGCCGCATGCTTGAGGAGGATGCATTGAAGCTCGATTACGCGCTGCTCACGGACCTGTACCAGATCACCATGGCGCAGGGGTACTGGGAAAGCGGGAAGGGCGCCACGGAGGCGTGCTTCCATATGTACTTCCGCGATTACCCGTTCAAGGGCGGCTACGCCGTGGCCTGCGGCATGGCCCAGCTCGCCGAGCTGGTGGAGGGCTTCGCGTTCTCGGAGGAGGACCGCGCCTACCTGGCGTCGCTCGACGCGCCGGGCGGTGGAAGGCTCTTCAAGCAGGAGTTCCTGGACTACCTGGCCGGCTACCGCCTGTCCGTGGACATCGACGCGGTGCCCGAGGGCACGGTGGTGTTCCCGCACGAGCCGATCGTGCGCGTGTGCGGCCCCATCATGGACTGCCAGCTTATCGAGACGGCGCTTCTGAACTGCGTGAACTTCGAGACGCTCATCGCCACGAAGGCGGCGCGCGTGTGCCAGGCGGCCCAGGCGCCCGTGGCGGAGTTCGGCCTGCGCCGCGCCCAGGGCGCGGCAGGCGGCCTCTGGGCGAGCCGCGCCGCCGTGGTGGGCGGCTGCGCGTCCACCTCCAACGTGCTGGCCGGCAAGCTGTTCGGCATCCCCGTGTCGGGCACGCATGCGCACTCGTGGGTCATGTCGTTCCCCGACGAGATATCCGCCTTCCGCGCCTACGCCGAGGCGTTTCCGAAGAACTGCATCCTGCTCGTGGACACCTACGATGTGGCCCAGGGCGTAAGAAACGCCATCACCGTGGGGCTGGAGATGCGCGCGCGGGGCGAGCGCCTGGCCGGCATCCGCATCGACTCGGGCGACCTCGCATGGCTCGCGAAGATGGCGCGGCGCATGCTGGACGAGGCGGGGCTCTCCGATTGCGGCATCGTGCTGTCGAACGACCTGGACGAGTTCACCATCCAGTCCATCCGCGACGAGGGGGCCCAGGTGATGTCGTGGGGCGTGGGCACGAAGCTGGCCTGCGCCTACGACCAGCCCACGCTGGGCGGCGTGTACAAGCTGTCGGCCACGCGCGAGCCGGGCGAGCGGGAGTGGACGGACCGCCTGAAGATCTCGGAGTCCGTGGGCAAGCTCACCACGCCCGGCGTGCTGGACGTGCGGCGCTACTTCTACTGCGACAACGGGCGGCTGGCCGGCGACATGGTGTTCGACGTGAACGCGCCGGGCGACCAGAGCCGCGAGGTGATCGTGGACCCCGCCGACGATCTTAGGCAGAAGAACCTTGCGGGGCTGTGCTCCAAGACGCTGCTCGAGCCGCTGGCGCGCGACGGCAGGACGGTGCTCGACGCCGCCGGGCGCGACGCGCAGGCGGCGCGCGCGCGGGCGCAGGAGGGGCTCGCGCTGCTCGACGAGAGCCAGAAGCGCATGCTGAACCCGCATACCTATCCCGTGGGCCTCGAATATGGTCTTTTTGAGCGCCGCCGCGAATTGGTTGCCCGCATGCGTGGCATCGCGTAGTTTAATGGGAGAACGATAACCTCGCGCCCCGTGCGCCCTAGCCCAAGGTAACGTGCCATGATCAAGATACTCACCGATTCGGTCGCCTCCATCCCCGCCGACGCTGCGCGGGAGGCGGGCATCGACGTCATAACGCTCTACGTGAACCGCGACGGCCGCGAGCTGGCCGATGCGGACATGGACCTGGACGCGTTCTACGCGGACATCTACGATATGGTCGACAACATCCCCATGTCGAGCCAGCCCTCTCAGGCTGCGTTGGAAGCGGTGTTCGAGGAGGCCGCGCAGGCAGGCGACGAGGTGCTGGGCGTGTTCATCTCCACGGGCCTCTCGGGCGCCTACGAGGGGGCGGTGCGCGCCGCGCGCGCCGTGGCCGCCCGCAACATCGGCTTCTCCTACGCGCTCGTGGACTCCAGCTCGTGCGGCTACGACGAGGCGTGGCCGGTGTTCGACGCCGTGGCCGCCCGCGCGGCCGGCGAGGACCTGGAGGGCTGCACGCGCGCCGTGCTGAAGGGCATCGAGTCCACGCGTTTCCTGTTCACGCCCGAGACGCTTACGTTCCTTCAGAAGGGCGGGCGCATAGGCAACGCGGCGGCGCTTCTGGGCAACCTCATCCAGCTTTCGCCCGTGCTCACGGTGTGCGACGGCAAGGCCACGACCCTCGCGAAGGTGCGCACGCGCAAGAAGGCGCTGGAGAAGATTTTGGCCACGTTCAAGGACGACGTGGAGAAGTACGGGCTGAAGAACGTGGTGGTGCACTACATAGGCGACAAGACGCCGGCTGTGGCGTGGGCCCATGAGGTGGTGGAGCCGCTCTTGGGCCGCTCGGTGCCGGTGCTGCCCGTGAGCCCTGTCATCGGCCTGCACGTGGGGCCGGCGGTGGGCATCGCCTACGAGTGCGCGAGCGCACTGGCCGGCAAGCTCACGGCGCCGGTGCAGGCGCGCCTGTGCACGTCGTGAGCGCGCCGGCCCGCCCGATGGACGAAACCGTATTCGACAAGGAGGCCGACGCCCCTATGCCGCATTCCTGCAACCTCATTATCGACTCGTGCTGCGACCTGCCGTTCGAGGTGGTCGACCGCGACGGGGTGGAGCTCATCGAGTTCCCCTACGTCATGAGCGACGGGGAGCATGCCGACGACCTGTACCGCGCATCGAGCGCCCACGACTTCTACCAGGCCATGCGCGATGGCGAGGAGCCAACCACGGCCCAGGTGCCCGTGCCGGTGTTCCGCGCAGCCTTCGAGCGAGCCGTCGAGAGCGGCGTGCCCACCGTGTACTTGAGCTTCTCGAGCGGGCTGTCCGGCAGCTTCGACGCGGCCGTGCTCGTGCACGGCCAGATCATGGCCGAGCATCCCGATGCGGAGCTCTACCTGGTGGACACACACCTGGCCTCGGTGGCGGAGGGGCTGCTGGTGCACGAGGCGCTGCGCCAGCGCGACAAGGGCCTGACGGCGCGCGAGCTGGCCCAATGGGCCGAGGAAGCCCGCTACTTCGTGGACGCCGAGTTCATGGTTGAGGACCTGGAAGCGCTGCGGCGCGGCGGGCGCATCCCGGGCTCGGTGGCCTATGCTGGTTCCAAGCTGGACGTGAAGCCCATGCTCACCATCGCGCCGGACGGCAAGCTGTCGCTGGCGGGCGTGGCGCGCGGCCGCAAGAAGGGCATCAAGCAGCTGGCCGAGTACTACCAGAAGCGCGTGGCGGAGAGCGTTCCCGGCCAGTGCGTGGTGGTGGCGGGCGCCGACTGCCCGAAGGACGTGGGGCGCCTCAAGGAGGCGCTGGGCAAGGTAGACGACTCCATCCTGTTCTTGGAGAGCAGCATAGGGCCCGTCATCGGCTCGCATGTGGGACCCGGCATGATAGCCGTCGTGTTCTGGGGCGGCGACAAGCGCGAGGACATGTCGGTGGCCGACCGCATAGCGCGCAAGGTCAAGCAGGGATAGGCGCCGCCGAGGCGCGCGGCACGCATTCGAGAAACGACGCCCGGAAAGGGGCTGCTCTTATGGACAAGCGGTATGCATTTATCGGGAACGAAGCGGTGGGCGACGTGGTGCGAGAGCGCCTGGACGCGGCAGGCTGGACGCGCACGGACGACGTGGCGAGCGCCGGCATGGTGGTAACGTACTGCACGTCCCAGACGGCGCTTGAGGACGCGTACTTCGACGAGAACGGCATCGTGCAGGCGGCGTCGCCGAATACGGTGCTCATCGACCTGTCGGCCTCGACGCCGAGCTTCGCGCGAGAGCTGAACGCCGTGGCCATCGTGAGCGATTTGGCGGCCGTGGAGGCGCCGCTCGTGGTGGCCGACCCGATGCTGTCCGACGCCCTCTCCGACCGCGACAACCTTATGTGCCTGGTGGGGGGCGAGGAGGACGACGTGGAGGCGGCGCGCCCCGTGCTGGACGCGCTCGTGGGCACCGTGCAGGAGACGGGCGGATCGGGGTCGGCCCAGCTGGCGCGCGCAGCTTACACGCTGCAGACGTCGGCGCAGATCATGTCGGCCATCGAGGCCGACGCGCTCTACCGCGCCGTGCAGCGATCGTCCGCCGCGTTCGGCGCCACGTTCGGGCGCGCGGGCGCCACGACGCCCGAGGCCGAGCAGGTGCTCGCGGCCGTGAACGCCGGGCGCTTCGACGGCGCGTATACCGTGGAGATGCTCATGTCCGAGCTGTCGGCCGCGCTCATGGCCGCCGACGACGTGGACCTCATCCTGCCGCAGGCCGAGGCGTGCCTGCACCTGCTGGAGCTTTTGGCCGTGATCGGCGGCGCCGACAAGGCGCCCTCGGCACTGGCCCTCGTGTACGGAGAGGAGGCGGCCTGCGCCGAAAACGGCTTGGACTGGACGCGCGCCGAGCAGGCCTACGCCTCCGAGGAGGCGGGGGAGGACTACGACTATGACGGCGACGGCGACGGCGACGACTTCCCCGGCGGCTTCGGAGCGTATTCGGCGAATTGAGCTCCGCCGTTCTGGCGAGCGACGGAACGGGCCGGCGCTGCGGGCCGCCCTCGTACCCGATCTCCGCTCCTTCTCGCTTGCGCCTCGTGGAGAAGCGCGTGAGGCCGCGATACGGGTTGACCTTGGGCGCGAGGACGGCCCTCGCTGACTGATTTGGACCGGTGGGGATATGAAGCACAACCTTTCAACCTCCTGCGACCTCTGCCCTCGCCGGTGCGGGGCGGATCGTGCGGCGGGGGAGCGCGGGGTTTGCGGGGCCGACGATGCGCTCGTGGTGGCACGGGCGGCGCTGCACTTCTGGGAGGAGCCTCCCATCAGCGGCAGCCGTGGCAGCGGCACCGTGTTCTTCGCGCACTGCCCCCTACACTGCTGCTACTGCCAGAACGCCGTGATAGCCGCTGGCGAGGCGGGGCGCGCCGTAAACGTGGACCGGCTGGCGGAGATGCTCTTGGAGCTGGAGGCGCAGGGCGCGCTGAACGTCAACCTCGTCACGCCCACGCACTACGCCCCGCAAGCGCGCGCCGCCGTGGCGCGGGCGCGTGGGCGGGGGCTGGCGCTTCCCGTGGTGTGGAACACCTCGGGCTACGAGACGGTGGCGGCCGTGCAGGCGAACGCAGGTACCGTGGACGTGTACCTCGCCGACTTCAAGTACGCCGATCCCTTGCTGGCGGCGCGTTACTCGAAGGCGCCGGACTACCCGGATGCAGCGCTGGCCGCCCTTGGCGAGATGGTGCGCCAGACCGGCGCCCCGGAGTTCGACGAGGTGGACGGGAATCCGCGCCTCGTTCGCGGGACGGTGGTGCGCCACCTCATGCTGCCGGGAGCCCTCGAGGACTCGAAGCGCGTCGTGCGCCTCGTGCACGAGCGCTTCGGCGACGACGTGCTGCTGTCGCTGATGAACCAGTACACGCCGGTTCTAGCCGATGCGGCTGCCGCGGGCGACGAGCGCGCCGCGGCGGCGCTGCACCGCTGCCCGGAGCTTGCCCGGCGCGTCCCGGACGAGGACTACGAGCGCCTGCTGGACTACGCCGATGCGCTGGGTGTGGAGGACTACTTCTGGCAGGAGGGCGGCGCAGCCGAGGAGAGCTTCATCCCCCCGTTCGACCTGACGGGGGTGTAGGGGGGCGGCCTCAGCAAGGCGCGCGGGGACGTGCGCTCAGCCGACGCCATCGCGCCGGTTCGACAAGGACGCAGCGTGCGGATGGCGCGGCCGAAGGCGCCTGCTTTCGCACGTCTTCGGCCGCGCCTTGGGAGGGGCCGAAGACGTGCGGGGACAGCGAATGGAATAGCCCTTATCTTACATCCTCACCAGCTCGTATTCCCTGGTTCCCAGGCCGATCTTCTCGGCGTGCTCGAGGCAGGTGCGCCATTCCGACTCGGGGGTGGAGTTGGCGAAGTGGTCGCCCGAGGGCTCGAAGCCGGGCGTGGCCAGGTTGTCGGAGAGCTTGCTGCCGGGGAGGGGGGAGGCGGCCAGGCAGGCGTCGACGCAGGCCTGGTCGAGGGCGAGCGGGTCCGTGGAAGCGAACATCCCCAGGTTCGGCAGGATGGGGGCGTCGTTCTCGGCGTGGCAGTCGCAATGGGGCGACACGTCCACCACGAGCGAAACGTGGAACTGCGGCCGGCCGTCCACGACGGCCTTTGCGTACTCGGCCATGCGGCGGTTGAGGTCGGCGTTGGCGGCGTCCTGCGCGAAGTCGATGGCGTCGAAGTTGCAGGCGCCCAGGCAGCGCCCGCACCCTACGCAACGATCCTTGTCCACGCCCATCTTCCGGGCGGCCTCGTCGAACACGAGGCCGCCGTTCGCGCATTCGGGCAGGCACTTCTTGCAGCCGCGGCACTTCTCCCCGTCGATGTCGGGCTGGCCGTTGCTGTGCTGCTCGGTCTTGCCGGCGCGCGAGCCGCAGCCCATGCCGATGTTCTTGATGGCGCCGCCGAACCCGGTGAGCTCGTGGCCCTTGAAGTGCGTGAGGCTCACGAACACGTCGGCGTCCATGACGGCGCGGCCGATCTTCGCCGCCTTCACGTACTCGCCGCCCGCCACCGGCACCTCCACGTCGTCGGTGCCCTTCAGGCCGTCGCCGATGAGGATGGGGCAGCCCGCCGTGAGCGGCGTGAAGCCGTTCTCCCATGCGCACTCCAGGTGCTCGAGGGCGTTCTTGCGGCTGCCGGGGTACATGGTGTTGCAGTCGGTGAGGAACGGCTTGCCGCCGAGCTCCTTCACCACGTCCACGAGGGCGCGCGCGTAGTTCGGGCGCAGGTAGCTCACGTTGCCCAGCTCGCCGAAGTGCAGCTTGATGGCCACGAACCTGCCGTCGAGGTCCAGGTCGGCTATGCCCGCGCGGCGGACGAGCTTCTTCAGCTTCGTGGGCAGTCCGTCCCCGAACGCCTGCGTGCGGAAGTCTGTGAAGTACACCTTTGCCGTTTCCATGTTCCCTCCTTATCGAGGTTGTGTCAAAAGCTCCGCCTTGTCGCCCTACGGGGCGGCCCCTGGCGGGCTTGGGCCTCGGAGCTTTTGAAACGCCTCCCGTGCGGTTCTCTCGTCGGGTCTCATGATAGCGGTTCGCGGGTTCTGGGGAAACTCGCGAACCGCTATCATCAGCCGCGCCAGAGGCGCTCGGTTCGCGGGGAGGCGGCGCGGGCCAGCTCGGTACCGGGGAGATCCTCGTGCATCTCCAGGATGTTCTTCCAGAGGCGCTTGGGCATGAACTGGCGGCGGAGCTCCGGGTTGTAGCGGGCCTCCACGGCGACGGTGCGGTAGAAGCGCTTCCAAGCTGCCTGCATGAGGTTCTCCTCCGCGGCGCGGTCGGGCACGTCCAGCTCGTCGGTGCGCACGAGGTACCAGTCGCGCCCCTCGTAGACGCCTGCCAGGTGGTGCACCTCGTCGTAGATGATGAAGGGCTGCGTGTTGAAGCGGCCGGCGAACCAGTCCATGAGCAGCGGCACCACCGAGGCCTTCGGGTTGCAGCGCGCGAGCCACACGCCGTTCTCCAGGTGCTCGAAGCGCAGGAACTGCACCATGTGGTGGCGCTCGTTGCCCACGGAGCGCACGAGGCGGTGCAGGGGCTCCACGGCAGGGTGGGCGAGGTCGTTCAGCACGCTGCCGCGCGCCTTTCCCGAGCAGCCGAGGGAATCGGTCGGCCGCGACGAGGCCATGGGGCCGCTGCACGATCCGCGCCGGCGGCACCCCGTGCAGTCGTGCGGGCGCTTGGCCGCCATGGCGTAGCGCACGAAGCGGTAGACGACGGTGCCGGCGCTCGGGTCGTCCGAGAGCGAGGCGCGCATGACGGCGTCGTAGGCGGCGTGGCCGCAGACGCGCTTGATGCCGCGCTGGACGCGCACGGCGCGCTCCATGTCCGTCTCCACGAAGCGCACCGTCTGCCCGAGGCGTGGCTGGAGCGCGGCTTGCGCCGTGACGTCCTGCGGGTCCTCGCGGCGCACGTACGCCTCGAACACGGCCGACAGCAGGCCTTCCAGCGTCCCGTCGTAGGCATAGGCCACGTTGGCGAGCGGCTCTTCCGGCGTTACCGGCCCATGGGGGGCATCGCCGGCTGCGGCGGGCTCCCGTCCCGCTCCCGTCGCAGCCAAAGCGGCCGCACGGCCGCCCGCCCCCTTGTCCGGGGCGGCCGAGCGGCCGGAACCGGCCTCGGCCGCCGCAGCTCCCGAGGGCCGTTCGAAGCCGGTTCCGTGGTCGGTGCTCATGCGCAGGCCGCCTCGGGTTGCTCGAGGGCGTGCTGCCAGCCAAACGCGCCGTCGGCATTCCCGTGGCGCTGTCCGTTCGCCCTGCTGCCGAGCTGTCCGGCGGGCGCCGTTCCCAGGCGACCGCCTGTCGCCGCGCCCAAGTGCCCGCGGGGATCGGCCCCCGCACCCTGCGCGATGCGGGCCTTCTCGGGCGTCTCCACGCTCTCGAACAGGCTCAGCTGGCCGGGGATGGCTTTGTCTGCGCGACGGCCGTGGCCGCCGCCCTTCGGCGTTGCGGCTAAATGCGCCCGCAGGCCCTCTCGAGAGAAGTCCGTTCCCTGGCCGGCGTAGCTGCCGTTGCAGGTGATGAAGAAGCGCGCCCGCTTGTAGGCGATGCCCAGCTTGCGCAGCTCGCGCTCGCCGAGCGTGGTGGAGCGCCGGGCGCGCATGATGGAGTGCGCGCCCTTCACGCCGATGCCGGGTACGCGCAGCAGTGCCTCGAGCGGCGCCTTGTTCACCTCCACGGGGAAGAAGTCCAGGTTGTTGAGGGCCCAGTTCGCCTTCGGGTCGACCTCGGGGTCCAGGAACGGGTGCTCCTCGTCGATGATCTCGGTGACGTCGAAGCGGTAGAAGCGCAGGAGCCAGTCCGCCTGGTAGAGCCGGTGCTCGCGGTTGAGCTGCAGGGCGTCGGTGCCGGGCAGACGCGCGTCGTCGTTCACGGGCGTGTAGGCGCTGAAGAACACGCGCTTGAGCGAGAGCGTGCGGTAGAGCGCGGCCGAGAGGTTGAGTATCTGGAAGTCGCTCTCGGGCGTGGCCCCCACGATCATCTGCGTGGACTGGCCGGCGGGCACGAAGGCCCGCTCCTTCTTCTTCGGCTTGACCGCCTTCATGTAGGTCGTGTTCTTGCGCACGAGCGCGCGGGTGTCCTTGTCCACGGCGATGTTGTCGCGGATCTGGCGCATGGGGGCGATGATCTGCTGCTTGTTCTTCTCGGGGGCGAGCAGGGCCAGGCTCTGCTGCGAGGGCAGCTCCATGTTCACGCTCATGCGGTCGGCCAGATGCCCCAGCTCGTCCACGAGCTCGGGGGAGGTGCCGGGCACGGCCTTGGCGTGGATGTAGCCGCGGAAGCCGTGCTCGCCCCGCAGGAGCGACAGCGTCTGGATCATGAGCTCGGTGGTGTAGTCGGGGCTCTTGATGACGCCCGAGCTTAAGAACAGCCCCTCGATGTAATTGCGACGGTAGAACGCTATGGTGAGGTCGGCCAGCTCCTGCGGCGTGAAGGCGGCGCGCCTCATCTCGTTGGAACAGCGGTTCACGCAGTAGGCGCAGTCGTAGACGCACACGTTGGTCATGAGCACCTTCAAGAGCGTGATGCAGCGCCCGTCCGCCGCGAAGCTGTGGCAGCATCCCGCCGCCATCGTGTTGCCAAGCTTCCCCTTCTGGGCGTCGCGGTCGATGCCCGAGGAAGTGCAGGCCACGTCGTATTTCGCCGCATCGGCAAGTATCTCCAGTTTGTCGATCAGTTCCATACGCACGCCCGTTCGCCAGATCAAGTGTTCGCGAGAATATCTGTTCGCTTAGTATGGGCGAACGGATATTCGTTGTCAAGATGGGGGATGCTTCTTCCCGAAACGGACAGGATGTCGTACAATACGCAGGCACGACAATTCTTATGCCAGTGTGGCGCAATGGTAGCGCAACAGTTTTGTAAACTGTGGGTTGCAGGTTCGAGTCCTGTCACTGGCTCCAGGAAACAGCAGGCCGGAGGCGCACAGCCCCCGGCCTTTTTCGTCGCCGTGCGGCTCGAGGGGTGCGGGTGGCTGCGGTCTGCCCGGGTCGGCTTGCACGGCTGCGGTCGGCCCGGGCATGGCTCGCTTGGCAGGCCCGGCTGGGGCGGGCGATGCCCGGGCCGGGGCCGTCTCGTCGCGGCCTGCGATGCGCCAGCGCTGCCGTTAGCGCAGGCGCGCTCCCACCAGGCGCTTGAAGGCGGCGGCGTTGTCGGGCGACACGTTGATGGCGCGCACGGGGCGGCGCGTTCCGGCGAGCGTGCGGACCTCCAGGGGCTCGGAGAGCTCGATCCAACAGGGCGGGGCGCCCATGACGCCCAGGTCGAGGCGCTCGCGCTTGGGGACGTCGGGCGCGGCGGCACCCACGCCGGTCACGAGGCGCAGCGGCACGTCCTCGCAGACGAAGGCGGCCCAGCGCACGGTGAGCGTCTCGTCGTCCACGAGCAGCGGGTTCAGCACGCTGGCGCGCGCGGCGGCCACGAGCCACAGAAGGGCGTACAAGGAGGCGGCGAACAGCGGCGGCAGCAGCGAGAACGTGCCGGCCGACCCCGCCGCCGCGGAGACCGCCAGCGGCGAGAGCAGCCCCGGCGCGGCCAGCTGGGACGCCGCGAGGTACCCCGCCCACACCACCGGCAGCACGGCCAGGGGCGTGAGGCCGCGGCGGCGCACCACCAGCAGGTAGAACGCGGCGGGCACGCACACCATGAGGTCGAACGGCACGGCCACGTTCACGGCGAACGCGTGGGCCGAGGCGGGCACGGTGGCCGCGCACGCCAGGTCGACGGCGTAGAGCGCCAGGACGACGGCGAGCGCCAGCAGCAGGCGGCGCGCTCCGAGCGCGCGGACGGGAGCGGCGGATGCGGTGGGTTCGGGGAGGTTCGAAGAGCGGGCCATGGCGTCTCCTGTCGTCGGCGGGAGGGCGTGTCGCGTGATACGGGTCCATGATAGCAGACGGGCGAGGAGGGGGCCGGGCCGGCTGCCACCGGAGGAGCGGGCGGGAGGGAGCAGGAGGGGGAAGGGGGCTGGGGGTGCCCCTCCCCGTTTCAGCCGGTCGCAGGGGAGGGCGGCAGCGCGCGTCGGTGGGTGCAGCGTGACATGCCGGCCTTGCGCGTCGGTCGTGCCCGTCTGCCTCGCATGCGAGGCAGACATGGCTCGGGGGCGCCGGCCTCGCATGCGGGCCCGGCGCGCTACGGGCTTGGCGGCTCTCCCAATGAAAAAACCTCCTCGACCCCTTCTAAAAAATAGTCAACGGGGTAGCATGATCTCCAATCCGTTGACCGAGCGGTCAACGGCCGCAGAGCGGCAGGAAGGGAGGCGGCGGCAATGAGTGCAACGGACGATAGGGAGCATGCGGACTTCAGCAAGTTCGAGAGCCTCCCCGAACAGCGACGCGAGGCTATCGTCAACGCCGCCGTGGAAACGTTCGGTCGATGCGACTACAAAAGCGCTTCGACCGAGGACATCGCACGGCGCGCTGGCATCTCGAAGGGCCTTCTGTTCTTCTACTTCAAGAACAAGAAGGAGCTGTACCTCTACCTCATGGAGCACCTCATGGAGAAGGTGTCCGATCTGGTGGTGGACGACGGATTCTACGAGATCGACGATTTCTTCGATCTGCTCGTGTACGCAGCTGAAACCAAGCGCAAGGTGCTTTCGCGTTTCCCCTACCTGCTGGAGTTCTCCGTCCGGGCCTTCTACCCGGAGCACAAAGACATCAAGGACACGATGGACAGCTGGACGCAGCGGCAAATCGACCTGATGTTCTCCACGTACTTCAGATGCGTGCGGTTTGACCGGTTCCGCGACGACATCGACCCGAAGTACGTGCTCGACCTGCTGATTTGGCTGGCTGACGGCTACCTGCACCAGCAGCGCGCCCTGCATCAGCGCCTCGACATGGATGCGATGCTGGACGAGATGTACCGCTGGTGCGACATGCTGAAAGCCTATTCGTACAAGGAGGAATACCGATGAGCGCAACAATCGGCCCCGCGATTGCGATCGAGGGGCTCAAGAAAGATTACGGAAGCGGGCGCGGCGTGTTCGGCGTGTCGTTTGCCGTGGAGCGGGGCGAGGTGTTCGGCTTTTTGGGACCGAACGGCGCCGGCAAGACGGTGACCATGCGCAACCTCATGGGCTTCATCCGCCCCGATGAGGGAACCGTGAGCATCAGCGGCCTGAACTGCTTCAGCCAGCGCGCCCGCATCCAGGAGCACCTGGGCTACCTGCCCGGCGAAATCGCCTGCATGGACGAGATGACCGGCGCGGCGTTCCTGGAATTCATGGCGCGCATGAAGAAGCTGCGCGACCGCACGCGCATGGAGCAGCTGATCGAGTACTTCGAGCTGGATCCCGCGCGGCGCATTCGCAAGATGTCGAAGGGCACGAAGCAGAAAGTGGGGCTGGTCTGCGCGTTCATGGCCTCGCCCGACATCGTCCTGCTCGACGAGCCCACGAGCGGCCTCGACCCCCTCATGCAGAGCCGCTTCATCGACCTCGTACTGGAAGAGAAGCGCCGCGGCACCACCATCTTGCTATCGTCGCACCTGTTCGAGGAGGTTGAGCGCACGTGCGATCGGGTGGCGTTCATCCGCGGGGGCAAGCTGGCCGCCGTTGAGCGCATGGACGACGTGCGGAAGTCGCGCAAGCGCCTGTTCGTCGTCACGTTCGCCGACGAGGCCGCGCGCGACCGCTACGCGGCGGCCCACCGCGACACCGACGGCTGCGGCGAGGCGGGCTTCAGCGTGCAGAAGCAGGGGACGACCAGCGTGGAAACGGCCGTGTCCGGCAACCTCGACGCGTTCGTGAAGGACCTGGCCGCGTACGAGATCGTCGATCTCACCGCGCGCGAGCAGACGCTCGAAGAGCTGTTCATGCACCTGTACGGCACCTTCGGCGACGCGTCGAACCGCAGGTCGGGGTTGAAAGGAGGCTCCCATGAATAAGACGCTGTTCGCGAAGGAGCTGCGCGCCAACCTGTTCGTCAGCGGCATCATCGCCGCGGTGCTGGCTATGTACATCGGCACGATCGTGGCGATGTACGATCCTAAGCTGGGCGAGAGCCTCGACCTCATGATGCAGAGCATGCCCGAGCTGTTCGCGGCATTCGGCATGTCGATGCAGGCCACCACGCTGCTCGAGTTCATGCTCAACTATTTGTACGGGTTCCTGCTGACCATCTTCATCCTCGTGTTGATCCTCGTGATGGTGAACAAGCTGATGGTGCGTTATCTCGACCGCGGAGCGATGGCATACCTTCTGGCCACGCCCAACAGCCGCACGCGCATCGCGTTGACGATGGTCGGCGTGATGGTTGCCATCCTGGTCGGCCTGTGCGCGTTGACCACGGCGCTCGAGGTGGGTTTCGCCGAGGCGCTGTTCCCCGGCGACCTCGACGTGCGGGCGCTCGTGCAGGTGAACCTGGGGTTGTTGGCGTTGTGGCTGGCTACGGCCGGGCTGTGCTTCCTGTCGGCCTGCCTGTTCTCCAATTCGTCGGCGGCGCTGTGGGTGGGCGGCGGCCTCTGCATCCTGTTCTTCCTCATGCAGATGGTGTCGCAGGTTGGCGACAAGTTCGAGTTCCTGGAGAACGTCAACCCCTTGACGCTGTTCGACTACTACGGCTTGGCCGCAGGCGACGCTTCGGCCATCGGGGGCGCGATTGCGCTGGCCGCGAGCGCGGTGGCGCTGTTCGCTGCGGCAGTTGCGGTGTTCGACCGGCGCGACTTGAGCATCTAGCAGGTTCGAGGGCGAGACAGGGGGGGGCGTGACAGGGGGACGGGGATAATGTCTCATTCCGCGATGCGGCAAGGCTTCGGCAGACGTATTGGAATGAGACATTATCCCCGTCCCCCTGTCACGCCCCCCCCTGTCTCGCCCAGGCGAAGCTCTCCGTGCCGGCGCCCACCTCGAAGTGGTATTTTGCGATGCCCAGGTCCACGGCGGTGTAGGCACCGGAGAGGGTTTGGGCGCGCACCGTCTTGCCGTCGAGCAGCAGCTCGAAGCGGAACTTCTGCTGGTTCAGGGCCGTGGGGGCGAGCAGTGCCGCCCGCACGCCGCGTTCGAACCACTCCGGCGGCTTCCCGGCCGCACGGCTCACGTCCTCGGGTGCCTTCGACTTGCGCGGTCTGCCCTGCGTGGCGCCGTAGCCGAGCGCCAGCGCGCAGACCAGCCTCTCTTCCGGCCCGGCGAGGCGGCGGACCTGCCGCTTGCTGAACGTGAGGGCTGCCCAGCACGTGTTCAGCCCGAGCGCCTGGGCCGCGAGCACGAGGCGCTCGCCGTAGTAGCCCGCGCGCTCGTCCAGGTTGTCGGCCGTCTTCCCGATGATCGCCACGTAATTGCGCACGTTGGCAAACTTCCCGTAGCGCGCCAGCATGCTGGAGAACGCCCGCGGCTCGTCGAGCACGACCTGCATGCGCAGGCCGCCCTCGCGGTTGCAGGCGTCCAGCTCGTCGCATAGTGCGGCGAGCACCGGGCCCTCGATACGTTGGCCGGTGAAGCTGCGCACCGAGTGGCGGCGCTCCATCGCCTCCTCGACGGTGCAGAGGGGGAGGGCGCCGCCTGAGGGGGTCGTGCGATCCTCGCACGCCGCGGCGTTCTCATGCGCTCTCCCGGGCATGTCCTCGTCTTCGCGGGCGCCGCCGGGCCCTCCTTCGACCTTCTCCATAATGCCGCGCTCCTTCTGCTCGTGCGGGTTCGTTGTCATCGCTGCACCTTGCCTTCGCTGTCTTGCAGGTAGCCTTCGAGGTTGGCCTGCTGTACCAGCTCGTAGACGCGGTCGACGAGCTGCTTGAGTTGCGCCCACTGCGCGTCGTCGGCGGCAATGTGGTAGAAGTTCATGGTGCCCGCGCGCCGAAGGGCGATGATGTTCGCGTCGCGCAGGATCTTCAGGTGGTGCGACACGGCGGGGCGGGAGAGGTGCGTGCGCACCGTGATCTCGCCCACGCGCAAGCCGCACTCCTCGGCCTCCAACAGCGCCATGATGATCTGCTGGCGCGTCTCGTCGCCCAGAGCCCCGATGATGCCCCGGCACTTCTTGAACCCCTCTGCGAGGTCCAGCCTGCTCTGCGCCCATTCGCGTTCGTCCATCGATGATCCTTCGTCCATCGCGTCTTATACGGTTCGATTGTTCGAACCATTAAACCATGAAGAGGCGGCTCGCAAGGCGGGGGGAGGCTGGCGTTTTCCCTTGGGAAAGAAATTCGAGACGGAGGCCGTGGCCCTCCGGTTCCGCCCTGGCTCTTACCGCCGAGTGCCCCGTGGCCGCTGGTGCGCGCCGCCGACCCCTTACCGCCGGCGCTTGCACCGGCCGTCGCGCATGACGCGCGGGCATTCGTTTCGCTACGGGTCGATGCGGGCGATTGCGCCGGGGTGCCGGGCATGGTTGCATGGGCGCATGGGATTTCGCAAGACATACGTGGACGTGGTGGCGAACATCGACGTGGACGGGCGCGTGACGCCGCTGTCCATCCGATGGCGCGACGGCCGGACGTTCGAGATCGACCGGGTGCACGAGGCCATCCGGCGCGCGTCCACCCGGGTGGGCGGCACGGGGATACGCTACCTGGTGACGGTTCACGGCCGCGACAAGTACCTGTTCTTCGAGGACCCGCGCTGGTTCGTGGAAGAGGTCGTACCCGAGGACGAGGGGAGCGCGTCGCTTGCGGGCGGGGCCCGCAAGCGGTAGAATGCCTGCGGGAATGAGGTTCTCCCTAAGCCGCTCGAAGGCTTGAACCGCGTAAAGCTGATGACTTCTGCAAACGGACTCCCCATGGGGGAGCGCCCGCGCGCGGGTCGTCGGCTTTTTTCATGCCGCGCGGCCGGCGGGGGGGTGTCGGAAAGGACGGGATATGGCAGCGGTGCTCTGGGTGGGCGCCGGCGGGTTTCTGGGCGCCGTCGGGCGCTACCTGCTGGGGCTCGTGCCCTCCGAGGGGGACTTCCCCCTTATGACGTTCCTCGTGAACTTCGCCGGTGCGGTGGCCATCGGCGCGATAACCGAGGTGGCGGGTGCCACGTCGGCCCTGTCGGCCGAGGCGGCGCTCTTCTTGAAGACGGGCGTGTGCGGCGGCTTCACCACGTTCTCCACGTTCTCGCTGGAGACGCTCGCGCTGTTCGAGGGCGGCAAGTACGCCACGGCCGCGCTCTACGCCGGCGGCAGCCTTGTTGCCTGCGTGCTGGGCGTAGCGGCGGGCAAGCTTGCCGTGCGCGGCGCGCTGTCGCTCGTGCAGCTCATCGGCGCACAGGGCGCCTGACGGAGCGGGAGGCGCGTTGGACGCGCGGCCGGCCGGCGCGCTTCATGCCGTATCGCCGGCCTCCTGGGCCTCCACGATGTCGATGAGCTCCTGCTGCGAGTGAATGCCCATCTTCTGGTAGATGTGGTAGGTGTGCGTCTTGACGGTGCGCTCGGCCACGTAGAGCTGGTCGGCGATATGGCGCGCGTTGCGCCCCTTCACCAGGTAGAACAGTATCTCTCCCTCGCGTGGGGTAAGGTTGAAGGTGCGGGTCGCCTCGGCGCATTTGTGCTTGTAATGCTGCTCCACCACCGCCTCGGGGTCGGTCTCGGGCTCGGACATCGGGGCGGGAGGCGCCTCGACGGGCTCGGGCTCCTCGGCCACGATGGCGTACTGGTCGGGCCTGACGGTGGCGACCACGATGTAGGCGCATACCAGCATGATGAGGACCATGGCCGCCACGGTGAGCCAGCCCTTGCCGAAGTCCGTGGCCACGAACGCGCCGGCGAACCAGCCGAGTGCCTGGCCGAGGACGATGAAGAAGCGTCCTCTCGCGAAGCAGTAGCACGGTGAGATGGACAGCAGCGTGCCGCGCAGCGACAGCACCGAGGCGTTCGTGTAGTCCAGCAGGTACAGGATGACGAAGAGCGGCGGCGCGGCGACGGTGTTCCAAGGCGCCTGCAGGAACCCGGAGAGGATGAGCCCGCACACGAGGAAGGGCAAGAGCACGAGCTGCACCCTTCCCATGGCAAGGAGCCGGGGCGCCTTCCGGCTCAGGAGCAGGAAAATAAGCGCGACGCAGACGAACGCCGCGCCCATGGTGATGGGCGGCAGGACGCCCTTGCTGATTCGCGCGACGACGAGCCCTGCTATCACGCCGCACATTATGCCGTCGACCAGCATGATGTAGGAGCCGTTCGGGCTGTACCGGCTCGTCTCCGCCAGCCAGCGCTCGTCGCGCTCGCTCGTGAGCTCGGTCGTGCTCGGCGGTGAGGCTGCGAGAAGCGCGAACGAGCTCGCGCACAGCAGCAGGAACGCCGTGATGGCGGCAGGGCCGGGCATGGCCAAGACGCCGGCCACGATGCATCCTGCCAGTCCGAACGACCAT
The DNA here is from genome assembly GCF_900199375.1 of Gordonibacter urolithinfaciens. Taxonomy (NCBI): domain Bacteria; kingdom Bacillati; phylum Actinomycetota; class Coriobacteriia; order Eggerthellales; family Eggerthellaceae; genus Gordonibacter; species Gordonibacter urolithinfaciens. The sequence continues at coordinate 2,755,974 of NZ_LT900217.1, forward strand.
AGGTTGGCTGCGCGGATGCGCTCCTCGCCAAGCGAGCTGCGCACGTCCGCCCAGACGCACGAGAAGTAGGCGCCCGAGGCGCCGAACACGGCCCAGAGCGCGAACTGGAGTACCAGGGGAAGTGCGAACGCGAGCACCGTCTCGAGCAGGACGATGCCGGGCAACAGCAGCTGCAGGGCCAGGAAGCCGGTTCGCACCCGGTTGGAGGAGACGAGCTCGTTGCGACCCTTGCAGCGCGTGATGACGAAGTAGAAGCCTGCCATGGCGGCGAACATCGTGCCGTGGGTGAGGCCGTGCATGACGGGCGTGTTGGTTGCGACCGTGGCCAGCAGCGGGCTGAAGGCGGCAAGCAGCACGGACGCGGTGAAGAGCGTGAACCCCGCGATCCCCGCCAGCTCCCGCTCGCTGTAGCGGTTCGCCTTTCGATTTGCATGCCCCTTGGTGGTTTCGGCCATGGTCGCGTATCCCCCCTGATTCCACGTACCCATGCGAAAGCCGGCGCGCGGCTCGGCTTGGGAGGGCCCGCCCTCCGATGCGCTGCTCCGCAGGTTTCGGATATATCGTATTCTATCGCGTGCGGTATGCTATCGAGAGTACGTTTTCTCGTTTCGATGCCGCCGGAGCCGATTTAATCCTCTGAGTAGCAAGACAAAAACCGTCCCCGTGGCAATCATGGCCAAGCGACGGGCGGATGCCCTGCGGCGCGCGAGGGGCGCGGTCGCAGGCGCGGCCTCCGTCGGTCCGGCGGCAGGGCCCGTGCCGCGTTGTGCTCGGCGACGCAAGCGGCCCTCGGCGTAAAGGGGAAGGCGCCATGAGAGAGACGTTTCGCAGGTTCTTCGCCTATTTCAGGATCGAGCACGCGCTCGTGCTCGTGCCCGTGTTCGGGCTCGCGGTGTACGACAGCGTGTTCTCGGCGTTCTCGTCGATTCTCGGCGTGCTGGGCGACGCGTATCCGGACGTGCCGCGCACGATGGTGCAGATGGTGCTCTCGGTGCCGCCCCTGGTGAGCATCCCCGGAACGCTGTTCTCGGGGTTCCTGTCCTCGTACGTGCGCAAGAAGCGCATCGCGGAGTTCGCGCTGGCGGTGCTGTTCGTCGGGGGCATGATCCCCGCAGTCTTGCCCGAGCCCAGCATCTACGCCCTATTCGCGTGCAGCGCCTGCGTGGGTCTCGGGCAGGGGCTCCTGCACCCCATGGCGAACGCTTTCATCTGCCAGACCTGGGACGACGACGGCGAGCGCAGTCGCGCTCTCGGGTTCAAGCAGGCGTTCAACTTCATTGGGGAGGCGCTGGTCGCCCTGCTCGTGGGGTTCTTGGCGCTTTCCCATTGGGGCAACGCGTTCCTCGTGTACCTGGGTGTGATACCCGTGTTCATCGTAGCCCATATCGCGCTTCCCGAGGGCGGCCTAGACAAGCGGCTTGTCGGCGGGAAGGGCCGTGCGGCCGGCTTGAAGGAGGTGTTCAAGCCCCGCGCCGTCTACCTGTTCGCCCTGTTCTTCTTCGCCATGATGTTCCTGTTCGGCTTCCACACCAATATCGCCATGCTGGTGCAGGAGCGCGGCCTGGGCACGACGGCCGACGTGTCGGTGGTGGCCTCGTCGGTGAGCGTCGTGTCCTTCCTTGTGGGCATCGCATATGGGAAGGTGTCGAAGACGTTCGGCCCTTCCACGCTGTGCATCGGGTTCGGGTGCCTCTCCGCGGGAATGCTCGCCGTGGCGGCGTTCGGCTACAGCTTTCCGGTGATCATGGCGGGCGGGGTGCTGTTCGGCATCGGATCGGGCATCCAGCAGATCAGCACCATCTACTACATCTCGAAGACGGTGGACAAGAGCGTGGTGACCATGGCCATCTCGGTGCTGGTCTCGTTCGTCTCGCTCGGCGCCACTTTGTCGCCGCTCGTTATCAACGGCCTGCAGGTGCTCGTGTGGGGTGCGGAATCGGCAGCGGGCTCGCTCGCCGTGGCCGGATGCGGCTTCGCGGCGCTCGTCGCGGTGGAGGCGATGTCCTCCCGACGCAAGAGAGGGGCGGGCCGGCAGGGAAAAGGTGCTGGGCGCGGCTAATACCCAGAGTATCGCACCCCGTTGGAACAGTTTCAAACCGCCAGTTCAGAGCATGGTTTCCAGGTTAATACCCAGCAGCAGATGCGTCGGCGCCGCCAACCGGGGAAACTCGTCGGCATCGAAGCCGCCGTGGGCCAAATGAGCCGAGACACGGTGGGGTCGAAGGATGAAGGAGGGCCTCGGGGAAGTTGGCGGCCCGAGGGAGTTGCGAGGAAGGAAGGTTCATATGGCAGATCAGGAGTTGCTCGCCCGGTATGCGCCGACGATCGATTCGCCGGAAACGAAGGAGGCTTACCTGCTCGACGGCGAGCTCTACATTCGCCACGAGTTCCGCGACCCGGCCGAGCTCCAAACGCGCATGACCTACCACCGGGTGGGGGAGGACAACGTCGTGTCGAACGACAACCTTGTCCTGCTGGGCGTATGGGCGCGCGCCCAGAAGCAGGGCGAGCAGGTGAAGTGATACGAGAGCGAACGCTGGAAGGAGAATTGCATGAGAGAGTGCTTCGATCCTCAAATCTACAAGAAGGATTGGCAGTACCAGGAAGGGGACCTCACCGTCACGCGCACGTGCCAATGGTCGGCTCCCGGCTGCCACCAGGGGTGCAGCATCCTGTTCTACACCGACAAGGACGGCAAGCTGGTGAAGGTCGAAGGCGACCCCAACTCGCCGGTGACGGACGGCCGTTTGTGCATGCGCTGCCTGGCCATGGTGGAGGCCGTGTACCACCCCGACCGCATAATCTATCCCATGAAGCGCGCCCGCGAAGATCGCGGCAAGGACAAGTGGGAGCGCATCACCATGGACGAGGCGTACGAGCTGTGCGTCGAGATGGTGAAGGACATCACCGAGAAGTACGGCGCGAAGTCCATCTGCACCGGCGCGGGCACGGGCCGCAACGCCACCTGGCAGTCCAACGTGCTGGGGCAGGGCGCCTTCGGCACGCCGAACGACAACTGCGGCCTGCTCGCGGGCAACTGCTGTTACACGCCGCGCATGCAGGGCATGAACGCGGTCTTGGGCGACACGTTCATCGCCGACTGTGGACAGCTCAACGAGGCGCGCTTCGACCACCCCGACTACCGGCGCCCCGACCTGTTCATCATCTGGGGCAACAACCCGCTTCGGGCCAACGCCGACGGCTTCTACGGGCACTGGATCATCGACTGCATGCGCCGCGGCTCGGAGCTGTTCGTGGTCGACCCGCAGGTGACGTGGCTCTCGGCGCATGCCAAGCTCTACGTGCAGGTGCGTCCCGGCACCGATGCGGCACTCGCTCTGGCCATCGGGCACGTGATGGTGGAGGAGGAGCTCTACGACAAGGAGTTCGTGGAGTGCTGGTGCTACGGTTTCGACGAGTACAAGGAGCGCGTGAGCGATTGGACGCCCGAACGCGCCGCGGAGATCTGCTGGTGCGAGCCTGAGAAGATCTACGAGGCAGCGCGCCTCATCGGCACCGCCGGCGTGACCACGCTGCAGTGGGGCGTGGCCTTCGACCAGACGAAGTGGGCGAACGGCACGGCGCATGCGGCCGTGGCCGTGCAGGCGCTTACCGGCAACATCGACAACCCCGGCGGCTTCGTGGGCATCAACTTCGGCTACGTGCAGTCCGACATCCGCGAGAACATTGCCAAGAGCCTGCCGAACGTCCGCGAGGGCCGCTTGGGCGACGACGGCAACTGGGGCCTCATGAACGCCGTGGGCAAGGGCGGCCACGCCATTCCCGAGGCCATCCTCGACGCGGCCGAGACGGGGGTGCCGTATCCGGTGAAGATGCTGTTCATGTGCTCCACGACGGCGTTCACCAACATGGCCGGCCAGGCACGGCGCGTGTACGACGTGTACAAGGACATGGACCACGTGGTGGTGTGCGACCTGTTCATGACGCCCACCGCCATGGCCATCGGCGACCTGTTCATCCCCATGGCCATGGGCTGCGAGCGCAACGGCGTGCGCGGCTGGTACACGCCCCTGCGCTCCATCGTGAAGGTCACGCAGACCGGCGACGCCGTGGGCGACGAGCAGATGATGCTCGAGCTCGGCAAGAAGATGAACCCCGACCTGTTCTATTGGGACGACGTGCCCGAGATGCTGGAGTTCTGCACGAACAACATGGCCACGGTTCCCATCCATATCACGTTCAGCGAGCTGCGCGAGAAGGTGATCGTGTACCCCGAGTTCGAGTACTACAAGTACAAGACGGGTAAGCTCCGCTTCGACGGCAACCCCGGGTTCAACACGCTGTCCGGGCGCGTGGAGCTGTTCTGCAACATGTACAACAACGTGGGCATGGACCCGCTGCCCTACTTCAAGGAGCCGCCCGAGAGCCCCGAGAGCACGCCCGAACTGTTCGCCGAGTACCCGCTCGTGCTCACGACCGGGCGCCGCTGCTGGGAGTACTTCCATTCCGAGCATCGCCAGCTGCGCTCCATGCGCGAGTTCCACAAGTGGCCGATGTTCGCCATCAACCCGGCCGACGCCGAGGCGGCGGGCATCAAGGAGGGCGACTGGGCCGTCATCGAGAACGCGCACGGCAAGGCCATCGAGGTGGCCCATGTCACCGGCACCATCATGAAGGGCGTGGTGAGCGCCGAGCACGGCTGGTGGTTCCCCGAGCGCGACAAGGAGGAGCCGTCGCTTTACGGGGTGTGGGAGTCCAACATCAACTGCCTCACCGTGCAGGGGGACTTCGGCCCGAGCGGTTACGGCTCGTCGTACAAGACCCAGCTCTGCCGCGTCTACCCGGCGCCGGAGGGATACGGGGCCGAGTTCGAGAGGATGTACGCGGAGCACCACAACCTGTAGGCGCCGCCATACTAAGGAAAGGAGATGGGACGCATGGCACAACATGGTCTTTTGATCGATTACGAGTTCTGCACGGGCTGCCACGCCTGCGAGATGGCGTGCAAAGTGGAGAAGGGCCTGGGCGAGGGCGAGTGGGGTATCAAGCTCGCCCAGATAGGGCCTTGGAAGCTGGACGGCGACGCGTGGGAATGGGACTACGTCCCGATGCCCACCCAGCGCTGCGACCTGTGCGCGGAGCGCGTGGCGGCGGGCAAGGTCCCGGCGTGCGTGCACCACTGCCAGTCGCTGGCGATGGAGTTCGGCCCGGTGGACGAGCTTGCCAAGAAAGCGGTCAAGCCGCGCATGGCGCTGTTCACGGTTCGGTAGGGGATTATGCCCCCGCAGTGCACCGGGAGGGCGCGCCGCGGGGGCCGGCATACGGCAAAGGGGGTTTCGCATGAGCGAGAAGGTTTCACAGCTAGGGGACCGGGCGGTTTCGGCCATCCAGAACAACGTTGGGCAGGCGCTCGGCCTGATATACGGCCTCGGCATGCTCACCTGGACGGCGTTCAACCAGATGAACAGCAACTACTGGTCGTACTTCCTCACCGAGATCTGCGGTTTGGAGCCCACCGTCATGGGCACCGTGAAGGCGGTCACGGGCGTGGGCGAGTGGTTCTTCGTCATCATAGCCGCCATCATCATCGAGCGCGTGTGGCTCAAGCACGGCCAGTACCGTAGCTGGCTTCTGGTGGCGCCGCCGGCGACGTTCGTCTGCCTGCTCATGACGTTCGTCGATCCCGTGTTCCTGGACATGGGTGCCAAGACGGCTTGGATGATCTTCTTCCAGATCGTGGGCGGGTTCTTCTCCAGCTTCTTCATGATAGCCGCCACGTCCATCGTACCGGTTATCAGCCGGACCGAGGCCGACCGCACGCTGCTCTCGCAGCGCAAGGCGCAGGGCAACATGCTGGTGAAGGTGCTGTTCGCCGCCATATCGCTGCCGGCTATCCTGGCCATCAACGGCCTCGTGTACCGCGTGCCCGCCGGCGAGAACGCCCAGAACGCAGGACCGGCCGGATTCACGGTGCTGGCGCTGGTGTTCGGCATCATCATGATCGTCATGTTCGTGGTCATGTACAAGCGTATCGACGGCATGGACCCCACGCAGAAGATATGCGAGGAGCGCGCTGCGGCCAAGAAGCGCGGCGAGAAGGTGCCGCCCCTCGCCGCCGGCGAGAAGGTGGGCCTGGGCGAGATGCTCAAGTACTGGCTCACGAACCTTCCGGCCGTCATCGGCCTGTTCGCCGAGATCATCCGCTTCGTGGCGCAGATGACCATCCAGAGCATGGCCATGTACGTGTTCACCTACGCGTTCGGCGACGTGGCCATGGCGGCCGTCATGCTCACGGCGTGCAACGTCACGGGCCTCGTGGCCACGTTCGTGTCCGAGCCCGTCGCCCGCAAGGTGGGCATCCGTGCCACGTACCTGGTGGGCATCGGGGTGTCGTTCGCGTTCTCCGTCGTGTGCCTCTTCGTGGGCGCGTCGAGCATGATGGCCTTCATCGTGTGCATTTGCGGCATCTACTTCGGCATGAACTTCATGAACGGCACCATGATGGGCATGCAGTCCAACGCCATCGCCTACGGCGAGTGGCGCGACGGCAAGACCGCCAAGGCGTTCATCATGTCCACGTTCCAGTGGTGTCCGAAGATCGCCAACGCGGTGGCCGGCCTGCTCACAGGCTTCGGCTTGGCCGCCATCGGATTCGTGTCGGGCATGGAGGCGTCGCCCGAGCTCGCACAGGGCATGGTGAACATCATCTGCCTCATTCCCGCCGTGTGCTTCGGCGTGGCGTTCGCGGCCTTCTTCTTCGGCTACCGTCTGACACCGAAGAAGATGGAGCAGATCGCCGTCGACCTCGCTGCCCGCGAGGCTGAAAAGGGCGCGGACGGCAAGTAGCCGTCCGCCGATTGACTACAACCGGGCGGGCCGCAAACAGCGCGCTTGCGGCGGGGACCGAGCGTCCCAGCCGCTGGCCTGCGCCGTGGCGAGTGGCTGCGGACGGCCCGTCCCTAACGGAAAAGAGGACTCACATGTGCTTCAGACCGGCTGCCATCAGCATGGACAAGACGTGTCCCGCCTGCGGCGCGACCAACGACTTCAATAACGAGAACTGCGACCAGTGCGGCGCGACGCTGCCGAGCGCCCCGCCCATCGCGGGCATGCCGGGGGCGCCCGGGGCGCCAGGTGCCCCCGGAGCGCCAGCTGCCCCGAAAGCCCCGGCGGCGCCGGGAGCCCCTGCGGCCCCGAAGGCCCCTGCGGCCGAGTAGCGCCGAAGACGCAGCCAAGGACGGGAGCGAGCCATGGACTTCAAGAAACTCGAGAGGGCGGACGATGAGGCGACCGGCGCGGTAGAGGTTGCCGTCGTGCTGGACGCCGCCGAGGTGCACCGACAGCTGGCGGAATTCTACGGCGCGGTGGGCGCGGCGTGCAAGCTGCCGTCCGATGCGCAGTGGGATGACGTGGACGCCGCCGGCGCGCGCACGATGCCGCCGGAGGACTACCGCGAGGTGCGGCGCGACTTCGTGGTCAACCGAGCGGCGGGCGAGGCGCTCGCGGCGCTCGGCATCGAGCCGGCGCTCACGCCGCGCGTCCGCGCCACGGCGTACCCGGACGCGGGCGAGGACTTCGCCTTCGAGCTGTCCGCAGTGGAGAGGCCGGCGCTTTCGCTGTCGTCGGCGGACCCCGTGGAGATCGAGGCGGAGGATGTCCGGGTGACCGGCGAGCTGGTCGATGCCCGCATCGCGGAGCTCATGGAGGCGCGCGCGGAGTTCCTGCCGGCCGACCCGCACCCGGTTGTGCTCGGCGACGTCGTGAGCGTCGACGTGGCCACGTTCTTGGAAGGGCGGCCGGTGCCGCGCCTCACGGGCAAGAGCATGGTGCTCGAGCTGGCGGACGGCTCCATGCCCGAATCCTTCGTCGAGCGGCTCGTGGGCATGGACGTGGGCCAGACGCGCACCTTCGACTACGAGGTGCCGCGGCCGCGAGCCCTCGGCGACGGCGACGTGGAGTGCTATACGGCCACGGTCACGGTTCTCGGCCAGCTGCACAAGGAAGTGCCGGCCCTCACCGACGCGTGGGTCGCCGAAAGCATAGAGGGCGCCTCCACGGCGGCGGAGTTTCGGGCTGCGGTGGCCCGCGGCCTCGAGGCCGAGGCAACGCTGCTCAACCGCGACGCGCATGCCCGCCTGGCGAACATCGAGCTGGAGAAGCGCCTGCAAGGGGTTATTCCCGACGCGTTCTACCAAGCCTCGCGGGACGGCCTGCGCCGCTCGCTCGAACGCGAGCTGGCCGGCAAGGGCCAGACGATCGACGACTACTACGAGCAGGAGCGCATGAACGAGGAGGAGCTCTCCGTGCAGCTGCTCATCAAGTCGGGCGAGAACCTGCGCCAGGGCTTCGCGCTGGAGGCCCTGTTCGACGCACGCGGCATGGAGCTTGCCGAGGATGACCTTCGGCTTGCGTGCGAGGAGGCGTTCGGCGCCGGGTCGTACGACCCGGAAACGCTCGAGCGCACGGGGAGGCGCCGTGTGGTGGAGGATGCCGCGAAGCGCATCGCCGCCCTCAACTGGCTCGCCGACACGGCGGTCGTGAAGGGCTGACCGGTCATGGAGCGCTGCTACGTGTGCAACCACTGCGGGAAATGCGACGAGATGGAATGGGGTATCGCCCCACCGCCGCCCGTCTGCCTCGACTGCGGGCATGCCGTGGAGCCGGGCGAGAGCCCCGTCCGCTGCGCCGTGTGCGGCAGCGGGCTCATCGAGGCGGCCGACCGGGCCGCATCGCCCGGGCCCGGCGGCGCGCAGCCCTCCGTCGGCCCGCGCAACCAGGGAAACCGCTTCGCCAACGGGCGGAGCGCAACAGAGAGGAGAGAGCATGAGTGAGTTGACCCGCGTGTCCGAGACGCCTCGCGTCACGGAGCTCGAGGACGGGACGAAGGTGTACCGCACGGCCCAGTGGTCGCCCCCGGGCTGTCACGGCGTCGGCTGCGGCCTGAGGGCGTTCGTCAAGGACGGCAAGCTGGTGAAGGTGGAGGGAGACCCCGACCAGCCCATCACGAACGGGCGCCTCTGCGTGCGTTGCCTGACGCTGCCCGAGTACCTCTACCACGAGGACCGTCTCCTGCATCCCATGAAGCGCGACCGCGCGAACCGCGGCCAGCCCGACAAGTGGGAGCGCATCTCGTGGGACGAGGCGTACGATATCATCGTGGAGAAGTACCGCGAGCTTACCGAGAAATACGGCCCCGACACGGTGTCGGTTTGGACGGGCACCGGCCGCGAGGCCAGCGCGTACCAGTTCCAAACGTGCAACCAGGTGTTCCACAGCCGGACGGCCATCCACGCCAACGGCGGCTGGTCGTGCGTCATCCCACGCCAGACCGCCATGGACTGGCTTCTGGGCTGCGCCTACGTGGAGTACGACGGCGCCTTCGGCTTCAAGGACCGCTACGACGACCCGCGCTACGAGCTGCCCCGCTACATGCTCGTGTGGGGCCGCGACACGCTGTGGTCGAACCCGGACGGCCTGTTCGGGCACAGCACGGTTGACATGATGAAGCGCGGCATGAAGGTCATCGTGGTCGACCCCCGCGCCAACTGGCTCGCCCGCCACGCCGCCTACCATTTCCAGATCCGGCCCGGCACCGACGCGGCGCTCGCCATGGCATTCAACGCGGTCATCATCAAAGAGGACCTCTACGACCACGACTTCGTGGAGAAATGGACGTACGGCTTCGACGAGTACGCGGAACGCTGCTGCACCATGACGCCCGAGAGGGCCGCCGAGATCTGCGAGGTGCCGGTCGAGGACATCTACGCCGCCGCCCGCTGCCTTGCGCAGAAGCCATGCACGGCGTCGGTGGGCCTCAAGACCGACCAGAACCCCAACACGCTCCAGATTTGCCATGCCATCTGGGGTATTTTCGCCATCTGCGGCAACCTGGACAACCCGGGCGGCATCAAGCTGGGACAGACCATGCTCAACGGCGGCTCCACGGGCCGCAAGGGCGTGGGCATGCTGGTGGAGGAAGAGGACTCGAACCCTATCCCCATCGCCGGCCACGACCAGTATCCGGCCATGGACTTCATCATCAACACCACGCAGCCCGACTGCACGTTGGACACGCTGCGCACGAACATCCCGTACCCGATAGAGTTCCTGTTCATCCAGAGCTCGAACTTCATCTCGTCGTGCATCACCCAGCAGCCCATGCAGTGGATGGAGGCATGCCGCCACAAGGAGTTCGTGGTGGCCACCGACATCTTCATGAACCCCACTATCCAGGCGCTCGCCGACGTGGTGCTTCCGGTGTCCACCTCGCTCGAGCACGAGGGCATCGTCACGTTCCACGGCTGCAACCAGCCCGGCCAGTTCCATGCGCTCACGAAGGTGCTCGAGCCGCTCGGCGAGTGCAAGTCCGACCTGGAGATCATGCTCGACCTCGACCACCGCATCAATCCCGACCGCACCGAGGACGCCGAGAAGTGGTCGAGCCCGCACGCGTACCTGGACAACAAGATCCAGAACATACCCTACACGGCCGACCCCGACACGGGCGAGGACATGACCTACGAAACGCTGCGCGAATGGGTGTACGGCCGCTACGAGATTCCCTACTACCAGTACGAACTGGGGTTGCTGCGCGCCGACGGCAAGCCGGGCTTCAAATCGCCCACCGGGCGCGTGGAGCTGTGGAGCACGGTGAAGCAGCACCTAGGCGAGGATCCGCTGCCCTACTACGAGGAGCCGCGCTTCTCCAAGCGCTCGCGCCCCGAATGGATCGACGAGTACCCGCTCGACTTCGTCACGGGCGCCCGCCGTCCCACGTCGTTCCACACCGAGCACCGCATGATCGATTCGCTGCGCGAGATACGCACCGCAGCCACGGTGGAGATCCACCCCGCCACCGCCGAGAAGCACGGCATCGGCCAGGGCGACTGGGTGACCATCGAGAACCCCTGGGGGAAGTGCCAGATGGTTGCCGATATCACGCCCATCGTGAAGGAGGGCGTCATCGGGTGCGACCACGGATGGTGGTACCCGGAGGACAAGGACGCCGAGCTGTTCAGCGTGCGCAAGTCGTCCATCAACTCGCTCATGCCGTGGAAGGAGATCGGGAAGCTGGGCCTGGGCTCCCACTACGGAGCGCTGCCCTGCAAGATCTGCCGGACCGAAAACTAGCCTGGAAGGGAGGTATTGATATGGCCACCTATGGACTGATGATAGACAACGAGTACTGCACCGGCTGCCACACCTGCGAGATCGCCTGCCGCAACGAGCTGGGCCTGCCCTTGGGGCAATGGGGCATCAAGCTTTTGGAGATGGGGCCGTGGCGCAAGACCGACGGCACCTGGGAGGGTAAGTACGTCCCCGTGCCCACCACCTCGTGCAACCTGTGCGAGGGCCGCGTTGCCGCGGGCGGGGAGCCCTCGTGCGCGCTGCACTGTCTAGCTAACGCCATCGAGTACGGCACGCTCGAGGAGCTGGCCGTGAAGATGGCCGAACGCGGGGCGCAGTGCTCGGTGTTCCTGCCGTAAGCACTTGGAGCCGGGCGCGAGGCACTCGGCCGGAAACAGCTGCGCCCGGCTCTTCTCCTGCTTGATCGGCGCCGGTGCCTGGTGCGCACGTTTTGAACTTGGCTCGGCACCGGTTTCCGGCTTTGGAAGCCAGGGGTTGCTGCAAGAGGAGGGGGAGGGCATGGGGAGCGCGAAGCTGTGGAACACGAGGTTCGCGCAGCTGTTCTGCATCGAGGCAACGCTGCAGTTCGGGCTGTACCTTACGCGACCCCTCATCGCGGGTTATGCGGTTTCGTTGGGAGCGTCCCTGACTTTGGCGGGTTTCCTCGCGGGGCTTCTCGCCGCAGCGGCTCTCGCTGCAAGGCCGGCGAGCGGCATCGTTGCTGACAGGCTGGGGAAAAAGGACCTGCTCTCGGTATCCTGCGGGCTCTTCGCGGTCTCGGCTTTGGGGTGCGCCCTGTTCCGGTCGATCCCGCTCATGGCGCTCTTCCTGACCCTGCAGGGGTTCGCCTTCGCCTTCAAATCGACCGTCGTCGTCTCGCTCGCATCGCTTGTGGTTCCCGAGGAGAGGGTGGGAAGCGGAGTGGGGTGGCTGGGGGTAGCCTACACGATAGCCTGCGCCCTGGGTCCTGCGTTCGGCTCGCTCGTCGGCGACATGGCAGGCTATGCGGGCGCCTTCGCCACCTCGGGGGCTCTGCTTTCAGCGGGGTTCGTCATGGCGGTACTGTTCAAGACGCCTCCCGCTGCAGAGGTTCGCGCATCGTCGGGCGGGCGGCTTCGCGGAAAGCCCTCCGATTGGCTCTACGGCCCCGCGCTGCCGCTTTCCGCGGTAGCCGGCCTGCTGATGGTGGCGCAGGGCGTGACGTCGTCGTTTGTGCTCGTAGTGGGCGAAATGCGCGGCATCGAGGGTGCGCCCCTGTATTTTCTGCTTTACTCCTTGGCAACGGCGACGGCGCGACCTTTGGCAGGGCGCATCAGCGATGCGCGCGGCGTCCATGCGGTGGCGGTTCCCATGATGATGCTCGCCGCATTCGGGATGCTGGCGGCGGCGTTCGTGGATTCGTTCGCGGGCATCGCCGCGGCGGGAGTGTGCATGGGGGCGGGGCAGGGATCCGCGTACTGCGCCCTGCAGGCCGAGTCGGTGCGCGGGGTTTCTAAGGATCGAGTTGGGCGCGCTGCGAACACGTTCTATCTCGGACCGGATCTCTGCATGGGCTTGGGCCCCGTTCTGGGAGGTTTCGTACTGCAGGCGGCGGGGGCGGCGGCCCTGTTCCTGTTCAACGCGACGGCCGTCCTGACAGGCTTGGGGCTGCTCGTCGTTTGCGGAAGGCGGCGTGCCGACAGCGCCTCTTGACGGCAGCCGTGCAGCCACGCTCCGTCGGCTGCGAAGGCTGCCGCGCCCCCTCATGCTCCCGTCCCTTAAGCGTTCCTTAACCGGCGCTGAAGTTGCGGCTACGGTTGGCGCGCGCGGGGTGGGGCGGGGGCCGCAGGGCGGTACGCTTCTTCCTGCCCCGGTTGCGCGCACCGGGGCGCAACCGGGCGGAAGCGGAGAAGGAGCGGCCTTATGGAGCAGTCAAAGGCTTGCGGGTGTGCAGGCAAGGCGGCGGGCAGGGCGGACGGCCCTGCGAGGGACGGCGAACGCGACGGCGGGCGCCGCGGCGCGGTCGAACACGGGCTGGGACGCGGCGCCGGGCACGGGGCAGGTGGCGTGGCGGACGGCCTTCCGGGTATCGCCGCACCGGCGGCGTTCCAGATGGAACGGCCGGCGGGGTTCTTGGGAAGCCGGGCGCTCACCGGGTGCCTCTTCGCGGTCTATCTGGCGTTCTTGGCATGGATCGTGCTGCTTAAAGGGCAGTTCTCGCTTGACGTGGCAGGCACGATGCGCAGCGTGAACCTGGTGCCGTTGGCGGGCGCGACGGTCATCAACGGCGCGGCCGACTACCGCGAGGCCGTGGAGAACCTGGTGGCGTTCGTGCCGTTCGGGCTGTACCTGGGCATGCTCGCAGGGCGCCAGCCGCTTTGGCGGGGCATCGCGGCCGTGGCGGCCGTGAGCCTGGGCTTCGAGGTATTGCAGTTCGCGTTCGCCATGGGGGCGTCGGACGTCACCGACCTGATCGCGAACACGGCGGGCGGCGCGCTGGGGCTGGGCCTCTACGCGCTCGCGCGCCGCGCCTTCCGCTCGGACGGGCGCGCGCTGCGCTGGTGCAACGCCGCGGGGCTTGCCTGCACGCTGCTCGTCCTGGCGCTGACGGCCCTGCTCGTGGCGGCGAACGGATAGTGAGGCGACCTGGGTCTGCCCGGGATGAACGACAGGGGGAGCGCACCATGCGCTCCCCCTGTCGTTCATCCCGATGGCCGTCTTTCGCTTCGTTCGGCCTGACGGCCGCACCTGCGGGAGGGCGGGGCTACTTCGCGCCGTACTGCTCGTAGTAGGCGTCCAGCGCAGCCTTCACTTCGTCGTCGATGACCACGCGGCCCTGGCACTCGCGGTTCAGCAGGTGCTCCGTGACCTCGGCCATGTCCACGATGGACGCGCATGCGAAGCCGTAGCGCTCGCGCACCTCGTCGAGCGCGCAGATTTCGCCGCCCTTTCCGACTTCCATGCGGTTGAGCGACACCATGAGGCCCACCACCTCCACGTCCGCCTGCTGCATGAGGATGGGGTGCGTCTCCTCGATGGACTTGCCCGACGTGGTCACGTCCTCCACGATGACCACGCGGTCGCCGTCGTGCAGCGCCGAGCCCAGCAGGATGCCCGTGTCGCCGTGGTCCTTGACTTCCTTGCGATTCGAGCAGTAGCGCACCTCCTTGCCGTAGAGCTCCGAGAGCGCCATCGTGGTGATGACGGACAGTGGGATGCCCTTGTACGCCGGGCCGAACACCACGTCGAAGTCCAAGCCGAACGCGTCGTGGATGGCGCGGGCGTAGAACTGGCCCAGGCGGTGGAGCTGCGAGCCCGTCACGTAGGCGCCCGCGTTCATGAAGAAGGGGGACTTCCGGCCGCTCTTCAGCGTGAAGTCGCCGAACTTGAGCACGTCGCTCTCCACCATGAATTCGATGAACTCCTGCTTGTAGGCCTCCATGGGCGCTCCCTTCCTCCCGCGTGCGGCACGGTGCCGCACGCGCGCGTTCCGTCGTGCGACCATGATACTAGAACGCGGCCCGCTCCGCCTCTATTCGCGAAAAACTACAATAGAGGTCATTGACAACTATTAGATTACGTCATATAGTGATTGCGGTCTGAAACACAAGAAGGCGCGCCCGGCATCCCGTCCCCAACGGATGCCGGGCGCGCCTGCGTTCGGGCGGCGGGGTGCCCTGCCGCCGGATGGCCGCCGCAGGGGAGCCGTCGCCGGGTTGCCGTGCCGACGGATGGCCCGCCCCGGCAGGCCGCTGCCGGGTAGCCGCGCTGCGTCCCCGCGCCTCGACACCGGTCGTGCCGCATCCCCGCGCCCCGCCGCCGGCCGTCCCCGGCGCTCCCGGCGCGGCGTCAGCCGCGGAAGAGCACGAGCTCGCGCACGGGGATGCGCGTCTCGGCGTGGCGCTCGGGGTCGGCGGGGGCGTCGGCGGCGTAGCCGGCCGCCAGGATGCTCACCGGCTCGAGCGTAGCGGGCAGCTCGAGCGCCCGCGACGCGACGGCGGGGTCGAACGCGCAGATCCAGCAGGTGCCCAGGCCCAGATCGGTGGCCTCCATCATCATGTGGTCCGCCAGGATGCTCGCGTCGATGAGGGCCGCGTCCAGGCCGTCGAAGGAGCGCTTCCACGAGCGCCCGTGGTCGGCGCACACGACGATGGCGAGCGGCGCCCCGTGCAGGTTGCCGGCCGCGCCCAGCCGCGCGAGCGCCTCGGCGCCCTCGACGACGGCGAGGCGCACCGGCTGGCGGTTCGACGCCGTGGGCGCCACGTGGGCGGCCTCCACGATGCGGTCGACCTTCTCCCGTTCGACGGGGCGCGCCTCGTAGGCGCGCGACGAGTGGCGGCGCTTGGCCAGTTCGAGGAAATCCATAATGCGATCCTTTCCGTGTTTTCCGGTTCCCTTGCCGCTCAGGGTACTCCATGATATCCAAATGACAAGTAGGCACTCTTTTGGTATATACTATCCAAAAGGATACTAATGGGTTGAACGGGGAAGGAGCGCGCCATGGCGAAGCGTGCGAACGCGTACCACTGCTCGGTGGAGGCGACGCTCGATCTGGTGGGCGGGCGCCACAAGGCGCTCATCCTGTGGCACCTGCGCGGCGGCAAGCTGCGGTTCGGGGAGTTGCGCCGCCTCATTCCGCAGGCCACGTCCAAGATGCTGACGCAGCAGCTGCGCGAGCTGGAGGCGGACGGGATGTTGACGCGCATCGTCTATCCGGTGGTGCCCCCGAAGACGGAGTACGCGCTGACCGCGCTCGGCCGCTCGTTCACGCCCGTGCTCGAGGCCATGTGCGCGTGGGGGCGGGAGTACCTCGACCGGCTCGAGGCGTGCGCCCACGACGGCGAAGGGGCGGCCGCGGGGGAGTAGCCGCGGCCGGAAGCCCTCGCTACGCCTGCGGCGAGGGGGCGTGGGCGGGGCGCGCGCTCACGAACACCTCGGTCCGGGGGTAATAGGCGAGGCGCACGGCGTCGCCGGCGTCGGCGATCTGCCGGAGCGCATCGCGGTCCTGCTCCTTGACGGACACGCGCACGGTCTCGCCGTCCTCGGCGACGAACTCGACTACGAGGTCGGCCGAGCGCGCAGAGGCGTATCGGCCCGAGGGACGCTGCTCCTCGAAGTCACTCAGGAGGCAGCGCTGCTCGCGCGGACCCTCGATCGCGTCGGCCACGGCGTCGGATGCCCGCAGCGCTCCGAACGCTCCTGCGGCCGCGCCGAACGCGAGCATGAACGCCACGATGCCGAACGGCTTGACGACGCCGTACGTGCAGCGGTGCTTCTGCCGATGCCGCCGGTAGAGCGCGAACACGGCGACGCAGAGCGCGATGGCGGCCCCTGCGGCGAGGGGCGCGCGGCCGAGCGCGGTGAGCGCGCCGAGGGCGAAGATCGTCGTTCCCGCGTAGCAGACGAGGTTGAGGACGACGACGCCCGCCTGTCGCGCCGTTTCGCGTGCCAGCGCGCGCCGCCCCTCCGCGGTGCGCGGGCGAGCGCGCCACGGGTCGTGCAGGACCGGCGGCACGAAGCAGAGCACGCCGATCCCCATGGCCAAGAACCCGATGCCCCCGATGCCGCGATCGACGAGCCCCTGGATTCCGACGGAAGGCGCGAATTCCCCGTACATGAGCGCGCCGAACCCGCCGAACAGCGCGACGGCGCCGACGACGGCGAACGCCTTTTCGGCCAAGGAGAAATCTGCGCGCAACACGGCCATGCGGTTCCCTTCCTCTTGCGTTTGCACAAGATGACAGTATAGCGCGCCGAGGGGGCGCGGGAAAAAGCGCCGCGGCCTTTAAAGAATCTTTAAGAACCGGGCGCATCCTGGGTTCAGGCAAGAGAAAGGAAAGATCTATGGGATGCATATTGGAGACGAACGCGCTCACGAAGACGTTCAAGGGACAGACGGCGGTCGACCATGTGTCGCTGCACGTGCCGGAGGGCTCGGTGTACGGCCTTTTGGGGCCGAACGGCGCGGGGAAGTCGACGCTGCTTAAAATGGTGTGCGGCATGCTGCGCCCCACGTCGGGCGGCATCGCCTTCGCGGGGCGCCCGTGGACGCGCGCCGACCTCGACGGCATCGGCGCGCTCATCGAGACGCCGCCGCTCTACGACAACCTCACCGCGCGCGAGAACCTGCGCGTGCGCACGACGCTCTTGGGCATGCCCGAAAGCCGCATCGACGAGGCGCTGGCCACGGTGGAGCTCGCCCATACGGGGTCGAAGCGCGCGGGGCAGTTCTCGCTCGGCATGAAGCAGCGCCTCGGCATCGCGCTCGCGCTCGTGGGCAGCCCGCGCCTGCTCATCCTCGACGAGCCGACGAACGGCCTCGACCCGGTGGGCATCCAGGAGCTGCGCGCGCTCATCCGGTCGTTCCCGGAGCGCGGCATCACCGTGGTGCTGTCGAGCCATATCTTGAACGAAGTGGAGCACGTGGCCGACCTCGTCGGCATCATCGTGGAGGGCCGGCTGGCCTACGAGGCACCGCTCGACGCGGGCGTCGATCTGGAGAAACTGTTCATGGACGTGTGCATGGGGAAGGCGGTGGCATGATGGGAGCTGCAGCAGGATCGTTTCCGACCGTGTTCAAGGCGGAGGTGCTCAAGGGCCGCCGCGGCGCCCCGCGCAAGGTGGCGCTCATCGCGCCGCTGCCGTTCTGCGCGCTGGGCGTGCTGTCCTCGGGCGTGATCCCGGGCACGGGCGCCATCGGCGGCATCGCGACGTGCTTGTGGAACTACTGGTACGCGCTCATGATGCCGGTGGCCATCGCGCTCATCTGCGCGTCCATCGCGAACCTCGACGCGCGGCAGAAGCTGCGCCCGGTGCTCGGGCTTCCGCTGCCGCCGGCGCGCACGTGGTGGGCCAAGGTGGCCTATGCGCTCGCGCTCGTACTGGGGGCGAACCTCGTCGTGCTCGCCTGCTCGACGGTGCTCACGGCGCTCGGCGCCGAGGGGCCGAGCTTCGCCGAGGGGCTGGCCACGGCGGTCCTGCTGACCCTCGCCAGCTCGTGGATGGTTCCCGCCGCGCTCGCGCTGACCCTGCGCTTCGGCACGCTCGCCGGCATCGCGATTCCGGCTTTGGCGCAGGTGGGCGTGGGCATCGCGCTGTGGACGTCGGGCGCGTGGTTCGCGTTTCCCCCGGCCACGACGCTGTGCGCGGTAGCGCCGCTCTTGGGCGTGGCGCCCTCGGGCGTGCCGCTCGAGGCGGGAGACGCGCTCGGCACCTTCGGCGGGGACGCCGTGCTCGGCATCGCGGTGGCCCTTGCCCTGTTCGCGGCGCTCGCCATCGCCGGGGCGGCGTGGTTCTCGAAGCGCGAGGCCGCATGATGGCGCGGGTGACGTTCGCGCACGCGCTGCGCTCGGAGGCTGCGCGGCTGCGCCGCTCGCCCCTCGTGTGGCTCCATGCGGTGTTGGCGACGGTGCTCGGCGGGCTGGCGGGCGCGTACTTCGCGTTCTCGGCCTGGGATTCGCTCATGGGGACCGACGCGTTCTTCCAGCTGCTCGGCGCCGGCGCGCCGCTTTTGGCGGGCATCTCGTGCGGGCTGGCGGCCGACGCGGAGCAGCGGGCGGGCGAGGCGGCGAACCTCTTGGGCGTGTCGTCGCGCAGAAGCGCGCTTGCGGCGAAGATCGTCGCGCTTTTGGGGCTCGGCCTCGCGGCGGCTGCCTGGGCGGCGGTGCTGTTCTGCGCGGCCCTCGCGCTGGCCGTGCGCCCGATGCCGGAGCTTCCGGCCCTCGCGCTGGCCGTGCTGGGCATCGCGCTGGGAAGCGCGTGCTCGTACGCGGTCTTCCTGATCGTGGCGCTGAAGTGGGGGCGCAACGCGTCCATCGGCCTGGGCGCGCTCGGGTTCATCGCTGCGATGGCGCTGCTCGGCGGGCTGGCGAACGGGCTGGTGACGGGAACGTTTTCCGGGGCGCTGGGCGTCGAGGCGGCCGCGCTCGTGCCGTTCGCCTGGCCGTCCCGCCTGGCGACGCTGCCCCTCGAGGCGTCCATCGCCTCGGCGATGGGCGCGGCCGGCCATGCCCAGGCGCTCGCGTCGGCCTGGACGACGGTGGCGCTTGCGTGCGTCGTCCTGACGGCCGTCGTGGCAGCCGCGGTGCTGGCCTGCGCGAACCGTTTCGAAGGCCGCCGCGGCGGCGAATGAGGCATCGCCCCTCGCGCCTCGCCTCCGTCTTCCGTGCCCGACCGGAGCCCCCGTCGCCCGAAACACACGCAAAACGGCCTCCAAGCGTGTGTTCGGGGCGAATATGCGGATCGGGACTGGCGGGACGCGGGGCAGTGAGACGCGGGGCGGCGGGACGGGTTTGCCGCCTCATGCTACACTCGACGACGAAGGAAAGGAGCGAAGATGGCGCGGATACTGGCGGTGGACGACGAGCCGGCGATCAGGAGCCTGCTTGAGCGCACGCTCGGCAAGGACGGTCACGACGTGCGCTGCGCGGCATGCGCCGAGGAGGCGCTCGCCGCGCATCCCGAGCGCTACGACCTCGTGCTGCTCGACGTGATGATGCCCGGCATGGACGGCTTCGAGCTGTGCCGCATCGTCCGCGAGCGCACGGACGCGCCCATCGTGTTCCTCACGGCGAAAGCCGCGGAGGAGGACGCCGTGTTCGGCCTCGGCGTGGGCGCGGACGACTACGTGCGCAAGCCCTTCGGCGCGGCCGAGCTGCGCGCGAAGGTAGCCGCCCACCTGCGGCGCGAGAAGCGGGAGCGCGTGTACGCCCTCGCGTTCGGCGACGTGCGGCTCGACCTCGCGGCGCGGGAGCTGTACGTGGGCGAGGCGCGCGTGGCGCTGACGAAGACCGAGTTCGACGTGTGCGAGTTCTTGGCACGCCACCCCGGCCAGGTGTTCTCGCGCGACCAGATCGTCGAAGGCGTGCTGGGTTGGGGCGCCGAAAGCGACGCGGCCACGATCTCGGTGCACGTGAGCAACGCGCGCGCGAAGCTGAAG
The DNA here is from genome assembly GCF_900199375.1 of Gordonibacter urolithinfaciens. NCBI lineage: Bacteria > Bacillati > Actinomycetota > Coriobacteriia > Eggerthellales > Eggerthellaceae > Gordonibacter > Gordonibacter urolithinfaciens. The sequence goes on from NZ_LT900217.1 coordinate 2,775,979, forward strand.
GCGGCGGGCGCGGAACCCGTGCAGACCGTATGGGGGGTGGGGTACAAATGGATCGCGTGAGCGGAAGCGGAACCCGGCGCGCCCGCGGGCGCGGTCTGCCGTTGAGCCTGGTCATCCTGCGCTACTTCGCCTACGTGCTGGCGGCGGCCGTCGCGTTGGCGCTGGGGACGTACGCCGTGTTCGGCATCCTCGTCGGCACGGGCACGGTGTATCCGGCGAACTACGGCGACACGGCGCTCGCGGAGACGTCGGCGCGCCTGGCTGAGCTGCCGAGCGACGATGCTGGGGCGATCGACGACGCCGTGCCGTCGAGCTTTCGCTGGGCCCTGTTCGCGCAGGACGGCGCCTACGTGGCCGGCGATGCGCCCGAGCGCGCGAGGGACGATCTCAAGGCGGCCGCCTTCGACGGGCTCGCCATCGCCTACGGGGGGCTGAGCACGACGCGCTACGAGCCGGTGGAGCTGGTCGACGGCTCGGTGTGCGTGCGGACGTACGACTATATGCCGCAGTTCGCGTCGAAGGGGCTGCGCGACGCGCTGCCGAACCCGCAGAACCTGCTGTTGGGAGGGTTCGCCGTGCTGGCGGTGCTCGTGCTCGTGGGCATCGCCGTGCGCGCGGCGCGCGTGCTGTCGCGCAAGATGGCCCCGCTTGCAGACGCCGCGCGCCGCATCGAGGAGCGCGACCTCGACTTCGAGGTGGGGGCGTCGGGCGTGCGCGAGATCGACGACGTGCTGGGCGCGATGGACGAGATGCGCGCCTCGCTCAAGCGCTCGCTCGAGGCGCAATGGAGAAGCGAGCAGGCGCAGCGCGAGCAGATCGCCGCGCTCGCGCACGACCTCAAGACGCCGCTCACCGTGGTGCGCGGCAACGTCGACCTGCTGCTGGAAGGCGAGCTGTCGGACGAGGCGCGCCCGTGCGCGGCCGATGCGGCCGAGGGCGCGCGTCAGATGGGCACGTACCTGGCCGCGCTCATCGATGCGACGCTCGGCGACGCCGCGGCGTTCGCGCCGGTCGAACGTCCGCTGCGTCCCTTGCTCGAGCGGTTGCGCGCGCAGGCCGAGGCGCTTGCGGCGTGCGGCGGAGCGCAGGTGGCGTGGAGCGAGGGCGCGGCGCTGCCCGAGGCGCTGCGGATGGATGAGGCGCTCGTGGAGCGCGCCGCGATGAACGTGGTGGCGAACGCCGTGGAGCACGCGCCCGCCGGCTCGACGGTGGAGGTGCGCGTGCGGGCGGACGAGGCGGCGGGCGCGGGCGGCATGCTCGCGGTGAGCGTGGCCGATGCGGGGCCCGGCTTCTCTCCCGAGGCGCTGGAGCGCGCCTGCGAGCGCTTCTACCAGGGCGATCCCGCTCGCACCGCGCGCGGGCACCGCGGGCTGGGGCTGCATGTGGCCGCTCAGGCCGCCGCCCGCCACGGCGGCTCGGTGGAGCTGGCGAACCGCGAGGACGCGGACGGCGGCGCTTGCGTGACGCTGCGGTTTCCGCTGGGCTAGGGGCGAGAGTTTTCCGCTCCTTCTTCCCCTCGCCTTCCCTGTCGCCCTCTCTCCTGCGGCGCGGGGTTTCGCTTGTGGACGCTTGCGCGCGCCCGCGCCGATTCGCGACGGACGCGGCGTGCGATCGGCGCGGCGCGGGACGCCCTCATCCTGAGCGGCATCCCGCGCCGCGTCCGGCGCTACCCGGGGTAGAAGCCGTCCTTGTGGAGCTTGAACCAGGCATCGGGGTCGTCCTTCGCGCCCAGCTCGCGCAGCACCTCGCGCGCGAACTCGAGCGCGGCGCTGCCGTTCGCCGTGACCACGCCGCGGTCGGCCACCGCCTGCGCTTCCACGAAGTGCTCGGCGCCGCGGTAATGGGGTGCGCACTGCTGCACGTACTCGAGCGTGTTGCCCGTGTGGGCGCAGTCGTCGAGGAAGCCGTGCTCGGCCAGAAACGCGGCCGCGTTGCAGATGCCTCCCACGAGCGCCCCTTGCTCCCGCGCACGGCGGACGAGGGGCTCAACGGCGTCGATGCCGCTCGTCGGGTCGAGCCAGGGGTTGCCTCCGATGAGCAGCAGGGCGGCGAATTCCTCGGGGACGTCGTCCAGCGCGTAGTCGGGCACCACGGCGATGCCGCCCATCGAGCGTTTCGGGGCATGGTCGGGCGCGACGGTTTTCACCTCGAAGGAGTCGGTTTGGTTGAGCTCGGCGCACACGTACGAGCTTTCCCAGTCGGCGAAGCCGTCGAACACGTAGACGAGCACGGTTTTCTTCGGATGCTGCATGGTGGATCCTTTCCTTAGGGGGCGGAACCCATAGTACGGGGGCAACCATGACAGCTGTATGTCATGGTTTTCGAATATGTGCGAGATCGCCCAGGAATCCGCAGAGCCTTTGCACCCAGGCGGCGTCGTCGGTGCGGAAGCGCGCGACGCCGGCGGCTTCGTCCGCTCCGCGTTCGAGGAAGCGCGCGTCGATGGTTTCGACGAGGGCGAACTCGTTGGCCGCGTCGTAGTCGAGCTCCACGAGGAAGGTGCCCGGAACGTCCTCGTCGGGCGGCAGCAGCAGCGGGGCGTGCGGGGCGGAAAGGGCGAGCGCCGGGGTGTCGCGCGGTTCGAACGTTTCGCCCAACACCTCGAGAGCGGCGATTCGTTTGAGCTTGAACAGGCGAAACGCCTCGCGTTCTCGGCAGAAGGCGTGGAGGTACCAGCTCGATTGCTTGTAGACGAGCCGCGCCGGCTCCACGGTGCGCGCGCTGCGCCCCGACCGCGCGATGTACTCGATCCGCGCGCAGCGCCGCTCGCGCACGGCGTCGAGCAGAAGGGCGAGCTTCTCTTGCGCGATGCCGTCGGCGAACCACGACGAGAGGTCGAGGGCGATGGGGCCGCTCGCGGCGACCTGCGCGTTCGCGTCGGCGCCGGGGACGAGCCGGGCGATGAGCTGCGTGACGGCCTGGTCGCCGTCGATGCTGCGCAGCCCGTCGAGCGCCGCGTACAGCGCTGCTGCGTCGTGCGTGCTCAGCAGGTCGCGGCGCACCTTGAAGCCCTCGACGACGCCCACGCCGCCGCCTGCGCCCGGGAACGTGACGAGGGGCACGCCCGCCTGCCCCAGCGTGTCGAGGTCGCGCGCGATCGTGCGCGTCGACACCTCGAACCGCTCGGCCAGCGCCCCGATGGTCGTGCGCTGCGCATCCGCCAGCACGCACATGATCCCGATGAGTCGTTCCATCCGCATAAGCCCCCCCCTCCCTCCCTTTCCTGCCTGCATTCAAGGCGCCAACTCGCCAAGCGCCAGCTTGCCGCGGCGTCAGCTTGCACTGGCGCAAACCTGCCGGAGTGCAAACCTGCCGGAACGCAAACTTGTCAAGCGCCAGCTTACCATGCCTGCGACGGAGTGCTTAGCGTGAAACATCTGTTCTCTTTATTATGCGCCGGCTGTTCTGTTTCGGGCGCCCGCGATGCAAGTAAAGTCAACTTGACATATCTTCGCCCGCCTGCCATACTAGGTAAAGTCAACTTTACTACTATTGAATCGAGCCGACCGTGGACACCATCAGGAACCGGGTGAGGGAGCTGCGCGAGGACCGCGGGCTCTCCCAAAGCGAGCTGGCACGGCTCACGGGCGTCACCCGCCAGACCATCATCTCGCTGGAGAAGGGGAGCTACGTGCCGTCGCTGCTTTTCGCGCTCAACCTGTGCGAGGTGTTCGATGCCGCGGTGGAGGACGTGTTCAGCAAGGAGGAGCAATCATGAAGAAGGTGGTGTTCGAGAGCGTGGGCAACGTGCTGCTGTTCGTGCTCATGGGGCTGGCGTTCATGTTCCCGTTCTCGCGCTACGAGGGCGGTGCGACCGCAGACGGCTTCTCCCTTTCCGTCCACCTCTCGCCGCTCATGGCGGTGTTCGTGGTGTTTCTGGTGCTCTATCCCATCGCCCGTGCGATGTTCGTGAGGCGCAGCGGGCTGCATGCGAGCACGCGGGACAACCTGGAGCTCGCAGCCGACGACGAGCGCGAGCTCCAGATAACGGGCCGCGCGCTCAGAACCGCGTACCGGGTGCTCATGACGTGCTTGATCGTGGGCCTGGGCGTGCTGGCTGCCGCCCAGTTCCTCTCCGCAACCTTCCTGGGCGACGCCGTAGCCGTGTACCGCACGGCCGTGGGAATCATCGCCGCCACCCTCGTTGCCGCGAGTGCTTCGTACTGCATCCGGTGGTGCCTCGAGTACCGGAAGTGAGGGGCGGCCCGCCTCCCGGCGCGACCCTCGCGGCATCGGGCAGGTCTTCCGGCGTCTCCACCCTCCAAGCCCCGAAGTCTCCCTGCTCCCGGCACCCGTCCCACGTGCGCGCCGTCACGCCGAGGCGCGCAGGCTGAACGTCATCGGGAACCTGTCGTCGTTGCCAGGGAGCTCGTAGAGGCCCTTCTCGGGGGAGAGCTCGAGGCTGCCCGAGTCGAAGAAGTTCTCGGGGAACTCGTTGAACGCGTCGATGCGCAAGCCGGCCCCGATAAGCGCGTTCAGGATGTCCGAGACGGGGTGCATCCAGAAGTACGCCTCGACGCCCTCCTTCGGCTCCGAGGCGTAGCCGCCGATGCAGTCGTCCACGTCGGGCTCCTTGCCGAAGTAGGGGTACGCCAGGTCGTACTCGCCGCGTCCCAGCTTGGCCTCGTCGAAGGCCAGGTAGAACGGATGCGAGTCGAACACGTAGAGGAAGCCGCCGTCCGCGAGCAGCCGTCGCACGCCGCGCGCCCAGGAATCGAGGTCGGGGAGCCAGCCCAGCACCCCCTCGGATGTGAACACCACGTCGTAGCGGCCGTCGAGGCTGGCGGGCAGGTTGCAGGCGTCGGCCTCGACGAAATCGACGTTCGCGAACCCGAAGTCCTCGGCGAGCATCCGCGCACAGCGCACGTTCTCGGGAGCCAGGTCAACGCCCGTCACGTGCGCCGCGCCTTCGGCCAGCGCCAGCGTGTCGAACCCGACGTTGCACTGCAGGTGCGCCACGCGCTTGCCGGCCAAATCGCCCAGCTCTTCCCGTATGTGGGCGTTCAGACGGTTCTCCCCGTCCTCGATGCGCTTCCGGTAGTGGCGGTAATGGTCCTCGGCCAGCATGCCCCAGGCATGCCGGTTGCTCTCCACCTCGATCATGCCAGGTCCTCTCCTCTCGTCGGGCTAGGGGCGGTTGCTCCCCAGCTTTCCCATGATAGCGCGGTTGAGGGCGTCCTGCTTCGTGCCCTGGTACGTTTTCGCGCCCGTCAGCAGGTCGTCGCAGAACGCGGCCACGTCCTCGCCGGTGACGTCCAGCACGTCCCGACCGGCCGCGGCGCCCTGTTCGAACAGGTCCACGAGGTCGGCCAGCACCACGGTCATGTCCATGCCGTCGCCGGCCACATGGTTCCACATATAGTGCTGGATCTTGTCGTACACGAAGCGGTAGTCCTCGGGCAGCGCCTTGACGCGCGCCATGGCCTCGCGGTACTCGCGCTTCTCGCGGGCGACCTTCTTGAAATAGGCGACCGGGTTCTTCATCGGCTCTCCTTCAGCTCGTTGATCTTCGACGCGACGAACTCCCATTTCGCCCAGAAGCGCACGAGCTCCTCGCGGCCCGTATCGTTCAGCGCGTAGAACTTGCGCGGCGGGCCCAGCTCGGACGGCTTCTTCTGGGTGTCCACCAGCCCGTTCCTCTCCAGGCGCACGAGGATGGCGTACACCGTGCCTTCCGATACGTCGGCGAAGCCCAGCGCGTTCAGGTGCCGGGTTATCTCGTAGCCGTACGTCTCCTCGCGGCCGATGATCTCCAGCACGCAGCCCTCCAGCACGCCTTTCAGCATCTCGGTTAGGTTCTCCATCGCTCCCTCCTTCCAAGCGGTTCGGGTGAACGGTATTCAGCGGTGCTTAGTACCAGTATATAGTAACACAGAATAGCGAGGATACAGGAGGGCACGGGCAAGACGGTAAGGCGCGGCGGGCAGGAGCGCGGGCAGGCCGGATCGCGGGTATGGGCGCTAGGCGGGGCGCTGGGGGCGTGATACGGCGGCTCGCCTACCGCCGCGGCGTGCGAGCGTCCCTACGAGTTCGCCTGCCGCTCGCGCAGGTGCGCCTCGAGCCGCTTGAAGTCGCAGCACACCGCGGCCAGATGCGGGTCCTTTCCCGAGGTCGCCATGTCGTAGACGTGCTGCGCCTTCGAGACGATCTGCCGCGCCTTGCGGTTGCAGTACTGGTATTCCTCAAGAAGCAGGCGCTTGCGCTGGTAGTCCTCTTCGTCGAAGCTCTTGACGGCTCGCAGGTCGGGCGGGATGGGGAACATGAAGGAGAACCGCAGGCTTCCGACGGGCTTGTTGTTCACGTTCTTGATGACGAAGCTTGTCTTCTGCGATTTGGTGAACGAGGAAACGGGTGCGAAGTAGTCAAGACCGTGGATGCGGAACAGGACGCCGCACACGAACTTGTTGTGCTTCTCGTACTGCACGTTCGGCACCTTCGGCTCGATGGCCTGTAGCTCGTCGATATAAGCCTGATCGACGGTGTAGAAGTTCAGCGCCCCCATGATCTCCCCCTTGTAAAAAAGATGAGCGGCTCGACTGCTCGAACCGCTCATGCTTACCAGTCGCGCTTATCGGTGGCGAAACACCTTGCATAAACCAGTCGCGCTTATCGGTGGCGAAACACCTTGCATAAACCAGTCGCGCTTATCGGTGGCGAAACACCTTGAATAACCTTAGTATGGCACGCGCCCGCGCGGAGCGCAAGCGAACAAACGATGGGGAAACTATGCTTTACGTCTACACAGCTATGCGTCCACCGCATCTGTTAGTGCGTGTCCCAAAAAGGGACAGTCCCCATTAGAGGTGTTCCGAAGCGTGCCGGCTAGGCGGGATGCTCCGCAGCTTCCTCCGCAGGCTCGACCTGCGCCTTCATGTGGGGAAGCTGCGAGATGGCGATGCCGGCGAGGATGGCGACGATGCCGACGGCCTGGAGCGCCTCCACCGGCTCGCCGATGACGAGCGCGGACAGGGCGATGCCGCAGGGAAGCTCGGAGGACGCCATGATGGCCGAGAGTCCCGGCGTCAGGTGCGGCGTGGCGATGCCGAACAGCACCACGGGGACGAACAGGGCGCACAGCCCCAGGACCAGGCCGAACTTCCAGATGCCGTCCTGCAGCGCGCCGCTGGCGAAGTAGTCGGGGCACAGCGCGAAGCCGAGCGCGCACGCGCCCAGGCACACGACGAGCCCGCGCTGGATGGGCGGCAGGCCGCGCCCGACGCGGCTCGAGAAGAACATGAAGAAGGTGCAGCTCGCGGCCGAGAGCAGCCCGCACGCCACGCCGACGGGATCGAGCGCCCCCACGTCGCTCGAGAACGCCCTGCTGGCCAACAACGTCCCTCCCAGGATGACGGCGACGGCGACGACCTCGGCCGCGCGCGGGCGGCGGCGCACGACGACCAGTTGGAGGACGATGCTCATCCACGTGAACTGGAACAGCAGCGTGATGGCCACCGACACCGGCAGCAGGGTGAGCGCGTAGTTGTAGAGCACGGTGCCGATGCACGTGTTCAGCCCGAGGGCCAGAAGGGCGAGCACCTGTTTCGGCGAGAGCGGAACGAGGCGCCTGCCGCGCGAGCGTTGCACGAGCAGCGCCGCCGCGAACAGCAGCGCGGCGAACAGCACCTGGCTTGCCACCGTCTGGGTCCAGGTGAAGCCGGCGGCGTAGGTGATCTTGACCGTGGTGGCCTGGGCGCCGTAGCTGGCGCCGGCGAGGAAGACGATCCCGGAGTATTTCAAGGTGTCCTTCTGCATGGGGCCTATTCTAGGGCATGCCGAGAGCGCCCGGAGGCGGGCGGGGCGGCGGGCCGTGGCGTCGGCAGAAGGCGTGCGCCGTGGGCCGCGCTGCGCCGCCTTGCCCGGTCGCGCGGTGCGTTACTTTCGCGTTCGAGAATCAACCGATGATCGCTTGCGTCAACCAATGCGACTCCCTCATACTGGAAGCGCGGAAAGCGTCCCGGAACCGGGCGCGGGCAAATCCCAAAGCGGCCGGGACCCGAAAGAGAGGAAGGCGACCATGAACGATGTGGGAATCGGCGCCACCATCGCGCGCGAGCGACGCACGGCGGGCGTCACGCAGGCCCAGCTGGCGGAGCGCCTGGGCGTGACGAAGGCTGCCGTGTCGAAGTGGGAGCTGGGCCAGAGCCTGCCCGACGTGGCGCTGCTGCCGCGCATAGCCGCCTACTTCGGCATCTCGCTGGACGACCTGTTCGCGTTTCGGCCGCAGCTTGCCGAAGACGAGGTGCGCGACGTCTACCTGGAGCTGTGCCGCCTGTTCGCCGAAGACGCCGACGCCGCCTACGCGCGCATGGACGAGCTCGTGCGCGACTACGCCTCGTGCTGGAGCCTGCTACTGCAGATGGCCTCGCTGTATTCGCAGCGCTCGCTCGTGGAGCCGGAGCGCGCCGAGGAGCTGCTGGACAGGACGTGCAGCCTGGCCGAGCGGGTGGAGGCTAATGCCGACGACGTGGAGCTGGTGCGCTCGGCGCGCGTCGTGCGCGCGCTCGTCATCAGCCAGCGCGGCGGCATGGACGAGGCCATTGCCCTGTTGGAGGGCGTGAAGCCCGCACGTCCGCTGGGCATCGAGGGGATGCTTGCGGGCCTGCACAGTATGCGGGGCGAGCGCGAGACGTGCCTGAAGCTCTGCCAGGAGATGCTGTTCTGGGGCGAGATGAACGTGATGCAGAGCATCGGCATGCAGCTTGCGCTTTACACCGAGGACCCGGCGCACCTCGCCGCGCTGCTGCGGGCGGCCGAGGGGGTGATGGAGGGCTTCGACGTTGAGGAGGTGAACCCCATGGAGGCCGCCACGTTCTGCGGCTCGGCGGCCACGGCGTGCCTGTGGGCCGGCGACGAGGAGGGCGCGCTGTCCTATCTGGAGCGGTTCGTGGGGCTGCTCAAGCGTTTCGACTTGGACGGCTTGCTGTTCCCTCGGCGCTCCGCGCTGTTCGACCTCGTGCCCGAGCTGGCGGAGACCGACGTGGAGCGCGAGCAGGCGACCGCCGACACGCTGTTCGGCGGTCTCGATATGAAGGAGCAGTGCAAGCTGGCCGTCACCGGCGATGCCGCGTGGGAGCGCGTGGCCGACGATCCGCGCTTCCGCCCGCTGCTCGACCGGCTGGCCGCGGCGTAGGGAGTGCGAGGCGATTCCAGCCGGCGGGACTGTGCCAACAGTTTCGCAATCGGCATTTCGCGGCGGAACCATCCTGTAGGGCAAGGGCAGAGCCTTTGCCGCCACTTGCAGGACAATCTCGGTTGACGGCAAGGGCAGAGCCCCTTGCCCTACAGCGAACCTGGTGTGACTTCTGATGGAAACCTTGCGATCGGTCCAGGAAGACGAAAGAGGGCGAATGGACGCATTGGACGGAGAACCGCGCGCTGCGGCGCCCGCGCTGCGGATGGAGGGGCTGGCGTACCGCTACGTGCGCCAAGACGTGTGGAACGACGTGTCGTTCTCTCTGGAGGCCGGGAGCATTGCGTTTCTGACCGGGCCGAACGGCGCGGGCAAGTCCACGCTGCTGCGCTGCCTGGCCGGATGGGACGCGCCGGCCGAAGGCACGGTGGAGCTTGCCGGCCGGCCGTTTCGGCCCGAGCGGCTGGATCAGCGCCGCTCCGTGTCGTTCGTTCCCGACGTGCCCGCCTTCTACGACGACCTGACCGCCGGGGAGCACCTTGACTTCGTGCTGAGGGCGAACCGGCTGCCCGCGGACGACGCCCGCGCGGCCGGGCTCGTGGAGGCGCTCGGGCTGGCGGGGCATCGCGACCAGTGCCCCTCGGCGTACTCGCGCGGCATGCGCCAGAAGCTCGCGCTCGTGCTGGCGCTGGCCGTGCGCCCGCGCCTGCTGCTGCTTGACGAGCCGTACGGGCCGCTGGACCCGGACGCCTCCGCCGTGCTGAGCGGCCTTCTGGACGCGGCGCGCGCCGAGGGCGCGGCGGCCCTCGTGAGCTGCCACCACGACGTGCCGGGCCTGGAGCCCGACCTGCTGCTGCACGTGGAGGGCGGGCGCCTGGCGGCGGCCGTCCCCGGGCGGGGCTGACGCCATGCTGTGCGACATCCGCCTGCTGCTATGGCTGCGCGCCCGGCATGCGCGCACGGCTCTCGTGCGGCTCGTCCACGCTGGCGGCACCGACCTCGTGGAGGACCGCAGTCCAGGGGAGCGCGCCTACCAGCTGTACCTGGCGGCCATCGCGGCGGTGTGGGCGGCGCTCATGTGGGCGGCCCTGCTGGACGCCACGGCGGCGGCATTCGCCGCGGTCGGGCCGGCATCGTCGGCCATGGCGCTGGCATTGGGCCTGCTGGCGCCTGTTGCCGTGCTCGCGTGGGCGGCGGTGCGGGCGCTGCGCATGTCGCCGGTGAAGCTGGCGCGCGCCGACATGCCCTTCGTCGCGGCGGGACCCTTGGGCATGCGCGCCATCGCGGGTATGGGCTGCGCCTCCTCCATGCTCGCGGGCGCCGCGGCCGGGGCGCTGGCGGGGTACGTGCTGGGCGTGGGGCTTGAAAGCGGGCTGGGGGCGTTCGCGCCGCCGGCGGCCTGCGCGCTGGCCGCCGCGCTGCTGGTCGCGGCGGCGGTGGGCGGCGCGTGGCTCCTGGGCGCGGCGCGGCTCGCCTGCCCGCGCGCCGTCCGGCGCCGGGGAACCGTCGCCCTGGCGCTCGCGGCCGTTGCGGCGGTCCTCGGCGCCGCCGCGCTCGCGCTGGGCGTCCCGCCGGCCGCCTTCGCCCCTGGCGGCCCCGGCACGGCCGTCGCCTGCGCGGCGGGCATCGCCGCCTGCGCGGCCGAGGGCGGCCTGCTGGCACTGCTGGCCCCGCGCATCGACCGGACGGCCGTCATCGTGGAGAACGCGCTCTACGCCGACTTGCAGCCGTTCGGCCCCTTCTCGCCGCTCGACCCGCAGGCTGTCACCGACTACCGGCGCCGCCGCAAGCTGGCCGCCCGGCTCGCGCGCGGGGTGCGCTTCCGCCTGCCTCTCGCCTTCGGCGCCGGCGTCCTCGTGTCGCGCGCGGCGCTCTCGCACCTGCGCCAGTACGGCGGCCTGCCCAGCCTGCTGGCGTTCGGCGCGAGCGCGGCGCCGCTCGGCGTGCTCGCGCTTGCGGGCGCCGGCGGCCCGGTGACGTTCCTGTTCTGGCTGGCGGCGCTCGTCATGTTCCCGCAGGGCGCGCGCGAGGCCACGCGCGCGTTCCGCGACGACCTACGCGTGCGCCTCGTGCGCGACCGGCTGCCCTTCGGGACGCTCTCGCTGCTCGCGCTGGACTCGCTCCCGGGCCTCGCCGTGGCGAGCGCGGTATCGTGCGCGGTCGTGGCGCTCGTGCTGCCGGCGGGCTTCCCGCTGGCAGCGGGGCTGGCGCTGGCCGTGCTCGTGAACGCCGCCGCCGTGCTCTGCTGCGGCCTGGACGCCGTGCGCCTGTTCCCGGGCGGACCGCAGCCGTTCTACGAGGCGGGCGCCCTCGTGCTCGTGGCTGCGACGGGCGCGCTGTCGCTTGCGGGCTCGCCGCCGCTCACCGTGGCCGGTGCCGCCGCCGTGTGCGCAGCCGTGGCGGCCGTGGTGCGCGGCGGCGCGGAGCGTGCCCGCTGACGCGCGGGCGGGGGAGCGCCGCCCGCGTGCGCCGCCTTGGCGCGCTGCCAACGCACCGTCCGCGCGGGTCGATAGCTGATCGAAACAGTTATTTGACCTGCGAAATCATGGTGCGAGCCGTTACGTGAAATCCACGGTCTGTTCGCTTGTGCGCCGTCCGATAGTATGCGAACATGCGTTCTTCTAAAGAGATTCGGAGCAGGAGGCCGACGGCGGGCGCGGCCTCTGCAGGCGTGCGGAAAGCGGGCGAGGTCATGGTGGATGCGGTGCGGCGGGAGGCCGGGGGCGACTCGCAAAAGCGGGCGCAGGTGCAGGAGCAGGCGCGGCTACGACCGCAGGAGCGGGCGCGCCCGCAGCCGCAGCAGCGGTCGTGCAACCGGGGGCCCGTGCAGGAGCGCAACCGGCGGCGCGTGATCTTCCACTCGGACATGAACGCGTTCTACGCGAGCGCCGAGCAGGCCGAGCGCCCGGAGCTGCGTGGGGTGCCGCTCGTGGTGGGCGGGCACGAGGAGCGCCGCCACGGCATCGTGCTGGCGAAGAGCGCGCAGGCGAAGGCGGCGGGCATCGTGACGGGCGAGGCGCTGTGGTCGGCGCGCGAGAAGTGCCCGGGGCTCGTGGTGGTGCCGCCGCGCTACGACGTGTACCAGAAGTACTCGCGCCTGGCGCGCCGGATATACTACCAGTACACCGACCTCGTGGAGCCGTTCGGCCTCGACGAGGCGTGGCTCGACCTCACGGGCGCGCTCGCGCTGTCCAGCCGCAGCGCGCTCGACGTGGCGCGCGAGATCAGCCAGCGGGTGAAGGACGAGCTGGGCTGCACGGTGTCCATCGGCGTGTCGTGGAACAAGATATTCGCGAAGTTCGGCAGCGACTACGAGAAGCCGGACGCCATCACGGCCGTCACGCCGGAGAACTACCGCGGCCTCGTGTGGCCGGCCCCCGCCGACGAGCTTCTGTACGTGGGCGGCGCCACGCGCGCCAAGCTGCACTCGTCGGGCATCGACACCGTCGGCGACTTGGCCTGCGCCTCGCCCGAGCTGCTGCGTCGGCGGCTGGGGAAGGTGGGCGGCATCCTGCGCACGTTCGCGCGCGGCGAGGACGCGACCCCGGTGAAGCCCTACGACGCGGCAAGGAACGAGGTGGACTGCACCGTGAAGAGCTTCGGCAACGGGCTCACCGCGCCGCACGACATCGCGTGCGAGGCCGACGCGCGGGCGCTCATATGGCTGCTGGCGGAATCGGTGGCGCAGCGGCTGCGCGAGGCGCGGTTCCGCGCGCGCACGGTGTCCATCGGCGTGCGCGACGCGGCCGACCTGTCCAGCTACGGGCGGCAGGTCACGCTGCCGCGCGCGACGAACGTGACGGGGCACATCGCGCAGGCGGCCTGGAACCTGCTGGTGGCAAACGAGCCGCTGGACGAGACGCGGCCCCTGCGCGGCCTGCACGTGCGCGCCTCGGGCCTGGTGCCCGTGGACGCGCCCGAGCAGCTGGAGCTGCCCTTCGACGCACGCCGGCGCGTGCTGGAGGACCTGGACGAGGCCGTGGACGAGCTGCGCCGCCGCTTCGGCAACACGTGCATCCAGCGCGGGACCGAGCTGCTGGACGAGAGCCTGCTGGAGCTGGACGTCAAGCGCGACAACGTGGTGCACCCGGTGGGGTACTTCTAGGTTCCGCCGTTCTCCGAACGGCGGAACGAGCCGACGCTGCGGCCGGCCGTGGCACCCGGCCTTCGCGCGATCCCGGGGGCTCGCGTACCGAAGTACGCTTCGCCCCCGCGATCCCGCGAATTCCGGGCACCACGGCCGCCCTCGCTGACTTGCTACGCCAACCTGGACGGCTTGGCAGCCGGACCGGCGCGGTAAAGTTCGCGCTTCGCGCGAATCGGCGGGGGCGAACAAGGGGGAGCGAACAAGGGGGAGGAGGCGCGAGGGCGCATGGTGCGGGGCATTGCGGGCAGGCGGAAGCGGTACGTGGAGGTGGAGGCCGAGTTCCTGGCGGACGGCACCGTCGTGCCGCGCGCCGTGGCGTGGCACGACGGGCGGCGCTTCCCCGTGCGCGCCGTGCTGGGGCGGCGGCGGTGCGCCTCGCTCAAGGTGGGCGGCGAGGGCGTGCGCTACGACGTGGTGGTGGGGAACTCCCACACGTTCCTGTTCCACGAGGACCCGCGCTGGTTCGTGGAGGAGATCGTGCCCGAGCTGCCGCCCGAGGATGCTGGGGCGTCCGCACGGTGCGGCGACGGAGCCTTCGGGGCATGATGCGCGCCCGTGTCGGCCGTCCCTTCGTCCAAGGACGGCCGGCGGATGTCGGCGCCGGCGTGGGTGCCGATGGGGCGTGCCGATGGGACGGGGGCTCCGATGGGCGACGGCATCGGTTTCCGCTAGAATGGTGCGAATCGACCGGGCGGAAGCATGCGAAAGGAACAGCCATGGACATCGAAGAGATCGAGCCGCAGGGGCGCGCGCCCGAGCTGGTGGGCCGGCTGGCGCAGGTGTGGGAGCGCTCCGTGCGCGCCACGCACGGGTTCCTCTCCGAGGACGATATCGCGGGCCTGCGCCCGGAGGTGGCCGCGGGCCTCGCTGCCGTCGGGCGCCTTGCGGTAGCCTGGCAGGATGGCGCCGCCGTGGGCTTCGCCGGCGCCCAGGACAGCCATCTGGAGATGCTGTTCGTGGACGATGCCGCGCGCGGCGCCGGTGTGGGCGGCGCGCTGCTCGCCCATGCCGTCAAGCGTTGGGGCGTGCGCACGCTCGACGTGAACGAGCAGAACCCGCTGGCCGCGGGCTTCTACGAGCGTGCGGGCTTCGTCGTGGTCGGCCGCTCGCCCGTCGACGGCGCGGGCCACCCTTTCCCGCTGCTGCATATGCGCCTCGGGCTGGCGGGGGAGGCGGGTGTTCCCGGGACGGCCGGGGGCTCGACCCGGTCGCCCGCGAGCCCGCCTGCCCAGGGTGCCGGTTTGCCGGGATCGTCCGTACCGTCCCGCAAGGCCGCGGCCCGCGCCGCATCCGCATCCGCCGGCGGTGCCTGGTTCGACAGCGCCGACCCGGCGCTCATGCGCGACCATATCCGCGCCTGCGAGGTCATGGCGCGCTTCAACGCGCAGCAGGGCATGCTGGACGCCGACCGCATGAAGATGCTGCACGGCTTCCTGGGCGCCGTGGGCGAGGGCTCCTCGCTTTCGACGGGCGCGCAGGTGGACTACGGCTACAACCTGTTTTTGGGAAGGAACTGCTTCTTCAACTTCAACTGCACGTTCCTGGACGGCGCGCCCATCACGTTCGGCGACGACGTGGGGGTGGGGCCGGGCTGCTCGTTCGTCACGCCGCTGCACCCGCTGCTCGCCCGCGAGCGCGCCCGTTGCGAGGACGCCGGCGGCACCGGGCACGTGTGGGAGCGGAGCCTGCCCATCACGGTGGAGAGCGGCGTGTGGATCGCGGCGAACGTGACCGTGAACGCGGGCGTGACCATCGGCGAGGGCGCCGTCATCGGCTCCGGCAGCGTGGTGACGAGGGACATCCCGCCCCGCACGCTGGCCTACGGCAATCCCTGCCGCCCCGTGCGCGCGATCACCGAAGCCGAAAGCGTCGCCGATGCCCTCGCCGAAGCCGGCCTGGTCTGAAGCATTGCCGGCAGGGCGGTGCGGTGCGGCGGCGGGGGCGAATGCAGAACCGCCCCTTTCTGCACGTTTTTCACCAGATTATTGCGTTTTGGGGCGGCTGCGTCCTCTCGGCGAGCCGTCGGCCCGCCGTCCTCGTGTCTCTTGGCCGGCGTTTCCCCTGTTCGCGAGTTTCGGACTTGCGCAGAAGCCGTCCGCGGGGGGATGTGCGTGCAACATTCCGGTAAATAGTGTGCAAAAAACCGCTGCCGGCGATGCTCCTTAATCGCTGAACATTATTTATTGACGATTGCTCAATAATGGAAGCCGAGTTCCGGACCATTCCGGGCCGTTTATTCGACGAGGCGTCGTGGCGCAAGGCGGGCTCTCGCGGTTGCATGGTCCGAGCCGTGAAGGCGGCTTGACCGCATGGGCGAGCGAGGGCCGAGTCCCGGGTTCGCCCGCGCCGGGAGCGCGCGGGCTGCCATGGCCTGCACGGCAGAGGGTGCGCGAATTGTGGAGAAAATGTACGACGCAGGTAACTTCTCTTGCCCGCGAATTCATGTTAGCTTAATCTAACTTACATCGAAAGCGCAACGGAACGGCGCAGGCGAACTCGGAGCGGCTCGGCCGCTGGCAGCCTGCGGGAACGGCTTTCGACCATCGTCCGCCGACCCGGCGGCGGAGGCTCCTCTCGTCTGGCCATCCGCCGCACCTCCTAGCGGAGGGAAGATCCCCCCTCTTCCCTCCGCTTCTCCTGTTTTGAAGCGAAATAGCCGGCGGCGGCTCGGCAGCAGGTCTGCCGTCCGGGCGGCGCATCCCTGTTGCGAAAGCGCGGGCGGTCGGCAGAAGGCGGGAGGAGCCTGCGCTCTCGCATGCGTTCGTCTCGCCTCGACGGCCCGGCGGTTTTCGTTGATAATGGAGA
The DNA here is from genome assembly GCF_900199375.1 of Gordonibacter urolithinfaciens. Lineage (NCBI taxonomy): Bacteria > Bacillati > Actinomycetota > Coriobacteriia > Eggerthellales > Eggerthellaceae > Gordonibacter > Gordonibacter urolithinfaciens. The sequence goes on from NZ_LT900217.1 coordinate 2,792,061, forward strand.
CGGATCCAGCACAGGGCATGTGTGCAAAGCGCGTGCGGAAGGGTGCGCCGAGGGCGCGCGGGAAGGGGGATTGGCCGGCTTGGACGCGAGCAGCATTCTCATCGTGGAGGACGACCCCGACATCAACGCCCTGCTCGCCAAGATCATGGCGCGCGCCGGGCACGAGCCGACGCGGGCGTACTCGGGCACCGAGGCGCTGCTGCACTTCGAGCGCGGATCGTTCGACCTCATGCTGCTGGACCTCATGCTGCCCGGCGCCAGCGGGGGAGAGCTCATCGCGCACCTGCGCGGCGAACGGGGGCTCGACCTGCCGGTCATCGTGGTGTCGGCGAAGGCGGGCCTGGCGGACAAGGTGGACGCGCTCGCCCTGGGGGCCGACGACTACATCGTGAAGCCGTTCGAGCCCGACGAGGTGGCGGCGCGCGTGCAAGCCGTGCTGCGCCGGTACCGCGGCGGCGCGCCCTCGCCGCCCGGCGGCGCCGGCCCCGTGTTAGAGCATCGGGGCCTGCGGCTGGACGCGTCCGCCCGGCGCGTGACGCTCGCCGGCGCCGAGATAACGCTCACGGCGCACGAGTTCGACCTCCTGCAGACGCTCATGCAGGCTCCCGACAAGGTGTTCTCGCGCGAGCGCCTGTACGAGCTGGTGTGGAAGTGCGGCTACTATGGCGAGGAGAACGCCATCAACGTGCACGTGAGCAACATCCGCAAGAAGCTGGCTGCCGTCGACCCGGACGGGGAGTACATCAAGACCGTCTGGGGCATCGGCTTCAAGCTGGCGTGAGCGGCCGGACGCGTGGGGATGCGCCCGGGCCGTGCGGGGGCGTCCGATTCGGGCTCGGTGCCGGTTTGCCGCACCGGCCTCCCGCCAAGCCCGCCGCATCGGCTGCCTCGCCGGCCGAGCGTCGCGCCCCTGCCCGCCATGCCGCCGCGCGGCCCCTGCGCCTTTACGCTTTCCTTAACCTTTCTTGAGGACTTATTAAGCGCCCGTAGCGTAAGGTTCTCCCCATGGTCGGCGAATGCGAGAAAGAGGAGAAGCGACCCGATGGAAAATGTGATAGAGACAAGGGGCCTCACCAAGCGCTACGGCAGCTTTGCCGCGCTCGACGACGTGGGCGTGACCGTGCGGCGCGGAGAGGTGTTCGGCTTGGTGGGCGACAATGGGGCGGGGAAGTCCACCCTTTTCAAGTTGCTGTGCGGCCTGGCTTTTCCCACGATTGGCGAGATTCGGCTCTTCGGCGAGCACTCTCCACGCGAGCTTGAGCGCCAGAGGGCGCGCATCGGTTGCATTATCGAGCAGCCTGGTTTCTACCCGCACTTAAGCGTGGAGAGGAATCTGGAGTGCTGCCGCATCCAGAAGGGCGTGCCCGGCAAGAACGCGACTGACAGGATGCTCGAGGAGGTAGGGCTGGCCTATGCGAGAGACCGCACCTGCAAGGACCTGTCGATGGGAATGAAGCAGCGCTTGGGCCTGGCGATGGCGCTCATCGGCGAGCCCGAGGTGCTCATCTTGGACGAGCCGGCGAGCGGTCTCGACCCCAGCGGCATCGTGGAGATGCGCACCCTGCTGCAACGCCTCAACCGCGAGAAGGGCATCACCGTGGTGCTGTCGAGCCACCACTTGGCGGAGCTGGAGCAGATGGCCACCGTCTACGCCTTCCTGTCGCATGGAAGGCTCTTGGAGCAGGTGGGCGCCGAGGAGTTGCGGGAGCGGTGTGCGGACCGCATCGAGATAGCAGTGTCCGACGCCGCGTGTTACACGGTGCTGTTGGAGCGTGAGCTGGGATGCACGACGTACCAGGTGCTCGGCGACGGCACGGTGAGCATCGCGAACCCGCGCTTGGACATGGAGGCGTACAGCGGCCTCGCCAGCGCGCACGGCCTGTCCATTCTGAAACTGGAGCGGCGGCGCCTGTCGCTGGAACAATATTACCTCGATATGAAGGACAAGGTGGATCCCTGGAGCTGGGATGCGCCGGAGATGGGGGTGGCATGATGCTGAACTACCTGAAGGGCGAGGCGTACCGTATCGCGCACGGCCGCGCGGCATACCTGTTCACCGGCACGCTCTGCGCCATCGTGCTGGCGGCCAACGTGCTGTTGTGGGCCATGTCCTCCACGCCCGGCTTTCCCTACGCCACGGTGCGTTTCTCCATGAGCAACCTCGTCTCGATGCTGCCTCTTCTGTTCTATATGGCTGGCTTGCTGGTGTGGGTGCTGTTCGCCGACGACCGGAAAGACGGCACGCTCAAGAACGCCATCGCGCATGGCTGCTCGCGGCGCGACCTGTTCCTGGGGAAGTGCCTCGTGGCGACGGTGCTCGGGCTCGCCATCCTGGCCGTGGTCCTGGCCGTGTACGTGGGCAGCGCGGTGCTTCTGCTGGAGGGGTCGACCGAGGCCGTGGCCATTCTGCTCGAAGGCGTGGCGTCGGCGCTGCCATTCACCGCGGCCTGCGTTGTGCTGGGCGTTGCGGTATGCTCTGCGTTGCCGAAGACCGTCACCGCGTTCTTGGTATGGGTGGCCGTCGTGAGCGTCGTCCCGGCGGTGCTGAACGTGATCGGCCTGGGCGTCGAGCCGGTGGCCCGGCTGGCAAGCTGGCTGCCCGCGAACTTCTTTGCGAACGAGGTGGCCATCAACCAGAGCGGCCTGGCGCAGTTTCTGTGGGATACGCCTGAAGGATTGGCGAAGTGCCTGATCGCCGGGATTGCGGGCATCGCAGTGTTCGGCGCCGTGGGCTTATGGCGTGCGGGCAAGGCGGAGCTGTAGGATCGGGGCATGGGAAGGGGCGCGGGCATGGCAGAGATCGTCCTCGGGGTGCTGCTGGCGGTCGCACTTGCAGCAGCGGCCTTCCTCGCCGCGCGGTACGCGCTGCTCAAGCGGTCGCTTCGGCAGGCGGATCGGGAGCTGGACGAGATCGTGGGGCATCTGGAGGACAACCGCATCGTGAGGCTGCCGGCTCCCGACGCCGATTTGGAGGCGCTGCTCGGCACGGTGAACCGTGCGCTTGCGGGCATACGCGCGCAGGCGGCGGCCTGCGCGCGGCACGAGGCGGAGCTCAAGGCGCAGGTCGAGCACGTGAGCCACGACCTGCGCACGCCGCTCACGTCCATCCGGGGGTACCTGGCGCTCGTGGACGACGCGGCCCTCGATGCCGAGGCGCGCGAGGCGCTCGGCACGGTCAGGCGCAAGGCGGCGTCGCTCGAGCGGCTGGTGGCGCAGTTCTACGAGCTGTCCCGCCTGCAGGGCGATGATGTCCCGCTGGAGCTGGGGCCGGTGGACGTGGGCCGCATGTTGCGGGAGTCCGTGGCCGAGCAGTACCGCCTGCTGGCCGACCGGGTCCTGGACGTGCGCCTGGACGTGCCGGAGCATGCCGTTTTGGCGCGCGCGAACGGCGAGGCGGTGGAGCGCGTGCTGGCGAACCTGCTGCACAACGCCGGCAAGTACGCGAAGACGGCGCTGGAGGTGTCGATGGCCGGGGAGGGCGCGGGCGCTGCGGGGGCCGGCGGCCGCGTGGCGGTCGAGTTCTCCAACGACGCGGAAGGCCTGTCCGAAAGCGCCCTCTCGCGCCTGTTCCAACCGTTCTTCATGGCGGACGCGTCGCGTGCGCAGGAGGGCTCGGGCCTCGGCCTGGCCATCGCCCGCCATCTGCTGGAGCGCATGGGCGGCAGTATCGAGGCGAGCTTGGAGCGGCGCGAGGGAGCGTGCTGGCTGGTGCTCCGCATCGAGCTCCCCGCAGCTTGAGCGGTTCTCACAAATCGTTCACCTTGGAAAACTTTTTCGTGCCAATGCCGCCGATTCGCGGTACTATGATTCCTGAAAAGTAAACGCAGGCTAACGAAGCCGGGCGAGGGGGATCGCCGCGGCCGCAAGGAGACGAGACGTTGGGCACCCTGAACGACCTTCCCATCGGCAAGACCGCCACCGTGGTGGCGGTGGGCGGCGAGGGATCGCTGCGCCAGCACTTCCTGGACATGGGCATCATCCCGCAGGCCGACGTGGCCATGGTTAAGCACGCTCCCATGGGCGACCCGGTGGAGGTGCGCATCCACGGCTACGAGCTCACGCTGCGCCGCGACGACGCGCGCAAGATCGAGGTGGCCGACGAGCGCGAGGCCGACGCCGAACGCCTCGGCGGCGCGCGGCCGAGGCGCAGCTTCGCCGAGCGCGTGGAGCACCCGGGCCTCGGCGAGGGCGGCAAGTTCCACGACAGGGACGCCGAGCGCCCGCTGCCCGAGGGCGAGCCCCTCACGTTCGCGCTCGTGGGCAACCAGAACTGCGGCAAGACCACGCTGTTCAACCAGCTCACCGGCGCGAACCAGCACGTGGGGAACTTCCCGGGCGTCACGGTGGACCGCAAGGACGGCCGCGTGCGCGGGCATGCGGAGGCCACCGTCACCGACCTGCCGGGCATCTACTCGCTGTCGCCGTACTCCAGCGAGGAGGTGGTCACGCGGCAGTTCTTGCTGGACGAGCGACCGCGCGGCATCATCAACATCGTTGACGCCACGAACGTGGAGCGCAACCTGTACTTGACCATGCAGCTGCTCGAGCTGGGCGTACCCATGGTGGTGGCCCTGAACATGATGGACGAGGTGGAGGGCAACGGCGGCACCATCCGCGTGAACGAGATGGAGAAGCTGCTGGGCGTGCCCGTGGTGCCCATCTCCGCGTCCAAGAACGAGGGTATCGGCGAGCTCGTGGACCATGCGCTGCATGTGGCGCGCTACCAGGAGCCGCCCGTCTGCCAGGACTTCTGCGCAGCCGACGCGCACGGCGGCGCCGTGCACCGCTGCCTGCACGGCATCATGGCGCTCGTGGGCGACCATGCCGAGCGTGCAGGCATCCCCGTGCGGTTCGCTGCCAGCAAGCTGGCCGAGGGCGACGCGCTCGTGTTGGAGAAGCTTGCCCTCGACGAGAACGAGAAGCACCTGCTGGGGCACATCGTGCGCCAGCTGGAGGACGAGCGCGGCCTGGACCGCGCGGCGGCCATCGCCGACATGCGGTTCGCCTTCATCGAGCGCGTGTGCGACGAGTGCGTGGTACGCCCCCGGGTAAGCCGCGAGCATGCGCGCAGCATGGCGCTCGACAAGCTGCTCACCGGCACGTTCACGGCCATCCCCGCGTTCGTGGCCATCATGGCGCTCGTGTTCTGGCTCACGTTCAACGTGGTGGGCGCGTGGCTGTCGGAGATGCTGGAGGCCGGCATCGGCTGGCTCACCGACGTCGTGGCGAACGCGCTCGCGGCGGCGCAGGTGAACGAGGTGCTGCAGTCGCTCGTCATCGACGGCGTGTTCAACGGCGTGGGCAGCGTGGTGGGATTTTTGCCCACTATCGTCACGCTGTTCTTCTTCCTGTCGCTTCTGGAGGACTCGGGCTACATGGCGCGCGTTGCGTTCGTGATGGACAAGCTGCTGCGCAAGATCGGGCTGTCCGGGCGCTCCATCGTGCCCATGCTCGTGGGCTTCGGCTGCACGGTGCCCGCGGTCATGGCGGCGCGCACGCTGCCGTCGGAGCGCGACCGCAAGATGACCATCATGCTCACGCCGTTCATGAGCTGCTCGGCGAAGCTGCCCATCTACGCGTTCTTCACGGCGGCGTTCTTCCCGGCTTCCGGGGCCGCGGTCATGGTGGGGCTGTACTTCGGCGGCATGGCGGTGGGCGTGCTGGCGGCGCTGCTCATGCGCAAGAGCCTGTTCTCCGGCGAGGCGGTGCCGTTCGTCATGGAGCTGCCGAACTACCGCATGCCCAGCGCCCGCAACGTGGGCCAGCTTCTGTGGGAGAAGGCGAAGGACTTCCTGGAGCGCGCGTTCACCATCATCTTCATAGCCACCATCGTCATCTGGTTCCTGCAGACGTTCGACTTCGGGCTGAACGTGGTGGCGGACTCGGCCGACAGCATGCTGGCCGTGGTGGCCGGGTGGATCGCGCCGGTGTTCGCGCCGCTCGGGTTCGACGACTGGCGCATCTCCACGGCGCTCGTCACGGGCGTCATGGCGAAGGAGAGCGTGGTGTCCACGCTGTCCGTGCTATTCGGGTCGACGGCCAGCCTCGTGGCGGCCCTCACGCCGCTCGCGGCGCTGGGCCTTCTGGTGTTCTGCCTGCTGTACACGCCGTGCGTGGCGGCCATCGCCTCGGTGAGGCGCGAGCTGGGCGGGCGCTGGGCGCTGGCCATGGTGTTCGGCCAGTTCGCCGTGGCCTGGCTGGCCGCGCTCGCGGTGCGCGGGGCGGGTCTCGCGATGGGGCTGCCGGCGGGGGAGGCGTGGAGCGTCGCCGTGGGAGCCGTGGTCGCCGTGGCCGTGGCGCTGGTGCTGCGCCGCATGGCGCGCCGCCGCCGCGCGGGGGCCGGCGGCTGCGGCGGTGGTTGCAGCGCGGCGTCCTGCGCGGGATGCGCGAGCGCGGGGACGTGCGGGCGCGACGAGGCGGCCGAAGCGCAGGCGGACGAGGCCTCTGCGGACGCGACGCGCCCGTAGCGTGCGGAAGACCTCCTGTGCGATCCTCGTTCCTCCCTTCTTCGACATTTCGACCCCTCCGAGTCACCGTTTTGGTCGCTTTGAAGCTCGCTCGGCTCCGATGAGGGTGATCACGGTTACATCGAACTGGTCAAACGCGATCTGGCGCCTTGGAGTGCCATGAAGAGTAAGTTCTCGGCCCGGTCAAAACACTTCAGAGCGATCGAAACGGTGACTCAGGGGACGTTTTTCCATGAGGTTGATCGACGCGTTGCGTCGGAAACTCGCTAGCTGATGCGAGTGAGACGGCGAGTCGTGGCTCGCGTTCTTTCTGTGCACGCCCCGAGGGATGGTCCAGTGCCTCGGGGTGTACCTGCAACGGAAAAAAGAGAACCGCAAACGACGCCTCGCCGCCGCCGTGGAGATTCTTGGAAGATGCCCATAAATGTTGCAAATTGAGTAGCAAATATGGGAAAGTAAACCAAGGAAAACAAGTAAGGCGAGCCGCCACGTGTGCGAACGGCCGCGTGCCGCCCGCCGAACGAAGCGAAGGAGCGATACCATGTCCATGATCAACCGCGAGATCGACGATTTCTCCGTCCAGGCGTTCCAGGACGACGGCTTCGCCACCGTCACGAAGGACGACGTGCTGGGCCACTGGAGCGTGTTCTTCTTCTACCCGGCCGACTTCACGTTCGTGTGCCCCACGGAGCTTGAGGACCTGGCCGCCCTGTACGACCAGTTCAAAGCCGCCGACTGCGAGATCTACTCCGTGTCGTGCGACACGCATTTTGCGCACAAGGCCTGGCACGACGCGTCCGAGAACATCAAGAGCCTGCCGTACCCGATGCTGGCCGACCCCACGCACAGGCTGGCCGACATCTTCGACGTGTACATCGAGGAGGAGGGCGTGGCCGAGCGCGGCAGCTTCATCGTGAACCCCGAGGGCCGCATCGTGTGCTACGAGGTGAACGCCGGGAACATCGGCCGCAACGCCGCCGAGCTTTTGCGCCGCGTGCAGGCGAGCCAGTTCGTGGCCGAGCACGGCGATTCGGTGTGCCCCGCGCGCTGGGTGCCGGGCTCCGAGGTGCTGCACCCGGGCATCGACCTGGTGGGCAAGCTGTAGCGGACGCAGCAGGCCGGGCGGTGCGCACGACGGGCCTCCGGGACGGTTCCGGGGGCCCGTGGTATGATGGGCAGAGCCGATACCCCCTCGAAAAGGAGCACCCCCATGGATGTGACCTTGAGGCCCTTCGAAGACGACGACCTTCCCCGCCTGCGACGATGGCTCGCTGCCGACCACGTGCGCCCCTGGTTCGAGCAGCCCGAGGACTGGATGGCCGAGGTGGAGGGCCGTCACGGCGAGTACGCCTGGATCAGCCACTTCGTCATCGAGGCCGACGGCGATCCCGCCGGCTTTTGCCAGCTCTACCCGTTCTCCGCAAGCGGCGAGGATTGGAACGGCGCGCTTCCCGTGGAGGGCACGTACAGCCTGGACTACCTGCTGGGCGAGCCGACGCTGCTGCGCCGCGGCATTGCCCGTGCGGCGCTCTCGCAGCTGATCGGGCTCATTGCCGCCGAACCCGATGCCGAGCGCATCATCGTGCAGCCCGATCGGGAGAACGTTGCCTCCCGCGGCCTTCTGCGCGCGCTCGGGTTCTCCTACGACGAGGCCGACGACCTGTTCGCGATGGACGTCTGACGCATGGGTGCGGCGTCGGGCCCCGCGTTTTCGGGGAGGGATCTTCCGTGGAGTTGAACAAGCTGGGTGAGCGGACGTTCTGGCTGCCGCACCAGCCGGAGAACGACCGGCCGATGCTCGTGCTCCTCAAGGGCGATCGCCTTGCGCTCGCGGTGGACGCGGGCGCGTCGGCTGTGCATGTCGAGGAGTTCTACGCGCAGCTCGACGACGCGGGCCTGCCCCGGCCCGACCTCACGGCGATCACGCACTGGCATTGGGACCACACGTTCGGCATGCACCGCGCGCACGGCCTCACCGTCGCGTGCCGGCGCACCGGTGAGCTGCTCGCGCAGGCGCGCGCTTCGCTGGCCGATCCCGCCGCCGTCCTGGCGCTCAAGCGGAGCGAGGAGTATATCGCCCGCGAGTACGCCGAGGCCGGAATCGTGGTCGCCCTGCCCGACGTGGTGTTCGACGGCGAGCTCCTCCTCGATCTCGGGGGCCTGACCGCACGCGTGTTCGCAGCAGCCTCGCCGCATTCCGACGACACGGTGCTCGTGCACGTTCCCGAGGAGGGCCTGCTGTTCCTGGGTGACGCGACGTGCGGCGATCCTTTCGACGGGTGGCGCGTCGACGAGGAGAGGCTGCGGGCCCTGGTACGCACGATCGAGGGCATCGACTGCGAGACGTGCCTTCTAGGCCATGCCGACCCGCTGGGCAAGGGCGAGCTGCTGGGCTACCTGGCAACGCTCGCGGGTTGAGGACGCGCTGCCATCGGGCAGGTAACGGCGGCCGGCTTTCCCCTGCTCGTCCGGCCGCAGGAGTAACCTTTATGCGGAAGCGGCCGGCCGGCGCCTTGCGCCCCCACGGGCGCGGTGCTGGGCATGCGACGAGAAAGGACGATGCCATGGCCCCGATGGATACGGCGGTGCCCGGAACCCTCGTGTGGGGGCATGCGGCGCTCGCAGTGTGCGCGGCGTTGTACCTGGCGTGGTGGTGGACGTTCTTCAATCCCGCGCTGCCGAAGGCGACGGGGGCTCTGTACGCGATGGGCGTGGGGTTCATCTTGGGCGCGGTAGCGTTCGGCATCGCGGCCGTCGTGTTGCTGGCGATGGGCTTGGGAGCGCTCGCGGGCGCGCCCCAGGTTGGCGGCGCGGCACCAGGGTGGGTGTTCGCCGTGGGCGGCGTGGCGGCGTATGCGGCGCTCGCCTTCGTCACCGTGCGCTTCTTCGGGCGGCCCGTGACCACGGAGCTGCTGCTGTTCGTGCTGTGGGCGGCGCTGGAGCTTGCCGTGCTGAACGCGCTCATGGGCGCAGGGATGCTTTTCGGCGGCGCGTTCTGGCTGCTCGCGGGCGTGGTCGCGCTTGTGACGGCGGCGAATCTCGTGTGCTACGTGCTGTACTTCCGGCTGCCGCCCGTGCCCTCGTTTGTCGACGGAGCCGCGCCGCTGGCGGTTGTCGGCGTGCTCTCGGCGGTGCTAGCGGTAGTCATCGCACGGCTGTGAGCGCGTCGACCGGCTTGTGGCCGCGTGGGGTACAATGAGGGCGGCCGTGCTGCGCCGACTTGCGAAGGAACATGAGGAAGTACCTGCTCAAACGCATGCTGTTCATACCTTTAGGGATCGTCGCCCTTGCGGCGACGGCGTTCGCGCAGGCGAATCCCGAGGCAGCCGAATGGTACGCGCAAACGGTGTACCCCGCGGCGTCCTCGGCCGTGGGATTCCTGCCGTCGCTCGTCGGCTTCTCGGTGGCCGAGTGGGTGGCGGCGCTGTTCCTGCTGTTCTGCCTGGGGTACGTCGGGTACTGGGTTCGCAAGGTCGCCGTGAGCAAGGGCGAGCGCGGTATGATGGCATACCGCGGGATCATGGGCGCGGCAGCCGTCGCTTGCGTCGCGCTTTTCGCCTTCACGTTCCTCTGCGGGCTGAACTACCACCGCTACACCTTCACGCAGCACGCCGGCTACGATCTGGCGGAGGAGGGGGCCGATCCGGCCGAGCGCCAGGAGGAGCTCGTGCGCCTGGCCTCGTCGCTCGCCGAGGGCCTCGGGCGCGAGCGCGCAGAGCTCGGCAACGATGTCGACCTGTTCGCCGCCGAGCCGGGGGAGTTCGAGCGCTACTCGCAAGAATCGGTGGCCGCCATGCGCAAGCTCGCGGAGCGCTACCCTGCGCTCGAGCGGCCGCTGTACTCGCCGCCCAAGCCGGTGCTCGCGTCCAAGCTGATGTCGTATGCGAACATCGGCGGCATGTTCTTCCCGTTCACCATGGAGTCGAACATCAACGTGGACAACCCGTTCTTCACGGTGCCGTGGACGATGGCCCACGAGCTGGCGCACCAGTGCGGCTTCATGCGCGAGGACGAGGCGAACTTCATCGCGTACCTGGCATGCAAGGAATCCGGCGACGCGCTCATGCGCTACAGCGGCCTGCTGCTGGCCTGCGACAACGCCATGGGCGCGCTGCGGAAGGCCGATCCGGAGGCTGCCACGCAGATCGCCGCCGGCCTTGCGCCTTCGGTGCAACGCGACCTGGCCGAGCGCGCGGAGCACTGGGCCCAGTACGAGGGTCCGGTGCAGGAGGCCTCCAACGCCGCCAACGATGCGTACCTCAAGGCCAACAACCAATCCGACGGCATGCGGAGCTACGGCCGCATGGTCGACCTGCTGCTCGCCGAGCAGAGGGCGGGGGAGGGCGATCCGCCGAGCTAGCGCCCCGCTTCATCCCGCTGCGTCATCCTGCGTCATCCGGCACTGCGCCATGCAGCAGCTCGGCCGGCAGAACTGCGGGATTGATGCTGCGAGGGGGATCGGCTCGACGCCGTTTCACTCCGGGAACGCCAGCTCCACGGTGAGCACGTCGCCGTCCAGGCGGGCGGTGGCCTCGATGCGCAGGGCGCGCGACAGCTGGGCGACGATGGCAAGGCCGAGGCCGCTGCCCCCGCCGCCGCGCGCGGCGTCTCCCTGGTAGAAGCGCTCGAACAGGCGATCGGCGTCCATGCCGTCCGGGTCGGCCACGCGGTTCGCGAACGCGACCGTGCGTCCCTCCTGCACGATGCGCGGGGGCTCGCACCCGTAGCGCAGCGCGTTCACGGCGAGGTTGCGGAAGATGCGGGCGAGGGCGTCGGCGTTCGAGTCGGCCACGAGCGGCTCGTCGGCAAGCCGGATGCCGGGCTCCCACCCGCGCTCCTTGAACTGGCCGTACAACGAGGCCAGCGACTCGGCGAGCACCTGGCCCACGTCCACGGGCTCGCGCTCGATGCGATGGTCGGGGTCCTGCACCTGGGCGTAGGCGTACAGCTGGTCCAGCAGTCCGCCCACGTCTTCCAGGCGGCGCGACACCACGTCCAGGTACCGGGCGCGCAGGGCCTCGTCCTCCTCGGCCGCCAGCAGCTGCGCGTAGCCCTGAGCCCCCGCGAGCGGCGTGCGGATGTCGTGCGAGAGGTAGGTGAGGCCGCGGCGCAGCTCGCGCTTGGCCTCCTCGGCGGCGACGCGCTCGCCTTGGTGGCGGTCGATCTGCCGGTTCACCGCCTGCGCCAGCTGCACGAAACCGCGCGTGCGCACGGACAGCGCGACGCGGGCGTTGCTCGCCGACTCCCGGTTCACGAGGAACCGCGCAATGGCCCGCAGCTGCGCCTCCGAGCGGGCAAGCTGGACGGCGAGCGCAACGACGGCGACGGCGAGCAGAACGACCGCGGCTTCCATGGCCTAGACGTCCTTCCTCTTGAGGACCAGGGCGCAGAGCGCTCCGGCGACGGCGATGAACGCCGCGCCCACGAGCGCGATGTGCCCCGCGCCGAGGGGGCCGCCGAGCCCGAGGGAGAGCGAGCCCATGCAGGACGACAGCGTGTAGTCGGCGAGGAACGAGATGCTCGGAATCAGCATGCCCAGCCCCTGGATCCCCAGCGTCACCAGGCCCGAGGCCAGCAGGATGCCGATGCCGATGCCCGCCGCCATCTTGCGGGTGACCCAAACAGCAAGCGCCGTCAGCATGCCGAAGCCCGCGGCCACGACCGCGACGAGCACGCCCCACAGCGCGAAGTCGGGCAGGGGGGAGGATGCGAGCTCGAGGCCCGTCACGGCGGCCGTGGCGAGCGTCGCTGCGACGATCATCACGGTGAACAGCGCCGCGAGCACGAGTATCTCCACGATGCGCGCGCCGAGGAACGCGAGGCGGCTCGGCTGCACGGTGAACACGTTCTTGCTGAAGCCGCTCTCGAACTCCGCGGCAAGGAAGATGGCGAGGAACACGACGAACAGGCAGGAGAGCCCGCCTCCGCCGAGGAACACGTTGCCCACGAGCGCCTCCGGCGTCATGCCCTGGGCAAGTTGCGTCACCAGGGCGTTCGTCTCGGCGAGGTCGTCCGCGCTCGGGCCGCTCCCGTTCGAGAAGCCGATGTGCACGCCCGTCGGCGCGCCGCTTGCGCTGGCTGCCTGCATCGACTGCACGAACGCGGGATCGGTGATGTAGGCCATGGTGGCTGCGCTGATAACGGCCAGCACCGTGATGACGGCAAGGAATATCCACAGCGACTTGCCGTGCACGAGCCGGTAAAGGTCCATCCTCAGAATATTAGCCACGGTACTCAGCCCCCATCATCTCAACGAAGAACTCCTCCAGGTCGCGCCGGTGCGCGTACAAGCCGCGGACGGCGATGCCCTGCTCGTTCAGGACCGCGCCCACCGCTCCCGCGTCCGCCCCGCCGAAGACGCGGATGGCGCCGTCGGGCATGGACTGGAAGCGCAGGCCCGCGAAGCGCTCCTGCAGCACGGCCAGCGCGAGCGTCGGGTTCGCGGCCTCCAGCTGCAGGAAATCGCTGCATTCCTGGTCGACCTCGGCGGCGGACATCTCGCGCACCATGCGGCCCTCGCGGATGACGCCGTAGCGCGTGGCCATCTTCCCCAGCTGCTCCAACACGTGCGAGCTCACCACCACGGTGATGCCGCGCTCGTCGTTGAGGCGCATGATGAGCCGGCGGATCTCGCGGGCGCCCTCGGGGTCCAGGCCGTTGAGCGGCTCGTCGAGCAGCAGCAGGTCGGGGCTGCCCAAGAGCGCGAGCGCGAGCCCCAGTCGCTGCTTCATGCCCATGGAGAAGTTCTTCGTCGCCTTGGAGCCCACGCTGCCCAGGCCGGTGAGGTCCAGCAGGCCGTGCACCTTGTCCTTGGGGTCGGCCAGGCCCAGCGCGAGCGCCTTCATCATGAGGTTGTCGGTTGCGCTCATGGAGCCGTACAGCCCCGGCGACTCGATGAGCGCGCCGATGCGCCGGCTCGCGCTCGCCTCGCGCGGCTGCATGCCGAACACGCGCACCTCGCCGCCCGTGGGTGCGGCGAGCCCCGCGAGCATCCTCATCACCGTCGATTTGCCCGCCCCGTTGCGGCCGACGAACCCGTAGATATCGCCTTGGCCCACATGCATGTCGAACTGGTGGACGGCCATCTTGCTGCCGAAGGCCTTCGAGAGCCCGTTGGTTTCGATCACGTTCACGTTCCCGCTCCTTTCCGATCGTCGGATCGTTCTCTGACTGCCAACCACGATACGGAAAAGGCGTTCAGCAATTCGCTTCGAAACCATTAAGAAAGTGCTAAGTTTGCCGTGCGAGGGGCGTGACAGGGGGGGCGTGACAGGGGGACGGGGATAACGTCACGTTCCGCGATGCGCTGCAACTGAGCGAAACGAAGGGGAACGTGACGTTATCCCCGTCCCCCTGTCACGGTCCCTGTCTCGCCTCATTCGGCCAGTTTGAAGCCGATGCCCCAAACCGTCTCGATGTAGCCGTCGGTGCCGGAGGGCTTGAGCTTGCCGCGGATGTTGCTCACATGCACGTTCACGGCCTTCTCCTCCACGAACGCCTCCTCGTTCCAGGCCGCCTGGAACAGCTCCCGCTTGGTGAACACCTTCTTGGGCCGGCGCACGAGGGCCTCCACGATGCCGAACTCCAGGCGCGTGAGCCTCACGGGATCGCCGGCGGCTGTGAGCGTGCGGGCTTCGGCATCGAGCACCCAGTCCTTGAACCGTAGCGTGCCCGAGCTGCGCCCCGCCCCGCGGGAAGCGTGGCGCAGCTGCACGGACACGCGCGCGAGCAGCTCGTCGAGGTCGAAGGGCTTGGCCAGGTAGTCGTCGGCCCCCAGCTTCAGAAGCTCCACCTTGTCGCCCGTATCGGCGCGCGCCGATACCACGATGACGGGCACGTCGCTGCGCGCGCGTATCTCGCGCACGAGCTCCTCGCCTGAGGAGCCCGGCAGCATGAGGTCGGTGATGACGAGGTCGTACGGCGCCTCGCCCGCGGCGGCCCCCGCTTTCAGCAGGAGCCGCGCCTCGCTTCCCGAGAACGCCTGCGCGCAGGCGTAGCCCGCCCGCGCGAGCGCGGCGGCCACCACGTTGTTGATGTCCTCGTCGTCCTCGACGACGAGGATGCGGGCTGCGTGTTCCATACGCGTATTGTAGCCCAACCGGGCCTGGCAGGGCGCCACTCTTTCCCCGCCCTGTTCCCGTTCCCGCCCCGATCCCGTACCGGCTCGCCCGCGCATTCGCACAAGCCCCGCATCCGCGTTCGCACACGCCCGCGTACCCGCGCTCGCTCCCGCCCACGTCCCAACCCCCCCCCGCACCCTCCCCGCCTTCGCCCATATCGCCCAAGGAGGGCAGGCTCCCTGTCCGCGCATCGCATGCCGCATTGGCTCGCAAGGGAGCGCGCCCCCTGCGCGCAGGCGGGCTTATCCGCACCCGCTCCCGCCTCGCCCCGACCCCCGCTCCGACTCCCGTCCACGCTAGCGGCCAAAGGCGGGGGCGGGAAGCGCCAGGGTTTCGGGGGTGTTGGTTCTTACGGGCCGGCCCGCCGGCACCATAATCACCGGTTTTCGACGGAATGCCTTCCCCTCGGGCCGCGCCTTCCGAAATGCCGTTCTGCGACGAGGGGAAACGTCGGACCACCTCGCTTGCGCCCCGCTTGCCGCCAGCCTCTGCTTCCCAATCTGTAAAAATGCGGTGATTACTGTGCCGATGCGCGGCCTGCTGGTAGAATAGCGGCACCACGGAGCCAGTGCAGGCGCTCTTCGCCTCGGCGAGCAGCCCATTGCAGGAACGGCGTGCCCCCCGTTCCCCTACCACGCTTGCAAGATCCTCTTAGCAAAGGGCTTGCAAGGAGGTTCCATGCCCGTCTCCTCCCATCCTGACCGTGAGCGCGCGCCTATCATCTTCGGACACAAGACCGCCTTGGCCATCCTGCGCTCGGCGGCCCCCCGGACGCTTCCGCCGGTTGCGGGGAAAGCACGGGTGCTTCCCAGCCGCGCTCCGGCGAGGGGCGAGGTCGAGGCCGCCATCGAGCATCTCGAGGCCTCATACCCGGATCTGCGCCTCGAAAGGCCTGCGCACGTGCTCGTTGGAAGCGCTGCGCTGGGGCGGCCTTCGAAGGCTGTCAAGTCACATTCGCTGACCGTCCCTCTTTCGGGCACATCGTTTTACCGGTTGGGCGACGGCGTCTTCGCCTGCGTGCCGGCCCTCGCCTTTGTCCAGGAAGCCGCCCGGGGGAAGAGCCTGGTCGCCATACTCGAGCTTGGGTACGAGTTGTGTGGAACGTACCGGACCCGGCGCACAGGGGCCGCAGCTGCCTATGGGGTAGAGCCCCTGGCATCCGTCAGGTCGTTGGGCGGCTATGCGGCGCGGAACGCCTCGGTCGACGGTGCGCGCAAGGTCGGCCGTGCCCTTCGCTACCTTGCCGACGGCTCGGCCTCGGCGCGGGAGACGAAACAGGCCCTCGTCTTGGGGCTGCCCCATCGCCACGGGGGCTACGGCCTGGGAATCCCCCCATATGAACTACGAGGTCGGGGCGAGCAGGGCGGCCGAATCCCTCACCGGTAAGAAGTCGTTCCGCATGGATTTGTGCTGGCCGGAGCGGAAGCTCGATGTGGAGTACCAGAGCAGGGAGTGGCACGAGGGGGAGGCAAGCCGCGTCTCCGACTCGAGGAGGGCGAACGCCCTCATGTCCATGGGCTGGACGGTGGTGGGGGTGACGAACGACGAGCTCGACAGCTTCGCGGCGACCGAGGCGATAGCGCAAACGCTCCGCCGGCACCTGGGCAAGCGCGCGCAGATACGTACGTCCAACTACCATGGGCGCAAGCTGGAGCTGCGCAGGCAGCTGGGCCTCCCGATAGGATACGAGTAACTGAAGGCGGCGTGGCAGCGACTCCGCCCGACGCGCCGCCCGCCCCCCCCTGCACCCGGTTGCCGTGGCACCGCCCGGCGCCCCTCTGCACCCGCTGTCCGTGGCGCCCCCCCCCTCCCTGCATGGCCCGGTGCGGGGGAGGGGCGGGCGGGCGATGCATCGCTCTTCGAGCGCCATGACGCCCCGTTGGCACAGTAATCACCGGTTTTCGACATGCGCGCGGCCTGGGACAGCGCGATGGGGCCCGAAGGCCGCCTCTTTCGGGTGTTTCCCCTGGTTGTTCGTAACGCCGAAGGCGAGACCCGCTCTGCTGACGCGGCCCGCTGTAGAAAACCGGTGATTACTGTGCCGCACGATGCGCTTCGCACTGCGCTGCGCAGCGCGAAGCGGTGGCGGATGCGACGGACGCGCGCGCCTGCGCGCGCCGCGCCGTCACGCGGAGAACAGCTTGCGCACCTCGGCCACGAGCTGCTTGCGGGTGAACACGAGCAGGGCCAGCAGCAGCACGCTGGCCGTGAGCGCGCTCACGTTGGCCGGCACGTCCCATGTGGCCAGGCCCAAGGCCACGAGTGCGAGCGGGATCAGCCCCAGCACCACGTCGAACAGCAGGTACTTCGCGTAGCCCGACACGAACGTGCCGCGGAACACGGCCACGAGCACGGCGTCGAACACGAGCGCCACCAGGCAGATGCCGGGTATGACGAACGTCGTGACCACGGGGTTTCGCGTGATGAGGTACCACAGCGCCGCGATGGCCAGCAGGATGAGGAAGTAGCGCACCACCACGCGCAGGAAGTCGGGCGTATGCACGAGGATGTTGCGCACGAACAGGTAGTTCACCACGAGGCCCAGGCACACGGTGAGCACGATGTCGCCCGGCAAGCCCAGCAGCCGCCCCAGGAACAGCATGGCCAGCAGGCACGCGCCGCTCACGAACGCCAGCACGCTCAACGCCACGGCGCCCGACTTGCGCACCTCGTTTCTGGGGAACGCCGACGGCTCGGCCTTGCCCGAGAGCTCTGCCTGGCAGAGCGGGCACCGGTCCAGGTCGCCCGTGAACGACACGCCGCACTTGCCGCACCGCTTCATCGCCCGGCCTCCTTACGCTTCGCCTTCTGGTCGCTGTCCGAGCCAGCCTTTCGCGCAGCCCTCGTTTTCCGCGCCGCCTTCTCCCCGTGCTCCGGCTCTGCCAGCGCGGCCCCCGTCTCGCGCCCTACTTCCGCCCCGTCGGCCCGCGCCCCGCGCGCGGCCTTCGCCTTGCGCTTCGACGTTTCGCGCTCGGGTGTCCCGCCGCGGGCGGGCGCCTGGCCGCGGGCGCGCTTCACCGAGGCCTCCAGCCTTGCCTCCAGGCGGTCCTCGGCAACCTCCTCGCTCGTCTTGTTGATGTTGATGAGCCCCTCGATGCCGCAGCCCGAGAAGTACCGGACGAAGTTCTTCACCACGTCGGGGTTCGAATACGCCGTGGATATGCCGATGCTCAGGTCGTCGCCGAACGAGCACAAAAGGAAGTTCAGCCCGGTGGTGGACGTCAGGAGGTTGAGGTCGCGCACATACGGGGCCACCCGCGCGTCCACGGAGATGCGCCCCAGGTTCGAGAGCGTCGTGGTGGTCTCGCGCGCCGTGAAGCGGCTGGCCAGCTCAAGCAGGGCGTCCTTCACGAACAGGGGGGCCAGGCGCAGAAGCGGGTTCTTCTCCAGCGCTATCATGCGGTTCATGCGGGGCTTGAGGCTCTCGGGGTCGGTGGCCACGCGCAGCTGCTCCTGCACCTTCGCGGCCACCTGCTCCACGGGCTCGTCCTCATCGCCGGGCACGTAGGACACGAACGCCAGCCCGAAGAAGTTCTTGGTAGTGGTGGACTTGAAATGCTGCCGCAGGTCCACGGGCACGTCCAGGCGGATGGCGCGGTGGCGCTCGCGCCGGGGCATCTCGGCGCGGATGGCGCACATGATGGCCGCGATGACGAGCGACGTCAGGCTCACGCCGTGCCCGCGCGCAAGGTCGAGCACCGGGCGGACGGGAAGGTGGTACTCCAGGTACGTGGGGTCCGCCGCATCGCGCCAGCCGGTGAGCCGGTAGACCTTGGGCGCGCGCGTGGGGGCCGCCTTGTCGCGCTCGAAGTACTTGTCGAAGCTGTCCTCGGCCTTCTGGTGGTCCGAGCCGTCGTACTCCTGCGGCAGTCCCTCCACGCCGTAGCGCTCCTCCACGTAGGCGTAGAGCAGGGCCTTGAAGAAGCTCAGCGACCCGCGCCCGTCGGACACCATGTGCGACACTTCCAGGTTGATGCGAGCGCGGTAGTAGCTCACGCGGATGAGCACGCTCTTCGCGTCCACGTGCAGGCCGTAGCAGATGGGCAGGTTCTCCTCGTGCACGGCGGGCGGCTGGGGAGCCTGCTCCAGGTAGTGCCAGAACATGCCGCTGCGCAGGCACACGTTGAAGCCGGGGAACATCTCCGCCGTGCGGTCGAGCGCGCGCTGCAGCGCCGCCGGGTCCACGTCGTCGGCCATCGTCGCCGCGTAGCGGAACACCGTCTGGGCGGAGCTGCCCGCCTGCGACGAGTAGAACTTCCCTACGTTGTCTAGTCGGTACCAAGCAGTCCGAGCCACGTCGGTTCGCCTTCCTGCACGAGCGGGTCGCCATCGAGGAATTGCTTGATGATGCGGTACGTGTCCTTCACGATGTTGAACACGGTGGGGTACAGCAGGTAGCCGTGCACGGCGTCCAGCATGCGGTAGCACTGCACGTCGCCGCCGTCGTCGGCCAGGCGCTGGGCGTACACCTCGCCCTCGTCGCGCAGGGGGCAGTACTCGGCCGTGACCACGAGGGTGCGCGGCTGGCGGGAGAGGTCGCCCTCCAGCAGCGGCGCGAAGTAGGGACGGTGCAGGTCGGCGGGCGACGAGGCGTACAGTTCCATGTAGCCGCGTATGTCGCGCGACGAGAGCAGGTAGTCCTCGCCGTTGTCCCTCACGGAGTCGAAGAACGAGGTGGCGGGATCATGGTCGTTGTACGTCACGGGGTAGAGCAGCATCTGCGTGCGGGGGAGGAACTCCCCGCGGTCGCGGGCCATGAGCGACACCACGGCAGCCAGGTTCCCTCCGGCGCTGTCGCCGAAGAGCACGATATGGTCGGGGTCCACGTCGGCCAAAAGCTCGCCCGCGTGCAGCTGGCGGGCCACCTCGTAGCAGTCCTCGGGAGCCTGGGGAAAGCGATGCTCGGGCGCGCGGCGGTAGTCCACCGACACCACGCGCCGCTCCAGGCGCAGCGCCATCGTGCTGCAGGCGTCGGTGTAGAAGTCCACGTCGCCGTTCACCCAGCCGCCGCCGTGGAAGAACAGCACGGTGCCGCGGAAGTCCTCCGTGACCTTGAAGCCCTCGGCCAACGAGAAGTCGATGTCGAGCGGGGTGAACACGCGCAGGGGGAGCGCGCAGCCGTCGGGCATGGGGGCCGTGATGTCGTCGATGCGGCAGCGCGGGTTGGGGATGGCGAGCCTGGCGCTCAGGTCCTCGGCCACGCGCTGCGCCTTGTAGAACTCCTTGATGTCCGGCCGAAGCCGCGTTGCCGCCTTGAAGGCGGCGAGCACCGCCTTGTTGATGGGCATGTATGCCGTCCTTTCCCGGGGTGGCGGCGCCGCTGCCGGGTCGTCCTGCGCGGCAGCGGCGCCGCGATTCCCTCGCGTGCCATCGTAGCACAAGCGCGCCGCAGCGTGGGGCGTGCTGCGCGGGCCCCACGGCCCCGGCATGCGGCGAGCCCCGCGCCGGTGGCTGCGAACTGCCTTTCGGCGGCGTGGCAGGCGCCTTGAGGTTGCATGTCCGCAACGGTTCGGCCGCCCCCCGGCGGCCGCGCTTAGACTGGTCGGCGATAGCCCCGCGCGCCGCGCGGGGTTCGGCGGCGGAGCCTGTCGGTCGCGCGTGCCGCGGGCGCATCTCGCGCGCGTGCGCCCGCGGTGCTTTGCGGGCGGCGGCATGGGCAGGACGAGGAAAGGCGGTGCGGTGCGGACGACGGTGAAGGCGGGTGGCAAGGAGGCGCGTGCGCAGCTCCCGCTGCTGCTCGCGTGCTCGTTTGCCGCCTCGTTCGCGCAGAGCATGATGAACATCGCCCTGCCGCAGGTAGCGGACGAGTTCGGCGTGACGCTCTCCACGGCGAACTGGCTCGTGACCGGCTACATGGTAGTGGCCGCCACGTCCATCGCGCTCGCGGCGTTCCTGCTGCGGCGCCTGGGGCTGCGCACGGTGTTCCTCATAGGCTGCGGCGCGCTTGCCTTGGGAAGCGGGCTGGCCCTGCTCGCCCCCGACTTCTGGGTGCTTTTGGCGGGGCGGCTCGTGCAGGCCGTGTGCACCGGCCTGTTCTACCCTGCCGTGACCAGCTTCATCATGGCGAACTCCGATCCGGCCAGGCGCGGCACGCACCTGGCCATGAACAGCGGCACCGTGGCGGCGGGCCTTGCCGTGAGCCCCGTAGCGTCCGGCCTGGTGCTCACGGGGCTCGGCCGGCACGCGCTGTTCGCCTTGCCCCTCGCCTTGGCGGTGCTGCTGCTTGCCGTGGGGTTCTTCCGCCTGCGCGAGGTGGGGCCGCGCGGCGCGGGCGCGGTCGACCCCTTGAGCGTGGTGCTGGGCCTGGTGGGCCTGGGGGCGCTCGTCTACGGGCTGGGCGAGGTGTTCCGCGACCCGCTGCCGTCGCTCGCAGTGCTGGCGGCCGGCGTGGCGGTGCTGGGCCTGTTCGCCTGGCGCCAGCTGGCCCTGAAGGACCCGCTTCTCAACTTGAGGCCGCTCGGGAACCCCGGGTTCGCCGTGGGCGAGCTGCTGGTCATGCTGGGCATGATGGCATCGTTCTCGCTCAGCATCCTGCTGCCGTTGTACTACGAGGGGGCGCTGGGGTTCTCCGCGTTCCTCGCCGGCACGCTGCTGGCCGGGCCGGTGCTGGCGAACGCGCTGTCCGACGTCGTGGGCGGACGGCTGCTTGATAGGAGGGGCATCTGGCCCCTTGTGCCCTTCGGCTTCGCCTTGACGGCGCTCGGACTGGCGGGCGTCGCGCTCGCGGCGGGACGGCCGCTGCTCGCGCTGGTCGTGCTGGCCTCCGCCGTGGCCTACGTGGGGCTCGGCCTGGTGGTGGCGCCCTCGAAGACCACGGCGCTCGTCCAGCTTCCGTCGAGCCTGTACGCGCATGCCTCGTCCATCAACTCGGCGTTCATCCAGATAGCCTCGGCCATCGGCTCGTCGCTGTTCGTGGGCGTGCTGTCCGCCGACGTGCTCGCCGGCACGTCGCGCGGCTTGGCTAAGGCGGCTGCCTACGATGAGGGGTTCGCGCACACCATGGAGATCGCCATCGGCATCGCCGTGGCGAGCCTGCTCGTGTCGCTGGTCTACGCGTACCGCCTGCGTCGCCGGAAGGGCTGATGTCGCGGCCGGCGGGCGCCGGGCCGGTCATGGCGCTCAGCGGCGCGCCCGCGGGGGGGGGCGGAGCGCCGCTGCGAGTGCGCGAGGGTGCGGAACGCAGGCGCCGGTGCGGGCTGGGTGCCGGCTGCAGCCGGCGGCGCCTATCCCTCGATGGCGTCGATGGCGTTTACCACGGCGCCGCGGAAGGCGTCCTTCTCGAGCGAGGCGACGCCCTTGATGGTGGTGCCGCCCGGCGAGCACACGGCGTCCTTCATGGCGCCGGGGTGCGTGCCCGTCTCCAGATGCAGCTTCGCGGTGCCCATCATCATCTGGGCGGCCAGGCGGTACGCGGCAGCGCGCGGCAGCCCGTGCTTCACGCCGGCGTCGCCCAGCGCCTCCAGGAACATGGCCGCGAAGGCGGGGCCGCAGCCGGCGATGGCGCTGGCGGTGGACAGCAGCTTGCCGTCCACCCATTCGATGAGAGCCACCTGGCCGAACAGCTCCTCGAAAGCCGCAAGCTCGGCATCGTCGAGGGAATGGCGCTGCTCGCAGGCCACCACGCCCGCACCCACGGCGATGGGCGTGTTGGGGATGGTGCTCAGGTGGTGCGTGCCGGGCGCGAGGACCTCCTCGTAGAGCTCGAAGCCGCAGCCGGCGGCCACCGAGATCACGGCCTTGCCGGGCGCGGCCAGCATGTCGCGCACGGGCTCGAGCACCTGCGCCACGAGGTGCGGCTTCACGGCTACCACCACGAAGTCGCTCGCCTGAACCACGTCCTGCGCCGTCTCGCAGGCGTGCGCGCCCAGCGCGGCCGTGCTCGCCTGCAGCTTGTCGAAATGCGCGGCGGTCGCGTAGATGCGCCCGCCCGGCAGCGCGCCCGCCTCCACGAGCCCCCTTGCCATGGCCTGCGCCATGTTCCCGAATCCGATGAAGCCCAACGAGGGGGCGTTGACCTGGTCTGCCATAGGGTCCTCTTTCCGTCGCGTCTGAAAGCGTTTCCCCGATTGTACGGCACGCGGGCCCGTAGGTGGTCCGAGATGGCGAACCGGCGGCCTGCTCGTCAGCAAAACTGCACGCTTGGGCGGGCAGCCTGTTCGGATTCGGGCGGACGGGGCGTTCGGCCCTGCTCGCGCCGGCTCGGTCGGGGGGGGCGCCCGGCACGCCTGCCGCGTTCCTCGCGCGAGCCCCTGCAGGCGCTCTGCATGCGGGGGCACGGCTGCACGCGGGCGGCCGCCGGCGTTCCGGGCGCTGCAGGGAGGGCGCGGGTGCGCCCTGGCGTGCTACACTTGCCGGCGACGGCATTCCCCGAGAGAAAGGATCGCGATGATCGACCATATGAGCGTGAAGGTGAAGGACGTCGAGGGAGCCAAGGCCTTCTACGCGGCGGCCCTGGAGCCGCTCGGCTACGTGCGGGGCATCGAGTATCCCGGCGGTCTGCAGCTGCACGTGGAGGGCGAGCCGGGCGATATGTGGGTGGCCCCGCTGCCCGAGGGCGCCGAGCCCGTCCCCGCGCATGTCGCCTTCCTCGCAGAGGACGCCGCCCAGGTGAGGGCCTTCTACGAGGCGGCGCTCGCCGCCGGCGGCACCGACAACGGAGCCCCCGGCCCTCGCGACTACCATCCCGGCTACTACGCAGCGTTCGTCTACGACCCCGAGGGCAACAACATCGAGGCCGTGATCCATGACTACGCCGAGTAGCGGCGCGGGCCTAGGTCGCTAACGGAGCTTAGAGGCCCGGGGCTCGAAAATCCCGGGCCTCTCATGGTGGAAGCTCTGCGCTCTGGCAGCAGTATTCGTTGCTAGACAATGATAGCAACGAATACTGCTGCTAATGATCGATGGCAACGGAGCGAACCGTCATCTCCGCGCTTGCGCCCTGCGAGCAGTACGGCGCAAGCGCCTTCGTGCCGGCGGCCAAGGGCATCGCGCGCTTCAAGATGCTCGATGCCAAGGAGTTTGCCGAGTGCTACTTTGTCGGTACCTTTGCGAGCGCCGCGTTGGCCATCCTCGTATCGTCGTCTATCCGGGAGGAGCTCGTATTGAGCCAGCGGGTTCTCGCCGCCAAGGCCGCGAGCCGGCAGCCAGATTCGTGGTCCGACGTGGATGAAGTCGAGAGACGCGAAACGTTGCATTGCGAAATGCGGCGACGTGGCTGAAGCTGACGCCATCTGGAACGGTCGCCTTGCCCCGATGAAGAGCGCCGGACTTCCGTGCTATGATGCGGCAAACGACGCGGCGAAGGCGAAGGAGCATGCATGTACGGACTGAAGACCGAGGCCAGCTTCGATTCGGCCCATTTTCTCACCGACTACTACGGCAAGTGCGAGAATCTGCACGGCCACCGTTGGCGCGCGGTGGTGCATCTGGCGGTGGACGACCTGCAAACCGAGGGCACGATGAAGGGCATGGTGCTCGACTTCGGCGTGTTCAAGCGCGCGGTGCGCGAGCTGGCCGACGCGCTGGACCACACCTTCCTCGTGGAGGAGGGCTCGCTCGCCCCGGCGACGCTGGCGGCGCTCGAGGCCGAGGGGTTCAGCCTGTTCATCGTGCCCTTCCGCACCACGGCGGAGAACCTGGCGCGCTACTTCTGCGACTGCCTGGCGGAGCAGGGGCTTCCCGTGTCCCAGGTGGAGATGTACGAGACGCCGAACAACTGCGTCGTCTACCGCCCGCTGCAGCGCTGACGGGAAGGGGTCGCCGTGGGCAAGAAAGCCGCGCTCTTTTTACAGTCGGCGAAGCAGGTCGGAGGGCTCATGGCGATGGCCGTTCGCTACAACGGCAAGGAGCCCGACAAGCGCAAGGGGGCCTCGCAGGAGGAGTACGCCCTGCCGTTCGAGGGTGCTTGGACGGTGGTCAACGGCGGCGTGGACAAGGAGACGTCGCATTCATGGGGCGTGCTCACCCAGCGCTACGCCTACGACTTCGTGGTGCTCGACGACGAGGGGCGCAACTGCCCGCCCGACGCCGATCCGGCCGATCCTGCCTCGTACTACTGCTACGGCTTGCCGGTGCTTGCGCCCGCCGACGGCGTCGTGGCGGAAGTGGGGACGTCGTGCCCGAATGCGCAGATCATGCTTGATGAGACGGTGCACTTCGGCGGCGGTGACATTCGCGGCAACTACGTTCTCATCGACCACGGGAACGACGAGTTCTCGTGCCTGTGCCATCTGAGGCCGGGCGGCGTGCTGGTGGAGGCGGGCCGGCACGTGCAACGCGGGCAGCGTGTCGGATTCTGCGGAAGCTCGGGCTGCAGCTCGCATCCGCACCTGCACTTTCATATCCAGAAGGGGCAGAGCTTCTACACTTCGCCGGGCGTGCCCGTGCGGTTCGCGGGCGTCGCGGCCGCGCCTGCGCCGAACTATGCTGCGGCCGATCCGAGGCCGGTTCCGCCGGCGGCCTACGACGACTTCCCTCCGTTCCTCACGCGCGGCCTGAGGGTGGAGCCCTCGGGAGGGGAATAGGCCCGGCAGCCCCCTTGACTCACTCCCAGAAGCCGCGGGCGGCGTCGAGGATGTCGGCGGCGGGCAGGAAGGTGGCCTCCGCGATGTCGGCCCCCGTCTCGTCGAGGAAGCGCCTTACCAGGTGGTATCCGCAGGCGTAGCCGGCGCAGTAGGGGACGCCGCGCGTGGGGTAGCCCATGAGCGCGGCCGTCTCGTCGCCGTAGAGGTAGGCGGACAGCTCGGCGAGGCCCTGTGCTTCCAGGCCTGCGCGCACGAGCGGCTTCACCTGCGCGAGCGCCTCCGGCGTGGTGCGCGTGACCCACGGCCCCGCCAGCTCCTCGCCGAACAGCTCCACGGCGAAGTTCTCGGCCAGGCCCTCGCTCACCAGCATCTCCCCGAGCGCGATGTCGTCTCTCCACTTCACGAACTGGAAGCGCACGTTGTGGTTCGCCTCGTGCGCGAGCGCGGCGGGCAGGCGGCGCATCGTCGACTCGTTCGGGTCGAGCCAGGCGAGGATGGATCCGGGGATGCCGCCGTCGCCGCAGTAGCCCTCGCTCGCGCGCACGACGGGATGGCCGGGGTTCGCCAGCAGCACGGTGAAGCGGTAGTCCTGCCGCGGAAGCTCGATGCCGCGTGCGGAGAAGCGCGAGAGCGAGCGCTCGACGGAGCGCCGGCACGCGTCCCAGAAGGCGTCGTCGCCGAGGAGGCGCACGGCTTCGGCGCGGTTTTCGTCCACCTGGGCGGGCGGCAGGATGCCGAGCATCTCGCTGGCCATGACCACGTCGTAGCCGCCGGGTTCCGCCGCCTTGAGCGGCACGCGGTAGCAGTCCCATTTCTCCTTGAAGGGGGCCATGAGCTCGTAGCGGTACAGGTCGCCGCGCTTGCCGGCGGGCGCGGCCATCATGGCGCGGTAGGCTGCGTCGGAGCGAACGGGTTGCACGTTCATGAGGTGTCCTTTCTGTCGGGTGCGCGCCCCATGCTACGGCCTCACGCCGCGTGAGGGTCAAGGGGGAGTCTGGTTCCGCCGCCGGATGCCGGATCGTTGGGGGGGGGGCGGGCGATCCGGGTTTTTTCACCGGCGCCCGCACGGATCGCGGGTAGGATTCGTTATACAGGGCAGAGGAGGTGAAGCGGGGCTTGAAGAATCGGTTGCGGGACGGCGAGGCGTTCGATCGCTTGGTCGAGGAGCACTACGACGACGTGCTGGCGTACTGCCGACGGCATGCGCCGTCCTACGACGACGCGCCGGACGTGGCGCAGGAGACATTCCTGCGCTTCGTGCGCAGCGGGTGCTCGCCGTCGGACGGCAAGCCGCTCGCGTACCTGTTCACCATCGCGCGCAACCTCTGCATCGACGCGGCGCGCGCGAAGCGGCCGCCCGCCGCCCCGCTCGACGTGGACGTGCCCGACCGCTCGCCCGACGCCGACCCGGCGGCCGCGTGCGCGGGCAGCGAGGTGGGTGCGCTGGTGGAGGCGCTCGATCCCGACCTGCGGGAGGTGGTGGAGCTGCGCTTCGACCAGGGATTCAAGGTGGGTGAGATTGCCAGCGTGCTGGGCGTGTCGCGGTTCGCGGTGAACCGCCGGCTCAACAGGGCGCTGGCCGAGCTGAAGCGGGGGCTGGAAGGAAGGGAAGGCTCATGAGCGGCGAAATGGGAAAACGCGAGGTCGAGCAGCTGCTGCGGGCGCACTACCGCGCCGAGCGCGGCGGGCCGGACGCGGATGCCAAGGCCGCGACCCTCGCGGCCGTGCGCGCCGAGGCGGCCCTGCCGGCGCGCGGGGCGGTGCAGCCGATGTCGTTCGCCGGATTCGTGGCCGCGCAGGCGCGCTTCATCCGCCCGCAGGTGTGGGCGGCCCAGCTCGCGCTCGTGGCCGCCATGGTGGCGCTCTGCCTGCTCGGCGACAGCGCCCCGCGCGACCTCTCGCTCGCCTCGGGCGTGCTGGCGGCGGCGACGGTGCTCGTGGGCCTGCCGGATCTGCTGTCCAGCGCCGCCAACCGCGTGGCCGAGCTCGAGTACGCCTGCCGCTTCGACAGCCGGGCGGTCGCGCTCGCGCGGCTCATCGTGCTGGGATGCTCGGACGTGGCGGTGCTCACGGCCATCGTGCTCTCGGCCCCGCTTCTGCTGGGGGCCGATCCCTTCGCCTCGCTCGTGCATGCCTGTGCCCCGTACTTCCTCTCGTGCGCGGGGGCGCTCGTGCTCGTGCGCCGCTGCCCGCCGTCGCAGGCGCTGCCGCTCGGCTTCGCGTGGACGCTCTTGGTGATGGCGGCGGCCTATGCGGCGTTCTCCCTGGTGCCGGACGCGTACGCCCAGGCCTCGGCGTGGGCGTGGGCGCTCGTGGCGGCGGCCTCGGCCGCGTGGGCCGCCCGCGAGGCGCGCGCGTGGCTCGGCTGCATCGCGGGCGGGCTCGACAAGCTCGCGTCCTCCTCGACCCTACGATAGCGAAAGAAAGGAGCAACCTCCATGGAACTGACGATTGACCGGCTGAGCAAGCAGTTCGGGTCGAAGATCGCCGTCGACCGCGTGTCGGCGACCCTCGGGCCCGGCGTGTACGGCCTTCTGGGCGCGAACGGCGCGGGCAAGACCACCCTCATGCGCATGGTGTGCGACGTGCTGCGACCCACGTCCGGCGAGATCCGCTTCGACGGCCGCGACGTGCGCGCGCTCGGCGACGGGTACCGTGCCTGCCTGGGCTACCTGCCGCAGGATTTCGGCTACTACCCCGATTTCACGGCGCTCGACTTCATGCTGTACCTGGCCGCGCTCAAGGGCATCGACCGCCACGCGGCGCGCCGTCGCTCGCTCGAGCTGCTGGAGACGGTGGGGCTCGCCGACGTGGCCCGCGTCAAGGTGCGCACGTTCTCCGGCGGCATGAAGCAGCGCCTCGGCATCGCGCAGGCCGTGCTGAACGACCCAGCCGTCCTCGTGCTCGACGAGCCCACGGCCGGGCTCGATCCGAAGGAGCGTGTGCGCTTCCGCAACCTCATCGCCAGCTTCGCGCAGGACAAGATCGTCGTCCTGTCCACGCACATCGTGTCGGATGTGGAGTACGTCGCCGACGAGATCCTGGTCATGCGCGCGGGCTCTTTCATCATGCGCGGCGCGCCGGCCGAGGTGGTGGCCACCGTTGCGGGGAAGGTGTGGGAGTGCCACGTTGACGTGCGGCAGGCCGAAGCGCTGGCCGCGACGAGCTGCGTGGGCAACGTCCACTACGCCGCCGACGGCCATGCGGTGGCGCGCGTCGTGGCAGACGAGCCCCCCGTGCCGTGCGCGCGCCCGCTCGAGCCGACGCTGGAGGACGTGTACCTCCATGTGTTCCGAGACGAGGCGATGGAGCCCGTCGAGCCCGTTGCATCCGTTTCCCAAGGAGGCCGACATGCTTGACCTGGTGAAGTTCGAGTTCAAGAAGCTGCTCGCGCGGCGCACGTCGCAGATGGTGAGCGCGGGCATCATGGCGCTGCTCTGCGTGATCATGGCGCTCAACGTGGTGCAGACGAAGACGTCGTCGAGCACGGGAGAGATTCTGGGCGGCACCGCCGCCATTGCCCAGCAGAAGGCGCGCGCCGAGGCGCACGAGGGCGTGCTCACCGTCGAGCGCGTGCAGGAGGAGGTGGCCGCGTATCGGGCGCTCGCGTTCTCGAAGGTCGATCCGGCCCAGGTGGAGGGCCTGAGCGCCGAGGCCGCGTACGCCGTCATGAAGGAGGCTTACGACGAGGACGAGTTCCGCGCCATCTACGACACGTACTACTCGTACCTGCTCTCGCCGTGGATCGCGGGCTCGATGGAGCAGTACCAAGTGGCGGCGCAGTTGGGCGACGAGGACGTCGCCGGCTTCTACG
The DNA here is from genome assembly GCF_900199375.1 of Gordonibacter urolithinfaciens. Taxonomy (NCBI): domain Bacteria; kingdom Bacillati; phylum Actinomycetota; class Coriobacteriia; order Eggerthellales; family Eggerthellaceae; genus Gordonibacter; species Gordonibacter urolithinfaciens. The sequence goes on from NZ_LT900217.1 coordinate 2,820,985, forward strand.
GGGCCGTCGCGGATTCGCTGCAGCGTGCGCTCGACGACGGCATGGGCGGCACCTGGGCGTACTCGGACGCCGAGCGCGCCTATTGGACGGAGAAGCAGGCCGCGGTGGGCGAGCCGCTCTCGTACGGCTACGCCGGCGGATGGGGCGACGTGCTGGCGTGCCTCGGCTTCCTCTCGTTCGCGATGGTGGCGGTGTGCGTGGTGCTGACGCCCGTGTTCGCCGGCGAGTACCAGGACCGCACCGACGCCGTGCTGCTGGCTGCGCGCTACGGGCGCTCCAAGCTGGTGGCGGCGAAGATCGTCGCGTCGCTTCTGTTCGCCACCGCGTACTATGCGCTGGCGACGGCCGTCATCGTGGGCGTGGCGCTCGCGTTCTTCGGCGCGGAGGGCGGCGATCTGCCCGTGCAGGTGCTGGCCCTCGGCATCCCCTACGACCTCACGACGGCCGAGGCCGCGTGGACGGCGATCGGGCTCGGCTACCTCATGACGCTCGGCCTCGCGGCCCTCACGCTGCTGCTATCGTCGAAGCTGCGCTCCCAGCTGGCCATCTTCGCCGTGTGCGCCGCGCTTGTCTTCCTTCCCGGCATGATCCCCTCGGGCGGCAGCGGCGCGATCCTGCACGCGCTCTACCTGTTCCCGATCAACGCGTTGAACGACCAGGTGCTCTACAACTCGCTCGTGTCGTATCCCCTAGGGCCGCTTGTGATCGACCTGGTGGGACTGCTCGCGATCCTGTACGCGGTCGTGCTGGCCGTTTGCGCGCCCCTCGCCGCCCGCGCCTTCCGGCGACACCAGGTGATGTAGGGGCGCTGCCGTCGGTATAATGGAGGTTGACGTAAGCGGGTGCGGCGAAAGGCGGGTGCGGCGATGCTGGAGCGGGGATTCGTGGTCGTGCCGACAGGCGTTGCGCTCGTGGCGGTTCTGGTCGTGTGTTTTGTGCGCCGAACAGGGGCGAGACGGACGTGCCTTTACCTGGCGCTTACCGCCTATGTGGGCGCGGTGGCGGCGGTGACGCTGTTCCCGCTGCCGGTTGAGGGCGGGATGGGCTATGCGCCTACTTGGGGGATCTCGTACAATCTCGTGCCTTTCGCCGGCATCGCGCGCACGGTGGCTGATGCGGCGCAAACCGGCTGGTGGTGGTCGATCGCGACCATCATCGTGGGCGGCAACGTGCTCATGTTCGTGCCGCTGGGACTCATGCTTCCGCTGCTGTCCGACCGCCTGCGCCGGCTGCCTGCGGCGGCGCTCGTCCTCGCAGCCTGCTCGGTTGCCATCGAGCTCGCGCAGTTGGTCGTGGGGCTCGCCGTGGCAGGTTACCTGTACCGCGTCGTGGACGTGGACGACGTCATCCTCAACGTCGCCGGCGGCCTGATCGGCTTCGGCCTGTGGAAGGCGTGGGAGCGCCTTGCCGCACGTAAGCGGGACGAACTCGTTTAAGGCTTGGCGGATGACAGTCTGCGGCTCCGGCTCTGCGGGCTTTGCTACGGAATTCGGGCGCCTGTGTCAAAAAACGAGCAGTTTGGCAAACCTCCTCCAAGGCCGCTACGCTTCCAGAAAACGTGAGCTAGGGAAACGCGGTCTGGCTTCTCGCGTCGCGTCGTTCAAGCTGCTTTTCGATTGCCAAACCGGCCGTTTTCTGGCAGAAGGCCCCAGTTTTGGCGTCACCGCGCCTCGCGTCCTGCTGCCGTTTCCTTCTCCAACAGCTTCTCCAGCGTCCTCCAGGCCAGCTCGGCGCACTTGACGCGGGCGGGCATGCGGGAGATGGTCGCCAGCTCGGCGGCCTCGTCGAGGTCTTCGCGTTCCTCGTCGGTGAGCGGGCGGCCCTTGATCATGTCGAGGTAGAGGCCGCTCAGGCGGCGCGCTTCGTCGACCGTCTCGCCGGTGACGAGGTCGGCCATCATGTCGGCGGCCGCCTGGCTCACGGCGCAGCCGTGGCCGGTGAAAGCGGCTTCCTCGATCACGTCGCCGTTGAGGCGCAGCGCCAGCGTCAGCTCGTCGCCGCAGCTGGGGTTCACGCCGTCGTGCGTGCACGTGGGCTCGTCCATCTCGTACTTGTAGTCGGGATGCGCGTTGTGCTCCATGAGCGCCGCGGTGTAGATGCTAGCCATTGAAGGTCCTCCAAACGGTGTCCAAGCCGGCGATGAGCGCGTCGATATCGCCCTCGTCGTTGTAGAACGCGAGCGACGCGCGGCAGCACGATTCCACCCCGAGCCATGCGAGTAGGGGCTGGGCGCAGTGATGTCCGGCGCGGATGGCCACGTTGCGCTCGTCGAGGATGCTGGCCACGTCGTGCGGGTGGATGCCGCGCACGTTGAAGCTGATGGCGCCGTGGTGCTGCGCCGGGTCGGGGTGGCCGATGATCTCGAGGTACGGCAGCGCCGCCATGCGCTCCATGGCCGTGCGCACGAGCGCCTGCTCGCGCGCCTGCAGCGCGTTCCAGCCGATGCCCTCGAGGTAGCCGAGCGCGGCGGCGGTGCCCACGATGCCGGCGGCGTCCTGCGTGCCGGCCTCGAACTTCTCGGGCACCGGGGCCCATACGGCCCCGTCCTGCGTGACCGACGAGATCATCTCGCCGCCCGTGAGGAAGGGCGGCATGGCCTCCAGCAGGTCGAGCTTGCCCCACAGCACGCCCACGCCGAAGGGCCCGAGCGCCTTGTGCGCCGAGAATGCGAAGAAATCGCAGCCGAGCTCCTGCACGTTCACGGGCATATGCGGCACCGATTGCGCGCCGTCCACCACCATGAAGCCCCCGTGCGCGTGCACGCGCCGGGCCATGGCCGGAACAGGGTTCTCGATGCCGAGGACGTTCGACACCTGCGCGGCGGCGACGATCTTCGTGCGCGGGCCGATCTTCGCGTCGAGCTCCGCCTCCGAGATCACGCCGTCCTCGTCGGGGAAGAGGTACACGAGGCGCGCGCCCGCGGCGCGGCAAGCCTGTTGCCAAGGGATGAGGTTCGAGTGGTGCTCCATGATGGTGATGCACACCTCGTCGCCCGGCTCGAGCACGGTGGGCGCGAAGGCGAGCGCCACGAGGTTGAGCGCCTCGCTCGCGTTGCGGCAGAACACGATCTCGCGCGCGTCGGCGGCCCCGATGAACCGCGCGACGTGGGCGCGGGCCTCCTCGATGGCCTCGGTGGCCTCCACCGACAGGCGGTAGAGGCCGCGCAGCGCGTTCGCGTTCATGGTCTCGTAGAAGTCGCGCTGCGCGTCGAGGGCGACGGCGGGGCGCTGGGCCGTGGCCGCGCTGTCGAGGAAGGCGAGGTCGGGGTTGGCCGCCAGCAGGGGGAAGTCCTGCTTGTAGGGGTTCGCGGCGATATCGATCGGGTTGATCATGCGACGGCCTCCTCTATGTCGATCCCGCGCGCGGCGGCGAGGCGGGCGACGGCGGTTCGGGTGCGTTCGTCGGGCGCGTCGATGGCCGCTCCTTGATACGTGGCGGTGATGAACAGGCGCTCGGCGTCGTCGGGCGAGATTCCGCGACTGGCCAGGTAGAGCAGCTGCTCGGGGCGTATGTGGCCGATGGTGGCTCCATGGTTGCCGGCCACGTCGTCCTCGTCGCAGAGGATGACGGGCACGGTGCGGTTCACCACGCGCTCGTCGGCCAAAAGCACCGTCTCCTGCTCGGAGCCGACGGAGCCCTTGCAACCGTGCACGAGCTCGATGGTGCCGCGCAGCGTCTTGCTCGAGCGGCCAGCCAGCACGCCGTTCGCGTCGAGGTTGCAGACGGTGCGGCGCCCGCGCTGGTGGACGACGTAGTTGAAGTCGCGCTGCTGGTCGCCGCGGGCCAGGTAGCGCGTGTCGATGTCGAGGCGCGCGTCGTCGCCGCGCAGGTCGGCGTCGAGCCCGGTGTAGGAGCGGCCCGCGCCCAGCACGGTGTGGCGCACCTGCACGCGGGCGCGCTCGTCGGCCACGATGCCCGCGTCGTCGAGGGCGATCCACGAGTCGTCGAGCGTCTGCGTGCTCATGATGTCCACGCGCGCGTCGGCACCCGCGAACACACGCAGCCGCGTGCCCACGACGCCCGCGCCCGGTGCGGGCGAATCGAGCGCGATGGCGAGCGACAGCGACGAGCCCGGAGCGGCAACGACGTCGATGGCGGCCGCGTTGGCCGCGCCGTCCACGCCCTCGACGCGCACCGTGGCGCAGGTGCGCTCGCCAGGGCGCGTGGCGAACACGATGGGCTCGCCCGCCACGAACTCGAGGTACTCCCGCGCCTCGTCCCCCATGCCCGTGGCGAACACGTCGGAAGGAGCGAGGTAAAGGTTCTCAAGCGCCTGCTGCTGGTAGAGGGAGAGAGCCCCGTCCTCTATGGCTGCAGACGGATTCGCCTGGTCGTTAACCTGCGAAAGAGCTCCGCTTTCCATGGCTGCAGGGAGGACTTCTTGATCATCAACCTGGTGCGCAGCCGACGTCGGGACGCTTGCGGGTTCAACTGCGGAGTCACCGCGATCGGCCGCGCGCTTGTTGGTCTCATCCCCGAGCTCGCCTGCGGCCATGGAGGGGGGAGGGTTACCCGCGGACGTGATGGGCGAGGTAGCCACGGGAAGGGGGTCGGCCGTGCGCATGTTGATCGCACCCTCAAAGGCACCTGCGTCCATGGCCTCCAAAGCGGCGTCGAACGCATCGGCTTCCCCTCGCAGCCCTTCCTCGCATGACACTTCCGCCTTTTGGGCGGCGCTCAGCTCGGCGGGCAGCTCTATGTCCGCATCGTTCATCTTCAGCCGGTGCCACGTGGGGGCGGGCATCGCGTTCGCGTGTTCTATCGTGAGGGTTCCCATTATCCGATGGCCCCTTCCATTTCAAGCTTGATCAGGTTGTTCATTTCCACGGCGTACTCAAGTGGCAGCTCCTTCGACACGGGGTCGGCGAAGCCGTTCACGATCATCGTGCGCGCCTCCTCCTCGGACACGCCGCGGCTCATCAGGTAGAACACCTTGTCGTCGCCGATGCGCCCGATGGTGGCCTCGTGGCCGATGTCCACGTGCTTGCAGCGGATGTCCATGGCCGGGATGGTGTCCGAGCGGCTGAGGTCGTCCAGCATGAGCGACTGGCACGACACGCTGGCGGCGGAGTTCCGCGCGTTCTCGGTGGCCACGATGGACGAGCGGAACGTGGACGTGCCGCCGCCCTTCGAGATGGACTTCGTCTCCACGGTGGCCGACGTGTCGGGCGCGGCCAGCACCACCTTGCAGCCGGTGTCGAGGTTCTGGCCCGCGCCGGCGAACGTGATGCCGGTGAAGCTGCTGGTCGCCTTGCGCCCGGCGAGGATGGACATGGGGTAGAGGTAGCCCACGTGGCTGCCGAACGACCCGCTGATCCACTCGACGCCGCCGCCTTCCTCCACCACGGCGCGCTTCGTGTTGAGGTTGTACATGTTCTTCGACCAGTTCTCGATCGTGGAATACCGCAGATGCGCGCGCTTGCCCACGAACAGCTCCACCGCGCCGGCGTGCAGGTTCGCGACGTTGTACTTCGGTGCCGAGCAGCCTTCGATGAAGTGCAGGCTGGCGTCGTCCTCCACGATGATGAGCGTGTGCTCGAACTGCCCCGCGCCCTTCGCGTTCAGGCGGAAGTAGCTTTGCAGGGGGAAGTCCAGCTGCACGCCCTTCGGCACGTAGACGAACGAGCCGCCGCTCCACACCGCGCCGTGCAGCGCGGCGAACTTGTGGTCGGCAGGCGGGATGAGCGTCATGAACTTCTCGCGGATGAGCGCCTCCCACTTCGGCTCGCGCAGCGCCTCCTCGATGCCCGAGTAGACGATCCCTAAGTCGGCGGCCGTTTTCTGCATGTTGTGGTACACCAGCTCGGAGTCGTACTGCGCGCCGACGCCGGCCAGGTAGGCGCGCTCGGCCTGCGGTATGCCCAGGCGGTCGAACGTGTTCTTCACGTCGTCGGGGAGGCTGTCCCAGTCGCTCGCCTGTTCGGCGTTCGGTTTCACGTACGTCACGATGTGGTCCATGTCGAGGCCCTCGAGGCCGGGGCCCCAGTCGGGTGCCTCCATGCGCTGGTAGGTGTCGAGCGCCTTCAGGCGGAAGTCGAGCATCCAGGTGGGCTCGTCCTTCTTGGCCGAGATCTCGCGGACGATGTCGGGCGTGAGGCCCGCGTCGAGGTAGCGGGAGGCGTCGGTCGCGTCATGCACGTCGTACAGCGTGCGGTCGACGTCTTCGACGTAGGTACGGAATTCTTTTGGCATGCGGGCCTCCTAGCGCTCGATCTGCTCGAATTGCTCGAAGCCCTGCTCGTCGATGGCGTCGATGAGCGACGCGTCGCCCTCGGCAGCCATGCGGCCGCGCACCATGACGTGCACGCGGTCGACGTCGAGGTGCTCGAGGATGCGCGTGTTGTGGGTGATCACCACGAGCGCGCCGCCGGTCGAGCGGCGGTACGCGTCGATGCCGCGGGACACCACGCCGAGCGCGTCCACGTCGAGGCCCGAGTCCGTCTCGTCGAGGATGGCCAGCTTGGGAGCGAGCAGCAGCAATTGCAGCATCTCGAGCTTCTTCTTCTCGCCGCCCGAAAAGCCCACGCCCAACTCGCGGTCGAGGTAGGCCGGGTCCATGTCCAGCTCGTCGGCCAGCGCGCGCACGTGCTTGCGGAACTGCTTGCCCTTGAGGTCGCCGGCGCCCTCGCGGCCCGCCATCGTGGCGCGCAGGAAGCTGGACAGCGGCACGCCGGGGATCTCGACGGGCGCCTGGAAGCTGAGGAACAGCCCCGCGCGCGAGCGCTTGTCGGGGGAGAGGTCGGTGATGTCCTGGCCGTCGAACTCGACCGTGCCGCCGTCCACCGTGTAGGCGTTGTCGCCCATGACGACGTGACCGAGCGTGGACTTGCCCGCGCCGTTCGGGCCCATGATGACATGGGTCTCGCCTGCGCCCACGTCGAGGTCGATGCCGTGCAGGATGGGGGTTTCGTCGGCCGAGGCGGAAAGCCCGCGGACGGAGAGGAGCGTATCGCGCGTCGTGGTCGTCATGTGCCGTGCCTTTCTTTAATCATATAAGTTTGCTAGGATTAAGATAAGGGCAAGCGGGAAATTGTCAAGACTTAATCCTACTTGTTTGCTAGAATTTACAAAAGCGATTGGATGGCCAGGGGCGCAGGACGCGTTTGGGGTAGGCTGGACGTGGTTGCGGGATGGGAAAGGACGAAAGATGCTCGTGTCGACGAAGGGACGCTATGCGCTGCGGCTCATGGTGTGCGTGGCGCAGGCGGGCGTGGAGGGCAAGGTGGCCCTGCGCGAGGTGTCGGAGCGCGAGGACATCTCGCTCAAGTACCTCGAGCAGCTGGCGAGGCCGCTCGTGCAGGCGGGCCTGCTGCGCAGCGTCCGAGGAAAAGGCGGCGGCTACGCGCTGGCCCGGGAGGCGGCGTCCGTGCGTGCAGGCGACGTGCTGCGAGCCGTCGAGGGGACCACGGCGCCCGTGGCGTGCCTCGACTTGGAGGAGGGCATGGCCTGCCCGCGCGCGGGGGAGTGCACCACCGTGCGCTTCTGGGCCGGACTCGACGACGTTATCGAGCGCTATGTCGACGGGGTCACGCTCGCCGACCTGGCCGGCGCGTGACTCCGCGCGAAGGCAACGCCGCCCGGGCCGTAGTCCGGAAGATGCCGATGTCCGCGGACGCTCTTCAGCGCGGCGCAGGTTCGGTGGCGCCTGCAAGGCTGTCGGCACGCTATGCGGTCGGCGCGCCCCGGCCGCTAGAACGGCAACGACCCGGGTACGCATCGCCTCCACCCGCGCTCCGTCGGCTGCGCGGTGCGGGGCGGCTGCTATACTGCATGGCATGAAAAACCTCGCATGGCAGACATCCCAGGGCTCCCGCATCGTGCGCGTCGGCGTCGTGCGCAGCGCCTGCTATGCGGTGGAGGCGGGCGACGGCCGGCGCTTCCTGGTGGACACGGCCGTGCCCCGGCGAGCGCGCGGCGATCGAGGCGCAGCTCGAAAGGCTCGGCTTCAACGCGTTCGACGCCATCCTGCTCACGCATGCCCACGGCGACCACGCCGGCAACGCGGCTGCCTGGAGCCGGCGGTTCGGCTGCCCCGTCTTCGCCCCGGAGGGCGAGGCCGACCAGGTGCGGGCCGGCCGCTGCGTCCTGCCCGCCGGTGCCACGCCGCTCGGCGCGGCCGTGATGGCGGTGCAGCGCCGCCTGCATGTCTGCGAGGCGTTCGAGCCGGTTCCCGACGTGCGCCCCCTGCCGCTCGACGAGGGCGCCTTCGGATCTTGCCTTAAGGTGGTAGCAACGCCCGGCCACACGGAGTGCTCTGCGAGCTTCGTGGTCGATGGAGAGGCGGCCCTCGTGGGCGACGCGCTCATCCACCGCGGGAGGTCCGTCTTCCCGCCGTTCGCCGACCGGCCGGAGCGCGTGGGGGACGCATGGCACACCCTGCTCGGCACCGGCGCGGAAACGTTCCTGTGTGCCCACGGCGGCCCCGTTGGCCGCGCGCTGCTCGAGCGGAGCCTCGAGGCGCTCGAGCGTTCGGGCCGCAGCGGGCGCGCCTGACCCTCGAGGCGCGCGCCCGCCGTCGCGGGCCATTTGCCTGTACCGCGTCGCTCCGCCGCAGTGCCCCGCGCTCGGCGTATCGGGTGCGGCGGGCGCTCTTCGCGGTTGACGCGCGGCGGGGCGCCCGGTATGATGGCGAGCCGGGCCGCACGGCCCGCAAACCCGATCGACAAGGTCTCTTCCATGACTGTTCCTCCCAACCGGTAAACCACGCGATACATCCGTCCCATCCGCTGCCGCGCAACGTGCGGCCGCCTTGCGATGGGCGACATCCGTCCGCCCGGCCGACAAGCGGCACGCGGTCGGTTCCTTGCGAGCTATGATCGCCCGTCCGGTGCACCGCCTCCTGCGGCGCTTCCGGCGGACGGTGCCTGCTCCCCTGGGCCGGCGCGCAAGCACACGGCCGCATCGCGGACGGGCCCACCGGCCGAACCGGACGATCAGAGAGGCTTACCCTATGAAAAAGCTGAATAACGGCGTGGTGCCGCCTGTGCCTGCCTTCCGAATCGAGCATATTCGAATTGCGAAGGAAGGCAGCAACCATCATGAACACGATTGTATGGCGCGTGGAGGCGACCGGCGCGCCGGTCGCGCTGCGCCCTTGTGGAACCTGCGGTGCTGACGCGAAGTTCACGTCCACGGGCATGTTCCGTGTGAATGCCCAGAAGAAGCGGTTAGACGTGTGGCTCGTCTACCGATGCGCCACGTGCGGGAACGTGTGGAACAGCGCCGTGATAAGCCGCATGCGCCCGGGAGGCATCGACCGGGAGGAGCTCGGGCGGTTCACGGGCAACGATCCTGCGACGGCGCTGCGGTGCGCGCTCGACGTCGGCCTGCTCAGGCGCAACGGCGCGCGCCGGGGCAAGGTCGCCTTCGCCGTCGAGGGCGACCTGCCCGACGGCCGCGAGGACTGCCGGGTCGAGATCGACGGCGGAGGCCTTGCGGGCCTGCGCCTGGCCGAGGTGCTGCGGGCCAAGCTGGGCGTTTCGCGCAGCGGTCTCGCGCGCCTCGTGGAGGCGGGCGACGTGAGCGCCGACGACGGAGCCGACGTCCTCGCCGCGAAGCTCCGCCCGCACCAAGCAATCATCCTGCGCCCACGGCGGAGCTGACGGGCCGCCGCAGGGCTACGGCGGGAGGGGGAGGGGAAGCACTTGGCTCCCCCTCCCATTTTTTCTCCCTTCCACGACAGCCGCCCGCCTCCATCGGAAACCTCGGCGGCGGGGGCGCCGTGCGCCGAGGCGCCTCGCGTCATCGCGTACCTTTATCCTCTGCCCTCCATGCCGCGCCCCGTCCCGCATTGCATCCTGCGTAGCGGCGTTCCGCCTCTGCGAAGGTTATGCGCCGGCAACGATTCCCCCTTCGAAAATCCGCTCGCGGCCGAAATCGAACCGGCCGAAGGGCGGCGCGCCGGGGGTTCCTTGACCTTGTAATCGTTGCAACCCCCATGATGGGCCCACGGCGGCCGGTGCCGGAGCACCCTGCGATCCCCGAGCACCGGCCGTCCTCTGCAGAACCCGTCCAGACCGATCGACGACGAGACCCCCAACGAAGATAGAGGAACAAGACATGAGCTGACCGCGAAGGAGGCACGCCATGAACGCGAAGAAGAAAGCAACCGATACGACGAAGCCCGCAACGAGTACCGTCTCCAACCGTCCCCGCGCCGCTTTGAGCGCCCTGTTGGTCCAGACCGCGCACGCCGAGGCGCGCCGTCCGGCCCCGTCCGGCTCCCGCAGGCTCGACCCGCTGGCCCGCATCTTCGACGCGAACGCCAGCCGCGCCGCCAAGATCGCGGCCGTGTCCCGGCTCGCCGACCCGGTGCCGCTCGTTACCCTTGCCGCCAGCGATGCGCCCGCCTACCTGCGGAGAAACGCGCTGCTGCGCCTCGACGAGCTCATGGACGGCCGCCCGCTCGCCCGCACCGACCTCGAGCGCCTCGTGCCGTGCCTGCGCGACAAGGAGCTCATCGCCTTCGCCGTCGTGCTCATGGACATCGCCGACTTCGACTGGTGCGCCCGCTGCGACGAGGGCACGGTGGACGCGCTCTGCCTCGCCCTGCACGAGTGCCAGGGCCTGCACGAGACCGTGCTGCTCGAGGACACGTTCGCGCATCTTGTCCACACCCGCCCGGACCTGGGCCGGAACCTGCGCGCCTGCAGTCCCGGCCCCCTGCACCTGAAGGCCATGTACCAGCCCGTCGTCGCCCACAACGTGGTGTACGTCGACCTCGCTCGCGAGGACAACGTCGCCTAGGCCGCGCCCGCGACGATTCCGCGCTTTCCGCCCCCCCCCAAGACGAGTAGAAGGGACCCTATCATGGAGCATAACACCCGCGCCGCCTTCATCAGGCAAATGCTCAAGGACGAGAGCACGATCGAGCCGTCCCCCGAGTTCAGCTACAAGGCCCTCGTGAAGAGCCGCCAGGACTACGACGAGCTGTACCGCCGCTCGATCGACGAGCCCGAGGCGTTCTGGGGCCAGATGGCCCGTGAGACGCTGGACTGGTACCGTCCATGGGACGCGGTGGAGGAGTACGACTTCGAGTCGGCCCGCCCCTTCGTCCGCTACTTCCGCGGCGCCGAGCTCAACGCGTCCGCCAACTGCCTCGACCGGCACCTGGAGGGCCCGCGCCGCAACAAGGCGGCCCTCATCTGGCAGGGCGAGCCTTCCGAAGAGGTCGAGGTGTACACCTACCAGCGCCTGCACCGCGAGGTGTGCAAGGCCGCCAACGTCCTCAAGGACCTGGGCGTGAAGAAGGGCGACCGCGTGGTGCTCTACCTTCCCATGATTCCCCAGCTGGCCATCGCCATGCTGGCGTGCGCCCGCATCGGCGCCGTGCACTGCGTCGTGTTCAGCGGCCTGTCCGCCGATGCGCTGCGCGACCGCATCCTCGACTCGGGCGCTCGCGTGGTGGTCACGGCCAACTACGGCTACCGGTCGGGCAAGATCCTGCACCTCAAGGACCTCTGCGACAAGGCGCTCGGCCAGTGTCCCCAGGTGAAGAGCTGCATCGTCGTGCGCCGCATCGAGAAGCGCACCGAGATGGCCGCCGAGCGCGACCTGTGGTGGGACGACCTCCTGGCCGGCGCCGCCCCCTCCTGCGAGCCTGCGCGCATGGAGGCGAACGAGCCGCTGTTCGTGCTCTACACCAGCGGCAGCACGGCCAAGCCGAAGGGCATCGTCCACGGCACCGGCGGCTACCTGCTGTACGCCTCGCTCACCATGAAGTACGTGTTCGACCTGAAGGAGACGGACATCTACTGGTGCACGGCCGACGCGGGGTGGATCACGGGGCACTCGTACCTCGTGTACGGGCCGCTCGCCAACGGCGCCACGTCGCTCATGTTCGAGGGCGTGCCCAGCTACCCGAAGCCCGACCGCTTCTGGGAGGTCGTGGAGAAGTTCGGCGTGAACATCCTCTACACGGCCCCCACGGCCATCCGCTCCATGATGAAGGATGGCGAGCGGTGGGTGAACGGCCATGACATCAGCAGCCTGCGCCTTCTGGGGTCGGTGGGCGAGCCCATCACGTCGAAGGCGTGGCTGTGGTACTACTCCGCCGTCGGGCGGGGCCGCTGCCCCATCGCCGACACGTGGTGGCAGACGGAGACGGGCGGCGTCATGATCACGTCGCTGCCGGGCGCGGTGGACATGAAGCCGGGGTCGGCGGCCCTGCCGTTCTTCGGCGTGGCTCCGCGCGTCGTGCGCCCCGACGGGAGCGAGGCCGTGCCGAACGAGCCCGGAAGCCTCGTGCTCACGCGACCCTGGCCGGGCATGATGCTGGGCGTGTTCCAGAACGAGACCGCGTTCAAGGACGTGTACTTCCCCCAGCCGGGCCGCTACCTCACCGGTGACGGCGCCTACCGCGACGAGGACGGCTACCTCTGGATCACCGGCCGCATCGACGACGTCATCAACGTGTCGGGCCACCGCATCGGCACGGCCGAGGTGGAGAGCGCGCTCGTGTCGTACCTGCAGGTGGCCGAGGCGGCGGTCGTGGGCTGCCCGCACCCCGTGAAGGGCGAGGGCATCTACGCCTACGTCACGGTGAAGGAGGGCACGGTCATCAACGATGATTTGCGCTCCCAGCTGGTGCGCCACGTGCGCGAGAGCATCGGGCCCATCGCCACGCCCGACCACATCCACTTCACGGCCGCGCTGCCGAAGACCCGCAGCGGCAAGATCATGCGCCGCATCCTGCGCAAGATAGCCGCGCAGGAGACCGAGGACCTGTGCGACATCTCCACGCTGTCCGAGCCCTCGGTGGTGTACGACCTGATAGAGGAGACGAAGCGCCTGAGCGCCTAACGGTTTCCACGAAGGAGAGGGGCCCGCGCGCGGGCCCCTCCTCATGCCAGCCGGGCGTGCTCCTCTTCTCGGCCGGCCTGTCGCGTGCGTACGCGGACGGCTGCGGCATCCCCGGAACCCGGCGCCCCCTACGCCCCACCGCCCCTTTCGGCGGCGTCCTCCACGTCCACGAGCACCGAGATGTGCAGAAGGTAGTCGTCGGCCGAGTCCGACATCAGGTACGAGTTCATGTCCAGCTCGTACAGCGGCCCCCGCATCAGGAAGCCCTCGCGCTCCACGTAGGCCAGCAGCTTCTCGTACGAGCGCTCCACCGTGCTCGTGCCGCCCTGGTGCAGCACGACCGCGTAGTTGCCCTTCGGCTTGCATTCTACGCGGTCCCCGAGGCACGCGGCGTCGCGGGGCGGCGATATCCAGGTGACGAGCTTGGTGTAGTAGAACTCGGAGGGGTCGTCCAGATCGGGGATGTCGATGACGCGCCCCAAGGGGAACGTGGCCACGCCCGCCCTGTTGCGGCAGAAGTCCGAATGCTCGCTCACGGCCTGTGCGTAGGCCTGCTGCGAGCGCTCGCGGCGCACCTCGGTCGTGAGGAACCACGTCTCGTCCCAGTACGACAGCCGCGGCTGCTCTTTGGGGAACGTCACGGCCCGCTGGGTGAGGTAGCGCATCTTCTCCATCATGCCGATGCGGGCGTCCAGGATGTCGCGCTGCTGCCCCATGCGGTCGATGCTCGTCTGGATGCTGTCCAGGAACAGTTGGGTCGTGCGGTTGTCCAGGTACTCCTTGATCTCCTTGGTGGACATGCCCGCGTCCATGAAGAAGCGCACGACGTCGAACAGGTACAGCTGCTTGAGCGAGTAGTAGCGGTAGCCGTTGCCCCGCACCTCCTTGGGCTTGAGCAGGCCGATCTTGTCGTAGTGCACCAGAAGCTCCCGGCTGACGTTGCACATCTGGGCGAACTCGCCGGTGGAGAGGAGCAGGGGATGCTGCATGGCGACCTCCTTATGCCGCCGGTCGTCGGAGATCGCTTCGCAGCGGCTCCGGCCGGGCGGCTCGTCCGGGCGGCTCGGGGGCGCGCCCGGGCTTGCCATTTCGGGGATTCTACCATGCGGCGGCGGCGTCGCGCCTGATGGTCAGGGGAGCGTAGCCGATCCTCCCGCCAGTGCCCGGCAGCGTCCCGTCTGCCGGGCCGGCAGGAACGCGGGCATTGCGGAGCGGATCGGAAAGGCGCATACTCGGGCCAGGCGAAAGGGGCTCTTATGGTGCAAGCTAACGTGTCGTGCGCGGCGGGCGGCGCGCGCGGGCGGGACGAGGACGTGGCGTACCTGGTGCGGTACCTCCGGGAAGAGCGGGGCCTCGTGCAGGCACCTGCCGAGGGCCGGCCCTTCGACGAGGCGTTCGCCGAGTTCCGGGCGCTCGTCAACACGCGCGAGCCGCGCCCGGCGGACGAGCGGTTCCTGGCGGTGCAGGACCGGCTGCTGCGCGGCCTCATTGCGCAGGCGGGCATCGCGCGCGTCGCCGAGCTGCCGCCGACGCCGGTCGACGCGCGGCTTTCCGTGTGGCGCGGCGACATAACCACGCTCGAGGCGGACGCCATCGTGAACGCGGCGAACAGCGCGCTCCTGGGCTGCTGGCTGCCGGGACACCACTGCATCGACAACGCCATCCACACGTTCGCCGGCGTGCAGCTGCGCATGGCGTGCGCCGCGCTCATGGAGCGGCACGGGCATGCGGAGCCCACCGGCCGCGTGCAGGTCACGGACGCGTACAACCTGCCCGCCCGCTGGGTGCTGCACACGGTGGGCCCCATCGCCGACGGCGCGCCCACCGAACGGCACCGGCGCGAGCTGGCCTCGTGCTACGAGAGCTGCCTCGAAGCCGCCGCGGCGTGCGGGTGCCGCACGGTCGCCTTCTGCTGCGTGTCCACCGGCACGTTCGGCTTCCCGCAAAGGGAGGCTGCCGAGATAGCCGTGGGCACGGTGCGCTCTTGGCTCGACCGACATGCCGGGGAGGGCGCGGATGCCGTCGGCGGCACTCGCGGCGCCGACGGCGGGGCGGCTCGGGGCGCTGCAAGCGGCTCGGGAGCGGCAGGTTCGGCGAACGCTTCCGGCCCAGGCAGCTCCCCGGAGGCGCCCGGTGCGCCCAGCGGCCTCAAGGTGGTGTTCAACGTGTTCGGCGACGAGGACGAGGCGATCTACCATGACCTGCTCGGCTAGCGGCGGGGACGCGGCGCGCGCCGCCGAGCTGCTCCAAGGCGCGCGCCGCGTGCTCATCGGCGCCGGCGCCGGCCTGTCTGCGGCGGCGGGGCTCTCCTACGGCGGCGAGCGCTTCGTGCGGAACTTCGCCCCCTTCATCGAGAAGTACGGCATGACCGACATGTACGCGGCGGGCTTCTACCCGTTCCCGTCCGAGGAGGCGCGCTGGGGCTACTGGGCGCGCCACGTGTGGGTCAACCGCCACGAGCCGGGGGCGCTGCCGCTGTACCGCGCGCTGCGCGCGTTCGCCCGGGAGCGCGACAGCTTCGTCATCACCACGAACGTGGACGCCCAGTTCGAGAAGGCGGGCTTCCCGCCCGAGCGCCTGTTCGCCACGCAAGGCGACTACGGCCTCTTGCAGTGCGCCCGCGGCTGCCACGATGCGCTCTACCCGAACCGCGAGCTCGTGGCCCAGATGCTCGCGCGCACCGAGGACTGCCTCGTGCCGTCCGACCTCGTGCCGGCCTGCCCCGTGTGCGGCGGCCCGATGGCCGTGCACCTGCGCGTGGACGGCCATTTCGTGGAAGACACGGCTTGGCGCGCCGCGCAGGAGCGCTACCGCCGCTTCGTCGAGGGCATGGTGCGCGAGCCCGCCGTGCTGCTGGAGCTGGGCGTGGGATGGAACACGCCGGGCATCGTCCGCTTCCCGTTCGAGGCGCTGGCCCGCGCGACGGGAGCCCCGCTCGTGCGCTTGAACTACGATGACGCGCACCTGCCCGAGGGCGTGCCGGGCGTGGGCCTGCAGGGCGACATCGCCGAGCTGTGGCCGCGGATCGCGAGCGCGGCGGAGAGGGGGAAGCTATGACGGTCGACGCAGATTTCTGCCTTCGGTACCTACGCGAGGTGCGCGACGTGGCCTTCGCCACCGTCGACGAGGACGGCCTGCCCGCCGTGCGCGTCATCGACGTCATGATGGTGGAGGGCGGCCGGCTTTATTTCGTGGCCGCGCGCGGCAAGGCGTTCTACGGACAGGTCATGCGCACGCGCTATGCGGCGATCGTAGGACAGTCGCCCGGCTACCGCACGTGCCGGCTTCGCGGTCCGGTGGAGCATCCCGACGATCCGGCCGAGCAGCGCCGGCTCGTCGACCGCGTGTTCGAGCTCAACCCCTCCATGGAAGAGCTCTACCCCGGCGATTCGCGCTACGTGCTGGAGGCGTTCTACCTGGAGCGGGGCCAGGGAGAGTTCTTCGACCTGGGCCGCCGCCCCCTTTTCCGCGCACCGTTCGCACTGGGCGGCGGCCCCGTCGCGCGCGAGGGTTTCGCGGTCTCGGACGCCTGCACCGGCTGCGGCGCCTGCTTCGCGGCTTGTCCACAGGGCTGCATCGCGCCGCGGCCCGACGGCCGCGCCCTCATCGAGCAGCAGGCGTGCCTCCACTGCGGCCGCTGCCGCGAGGTGTGCCCGTCGGACGCCATCGCGTCGCGGTAGCGGGGCGTCCTCCTGCGCTCCCGGTTCGCTCTTCTTTTCAGGTAGAATGATGGGGACAGAAAGAGGCTGCCCCATGAAGAACTCCCCGATACCCCATCCCGCCAACCCGGCCGTGCCCGGCGAGCTGGCGGCGGTGGACGCGCTCGCCGCATGGATCGAGCGCGAGATGGACGGCGACCCGCTCGTCGCGCACGTGCTCGTCGCAGGCGACGCAGCCGTGCGCGCCGACTTCTCGCTGCTCGAGCTGTCCGAATCGCGCGTCGAGGGCTGCCGGTACGCGGCCTGCGACTTCTCCCGCGCCTCGTTCGCCGACGTGGCGTTCTCCGGCTGCGATTTCTCCAACAGCGATTTCTCCGAGGCGAACTTCACGCGCTGCACGTTCTCCTCGTGCAAGTTCACGGGAGCGAACTTCACCGAGGCCGTGCTCGCCCGCACCGAGCTGCGCGACTCCACGCTGTCCTACGCGTCGCTCGCGAAGGCCAGGCTGACCGACGTGCTCGCGCGTGCTGACGATTTCTCGCACGCCGACCTGTCCGAGGCGCGACTTGCGCGCACCGCCTTCGACGACGTGCGCTTCACGGGAACGAGCTTCTTCCGCACCTCGCTCGCCGGCATCGACTTCACAACCTGCCAGCTGGCCGATATCGTGCTCTCCGACGCCATGGGCGAGCTCAAGGGCTGCCGCATGGACCTCTACCAGGCCGCCGGCATCGCCCAGCGCCTCGGCGTGGTCATCGCCGACTGACGGCGCAGTCCGGAGGCTGTCGGTCGGCGATGCCGGTCGATATCACCCGAAAAGCGGCACCTCGCCCGAAAGGAACCGCTCAAGCGGGCATTCCGCCGATCCCACGACGAGGGTTCGGGCTTCGGGGAAGCGGTTGACGAACGCCGCGAGTCCCTTAAGCGACTTAACGCGGCCGCTCTTCACCTCGACGGCGACGCTCTCGCCTGCTTGGGAGATGACGAAATCGACTTCGCTCGTGCCTTCTCGCCACCAGTGCACGTCGAAGCGGCGTTCGTTGGCCTGCGCGAGCAGGTAGGCACCCACAGCGCTCTCGACCAGGTGTCCTTTGCGTTCGGGGTCGGTGAGGAGGAAGTCGCGATAGGGCCCGTATGTGGCGGTCATGAGGGACGTGTCGTACACCATGAGTCGCGGCGAGCTCGCCTTTTCTCTGATGAGTTTCGGATCGTACTTTTGCAGGCCACGCAAAAGCCCTGCGCTTCCCAGCAAGTCGAGGTAATGGGCGATGGTCGTGGTGTTGCCCGCATCGTCCATCTGCCCGAGTATCTTGCGGTACGAGAGCTCTTGCCCCGAATAGGGCGCGCCGATTTGGAACAGCTTGCGCATGAGCGCCGGCTTGCGTACCGCGTCGAGGGCGATGACGTCTTTCGCGATGCTCGGGTCGATGACCGAGTCGTTCATGTAGGCAAGCCATCGCTGCTGGTCCTGCCTGAGCGGGGCGCTTCCGGGATAACCTCCGAAGTGCAGGAACTCGTCGAGCGTATATCCGAACGCCTCCCGGCACTCGGCGAAGCTCCAGTGAGTGCTGCGAATGACTTCGAAACGCCCGGTCAAACCTTCCGTCAACCCTTTTTGCATCAGCGGGGAAGACGATCCGGACAGCATGACGCGCAGGTCGATGCCGCTCCAAGCGTCCTCGTCCCACAGCTCTTTGACTGCGGCAGACCATTGGTCGACCAGCTGCACCTCGTCGATAACGAGCAAGGCGCTGGGCGAGTCGGGTGTTACCAGGTTGCGAGCCTGCACCCACTGGGCACGCAGCCAGTCACGGCTCGATGAGTCGATGCTGGCAAGCGCAATGTGGCGTGGGAGATCCACCTGCTCCAGCGCCTGCCTGATGGCGGTGGACTTTCCGGTTTGGCGCGGGCCTAGAGCATTTGGATGTAGCGTCGGGTCTCGTTCATGCGCGAGACGAGTGTGGACACCACAGGTCTACGGAACTCTGCCATGATTTCCTCCTATTGAGCAAATTTGCTCAATAGACAAAAAGGCATGCCGAACGTCATCGGCAGGCTGCCGGCATCGCCCAGCGTGTCGGCGCGGCCGTCGTCTACTGGCGGCGCACGGGTCGGGGCACATCGGGCTGTGCTCGCGGCCGCAATCGCAAAGGCCGTGTGAACCCTGCCCCTGCTTGCCGCGCGCCTCGATCTCGTCATGGGCCTCGATGATGGCCTTCTTGACCGCCTTCTTCACCACCAGGTATCCGATGGCTGCGAACAGTGCGATTATCAGTGGGTAGACGACCAAGATCAGCAGCTCCGGCACCCCCATGCCCAGTATTCTCATGTCATCCGCCTTTCCCTCGGTGGCGACGATCATACCATCTTTCCGTTCTGCCTTATGCCCTCGTACGCGATCGCCCGGCCCCGCGACCGTCCTGCCCGGTGACCGTCCCCAAAGAACAACCTCGCTCGCGGTCGCCTGCACCGGCTCCCATTGCCCGGTGATTGGTAAAAGCTCGCTCGCACCGCTTTCGATAACGCTGCCGCGTTGCCGGTGTGTTGACCGGCGGTGTGAAAGCTGTTGGTTGCCTGCGTCTGCGACCGCGCGGGACAATGGGGACGTCGATCCCGATGCAGCCGCGGCAGCCTGCTGCGCGCCGCAGGAAGCGAGGTCCCCATGATCCCGAACCAGTGGTACGCCGTCCTGTCGTCCTCCGAGGTGAGGCGCGGCCGCCCCGTGGGCGCCGTGCGCTTCGGGCGGCGCCTAGTGTTCTGGCGCGACGGTGAGGGCAACGTGGCCTGCCTCGACGGCACGTGCTGCCACCGCGGTGCGGATCTCGCGGAGGGGCGCGTGGAAGGCGGGCACGTGCACTGCCCGTTCCACGGCCTGCGCTATGCCGCCGACGGGCGCGTGGTGGCCATACCGGCGAACGGCCTCGAGGTCGAAGTGCCCGAGAACTTCCGCGTGCGCCCGTGGCTCGCGGTGGATGCGTTCGGCTTCATCTGGGTGTTCTACGGCAAGCCCGAGGACGCACCGGACGACCTGCCGATGTTCGACGAGTTCCGCGGCGGCTTCCCCTACGCCGAGCGCTCCGAGGTGTGGGACGTGCATTACTCGAGGGCCATCGAGAACCAACTCGACGTGATCCACCTGCCTTTCGTCCATCCGAACACCATCGGGCGCGGCCATAAGACGCTCGTGAACGGCCCCGTCACGATGTGGGACGACGAGACGCTCACGTTCTACGTGAAGAACGAGCCCGACCACGGCCAAGAGCCGCAGGCGGCGGACGAGATCGAGGATTGGCAGGAGCTGAACAGCCTGCAGTACCGCGTGCCGAACCTCTGGCAGAACCGAATCTCGGACGACTTGCGCATCATGGCCGCGTTCGCGCCCGTTGATGACGAGCACACGAAGATCTACCTGCGTCTCTACCAGCGCATGGTGAAGGCGCCGGTGCTGCGCGGCCTCGTGTGCGCGGCCGGCAACGTGGCGAACGGCGTGATCCTGCACCAAGATCGCCGCGTGGTGCTCACCCAGCGCCCGAAGAAGACCGAGCTTCAGATGGGCGAGAACCTCCTGCGCGGCGACAAGCCCGTCCTCGAGTTCCGCTCCCGCCGCGACGAGCTCAAGAAGGCCGCGGAGGTAGGGAAGAGGTAACCCCTCAGGAGGGATGTCTGTGCGGATCGCCGACTAGCAGCCCGATGACTCGTGGCCCCGGGCGTCACCCCTGCTTGCCGCGCGCCTCGATCTCGTCGTGGGCCTCGATGATGGCCTTCTTGACCGCCTTCTTCACCACCAGGTACCCGACGGTGGCGAGCAATGCGATGACCAGCACGTACATCAAAACTATCATCAGCTCCGGAACCCCCCCCATGCCCGCTATCCTCATGGCAACCGCCTTTCCCTCGGCGCGCAGATCATACTGTCTTTCTCCCGGCGGCGCTGCGCGTCCTGCGGGAAGGCGCTTCGGGGCCGGTCCGTGCCCCCGCGCTTTGCCGAGGGCTGGCGTGCTGCGCCCATCTGCGATAACATACGGGTAACGAAACGAGGCGCTTCGCTGCGGAAGCCCGGACCGGCTTCCGGGAGGCCCCGAATGCCACCTGGCGGGAACCGCGCCGTCCGTCCGGCGCCGTCCGGCTTGCGCGCGCCGCAGTAAGAGAAAGGCTGGCTGCCATGAGCACCACCGCTCCCGCGCGCTCCGCCCTGCTGCTGCGCCGTGCGCTTTGCGCCGCCGCGCTCGCCCTCGCGCTCGCTGCGGCGGCCTGCTTGCTTGCCTGCGCTTCGCAGGAGTCCTCCGACGGCAACGGCCTTGTGAGGTCCTACGACGACCAGGAGACGGTCACGCTGTCGTTCTTCGCGCTGTCCGCCGTGCCCGGCATGTGGCCGGACGATATCGTGTCCTTAGATGGGTCGACCATCCACGTGGTGGAGGACCATGCCGACTACTACGCCAAGGGGACGACGCAGGAGTCGTACCGGGGCTTCCTCGCCTCCCGCCTCGCCGAGAACAGCGTGGACGCCTACATCGTGCCCGCCGAGGACGTCATCGACTTCGACCGTCACGGCTACCTGATGGACCTCTCCGGCCTCGACGCGGCCTCCACGCTGTCGGTTGATGCGCTTGCCCAGAGCACCTACGACGGCAAGGTCTTCTCCATCCCGCTCTCCTACACCGGCTTCGGCTTCATCTGGAACAAGGACATGCTCGACGCGCACGGCCTGTCCGTCCCGGAGGACCTCGGGCAGTTCCTGCACGTCTGCGAGACTCTGAAGGCCGCCGGCATCACGCCGTACGTGGCCAACAACGATTTCGCGCTCACGGCGCCGGCCATGGCGGTGGGCTTTGCCGACCTGTACGCCAGCGACGACGCCGAGCAGCTGTTGGCCGACCTGTCCAGCGGCGCGACGCCGGTGAGCACGTACATGGAGAAGGGTTTCGCGTTCGTGGAGATGCTTGCCGACAAGGGCTACCTCGACGTCGACCGGACGCTCTCCACGGCGCCGAACAACGATGTGGAGCCGTTCCTCGCGCAAGAGGGCGCCTTCGTGTGCGGCCTTGTGGGCCGCCCCGGCCTTGCGGACGCCGAGTTCGCCACGGCGGGCACCGCCATGCCCGTGCTCGACGAGGGCTCCGTGGCCGTGGTGGGGGCCGACCGGCGCATGGCCATCAACCCGAGCAGCGAGAAGCGCGAATACGCCGTGGAGGCCATCGAGGCGCTGTGCGCGCCTGACAACCTGAAGCGCATCGCCGGCATCAAGGGCCAGCTCACGCCCCTCGCCGACGACGAATCGAACGCGGCGGGGGAGGCCTACGCGTCCTTGGTGGAAACCGTGCGCAGCGGCAACCAGATTCCCAACCAGGACTTCCGCCTGCACTTCAACACGTGGGCGAGCATCAGGGACCTGTGCCGCGAGCTCCTGGCGGGATCCTCGGCCCACGACGTGGCGCTGCGCTACGACGACATGCAGCGGGCCGAGGTGGCGCAGTACGACGCCCAGGCCCCGTCGGCGGCGGAATAGCCTGCGATGGCCGACTCCGGGAACACCGGCCTGCCGGGCAAGCTGCGCAGACGCGCCGCTGCGAGGAACGTCCTCGCCGCCGCCGTGTTCCTGGCGGCCCTCATGGCAGCGTCCTTCGGGTCGGGCCTCCTCATCGACCGCATCACGTCGTCCGTCCGCGACATCGGCTACGACCACCTGGTCAGCTCCACGAAGGCGGTCGCCCAGAACGTCGACGACCGCCTGACGGCCGACCGCGCCGCGCTGTCGCGGTTCGCCGATGCGGCGGCGGGCCTGTCCGCCGGGCAGATCGCGGCCGAGCTGCCCATGTTCGCCGCCACCCAGGACTTCCCCGCGGTGTACGTCCTCTTCGCGGACGGCACCGGCTTCGACGCCGCCGGGAACCCCGTGCTCGCCACCGACCTGCCCGCGCCCGTGACCGCGCTGGAAGGGGAGCCGGGCGTGTCGGGAGACTACTTCGACTCCTCGGGCTTCATGCGCTCGCTCATCCAGGCCCCCATCGAGCGGGACGGCCAGGTGACGGGGGCCGTCTGCGCCGAGCTCATCCCCCAGCGCTACTACGCCGAGGACATGTTCGCGTTCTGGAAGGGAAGCGGCCGCGCATTCGTCGTCTCCGCCGACGACGGCAGCTGGGTGGTGAACGGGCCGCTGTCCGACATGCTCCCCGGAGGCTTGTCCACGGTCTACGAGGCCCTCGGCAGAACCGACGGCGGGCAGGAGCTGGCCGACGGGCTGCGCGCGAGCATGGCGTCCAGCGGCAGCGACATCTTCCGCGTCTCGTACGACGGGCGCACGTCCTACCTCTGCCTGGCGAAGAGCGCCGCGAACCCCTCCTGGCGCGTCATGACGTTGCTTCCCGCCGACGAGCTCAACCGGGAGAGCGATTCGGTCGCCGCGCTGCTGCGCGTCACGCAGGTCGTGCTCGTGGTGGGGCTGGCCGTGGCTTTCGCGGCCCTGGCGTTCTACGGCCGGCAGAAGCAGCGCCGCCGCATCGAGCGCGTGAAAAGCGAGCAAGAGCGCACGATCCGCGACCAGGACCGTCGGCTGTCCGAGATCGCCCGTCGTGAGTATGACTGCCAGGTGGTCATCGACCTTGATGATCAGACCTGCCGCGTGGAGCCGTATGGCGAGGGCATGTGGAAGTCGTTCCCGCTCGCTGGCAAGTTCGTGCCCTACCGCGATCTGTACGAAGAAACGCGCACCTACCTCGATGATGCCGACGTGCCCCGGTTCGAGGAGCTCCTCGAACCGGGGCGGCTGTTCGCGCGTTTCCAATCCTCGACGAGCGCCGTTCCGCAGTTCCGTTTCCATGTGAGCGGGGGCGAGGGGGACGTGTGGGTCGAGTGCTCCGTCTACTTTTCCGAGGCCGATGGCGCCCGGCGCGCCTGCATCATGTGCAAGGACGTGACGGCCGCGGTGCTGGCCCAGCAGGAGATCGAGCGGGCGGGGCAGGAGCGCGAGCAGCGCCTGACCGAGCTGCAGATGATGCGCGACACGCTGCAGGAGGCCCTGCGCAGCGCCGAGCAGGCGAACTCCGCGAAGAGCCGCTTCCTCTCGAGCGTGTCCCACGACATCCGCACGCCCATGAACGCCATCGTCTGCATGACCGACCTCGCCGCCCAGCAGGCCGACGATCCCGCGAAGGTGCGCGAGTGCCTGTCGGAGGTGTCGCATTCGTCGCACCACCTGCTCGACCTCATCAACGACATCCTGGACTTCTCGAAGATCGAGAGCGGAAAGCTCTCGCTCGTGCCGGAGGACTTCGACCTGCGCGCCCTCGCCGACCAGACGGTGGCCATCGTCAGGCCGTTGTGCGCCGAGCGCGGCCAGACGCTCGACGTCAGCGTGGACGTGCGGCACCCCCGCCTCGTTGGCGATCCCGTGCGGCTGCGCCAGGTGCTCATCAACCTGCTGAACAACGCGTGCAAGTACACGCCCGAGGGCGGCCGCATCGCCTTCTCCGTCGACGAGGTGAGGGGTGCGGGCGCGCAGGAGGGCGCGGCGTACGCCTCCTTCAGGTTCGTCGTGGCCGACAACGGCATCGGCATCGCCGCCGAGAACCTGGACGGCATCTTCGGGGCGTTCGAGCGCGAGGTCGACTCGACGGTGAACGCCATCGAGGGCACGGGCCTGGGGCTTGCCATCACGAAGAGCATCGTGCAGGCCATGGGCGGCACGATCGGCGTCAAGAGCGAGAGGGGCCGTGGCGCCGAGTTCACGGTCATCGCGTCGTTCAAGCGCTGCGAGCCCGACGAAGGGGCGAAAGGGCCGGCTGGCGCTTCCGGCGAGGAGCCCTGCGCCGACGCCCCGGCTGCCGTGCTCGGCTGCTCCGGGATGCGGTTCCTCGTGGCCGACGACCATCCCGTGAACCGGAAGATCGTCGGGAAGATGCTCGCGGCCGCCGGCGCCGCGTCCGACTTCGCCGAGAACGGCAGGCAGGCGGTGGAGCTGTTCGAGGGCTCCGAGCCGGGCACGTACGATGCCGTCCTCATGGACGTGCGGATGCCCGTGATGGACGGCTACGCGGCGACGCGCGCCATACGCGCCGGGGGCCACCCCGACGCGCGCACCGTCCGCATCGTGGCCATGACGGCGAACGCGTTCGCCGAGGACCGACAGGCATCCCTCGATGCCGGCATGGACGCCCACGTCGACAAGCCGCTCGAGGCGAAGAGCCTCGCCGCTGCGCTGAACTCGCCCTTGAGGAGGCACTGATGAAACGCACCGTTCTCGTTGTCGACGACAACGCCGTCAACCGCCGGCTCTTGGCCCGCATCCTCGCCGACGACTACCTCGTCGCCGAGGCGGCCGACGGGCGGGAGGCGCTCGAGCGGCTGCGGGACGACCCGGCCGGCGTGTCGGCCGTGCTCTTGGACATCGTCATGCCCGTCATGGACGGTTACGCCGTCCTCGAGGCCATGCAGGCCGACCCGGACCTCGCGCGCATCCCCGTCATCGTCACCACCCAGCAAGAGGGCGACGAATCCGAGGTCCAGGCCCTCTCGCGCGGTGCGAGCGACTTCCTCTCCAAGCCCTACAAGCCCCTCATCATCAAGCATCGCCTGACGAACATCATCAAGGACCGGGAATCCGCCGCCTTCATCAACCTGGTCGAGCGCGACCGGCTCACTGGCGCCTTCAGCAAGGAGTTCTTCTACCATGCCTGCGAGGAGCTGCTGGCGTCCGAACAGGAAATTGCGTACGACGTCGTCTGCGCGGACATCGAGCGTTTCAAGCTGGTCAACGACCTGCACGGGGTGTCCGTCGGGGATGCGCTGCTGCGGCACGTGGCGGCCGAGCTGGCCGAGACCGAGGGCGTGGAGGCGTGCGGGCGGCTCGGCTCGGACAAGTTCGGCGTGCTCGTGCGCCGCAGGGACGGGCTGGAAGGGCTTCTGGAGGGGCTCTCGACGCGCATCGGGGCGTTCGACCCGCGCATGAGCATCGTCATGCGCTACGGCGTGTACCAGGTGGCCGACCGCAGCATCCCGCCCAGCGCCATGTGCGACCTGGCGGGCATCGCCATCGAGTCCGTCAAGGGGCGCTTCGACGCGCGCGTGGCGTACTACGACGACTCGCTGCGCGACAAGATGATCTTCGAGCAGCGGATGACGGCCAGCCTCGGGGACGCCATCGCCGACGGGCAGTTCGAGATGTACCTGCAGCCGAAATGCGAGATCGGCACCGGCAAGGTGGTGGGGGCCGAGGCGCTCGTGCGGTGGAATCACCCCACCGAGGGGTTCCTGTCCCCGGCCGTGTTCATCCCTCTTTTCGAGCGCAACGGCTTCATCGCCGAGCTCGACCACTTCGTCTTCGACCAGGCTTGCAAGAAGCTCGAGCAATGGCAGGCGGAGGGGAAGGAGCCGTGCAGCATATCGGTGAACGTCTCGCGCGCCGACCTGTACGCGTCCGACCTGCCCAGCAGGCTGCTCGGCATCGCGAGGGAGCACGGCGTGGACCCCGGGCTGCTGCACCTCGAGATAACCGAGACGGCCTACACCGAGGACCCGGAGCAGATCAGCAGCAGCATCGGCCGCTTGAAGGACAACGGGTTCACCGTGGAGATGGACGACTTCGGCACGGGCTACTCGTCGCTCAACATGCTCACCGAGCTTCCCATCGACGTGCTGAAGCTGGACATGCGCTTCATGCAGGACGACGCCCTGCACCGCAAGCGCGCCGTGGTGAGGTTCGTCGTCGGCCTCGCCCGCGAGCTCGACCTCACCGTCGTGGCCGAGGGCGTCGAGACCGAGGAGCAGGCGCAGCTTCTCGCCAGCTGCTCATGCGACTACGCCCAAGGCTACCTCTACGCTCGGCCGATGCCCGCGGCCGAGTTCGACCGGTTCCGCGAGCGGGTGGGCACGAGCGAGCTGGCTGCGGGACTCGGCGCCGACGAGGCGGGGGAGGGGAGGCGCCCATGACCGCGTCCATCGGGGAGCTGCGTGCGTGCGGGGCCGATGTCGACGGGGCGTTGGAGCGCTTCATGGACGACGAGGAGCTCTACTTGGAATGCCTGGCCCTGTTCCGCGACGATCCGGCTCGCGCCGGGCTTGCGACCGCCGTGGCGGCGGGCGATGCACGGGCCGCGTTCGAGGCGGGCCACACGCTGAAGGGCGTCGCCGCGAACCTCGGCCTCGTCCCCGTGTCCGCCGTGCTGTCGGAGTGGGTGGAGCTTTTGCGCGCCGGTTCGCTCGAAGGCGCTGCGGCGCGCCTCCAAGCGCTCGACCGCGCCTTCGAGGATCTTCCCCTGTAGCCGAAGGCCCCCGCTCGCGCGAGCGGGGGCCTTCGCAGCGAACCGGCGCGGCGCGCCTTACAGCGTCTCGAAGTTCCAGCTGCTCATGTACTTGATCTGCTCCTCGGTGAGCTCGTCGATCTCGATGCCGAGCGTCTCCAGCTTCACGCGGGCCACGCCGTCGTCGATGGCGGCCGGCACGTCGTACACCTTGTTCTCCAGCTCGCCGGCGTGGAGGTAGAGGTACTCGGCGGCGAGCGCCTGGTTCGCGAAGCTCATGTCCATCACGGATGCAGGATGGCCCTCGGCGCACGACAGGTTCACGAGGCGCCCCTGCGCCAGCACGATGACCGTGCGGCCGTCGGCCAGCGTGTACTCCTCCACGAGCGGCTTGATCTCCTCCTTCTTCACCGCGTGCTCCTCGAGCCACACCAGGTTGATCTCGGAGTCGAAGTGCCCGGAGTTGCAGACGATGGCGCCGTCCTTCATGTTCTCGAAGGCGGGCGCGTCCACCACCTTGCAGTTGCCCGTCACGGTCACCCACACGTCGGCGAAGCGCGCCGCCTCGGCCGCGGGCATCACCTCGTAGCCCTCCATGTGCGCCTCGAGCGCCTTCAGCGGGTCCACCTCGCACACGATCACGCGCATGCCCATGCCCTTCGCGCGCAGCGCCAGGCCGCTTCCGCAGTAGCCGTAGCCCGAGATGACGATGGTGCGTCCGCACATGAGGCGGTTCGTGGCGCGGATGATGCCGTCGAGCGTGGACTGGCCGGTGCCGTAGTGGTTGTCGAAGCAGTGCTTGGTGTTGGCGTCGTTGATGTTGAACACGGGGTAGGCGAGCGTCCCCTCGGCGGCCATGGACATGAGGCGCACGACGCCTGTCGTGGTCTCCTCGGTGCCGCCCACCACGTGCACCAGCTTGTCAGTGAAGCGTGTGTGCAGCGCCGTGTCGAGGTCGGCGCCGTCGTCCATGATGATCTGCGGGTCGGTGGCGATGACGGCCTCGATATGGCGGTTGTAGGTGTCGGCGTCCTCGCCGGCGACGGCGAACACGCTTATGCCGAAGTCGCGCACGAGCGCGGCGGCCGTGTCGTCCTGGGTGGACAGCGGGTTGCTGGCGCAGAGCGTCACCTGCGCGCCGGACGCGACGAGCGCCCGCATGAGGTTCGCCGTCTCGGTGGTCACGTGCATGCACGCGCCGATGCGCACGCCCTCCAGGGGGCGCTCCCGCTCGAAGCGCTCGCGGATGCGGGCGAGCACGGGCATGTCGCGGTCGGCCCACATGATGCGGGCAAGGCCCTCGTCGGCCAGCGCGATGTCTTTGATGTCGTGGTTCTCGGGCATGGAAAAGCCTCCCTGGGTACGGAAAACGGCACAGTTCGCCCTCTATTGTACGCCAGCGCACACGCGATCACGAGCGGGAGATCCGGGGCGTTTGTGGAGTTCGTATGCACAACGTTTGTGAATCCTCGGCTTTTCCCGCGCAAAAAAACGGAAGAATCGGTAACGAACGGACTCCCCGTTGGGACGGGCGGCTGCGAAGTGGCTATAATCGTCCGAGCTTGCGAACTCGCACGACGGCACACGCACCACAACCACACCAGGCAGCAGCAGGGGGCGCCGAAGCCCTTGGGCCTGCGTGCGAGCGAGCAGAGGACGGCCGTCAGCAAGGCAGTGACGGCCCGTAAAAGGAGCAAACGGAGTGCTAGACCAATTCTTCTCGCAGATTTCGTTCGTCGACATCTTCAACTTCTGCGTGTTTCTCACCTTCAGCATCTGCTATACGTACCAGCTCTACTACGTGTTCGTGGTGCTCACGCGCAAGCCCAAGAAGCTCGTTGCGAAGAAGAACCACCGGTTCGCCGCCGTCATCTCGGCCCGCAACGAGAGTGCCGTCATCGGCGACCTCCTCCACTCCATCAAGGTGCAGAACTATCCGCAGGAGCTCATCGACGTGTTCGTCATCGCCGACAACTGCACTGACGACACGGCCGACGTGGCCCGCGAGGCCGGCGCCATCGTCTTTCCCCGGCACAACGACAAGGAGGTGGGGAAGGGCTACGCGCTCGACTACGGCTTCCAGGTCATCCGCGAGCAGTACGCCGACCGCGGCTACGAGGCCTACTTCGTGTTCGATGCCGACAACGTGCTCGACGTGAACTACTTCCGCGAGATGAACGCCACGTTCGACCACGGCGCCAAGGCCTCCACCAGCTACCGCAACTCCAAGAACTACGACTCCAACTGGATCTCCGCCGGCTACGCCGTATGGTTCCTGCGCGAGGCGAAGTTCCTGTCGCAGGCGCGCCTCACGCTCAACACGAGCTGCGTCGTGTCGGGCACGGGCTTCTTCGTGGCTGCCGACATCATCGAGCGCGCCGGCGGTTGGAAGTGGCATCTGCTCACCGAGGACATCGAGTTCTCCACGAACAGCATCCTGGAGGGCGTGCGCATCAGCTACACGCCCACGGCCATCCTCTACGACGAGCAGCCCACGACCTTCCGCGACTCGTGGAACCAGCGCTTCCGCTGGGCGAAGGGGTTCTACCAGGTGTTCTGGCATTACGGTGCCCGCCTTGCGAAGGGCGTCGTGGCCAACCCCAAGGGCGCGCGCTTCGCCTGCTACGACATGCTCATGACCATCGCGCCCGGCATGCTGCTCACTATCGTGTCGGTGCTGTTCAACGGCATCATCATCGCGCTGGCGGCCACGGGCATGATGTCCACGGGCATCATGATCGCCTCGTCCATCTCGTCCATCTTCTTCTGCCTGTTCAACTACCTGGTTTTCATGTTCATGTTCGGCGTGCTCACCACGTTCGTGGAGTGGGATTCCATCCACGCCGCCACGGGCAAGAAGGTGCTCTACATGTTCACCTTCCCGTTCTTCATGCTCACCTACATCCCCATCGCGCTGGTGGCGCTGGTGAAGAAGTGCAAGTGGAAGCCCATCCAGCACAGCATCTCGGTGGATGTGGCCGAGTTCTCCGACGCTGCCAGCTCCAAGCGCGAGCGCACCATGTAGCAGGCGGCTAAACTGATAGTAACATTGGAACGGCGGATCGGAAGGTCCGCCGTTTTCGCGTTCAGGGGCGGCTTACCACACCCGGGCGAACGTGAGGCACCAGACGTGGGCGGCGCCGGCGCGGCGCAGGGCATCGGTGGCGTCGAACAGGGTGGCGCCGGTGGTGCAGACGTCGTCCACGAGCAGCAGGCGCCCCGGCACGGTGGCGCCGGGCAGGGCCTCGAAGCGGCCGGCCGTGTTCTCGAGGCGCGCCCGGCGCGAGAGCGCGCGCTGGTCGCGGGTGCGCGGGCGGGCGAGGGGGGCCGCCACGGGCAGGTCCAGCCGCTGTGCCAGGCCGCGCGCCAGCAGCTCCGCGTGGTCGAAGCCGCGCCGCCGGCGCGCGGCGGACGTGGCCGGCACGAACGCCACCGCCTCCGGCCGCCAGGAGGGAGGGCGGGCGCGCGCCATGAGGCAGGCCAGGGGCTCGGCCAGGCGGCGCTCTCCCTGGTCCTTGTACGTGCGCACGATCCGCGCGGGCGCCTCGCCGAACGTGACGGCGCTCGCGCACCCGTCGTAGGGCACCGTGTCGCGCCCGGCGCGCCCGAGCACCACGGGGTTGCACTCGCTGCACTGCACCCGCCCGAACGGCGCCCCGCACACCGGGCAGGCACGCCACCAATCCAGATAGGGCAGGGCGCTTCGGCAGGCGTCGCACAGCACCTCGCCGGGCGCGTCGCACACGGCGCAGCGCGTGGGCCACAACGTCTCCGCCAGGGCCTCGGCGGCACCGCGGACGTAGAGGCGCGTTCTGTCGACTGCGAGGGGCATGTTGCGAGCATAGCGCCGCAACCTTGCCCGCCGACCGTATTCCCGCCGTCGCCGAGCCGCCCGGACCTTGCCCGAACCTGGCGCAGGCACCGTCCCCGCCTTGCGCCTCCGCCGTCCCCGCCTTGCCGACCCGCCGTGCGGACCTTGCCCGTCGTTCGTGCGGATCTCGCGCAGGCGGGCACGTCCGGCGCCGATCCTGCTCACAGGGTCCCCCTGCGCGACCCCAACACCGGCCTGCCCGTTTTCGCGAACCTTCCGCGGCAGGGGCGGGCCCTTTCGGATGCTTCCGGTGATTCTTGTCGTGCGATTCTGCGCGCTGCGCTTCCGGGCGTTTTCCCTATCTGCTAAACTGAACGGTGCTTCTTTCGAGTCTGTAGTTGCGGGACGTCTATCCCTAGTCCATGGCAGATGCGGTCGAAAGGATCCACGTAAGTCGAACCGACCTGGTCGGGGAGGCGATCATGGCGCATCCTAGAGGTAAGTCGCACCGCCCGTTTACTTATGACGCGGCATACGGCCGCGACGGGCGAGAGGGTAACCGGTGGGAGCTGGGCCCCGGTGCGCGAGTGTGGGGGCAAAGACTAGGTCAGTCGAAAGGGGCGCTTTGAGAGAGAAACAGCGGATGGAGGCACACCGGAAATGAAGCGTATGAAGGCGCTCGTATGCTGCGCGGCAGCCGCCTGCCTGGCGATGGTGCTGGCAGGATGCTCGTCGCAGCAGAGCTACACCCCTCCCGAGAAGAGCGCGACGGTGTCGTCGCCTGCCATCGGCAAGAGCGGCACGTTGCGGGTTGGCGTGAACGCGGGGTCGCCGCCGTTGGCCGGCTCGCCTTCGTCCTCGTCGAAGATCGTCGGCATCGACGTCGACGTGGCCGCGGCGCTGGCCGACCAGCTGGGCTTGAAGCTGGAGATAGTGGACGTGGGGACCGATCCCGAGGCCGCGCTCAAGGAGGGCAAGGTCGACGTGGCCATGGGCATCGGCTCCGAGATCGAGGTGCCGTTCTGGAGGTCGCCGGCGTACCTGCCGAAGGGCGTGGCGCTGTTCTCCACCTCGGCGAATGCGACGGTGCCCACCAAGGCGTCGTCCCCCAAGATCGCGGCCCAGGTGTCCTCCACCAGCTCGTGGCAGGTCACCAACGAGTTCGGCCAGGACGCGCTTGTGTCCGAGAACGACTTGAAGAGCGCGTTCGCCGCCCTTGCCGACGGCTCCGCCCAGTACGTGGCGGCCGATGCCGTCATCGGCATGTACGCGGCCCACAGCGGCGGCTACGACGCGCAGATCGTGGCGCTCATGCAGCAGCCCGGCGGTTACTGTGTCGGCATGCTCGAGGCGAACACCGAGCTGCAGGCGGCCGTCAAGGATGCGCTCGCTGCGCTCACCGACGGCGGCATCGTGTCGGTCATCGAGAAGAAGTGGCTGGGCACGGACATCGACGCCTCGTCGCTCCCGCTCACGACGGGCGCCTCCTCGGCGAAGACGGACGAGTCCAAGACAAGCGGTGACGAATCGGACGGCGGCGAGAATGCGCCTGCTGCCGAAGATGACGAGGAGGGCAACGTCGAGAGCAACGCCGGCAGGAACGCCGTGCGGCCCACGGCGTAAGCCTTGTCGAGGAACCCGTTTCCCAAACCGAATGAAAAAGCCCGCTTATGCGGGCTTTTTCATTCGGTAGACTATCCAATCGTTCGGGAAAGCGCTTCGCGCGCCGTGTGCGCGACGGGGAGGCTAGTTCAGGAAGTCCTCCAGGATCTCCTGCTCGGCCTCCTCCTCGGTGAGCCCGAGCGTCATGAGCTTGATGATC
This sequence comes from Gordonibacter urolithinfaciens, assembly GCF_900199375.1. NCBI lineage: Bacteria > Bacillati > Actinomycetota > Coriobacteriia > Eggerthellales > Eggerthellaceae > Gordonibacter > Gordonibacter urolithinfaciens. Next base: position 2,853,316 of record NZ_LT900217.1, read on the forward strand.
TGGTCGCCGGCGATCTTGCCGATGGCGGCCTCGTGCACCAGCAGCGCGTCCTCGCTTGCGGCCTCGATGCCGGGGATGGCCGTGACCTTCGCCTTGCCCATGATGATGGCGTCGCACTGCACGTGGCCGCGGCAGGCCGCCTCGCCGATCACGAGCGGGTTGAACACCTGCTTGGAGTTGTCCTGCGCCACCGAGCGCGAGATCACCTGCACGCTGGAGTCGTCGCCCTTGAGCTCCACCTTCATGTTCGAGGTGGCAACCTGGTCGTCGTGCGTGAGCAGCTTCTCGGTGAGCACGAGCTTCGCGCCCGCGCCCAGCTCGGCGTTCGTGTCGCGCACGGTGGACGACACGCCGCGCAGCTGCGTGAGCTCCATCTCGCAGCTCGCGTTCTCCTCCATGATGACGTTGGTCATGGGGTTCAGGATGCGCTCGCCGGTGCCCGCGCCCTCGCCGTAGTGCTTCTCCACGTACTTCACATGGCTGTTCTTGCCGCAGTAGAAGGTGTGGATGCCGTCGTGCTCGGAGGCCTGGTGGCTCTCGTTGTGGATGCCGCAGCCGGCGATGATGGTCACGTCGCAGTCGTCCTCGATGTAGAACGTGTTGTACACGACGTCCTTCAAGCCCGCCTGCGTCACGATGACGGGGATGTACACCGTCTCGCCCTTCGTGCCGGCCTTGATGCGGATGTCGATGCCGGGGTTGTCCGTCTTCGTGGCGATCTCGATGTTCGCCGACGAATGGCGCTCGACGAGCTGCCCGTCCTTGCGGATGTTGAACGCGCCTTTCGGCATGCCGTGAATGTTGGCGATCTCGGCGAGCAGGCTCTCGTCGATGGGGGACAAATCAACAGCCATGATGGCCTCCTTCTTCCTGACGGCTTCCCGTGGCGGCCGCCTAGCCGTTCAGCCCCTCCTCGCCTTCGCACACGGCCCTAAGGCCGCTTAGCTTCAGGCTCCTCGGTGCTTCGCGGCTCTGACGACTCGCCACGGAAACCCTGTCTCTTCTTTAGCAGGTGGTGGGGATCTCGGTCAGGTGCAGCTCGGGCGGCTCGGTGAACGAGCAGCCGGGGATGCCCTTTGCCACGAAGCCCAGCTTCGGCATGAGTTCGGCGGGCGTTCCCGTCTCGGCCACCTGGCCGTTTTTCAGCAGCACGATCTCGTCGGCCAGCTGGATGATGCGCTCCTGGTGCGAGATGATCACGATGGAGCGCCCGTCGCGCGCCTCGTGGATGTCGCGGAACGTCTCGGTCAGGCGGTCGAAGCTCCAGAGGTCGATGCCGGCCTCGGGCTCGTCGTAGATGGCCAGCTTCGGGTCGCGCGCGAGGATGGTGGCGATCTCGATGCGCTTCACCTCGCCGCCGGAGAGGTTCTTGTCCACCTCGCGGGTGAGGTAGTTCGCCGAGCACAGGCCCACGCGCGCCAGGTACTCGTTGCACGAGAGCATGGGCAGCTTCTTGCCGGCGGCGATGTCCAGGAGCTTCTTCACCTTCATGCCCTTGAAGCGGGCGGGCTGCTGGAAGCCGTAGCCGATGCCCTTCTTCGCGCGCTCGGAGATGGACAGGTGCGTGATGTCCTCGCCGTCGAACAGGATCTGGCCGCCCGTGGGCTGCTCCACGCCCATGATGAGCTTGGCGAGCGTGGACTTGCCGCCGCCGTTCGGGCCGGTGATGACCGTGAAGCGGTCGTCGGGGATAGTGAGCGTGAGGTCGTCGATGATGCGCTTCGTCTCCTTCGCGCCCTCCGACAGCGGTACTTCAAACGTGAGGTTCTTCAGTTCCAACATGGCAGATGCTCTCCGTCTCTTCCTCCACTAATTGATACTACATTACTACCATTTATGGTGCATGACGTCAAGGCGCGGTGCCCGAAACCCCCTCGGACGGCGCGCCGCGCCCCCTTGGGCGGAAGCGCGAAGAACCCGTTCATGCGCCGATTCGTTCCAATCGTTAATTCTAGCTTTTAAAGCCTGGAACGGAAGTATGAATGTCTTATTTATTCGCTCGAAAGGCGCAAGGTCGCATCAAGCACGTACAAATGTTTCACGTGAAACATCGCGTGTGCCCGCACACTGGAAATTCGAACATCGGAATAGCTGCAGGTTCACCGAACGACCGCGTGGAAAAAGCGGGCGCGCGAAACCGGGCGATCGAAAAAACGATGCACGAAAAAACGAGCGATTGAAAAAAATGCGCTCCAGCGCGTTAGGGCGCTGGAGCGCATCTCGGGTGCGGTTTCGTCGCAGCGACGCCGCGGCCGTGCTGCGGAAGAGCGCTTGCAGCGCCCGCCTCAGCCGCGTTGCAAGCGCATCGTTACTCGTTCAGCAGGTCGACCACCTCGAAGGGGGTGCGGGAGGCCTCGATGATGTCCTTGCTGCCGAACGTGCACACGGCGTCGTGCGCCACCGCGTCGGCCAGGGGGGCGCCCAGCGCGCGTACGGCCTGCGGGTCGGCCGCCACCATCTCCTCGCGGGTCTGGAGGCGCGCCTCGGGCGTCCGGCCGCCGAAGTAGTCGCCGTCTTGGCGGCGCGCCAGGGCGCGGGCCTTGAGCGGCGCGTCGAAGCCCGCCACGGTGCTCACCACGTAGCCCTCCATGGCCTCGGGCTTCGGGTCGAACGCCTCGAGCCAGGCTGCCGAGGCGGCGAAGCGCGCCAGCGTCTCGTCCAGATGCGGGTCGCGATAGGAGTAGAAGCGCAGGTTGCCCGTGCGCGCCGCCCCGAAGCCGGCCCCGTAGGCGCCGCCCTTCACGCGCACCTCGTTCCACAGGAAGTCGTAGGACAGCGCGCGCGCCGCCACCTGCCAAGCGCCCGTGTAAGGCGCGCCGTCGGCGCGGCGGTCGAAGCCCTGCGCCGCGTAGCACACGTCGGTGGGCACGATGAACGCCTCGTTGCGCACGGCGGGCGCGGGCACGGCCAGCGGACGCTCGGAGGATCCCGTGCGCCCGGTGACGGCCCCGGCCCTCCAGAACCGCTCGAAGTCATCGTCGGCGCCGGTGAAGCTCACCGTGCAGCCGTCGTCCACGAACAGGCGTCCCGCCAGCTCGGCCAGACGGCCGGCCAGATCGTCCGCACGCTCGTCGTAGTGCGCGAGCAGGTCCTTCAGGAAGCGGTAGAAGTCCACGCCCCCCACCTGCTCGCGCACGATGCCGGCGGGAAGGTAGTACGATGCCACGCGCGCCATGGCGGCCGCATGGCCGGCTGCGGCGAAGCCCTGCTCCATGCCGATGCGCCGCTGCTGCAGCACGTCCTTGATCTTCCCGGCGTCGGCGAAGTCGGTCTCCAGCGTGATCTCCAGCGGCAGCTCGCAGGCGGCCTCCACGTTCTCGGAGAGCGCGCTCGCGCCCACCACCAGCTTCGGCGCCAAGGCGCCTGCGCCGTCCTCTTCCTCGTAGATCTCGGTGAAGAACGACAGGTTCCCCAGCCGCCCGTTCACCAGCGTGTCGATCTCGGCGGCCGTGTGGCGCGCCGTGCCCAGCTTGCCCAGCACGAGCGCGAGCACGGCGACGTAGGGCAGGTCCTCGAAGCGCGCGCGCCCCAGGTCGAAGTAGCGGTAGGCGTACGCGATGCCGCGCGTGGGGATGTCGTGGCGCAGGCAGGGCACGGGCGTGCCTTCCGCCAGGCCGTAGGAGGGCTCGAGCGGCGCCGGCCCGATGTCGGCCACGGACAGGCGCGGCAGCGTGGCGAGCGCCGCGGGCGCGTCGGGCTCGGTCTGCAGGCGCCGCAGCTCGGCCTCTTCGTCGGCCACGCGCGCGAAGTCCTCGGGGCCCATGGCGGCCTCGGCGGCGCGCAGTCGCTCGGCCTCGTAAGCGTCCTCGTCGCCTTCGAGCGGCCGCACCTCGGCCAACGCCCAGTGGCCGCTCTCCAGGAACACGTCGATCATCAGGCGCTCGAAGTAGCCCGTGCCCAGCTCGCGGCGCAGCAGGGCGAAGTCGTCCTCGTAGCGCAGGTAGGTCGTGGCCATCTCGTCGTCGTAGAGCCAGCCGGACAGCGCCGTCATGGACAGCGCCACGCCGTCGGCCATGCCGAAGTCGCGCTCGCGCATGACGAACTCGGCCCGCGAGAGCGACGCCTCCACGAGCGTGCGGTCGATGCCCTGCTCGGCCACGGCGCGCAGGGCATCCTCGAAGGCGGCGCGGAAGCGTTCGGCGGCCCCGGGCTTCGACCCGCGCAGCTGCACGACGGCGAACGGCTGCAGCATCCCGTCGGCCACGAATGCCTGCACGTCATCGGCCAGGCCGGCGTCCAGCAGCGCGCGCTTCACGGGCGCCTCGTTGCTGCCCATGAGCGCGTCCAGCAGGATGTCCACCGCCACGAGGCGCGTGCGCTCGGCAGCGTCGCCTATGACGTAGCCCAGGCCCGCGCAGGCGTTCTCGGGGGCCGTGTCCATGTCGCGCACCACGTGCTCGGCCACCACGGGCGCCTGGGCCTCCAGGGCGTGCGGCTCGAGCGGCGCCCTGCCGGCTGCCGTGCGCTCGGCAGCGCGGGCGGCCTCCTCGTCGGCCACGGGGGAGAGGTACTCCCGGTCCAAGAACGCCAGCATGCGATCCAGATCCACGTCGCCGTACAGCGTGAGGTAGCTGTTGTCCAGCCGGTAGTGGCGCGCGTGCTCGTCCAGGAACTGCTCATAGGTCAGGTCGGGGATGGCGCGCGGCGTACCGCCCGACTCGAAGCGGTAGGCCGTGTCGGGGAACAGCGCCGCCTGCAGCTCGTCGTAGAGCACGGAGTTGGCGTCGGAGAGCGCGCCCTTCATCTCGTTGTACACCACGCCGTTGAGCACGAGCTCCGCCTGGCCGTCCTCGGCCTCGGTCGCCGCCACGAGGTCGCCCGCGATGGAGTCGCCCTCGTCGGCCTCCGCGTCGGCGGCCAGTTCGTAGTGCCAGCCCTCCTGCTCGAAGATGGCGCGCTTATGGTAGATGGCCGGGTGCAGCACCGCGTCCAGGTACACGTCCGCGAGGTTCAGCAGGTCCTGGTCGTTCGTGCTTGCCACGGGATACAGGGTCTTGTCGGGGAACGTCATGGCGTTCAGGAACGTCTGCATGGAGCTCTTCAGCAGGTCCACGAACGGCTCCTTGACGGGGAACTTGTCCGAGCCGCACAGCACGGAGTGCTCCAGTATGTGGAACACGCCCGTGTCGTCGGCGGGCGGCGTCTTGAACGCGATGGAGAACGCCTTGTTGGCGTCGTCGTTCGCCAGGTAGAGCAGTCGCGCGCCGCTCTTCCGGTGGGAGAGAACGTATGCCGTCCCGTCGATCTCGGGCAGCTCCTCGCGCGTGAGCACGGTGAACCCGTGCAGCTGGTCGTTAGGTGAGAGTTCCATGGGTGGCTCGCTTTCCTCGTGGCAGCGTTGCGTTTCCGCTCATTGTCGCACAAAAAAAGGAGGCCCGGCAGGGCCTCCATACTATCGGTTGACTAGTCGATGACCGCCGTTCCCGGGCCGCCCTCGTCGTAGCGGTGGCAGGCGCACTGGTGGTTCGGCTTCACCTCGACCAGCGGGGGCATGACCTCGTCGCAGCCCTCGACCTTCGCGAAGCAGCGGCCGGCGAAGCGGCAGCCGGGCGGCGGGTCGATGGGGCTGGGCACGTCGCCTTCCAGAATGATGCGGTCGCGCTTCGTGGCCGGGTCGACCGACGGGATGGCCGACAGGAGCGCCTGCGTGTACGGCGACAGCGGGTCGGCGTACAGCGACTTCTTCGGGGCGATCTCCATCATCTTGCCCAGGTACATGACGCCCACGCGGTCGGACACGTGCTTCACCACGTTCAGGCCGTGGGCGATGAACAGGTACGTGAGGCCGAACTGCTCCTTGAGCTCGTCCAGCAGGTTCAGCACCTGAGCCTGGATGGACACGTCGAGCGCCGACACCGGCTCGTCGCACACGATGAGCTTCGGGTTCACGGCGAGTGCCCGCGCGATGCCCACGCGTTGGCGCTGGCCGCCCGAGAACTCGTGGGGGTAGCGGTTGCGCATGTAGTTCGCCAGGCCCACGCACTCCAGCAGCTCGTTCACGCGATCCTCTACCTGGTCCTTCGGCAGGATGTTGTTGGTGAGGATGGGCTCGGCGATGATGTCGCCGATGCGCATGCGCGGGTTCAGCGACGCATAGGGGTCCTGGAAGATCAGCTGGATGTCCTTGCAGTAGGCCTTGCGCTCCGCGGGCTTCATGGCCGTGAGGTCGTGCCCGTCGAAGATGATCTTGCCGGACGTGGGCTTCAGCAGGTTCACCAGCATCTTGCCCACGGTGGTCTTGCCGCAGCCCGACTCGCCCACCAGGCCGAACGCCTCGCCGCGGCGGATCTGGAAGCTCACGTCGTCCACGGCCTGCACGTGCGAAGTGGCCTTGCCGAAGAAGTTCGTCTCGGCGGCGAAGCGCTTCGTGAGGTGCTGGACGTCCAGCAGGATGTCCTGCTGGGGCGCGGACGTGCCGTCCGCGCCCGCCTGCGGCTGGGCGGCAGCGGCCTTGTTCCCGTTGCTCTCGCTCATCGGCCCGCCTCCTCGCTCTTCTCAAGTTCCTCTAGCTCTGCCTCGCGGATCTCCTCGCCGGCCAGCAGCGCCTCGGCCGTCTCCACGTTGCGCGCCGCCTCGGCGTCGGCATGCGCCTCGGCCTCGCCCTCGGCGATGGCGGCCGCGCTCTTGGCCTGGCCCTCGGCGTTCTCGTACAGGAAGCACCGCACCTTGTGGCCGCCCACGTCCACCAGGTCGGGGATCTTCTCGCGGCAGATGTCCATGCAGGAGTCGCACCGGTCGGAGAAGTGGCAGCCCGGGGGCATCTCCAGCGGGTTCGGCACCATGCCCTTGATCATGTACAGGCGCTTCGAGTCGTCGTCCTCCAGGCGGGGGATTGACTTCAGCAGGCCCAGCGTGTAGGGATGCATCGGGTGGTCGAACAGCGTGCGCACCTCGGCCTCCTCCACCACCTGGCCGCAGTACATGACCACCACGCGGTCGGCCGTCTCGGACACCACGCCCAGGTCGTGCGTGATCAGCAGCACGGCCATGCCGGTATCGTCGCGCAGGCGGCGCAGCAGGTCCAGGATCTGCGCCTGGATGGTCACGTCGAGGGCCGTGGTGGGCTCGTCGGCGATGAGCAGCTTCGGGTTGCACGACAGCGCCATGGCTATCATGACGCGCTGGCGCATGCCGCCCGACATCTGGTGCGGGTAGTCGTCGATGCGCTTCTCGGGGCTCGGGATGCCCACCTTGCGCAGCATGTCGATGGCGCGCTCGCGCGCCTCCTTCTTCGACACGTTCTCGTGCGTGCGGATGGCCTCCACGATCTGCTTGCCCACGCGGTACACCGGGTTGAGCGACGTCATGGGCTCTTGGAAGATCATGGCCATGTCGTTGCCGCGCAGCTCGCGGTACTCGCGTTCGGACAGCGTCACCAGGTCCTTGCCCTCGAACTCCATCGAGCCGCCGGCCACGTGCCCCGGCTCGGCCAGAAGGCCCATGACCGAGAGGCTGGTCACGGACTTGCCGGAGCCCGACTCGCCCACGATGGCCAGGATCTCGCCGGCGTCCACGTCGAAGCTCACGTCCTCGACGGCCTTGACGATGCCCTTCTTGACGGGAAACTCCGTGGAGAGGTTCTTCACCGATAACAGCATGCGATCACCTCTTCCTTGCTTTGGGGTCCAGGCCGTCGCGGATGCCGTCGCCCAGCAGGTTGAACGCCAGCACGGTCAGCGTGATGGCCATGCCGGGGAAGATCATGAGCCACGGCGCGCGGAACAGCTCGTTGCGGCCGCGTCCCAGCATGTCGCCCCACTCGGCCGCCGGAGGCTGCACGCCCAGGCCCAGGAAGCCGAGCGCCGCCGCATCCAGGATGGCGGTGGAGATGCCGAGCGTCGCGCGCACGATGATGGACGGCAGCACGTTCGGCAGCACGTGGCGGAAGATGATGGCGGCGTTGGAGTCGCCCACGACGCGCGCCGCGGCCACGTAGTCGTTCTCCTTGATGGAGAGTATCTCCGAGCGCACGATGCGCGCGTACTCGGGAATGGACACCAGGCCGATGGCCACGACCGCCTTCTCGATGCCGGGCCCGAGGGCCGCCATGATGGCGATGGCCAGCAGGATGGAGGGGATGGCCAGCATCATGTCCATGATGCGCATGATGATCGTATCCGCCTTGCCGCCCTTGTAGCCGGCGATGGAGCCCAGGAGCACGCCCACCGTCAGCGAGATGGCCACGGCGGCCAGGCCCACGGTCAGCGTGATCTGCGTTCCGACGAGCACGCGGCAGAAGATGTCGCGGCCCTGGATGTCGGTGCCGAACCAATGCTGCGCCGAGGGCCCGAGCAAGGACTCGCTCAGGTTCTGCGCGTACGGGTCGTAGGGCAGCACGCTCGGCACGAACTTCGTGACCAGCGCGATGATGATGAGCAGCAGGATGAAGATACCGCTCACGAGCGACGCCTTGTTCGACACGATGCCGGCGAACACGTCCTTCCAGATGCTCTCGCGCTTCTCCTTGGCCGGCCCGCCGTTCAAGACGATCTCGGCGGCGGGCTCGGTTGCGAGCTTCTGCTTCTTTCCCATCGATATCACCCCTCTTCCTTCGCGCCGTACTTGATGCGGGGATCAAGGTAGGCGTACACGATATCGACGACAAGGTTCATGATAACGAAGATGACCGCCACCAAGAGCACGATGCCCTGGACGACGGGGAAGTCGCTCTTCAGCACGCAGTCGACGGCGAACTTGCCGATGCCCGGCCAGGCGAACACCGTCTCGGTGAGCAGCGCGCCGCCTAGGAGGCTGCCGAACTGCAGGCCGATGACCGTGGAGATGGGCAGCATGGCGTTGCGCAGCGCGTGCTTGATGTTCACGGTGCCCTTCTTCAGGCCCTTGGCGCGCGCGGTGCGGATGTAGTCCGCGTTCAGCGTCTCGAGCATGCTCGAGCGCGTCATGCGCGTGATGATGGCCATGGAGTACAGCGACAGCGCCACCGTGGGCAGGATGAGGTGCACGAGCACGTCGCCCAGCGCCTTCCAGTCGCCCCGCATGATGGTGTCGAGTATGAAGAAGCCCGTCCCCCCGGTGGGTTGGAGCAGGGGCGTCACGCGCCCGCTCGAAGGCAGCACGTGCAGGATGCCGGCGAACAGCAGGATGAGCAGGATGCCCGACCAGAAGATGGGCATGGAGACGCCCACGAGGGCCACCACCATGCTCACGTTGTCGGCAAGCTTGTTCTTCTTCACCGCCGCCAGCACGCCGAGGGCCACGCCCAAAAGCGATGCCACGATGATGGCGCAGATGGCGAGCTCGGCCGTGGCGGGGAAGCGCGCGGCGATCTCGGCCGTGACCGGCTGGTGCGTGTAGTAGGACGTTCCGAGGTCGCCCTGCACGGCGCCCACGATGAAGTTGATGTACTGCATCCAGATGGGATCGTCCAACCCGTTGTCCGCGCGCCACGCCGCCATCGCCTCGGGTGTTGCGTGCTCGCCCAGAACCACCGGAGCCGGGTCCGGGGCCAACACGCGCGTGATGAGGAAGATGATGATCGTAACACCCAGCAAAACGGGAATCACCATGAGGATTCTCTTGAGGATGTACTTGAGCATAAAGCCCCTTTCTTACCTGTCCTGCTCCGTTATCCGAACGAATACAGGAACGAAGCCGAAGACCCGTGGCCCCCGGCTTCGGGCACGCCAAACCGTCCTTGGCGTGCAGATCATCAGATCGTTTACGACCGGATGACAGTGTAGCGCAAGTGCGGCCCGCACGCGACGAGAATACGACGTGCGGGCCGCACAGGGAAAACCCGGCGCCCTCGCGGGCGCCGGGGAACAGCCTTTACGCTTCCTTCGAGACGCCCTTGAAGAACACGACTCCCGTCGGATGGTAGTAGAAGTCCTTGACCTTGGGGCTGTAGCCCAGCAGGTTCTTGGAGTGGGAGATGAGCACCCACGGCTGCTTCTCGGCAACCATTTCCTCGCACTGCAGGTAGATGGCGTCGCGCGCGTCGCCATCGGGGGTCTTCAGGCCCTCGGCGATGAGCGCCTTGTACTCGTCGTCCTGCCAGTGGGCCACGTTCATGGACCAGTTCGTGTCGGCGAGCAGGTTCATGAAATTGTCCGGGTCGCCGTTATCGCCCGTCCAGCCGTAGAAGCAGATGTCGTACGGGTCCGTCTGCACCTTCGTCTTGTAGGTGGTCCAGTCGTACTGCGTGATGCTCAGCTCCACGCCCACGGCGGACAGGTAGCCCTGGATCATGTTGGCCAGGTCGCTGCCGCCCTTCTGGTTGTAGGGGCGGGCGGTGGTGTAGGTGATGCACTGCAGCGACGTGATGCCCTTGTCGGCCAGCGTCTTCTTGGCGGCCTCGGGATCGTAGGCCGTCTGCTTGACGTCCTTGGTGTAGGGGGCCATCCAGGTGGGCATGACCGAGTTCGCCACGGTGGCGTAGTCGCCGTAGATGGACTTCACCATCTCCTCGACGTTGATGGCCTGGGCCACGGCCTTGCGGACCTCCTGGTCCGTGCACTTGCCGGTCTCGGTGTTGAACGCCATGTAGTTGATGGTCATGCCGTCCTCGGAGAACAGCTCGAAGCCGTTGTCGACGATCTGGTCGGCCGATGCGGGGTCGACGCTGGAGATGATGTCGCACTCGCCGTTGATGAGCGAGGTCAGGCGCGTGTTGCCCTCGGCGATGATCTTGAACACGAGGTTCTTCGTCTTGGGAGCCTCGCCCCAGTAGTCCTCGTTGGCAACGAGGGTGACCGAAGCGCCCTTCGTCCAGTCGACGAACTTGTAGGGGCCGGTGCCCACGGGGTTGGTGATGGCCTGGCCGTCGGTGGCCGCCTCGATGGCGCTCGGCGCCACGATGGGGGAGGCCAGGGCCATGGCGAGGTTCTTCACGAACGGGGCGGAAGCCGCGCGCATCGTGATCTTCACGGTGTAGTCGTCAACGGCCTCGACGCTCGCGACGCCGTTGCCCGCCTCTTCCTCGCCGAACACGAACGACGCGTAGGGCATGTCGGAGTTGCGGTTGGGCTCGAGCTGACGCTCGATGGAGGCCTTCACGGCCTCGGCGTTGAAGTCGGTGCCGTCATGGAACTTGATGCCCTCGTTGAGCTTGATGGTGTACACCAGGCCGTCGTCGGAGATCTCGGGCAGGTCCTTGGCCAGGCAGGGCGACACCTTCGCGTCGGTCTTGCCGTACTGGTACAGGCCCTCGTACATGTTGCAGGACACCACGGCGGACTCGCCGTCGTCGAAGTACGCCGGGTCGACCGCGCGCGGGTCGGCCGTCAGGCTGTACGTGATGGTGTCGGCCGTGCCGCCGCCGGCGGGGGCGTCCGCGCCCTCGTCCTTCTTGGCGTCGTCGCCACCGCCGCAGCCTGCCATGCTGACGAGGCCGAAGCCTGCCGCCGACACGCCGAGCAGCTCCATGAACTGACGCCTGCTGAACGCACTCTTGCTTTCCATAGGGGTATGTCTCCTTCCCTCAAACCCCGCGCGTCGCGGGGCCCTCCTTCGAGCTTTCAGCTCGCGCGCGGTACGTCGCATCCTGCGGCGACCGTCGCGTATCCGTATACTTTATTACAATAAAGCGTAAGGAAGCGCAACAAAACCGCCCGAAACGCGATATTAATCTGCCGAGCGCACCAATTGGCCCCCGAAAGGCAGCGGAAGGGGCGGCGGGCGGAGGGCCCCGCTGCCGGGCCGGCCGCTTACGCGAGGGCGCGCCTGCGGAGCCTGCTCTGCCAGCCCGCTCGCGGTAGGGCCGCAAGAGGGCCTGCGCGCCGAGCGGCTTGCCGCGATCGGGATTGCCCCCTTCCCAAGGCCGCCCGGTTGGTGCTATGCTTCGTCCGACCCGGAAAGCCCGACCGAAGAAAGGCCGCAATGCCCTCAACCGCCCACACCGCAGCTTTCGCCGACAGCGTGCTTAACACGTTGCCCGTCGGCGCGTGGTGGTGGAAGAGAAGGCATTGATCCCGGGTCTCGCATAGGCTTCTGTTCCGCGCATGCATACACAGAAGAGCCCTCGGAGATCCGGGGGCTCTTTTTGTTTGCGCGGACGGAGGATGAGGGTTATAGGACAAAAAGTGTGTCCGGCCCGATTGTTCACTGACGGTACTCGACCGCCGTGTGGAACTCTCCCCAGGCTACTCCCGCACCGTATTCGTCAGGCGTCCCGCCATCCCGCCTCTTGGGCTTGGAGGCCATCGCGAACAGCCCTTCGACGTCATCGTCGGTGGGCATGGCCTTCAGCATCCTGGCGGCAGGGAGGGGCGACCCGGCGTGCGCGTAACACCACCAGAAGATCGCCTTGACGCGCCGCATCCTGGACAGCCCGCGGTGGTTTCGGATCATCTCGCGCAGCTGCGCGTTCACGCCTCCCTCTATCATGTTGGAGGTGGAGTCCCACTCGCCGCCCCGCTCTTCGGCCATCTCCACGAACGCGAACAGCGTCCCCGACCGCACGAGGCCGTTGAGCGCGCGGCGGGCCTTCCTCAGCTCCCGGTGCACGTAGCGCCTCTTGCCGTCTTCGAGCGCGAACTCGCGCAGGAACCCCTCCCACTTGGAGCACCACTCCGCGTACTCGGCCAGCCACGCTGCCGCCGATCCGGCGTCCTTGGCCTTCAGCAGCTTCTTGGCGAGGCCGTAGAGCTCCTTGCCCGCCTCCAGCTTGGGGCGCGAGGTGGTGCACCTTTTTACCTGGCAGAATGCGTGGAACGTGCACCTCTGGACGCAGGTGCCCGGCCACATGGCGCGCGCCGCCTTGGCAAACCCGGCGCCCCCGTCGGAGACGGCCAGGCGCGGCGGGGCCATCTTGGCCATGAGCGCCGCCCAGGCGCCGGAGTTCTCGCTCTCGGCCAGGTGCCAGGCGAGCACGTGCTCTTTGGTGCAGGCTATGAGCACGACGAGCCCCGAGATCCAGATGCCGTCCAAGAACACGACGTCGCACACCTCCCCGGTGTAGGAGGGCAGGGGCCACATCTGCCAGAATCTGGCGGCTTTCCTGCGAAACGTCCTGGACGAGCATCCGAAGTCCTCTTGGCCGCGCTTGGAGAAGAGCCATCGGAGGAAGGCGTCGAGCTCCTTCGCCGAATTGTCGATACGGTGCGTCGTGGATGCCCCGCATGCCTTGCACCTCCACCTTTGCGCGCCCGCTTTCGTCTTGCCGTTGCGCTTCATCGCACCGCCGCACGCGCCGCACTTCGGGTTATCCATTCGTCCGCTCCTGCCCAAGATGAACTTTTCTCTCCGAAAAGCTATCTTGAACAGGCGTGTCAAGCGCAAACCGGACACACTTTTTGTCCGGGTGAAAAGTTGGGGCGAAACAACTTTTCAGTGTGATTTCTTCAGATTGAACTGGGAAAAAGATGGTTTGTCGGACACACTTTTTGTCCTATAACCCGAGGATGAACCGCGGCGGGGACGCCGCAGCAACGTGAAAGGAACCATCATGACCGAGAACGCGCCGCACCGCCTGTACCTGCGAGAAGACCAGATCCCCGCGCAGTGGTACAACCTGCGGGCCGACATGCCGGAGAAGCCCGAGCCCATCCGGCTGCCGAACGGCGCCGTGGCGCGCCCCGAGGACCTCGCGTCCGTGTTCTGCGACGAGCTGGTGGCGCAGGAGCTCGACGACGACACGGCCTACTTCGACATCCCCGAGCCCGTGCGGGAGATGTACCGCATCTACCGGCCCTCGCCGCTATGCCGCGCGTACAACCTGGAGCGCGCACTGGGCACGCCCGCGAAGATCTACTACAAGTTCGAGGGCAACAACACGTCCGGCTCCCACAAGCTGAACTCCGCCATCGCGCAGGCCTACTACGCCAAGGCCCAGGAGCTCACGGGCATCACCACCGAGACGGGCGCGGGCCAGTGGGGCACGGCGCTCGCCGAGGCCGCCGACCACTTCGGACTCAACCTGGACGTGTTCATGGTGAAGTGCTCCTACGAGCAGAAGCCGTTCCGCCGCAACATCATGGAGACGTTCAAGGCCAACGTCACGCCCTCGCCGTCGGACACCACGGCCATCGGCCGCAAGATGCTCTCCGAGCATCCCGATTCCACGGGATCGCTCGGCACGGCCATCTCCGAGGCGGTGGAGCGCGCGCTGAACATCCCCGAGAACAAGGGGCGCTACACGCTGGGCAGCGTGCTCAACCAGGTGGTGCTGCACCAGTCGGTCATCGGGTTGGAGAGCTACGCCGCTTTTCAAGAGCTGGGCGAGTACCCGGACGTGGTGATAGGGTGCGCGGGCGGCGGGTCGAACCTGGGCGGCCTCATCGCGCCGTTCATGCGCGACACGCTGCGCGGCGAGCGTCCCGACACGCGCTTCGTGGCCGTGGAGCCTGCGAGCTGCCCCTCGCTCACGCGCGGGCGCTACGCCTACGACTTCGCCGACACGGGCCAGACGTGCCCGCTTGCCAAGATGTACACGCTTGGCAACGGCTTCCAGCCCAGCGCCGATCACGCCGGCGGCCTGCGCTACCACGGCATGAGCCCCATCGTGTCGAAGTTGAAGCACGATGGCTACCTGGAGGCCGTGGCCGTGAGGCAGACCGACGTGTTCGCCGCCGCCGTGGAGTTCGCGCGCTTGGAGACTATCCTGCCCGCGCCCGAGAGCGCGCACGCCATCTTCCAGGCCATGGAGGAGGCGCGCCGCTGCGCCGAGACGGGGGAGGCCAAGACCATCCTGTTCGGCCTCACCGGCACCGGCTACTTCGACATGAAGGCCTACGACGCCTTCAACAAGGGCGAGATGGTCGACCACGAGCCCACCGACGAGGAGCTGGAAGCCGGCTTCGCCACCATCCCGCACATCGAGGGCCTGCAGTAGGAGGCGGCCCTCGGCCGAGGCCGGAGGAGGGGCGTCCCCCCCCCGGCCACCCGGCCGCGGCCGCGCTCCCCGCTTGGCAACGGGCGCGATGCCTGTCGGGGGCGCCACACCATGCGAGCGGGTCGCCTGGGCTGGGAGCTGCGTCGCGTTACGCGGGAGCCCTGCGCTCGAGCTTCGCACGGGGGACGCCGCACTGCACGGGGATCGCACCAAGCGGGAGCTCCGTAAAGCGCAGGGGCGCCGCCCCGGGTAGGGAGCCGCGCCGCGCAGGTGATGGCTGTCTCCGCATAGGCCGGTGTTTTTGTCACGCGAAACCGTCCTTCCTGTCAAAAAAGAGCCGGTTTGGCAATCGAGAAGCGCGTTTCGAGGCGCCTTTCGACAGGTCGCCTCGAGAAAGGCCAGGTCGCCTTTTTGAGCGTTACGTTGTCGATTGCCAAACCGGCTCTTTTTTGACAGGAAAGGCCGGAATCGGCGGCAGATCCCGGCCTTTCGCTCGCGAGGGCGGCCTGCGGTTCCGGCAGCGTCCCCTGGCGCGCTGCGAACGGGGATTCACCCGCCGTGCAGCGGGTCCATCAGGCGGGGCTTCGCTAGGCTCGCCCGCCCGCCCCGCTGCGGCGCGCCTGCTCGGGCGCGCGTCTGCATCCTAGCCGGCAACCGTTTCGCCTCATGAGGCGAAACGGTGCTACCATGGTTCCATGAGCCTTTTCCGTGCCGAGCATATCGCCCTGTCCTACCGTCGCGGCGGCGAAGCCGTGCCGCTTCTGCGCGACGCGTCGCTCTCGCTCGAGGCGGGCGTGATCTGCGACCTCGTGGGACCATCGGGTGCGGGGAAGTCGACGCTCCTGCGCGCGTGCGCGCTCATGCTGGGGCGCGACTCCGGCGAGCTCTACCTGGACGGACGGCCCTCCTCGGCGTTCAAGCCGACCGAGTGGCGCCGCCAGGTGTGCCTCGTGCCGCAGCAAGCCGCGCTCGTGGCGGGCACGGTGCGCGACAACCTGGTGCTCCCGTGGAGGCTCAAGGTGAACGCCGGCACGCAGCCGCCCGCCGACGACGAGCTCGCGCGCCTGCTGGACGCGGCCGAGCTCTCCGACGTGGGCCTGGCCCGCGACGTGTCGCAGCTCTCCGGCGGCCAGGCCGCTCGCGTGGCGCTCCTGCGCGCGTTCGCCACGCGCCCGCGCGTGCTGCTGCTCGACGAGGTGGACGCGGCGCTCGACGACGACTCCGCGCTTGCGGTGGGCCGCCTCACGCGCAGCCTCGTGGACGCGCGCACCGCCTGCCTGCGCATCCGCCACCGCGCCTCCGACGGCTTCGCGTCCGGCACGTTCACGCTGGCGGACGGCGCGCTCTCCTTCGCGGCGGCGGGCGGGGAGGGGGTGCGCCCGTGACCGACGGCGTGGTGGACATCGGCTACGTGGAGCTCTTCTCGGCGAGCGCCCTCATGCTCGTGGCGGGCCTCGTGTCGTGGAAGCTGGAGCTCGGGCAGACGCGCCGCATCGCCGTGTCGTCGGTGCGCTGCTTCGTGCAGCTCCTCGCCGCGGGCTTCCTGCTCACGTACCTGTTCGAGTTCCAAACGTGGTGGCTCGTGCTCTTGGTGCTGGCGGCCATGGTGATCGCCGCCACGCAGATCGCCACGTCGCGCGTGAAGAGCCGCATCCCCGGGCTGGTGCCCGCCGTGTTCGTCTCGCTCTTCGTGTCCTCCACCGCCATCGGCCTCATCGTGGTGGAAGGGGTCGTGCACGCCGAGCCGTGGTACAACGCGCGGCAGCTCGTGCCCATCGTGGGCATGATCATGGGCAACGCCATGGCTGCCGTGGCCGTGGCCATCGACCGGCTGTTCGCGGACATGGACGCCCGCGCCTCCGAGATGTTCTCGCTCGTGGCGCTCGGGGCGACGCCGCACGAGGCGGCTGCCCCCTCGCTCAAGGCCGCCATCGGGGCGGGCATGACGCCGGTGCTCGCCAACATGTCGGCGGCGGGCATCGTCACGTTCCCCGGCATGATGACCGGCCAGCTGCTCGCGGGCGCCGACCCGCTGGCCGCGGCCAAGTACCAGATCGTGGTCATGCTCATGCTTTCGGCGGCCAACACCATCGCCATCGTCATGGCGAGCTATCTCACGTACCGCCGCCGCTTCGCCCCCGATGGATATTATTTGGACAAGGGCCTGCGCGGATAGGCCGTACCTTATAATCGGCAAGACGCGAAAGGAATGCACCGTGGCTGACGAGAAGGCGTTTTCCCATATTACGGTTACCACCGACGATGATGACGACGTCGTCATCCAGGCGGGCGCCCGCGCGGTTTCGCGCCCGGTCCCCGTACCCGTGCCGGAGCCCGATTGCGCGCCCGTTGCCGAGGAACCTGCGTCCGGCGAGGCCGCCGCGGAAGAGGACGTATCCGGCAACCCGTCTTCCAGCCGCTCGGGCGAGATGCCGCGGTCCTCGGAGGAGCCCTGTCGCGAGCAGCGGCTCGAAGATCTTTCGGGAGCACCCATGCCCAAGGCCCAGAAGGCCGTGCTGGCTACGGCGCTGCTGCTCATCGTAGGGTTCGCCGCATACTACTTCTTCTTCATGCGCTGATGCGCTCTCCTCAAAGGCAGGAAGGTCGAACGATGCCAAAACACGCTGCAAGCAAACCATCCGGGGCCCCGTCGGATCCCGATCGCATTCCCGATGCCGGCGGCCCTGCCGCAGACGACCGCGACGAGCGCATCGGCCTGACGGAGGCGTTCGCGCCCGTCGGCGCCGACCCGGTGGCCGCAGCGCCCGAGGCTCCAGCCGACGACCGGGACAACGCCATCGGCCTCACCCAGGCGTTCGCCCCGGTGGGCGGTGCTCCGAGCGGCCCGGCGCATGCCG
The DNA here is from genome assembly GCF_900199375.1 of Gordonibacter urolithinfaciens. Taxonomy (NCBI): domain Bacteria; kingdom Bacillati; phylum Actinomycetota; class Coriobacteriia; order Eggerthellales; family Eggerthellaceae; genus Gordonibacter; species Gordonibacter urolithinfaciens. The sequence goes on from NZ_LT900217.1 coordinate 2,870,965, forward strand.
GCGGCTTCAGCTACAAGGGCGACACCGACGACGAGTACCCGGACGCCTTCGACAGCCTCGAGCCGCGCGACACGCCGTCGCTGCTGCTCGACGACGAGGCGCCCCTGGAGCCCGAGCCGCCGAAGGGCCTCCACGGCAAGAAGGACAAGACGGACGTGCCCCCGCATATGCGCAAGTCGCGCCGCATGCGCCGCGTGCTCATCGTGGTTATCGTGCTGCTGGTGGTGCTCATCGGCGTTCTGGGCTACCTCACCTGGCGCCTCGTCACCGAGAGCCAGACGCTGGCCGCCCAGCAGACGCAGCAGCAGCAGGACGCGCAGGAGGTGACCGCCATCCAGCAGGAGGAGACGAAGGACGCCTCCACCGAGACCACGAAGAAGACCGAGGCGCCGAACCTCGCCGCCGTGCTGGGCCTCGGCCAGGACGAGGCCCTGGCTGCGCTCGCCCATGGCGCCCAGGTAACCGCCTCGAAGGACGTGAACGAGGAAGGCAACCCCATCAAGAAGGACGTGACGGTGGCTTTGACCGACGAGCCGGCCGACACGCGCACGGGCACGCCCACGGTGTACCTGGGCCTCAACGAGGAGGGCAAGGTCGTGCAGGCGGGCTATTCCGCCTCCACCGCCGCGCTCGGCTACGGATCGAGGAGTTTCGCTGATATCGTCCAGAATGATCATGTTGTAGAAAGAACATTGCAAGAGGCTGGTGTTCCTGTTGCCGAAGGCTCTGCCGTGCTTCCCGAGGACAAGATGGTTTATACCACTATGGATTCCAGTGGCACTAGGGTCGTGAAGGAGAACTGCTCGTTCTCGGGCACGGTCGACCTGAACGGCGCGCCCCACGAGTGGTCCGCGGTGCTGTCCTATAACTACACCACCGCGAACATGTCCGGCAACCTTGCCGACACCATCCGCATCATCTACGTGTACATCAACGCTTAGGGGTTCCGGCGGCCTCCTGGCCGCCGGAACCTGCCGACGCTGCGGCCGGCCGTGGTGCCCGATCTTGCCGCGATCCCGGAGGCTCGCGTACCGCAGTACGCTTCGCCTCCGCAATACCGCCAACCTCGGGCACGGCCGGCCTCGCTAACTTGCTACGACAATATGCGATCCCGTTTTCGCGCCTTCTCACGCCCCGTGCGGTCGGAAGCCGAAGTACTGCTCGCAGGCGTCGGCGAAGGCTGCCTCGTCGGGCAGGGGGATGCGCTCCTTCTTGCCGTCTTTTCGCACGGTGAGCATGTCGTCCCAGATGGCGAAGTAGCCGTTCGGCGTGCGCAGGTTCGCTATGCGGTGGTCGTGGAACTCCGTGCCCGGACGGGAGCAGGCAAGGTTGAGCGCGTCGAAGTCCCTGTCCATCACGGTTGCCAGGCACAGCTCCAGCTCGGTCTGCATGCGAGAGGGCCCCTCGATGCCGTAGAGATCCTTCTTCGCCCCGGTCACGCGATCCACGGCCCACCAGTACGCGTCGATGCGGCGCGCGGTGAACGACTCGCCGCGGATGATCTGCTCCTGTCCGTCCGCGAGCGAGAGCGAGGCCGAGGGCAGCGGCCCGCCGAAGCCCACGTCCACGAGGACCTCTTTGCCGTCCAGCTCCACGAGCACGGCGCGGTGGTTGATGGGATCTTTCACCTTGGCCCCGCATACGGCGCGGCACAGGCACGGACGCACCCGGTAGCCCAGGCTTGCCAGCAGCGCCTCGAACAAGGCGTTCAGCTCGAAGCAGTAGCCGCCGCGGCGTTGCGCGACCAGCTTGTCGAACACCCGGGCCGGCTCCAGGTCGGGCGGCTCGGTGCAGCGGTACATGTCGATGGTCTCGAACGGGATGGAGCACTGGTGCGCGTAGACGAGTTCGTCGAGCGCCTCCCGCGTGGGACGTTCGGGCCGCTCGAGCCCGAGGCGTGCAAGGTAGGCGCGCGTCCTTTGCGCGCCGAGAGCGAATTCGCCTTCCATAGATCTCCCCTGTTCGGTCTACGGTGCCCGGGCTTCCCCTGCGCCCGAGGCGTCACGTGCCAATGATAACGCAAAACGCACGCAAAGTGGGATGGGCCTTCCATCTTGCTCGATGCGGCCGCTTGCATGGCGGGCGGGCGCAGGCCGACAGGGCGGGCGGAACGCGACCGGCGCGGCGGCCTACTCGGCCTCGTCGGCCTTGCGGGCGGCGCGCACGTTCTCGAGCGAGATGGTGGGGATGCGCACGAGCATGAGGTACAGCAGGAACAGGGCCACGCAGCCCAGGACGATCCAGACGACGGGCTTGCGGACGAAAAAGGCGCTGGCGCCCATGAGCACGAACGACACGGTGAGTATGCGCACCTTCGTGGCAGCGGGGATGCCCCCGGCCTCCTTGAACGCGGCCACGTAGGTGCGGTAAACCTTCGTGGAGACGATCCACGCGTGGCAGCGCGGCGACGACCGCGCGAACAGGAACGTGGCCAGAAGGAGCAGCGGGGTGGTGGGCAGCACGGGCACGAACACGCCGATGCAGCCTATGACGCAGGCGATCCAGGCTCCGGCGAGCATGAGCAGGCGGGGCAGGCGATTCATGGAAGTCCTTCCGTAGCGGTGGGCGGACGGTGCTCCTCGGCGGCGTTTCGCCGTTGGCAGCAGTATACCGAACGCCAAGCTCCGCGGGCGGAATCCGCGGGGTTTTCCCGACGGGCGGCCTCGGAAGGTCCTTTCCGGCCATGCGCGAGGTTGCGCGCATGGCCGGCACGCGGCATCGCCGATTGCACGTGGCCTGGCGAAAAGATGGCGAGAGGCTGGCTTTGGCGAGGAGGCGGAGAAGACGGCAGGGAAGGTTACGCGAAAAGGACGATTCACCCCTTGCATCTTCCGCTTGCCGTGCTACAATAGGCAGGCTGTTTACACAAGCGAGGGGAAACCCTCCACCTGATTCGGCGCTTCGGCTGCTGATGGGTCGCTCGAATACGGGGCCGCACGCGGCCCGGTCATGAGAATCGAACCCGTCGCTTTCCGGAGCGGCGGGTTTTTCATTGAAGCGCGCAAGCGCGGAAGAATGGGAGGTGAGCGCGATAGCTGCTCAAGAGCCTCGGCTCAACGAAGAAATCACCGTCCGGGAATGCCGTCTGATCGGCTTCGACGGCGAGCAGATGGGCATTTACGTCACGGCGGAGGCCCAGCGCGTCGCGGACAACCAGGGGCTCGATCTCGTGGAGATCGCCCCGAACGCCGAACCGCCCGTGTGCCGCATCATGGACTACGGGAAGTTCAAGTACGACCAGGCCATCAAGGCCAAGCAGGCCCGCAAGAACCAGAGCAAGGTCGAGACGAAGGAAATGAAGTTCCGGCCGAAGATCGACGTGGGCGACTACACGACGAAGAAGAAGCACGTCATGCGCTTCCTCGACGCCGGCAACAAGGTGAAGATCACCATCATGTTCCGCGGGCGCGAGATGGCGCACCCGGAGCTGGGCCTCACCATCCTGGAGCGCCTGGCCGACGACCTGAAGGACGAGGCGGTCATCGAGAACCAGCCGAAGATGGAAGGCCGCAACATGCACATGCTCATCGCCCCCCTGCCCGCAGCGGTGGCGGCGAAGAAGAAAAAGGAAAACGAGAAGAAGGAAGCTGAAGGGAAGGACGAGTAATGCCCAAGATGAAGACCCATCGCGGCACCGCGAAGCGTTTCCGCGTCACCGGTTCCGGCAAGATCATGCGCTCGAAGGCCTACAAGAGCCACATCATGACCAAGAAGAGCCAGAAGCGCAAGCGCAACTTCCGCCACGAAACCGAAGTGTCCAAGGCCGATCAGAAGACCGTCGCGCGCGGTCTCGGCCTTCGCTAGAGAAGGAACAGGTGATAGAACATGGCTCGTGTCAAGCGTGCAGTCAGCGCCCATAAGAAGCGTCGTACCATCCTCAACCGCGCCAAGGGCTACTACGGTGCGAAGTCCCGTTCCTACCGTGCCGCGAAGGAGCAGGTGCAGCATTCGCTCCAGTACATGTACCGCGACCGCCGCAACAAGAAGCGCGAGATCCGTCGCCTCTGGATCACCCGCATCAACGCGGCCGCCCGCATCAACGGCATGAGCTACTCGGTGCTCATGAACGGCCTCAAGAAGGCCGGCGTGCAGCTGGACCGCAAGGTGCTGTCCGACATGGCCGTCAACGACCCCGCGGCGTTCACCGCCATCACCGAGGTTGCCAAGAAGGCCCTGTAGCAACCTGCGGGCCTTCGGGCCTGCAGAGCTTTCTGCGCCGGGAACGAACGGCGCCATGAAGAAAAGGCCCCGCATCGCGGGGCCTTTTGCGGTGCTCGATGGGGCGCCGGGTGTGACAGGGGTGTGACAGGGGGACGTGTGTGACAGGGGGACGGGGACAATGTCACGCCCCGTGGAGGGGACGGGCGTCTTACGCTTCGGCAAGATCCCGGTCGTGGCCATCTTCGTGCTCCCAGCCATCCAGGTGGCACAGCTCGTCCACGCCGGTGAGCGTGCGGGTGAGGTAGGCCTGCACCACTTCGCGCGCGCTTCCGTGCGCGCCGGCTATGACCTCGATACCTGCATGGCAGAACACGTTCGCCACGTCGTAGTCGATGGCTCCCACGATGAGCGTGTCCACGCCCATCTCCACGAGCAGAGCCACGAGCTTGGGGGCGGCCAAGCCGGGGTTCGGCAGGTTCTGGCATTCCACGATGATGCCCCGGTCGACCCGGTAACACATGTAGCTGGCGCATTGCCTGAAACGGGGAGCAACTTCCAAGCCTTCGCTGGCTACTGCGATCCTCATGAGCACCCTTTCCATTCGATCTGACTCCCTTACGATAGCGTGTTTGCCCGATTGCGTGTCCGCCCTTTCGCCCAGCGGGGAAAAATAGTAAGCTGAACGACATGGATACCTTTGAAGAGCTTTCTTATGACGTCGTCGTGGTTGGAGCGGGCATAGCCGGCGCGGCCTGTGCCCGCGAGCTGTCCCGCTACCGGCTTGACGTGGCCGTGCTCGAAGCCGGCAACGACGTGGCCTGCGGGGCGACCCGCGCGAACTCCGGCATCGTGCATGCCGGCTACGACCCGGTGCCCGGCACGCTCAAGGCGCGCTACAACCGGGAGGGCTCGCGGCTCTTCGCTCGGTGGGCCGACGAGCTGGGTTTCGCCTACCGGCGCAACGGCTCGCTCGTGCTGGCGTTCACCGACGAGGAGCTGGCGAGCGTCCGTGCGCTCGTGGCACGGGCGGCGGAGAACGGCGTGGAGGGCGTGCGCGAGCTGGACGCTGCGGAGGTGCGCGCGCTGGAGCCGGCCGTCGCCCCGTCTGCGAAGGGCGCGCTGCTGGCCGAGACCGGCGCCCTATGCGATCCGTACGAGGTTGCGCTCGCCTGCTTGGAGCAGGCCGCGGAGCACGGCGCGCGGCTGTTCTTCGGCGAGCGGGTGGTGGGCATCGGGCGGTCGGGGCAGGCCGGCGAGGGCGGTCCGGACGGCTCGGGCGGGCGCTATCTCGTGTCGACCTCGTCAGGCGCGCGCATTGCCTGCCGGGCCGTGGTGAACGCGGCGGGCGTGCATGCCGACGAATTGAACAACCTGGTGAGCGCCCTCAAGCTTCGCATCGTGCCGCGGCGGGGCGAGTACCTGCTCTACGACACCGACCAGGGCGGCGCGTTCTCCCACACGGTGTTCCAAGCGCCCTCGCGCGCGGGCAAGGGCGTGCTCGTGACGCCGACCGTGCACGGCAACCTGCTGGTGGGGCCGAACGCCGTGGAGCAGGGGAGCAAGGAGGACGTGTCCACGAGCGCCGAGGGCCTCGCGTTCGTGCTGGAGGCGGCGCGGCGAACGTGGCCCGATGCGGGCACGCGCGGAGTCATCGCGAACTTCGCGGGTCTGCGTGCCTCGTGCGCGGAGGGCGACTTCGTCATCGGCCAGCCGGACGACGCGCCGGGCTTCTTCAACGTTGCCTGCTTCGACTCTCCGGGCCTCACCTCGGCGCCCGCCGTGGCCGTGGACGTGGCCGCCGGCGTGGCCGGGCTGCTGGGGGCTTCGCCAAGGCCGGACTTCGACCCGCGCCGCCGGCACGCCGTTCCGTTCTCCGGGATGGGCGAGGAGGAGCGTGCCCGAGCCATCGCGGCCGATCCACGCGCCGGGCATGTGGTGTGCCGCTGCTGCGAGGTGACGGAGGCCGAGGTCGTGGCGGCGCTTCATGGCCCGGTGCCCGTGCTCTCGCTCGACGCGCTCAAATGGCGCACGCGCGCTACGATGGGGCGGTGCCACGGCGGGTTCTGCTCGCCCGAGATCGCGAAGATCGTCGCGCGCGAGACGGGCACGGCTCCGGACGCCTTGGACAAGCGGCTGCCGGGCTCGCCGCTCGTGGCCGCGGCGCGGCCGGACTATGCGGCGCTGGCGCGGATCGAAGGCGAAGGGGGCCTTGCGGCCGGCGCGCACGCGCTTTCGGGCGCGGCAGGGCGCGGCACCGACACGGTCGGGTCGCTTGCCGATGCCCCTTACGTGGCGGGTTCCCCCTACGACGTGGTCGTGGTGGGCGGGGGCGCGGCGGGCATGGCCGCTGCGCGCGCCGCAGCCGACGCCGAAGCGCGCCGGGTGCTTTTGGTGGACCGCGAGGCGAAGCTGGGCGGCATCCTGAAGCAGTGCGTGCACAACGGGTTCGGCCTGCACCGCTTCGGCGAGGAGCTCACCGGGCCCGAGTACGCCGCGCGCGAGGCCGCGGCGCTCGAAGGGCGCCCGGCCGCCGTTGGCGGTGAGGCCGGGGCGCAGGATGCGCCCGGTGCGACGGCCTGCGTGGAGGTGCTGCTCGGAGCGTCGGTGCTTTCGGTAGACGCGGCGCGCGCCGATGCCGGGGAGCTTGTGGTGCGCGCAGTGAGCGGGGCGGGGGTCCACGTGCTGCGCGCCCGCGCCGTCGTGCTGGCCACGGGCTCGCGCGAGCGCGGCGCCGGCGCGCTCAACCTGGCCGGCAGCCGCCCGTCGGGCGTGTTCTCGGCCGGCAGCGCGCAGAACTTCATGAATTTGCAGGGGTGCCTGCCGGGCCGGCGCGCCGTCATCCTGGGCTCGGGCGACATCGGCCTTATCATGGCGCGCCGCCTGGCCTCCCAGGGCGCCCAGGTCGAGGGCGTCTACGAGCTGATGCCCCATCCCTCGGGCCTGCGGCGCAACATCGTGCAGTGCCTGGACGACTTCGGCATCCCGCTGCACCTGAGCCGCACGGTCGTGCGGCTGGAGGGTGCGGGCCGGCTGGAGGCCGTGCACATCGCCCACGTCGACCCCGCCACGCTCAAGCCCGTTCCGGGTACCGAGCGGCGCGTGGCCTGCGACACCCTGCTGCTGTCCGTGGGCCTCATCCCCGAGAACGAGGTGGCGAAGACGGCCGGCGCGGCGCTCGATGCGGTGACGGGCGGCCCGCGGGTCGACAACCGGTTGGCCACCGGCGTGCCGGGGCTCTTCGCCTGCGGAAACGCGCTGCATGTGCACGACTTGGTGGACCATGCGTCCGCCGAGGGCGAGTCGGCCGGCGCGGCTGCGGCGGCCTATGCGCGCCGCGTTGCCCTCGGCGGGCATGCTGCCGGGGAGGGGGCGCGCGGTACCGCGTTGCCGGTTGCCGCCGTGACGGCCGTTCCCGTGCTCCCGGACGAGGGGGTTCGCTACGTGGTTCCCCAGGCCATCGACCCGGCCACGGGTGCCGACGAGGACGTGACGCTGTCGCTGCGCGTGTCGCGCGCCCTGCGCGGGCCGCGCTTCTTCGTGGAGGGCGTGGCTGCCGACGGGTCGGTGCGCACGGTGAAGAAAGCCAAGACCATGGTGGCGGTGCCGGCCGAGATGGTGCAGATCAAGCTATCGGGTGCCGACGTTGCGGGCCTCTCCTCGCTGCACGTGCGGGTGGAGGGGCGTCCGGACGATGCGCCGCCGTCCGTTGCGTCGCAAGCGGCGGCTTTGCAGGCCGCGCGAGGCGCCGACAAGCGGCCCGACGTGGCGGGAGGGGGAGCCGAATGATGCAGCTTGCCACCGAGATAACCACGTTCACCTGCATCTGCTGCCCGTTGGGCTGTCAGCTTGAGGTGTCTTTCGACGAGCATGGCAGCGTGACCGAGGTGTCCGGCAATACGTGCGGGCGCGGTGCGGCGTACGCGGAGCGCGAGGCTGCGGCGCCCGAGCGCATGGTGACGGCCGTGCTGCCCGTGGAGGGCTGCCTGGAACCCGTGAGCGTGAAGACGGCGTCCCCCGTGCCGAAGGCCCGGGTGGCCGACGTGCTGGCAGCCTGCCTGTCCGCGCGCTTGGCGGCACCGGTCGCGGCGGGCGACGTCATCGTGGCCGACGCGTGCGGCACCGGCGTGGACGTCGTCGCCACGAAAAGCGTACCATAGCGGCGAGGATTGCAAAGGGCTGCCAGGAGCGAGGGCGCCGGCAGGCGAGGCGAGGGCGAAGGGGCAAGGTGGCCGCCATGGCGGACGAAGACGTGCGGGGACAGCAGGAGGAAGGGCGCGGTGCCCGCATCGCGGGGACGGCCATCGTGGCTGTGGGCGTGGTCGCGCTGATATTCGCCGCTGCCGCGGCGGCGTTCTTCCTGTTGGCCGAGCTGCTGCAGGGAGCGTGGCTCCTGGCCGGCAGCGCGCTCGTCGTGCTGGCCGGCCTCGTGTGGGCCGCCAACCGCCTGGTTCGCGTCGCCGCCAACCAGAACAAGGACCCGCTGGGGTAAGACCCTCGCCCGCGGATGGCGGAAGGGCGTCCCGGCTGGCCCATGACGGGAGGACGGCCACGGCCAGCTGGCGGCGGGGATGCGGGTGCCTTGCCGGCGACCCGTTCCGGTGCCGGGAGAGGGTCGGGTGGACGAGATCCGGGGCTATGGCATGTTTGCCGTCCGGATAACGCAGGGCAGATTCTCCCGAACAGGTGTTTCTCTGTGATCGTTCCAATCGCGCAGGCGGAAAACATGCCATGGCCCCGGATCTCGTCACTGTGCCTTTAGGTTGGGTATTGCCCGATGCCGCAGCTTCCGGCAGTGCGATTCTCCTTCCTAGCGCTGCTTTCCGCGGCGCTTCGCCACGTCGGCGCGGTGGGCGCGCCCGGGCCGCAGGTCGCTGCCGCCGCGGGCGGACTTCGCCGGCGAAGATCCCTTCGCCGGCTGCTGCTTCGGCTGGGCGGGACGGCCAGAGGCCCCCTGCGCGGGCTTTCTCGCCGAGGGCTGTGCCGTCGGCTGGCCCTTGCCGGCTTTCGCCGTCGCGCCTGAGGCCGGCTTCTTCGGGCCCTTCTGGGCGGGGCGCTGGCGGGTCGGCTGGCCCCCTGCCACGCCGGCCGGCTTCTTCGCCGCGCGCTTCCTGCCGCCCTGCCCGCCGGCACCGGCACCGCGACCCTGCCCGCGTCCGCCGGCATCCTGCGCCCCTTCCGCGGCGGCCTCGCGGGCGCGCTCCTTCTTGCGCTCGCGCTTCGCCATCTCGCGTGAGGCCTGGGCTATCTCGGGGTCGGTGCGCGCGGCCTTGCGCGTGGCGTGGGCAGCGGCCTCGGCCAGCGCCTCCTGCTCGTCGAACGAGGCTATCTCCATCTCCGGGATCTCGCGCTTGATGAGCTTCTGGATGTCGCGCAGCGCGTCCTCGGTCTCCGGGCTCACGAACGAGATGGCCCAGCCCTCCTCGCCGGCGCGGCCCGTGCGGCCGATGCGGTGCACGTAGTCCTCGGGCACGGTGGGCAGGTCGTAGTTGATCACATGGTCGACGCTCTCCACGTCGATGCCCCGTGCCAACACGTCCGTGGCCACGAGCACGTCGGTGGTGCCGCTCATGAAGTTGTCGAGTGCGCGGCGGCGTTGGTTCTGGCTGCGGTCGGAGTGGATGGCCTCGGCCGTGTAGCCCGCCTTCTTCAGCCGGCGGCACGTGGCGTCGGCACGGCTGCGGGTGCGGGCGAACACGATGACGCGCTCGTGCCCCTTCTCGGCCAGCACCGCCTTCAGCAGGGCCGGCTTGAGCGTCTGCGGGGCGCGGACGATGAACTGCTCCACCGTGTCGGCCGTCTCGCCCTTGTGGGCTATCTCCACCATGGCCGGGTCGTGCAGGAGCTTTCCCACGCTGCCCATGATGGAGCGGTCGATGGTGGCCGAGAACAGGAGCGTCTGCCGGCTGGCGGGCGTCGCCCCTATGATCTTGCGCATTGAGGGCAGAAAGCCCATGTCCAGCATGCGGTCGGCCTCGTCGAGCACGAGCACCTCCACGTCGCCCAGGCGCGCGGCCCCTTGGTCCATGAGGTCCACGAGGCGGCCGGGCGTGGCGATGAGCACGTCGGTGCCGTGCTTGAGCTTCTGGATCTGCGGCTCATAGGACAGGCCGCCCACCACGGTGGCTATGCGGTGGTGGGTGGACACGGCCACGGCGGCGCACACCTCGCCGATCTGCTGCGCCAGCTCGCGCGTGGGCGTGACCACCAGCATGAGCGGCCCCTGCCCGCCCTTCGCGTGCCCGAGCCCGTCCAGGGCGGGCAGCGAGAACGCGGCCGTCTTGCCCGTGCCGGTCTTGGCGGCCGCAATGAGGTCGCGGCCCTCCAGCACCAGCGGGATGGCCTGCTCCTGTACGGGGGTGGGCGTTTCGTATCCCAGGCGCGTTACGGCGTCGAGGACTTCCGGGGACAGCCCCAGCTCGTTGAACTGCTTCATATTCCTCTGTTTCTGCTTCGTAAGGTTCCAAAACGGCGGCCCGCGGCCGTCGATGCCGTGCGGGGCTCGATCCGCCGCAGCGCGCATTCGGAAGATCGACGCGCAGCGGGGCTCCGCCCGGCGCGCAATGCCCCCATTATCCCCCAAGACGCTGGTCATGCGGGCGATCTCGCGGAATCGCCACAGAACCGCCGCGGCGGCGGGCGGGGAGTCGGGAGGCGGGAAAAGCAGGCGGCGGGGGCCGCCCGCGCCCGCCGCGCTAGTCGGGCACGGATATCTCCAGGGCCCGCACGAGGTTGGGGAGGTAGAACTCGTCCAGGTTGAAGCCGCTGTCTATGAGGTAGCGGTTGAAGTCGAACGTGCGGTACGCCCAGAGGTGGTAGACGGTTCCGCCGAGCTCGCACGTGGCGGTCTCGTCGGGCGGGCGGCCCAGGACGGTGATGCCGAGCACGGCGGGGTTCGTGGAGCAGCCCACGTAGACGGGCACCTTGCCGTTGGCGACGAACAGGTTCTTGTCGCCGTCCAGGTAGTCGAAGATCATCTCGGCTGCCTTCTCCTCCTCCGAGGCGTAGGCGAGCGGCTGGCTGCGATGCTGCGGCACCACGTCGAAGTTGGCGGGCGCGGATTCCAGGTAGAGCGGGTTCGAGTAGCGTTCTCCCCTCTGGTCGAGGAAGGCGAAAGCGAGCCAATCGCCGTCCGATTCGCCGGCGGCCAGGCATACGGCGACGGCGGTGCGGTTGCCGCCGTAGGGCGGTCCCTCGAACACGAACAGCGGTTCGGACATGCTCTGGTAAAGCGAGCTTTCGCCGTGTGTCGCCCGGGCCGCCGCGAGCGCCGCCCCGGGCGAGTCGTAGTAGGTTGCGGCCTCTTCGGCGCCTTCGCAATAGCGCACCTCGGACAGCATGGATATGCCCACCAGCAAGTCGAGGGAGTTCTCCCCGACCTCGGACAGCTCCTTGGCCTCGCGGGGGTCGAGGTACTCGTCCACGGCCACCATCAGCTCGGGAGCGCTATGGCGGATGGCGGAGGCGTCCTGTTGGCGCTCGCGCGGGGTCAGGGCGACGACGGCGACGAGGACCGCGAGCGCGACCACGGCCGCGCAGGCCGCGGCCAGGGCGGCTCGTCTCGGCCCGCGGTGTCCGCGCGCGGGGCTCGGTGCTGCGTCCAATCGGTTCACCTCCGTGTCGCTTGAGGGCCGTATCGGGCGCCGCCGCTTGGCCCCCGTCCGATGCGCCGCTCGGCTCTAGCGCGTGTGCGCAGGCTTCCCGCCCCAGTAGAAGCGCAGGAAATGCTTCCTCCGCTGCGGGTCGTCGGGGCCCTTGGGGTGCGCGGCCAGCTCCAGCGTGGCACGGGCGACGTCGCGCGCGGCGTCCGGGTGGCGCAGGAAGCTGCCGTTGATCAACATGGAGCGGATGCTCTCCGGGTTCTTCTCGATGTGGCGCAGCGCGTCCAGCAGCTCGCGGGACGTGGTCACGTGCATGGCCGCGCCGAGCGAGGTGAGCATCCGCACGTTCACCTTCTCCTGGCCGTACGCGCGGCCCAACAGCACCATGGGCACCTGCGCGCACAGGCATTCCGTGACCACGAGGCCGCCGGACTTGCAGATGACCACGTCGCTGGCCGCCATGAGCGCCGCCATGCCCTCCACGTAGTCGAGCACGCTCACGTTGGCAAGTCCCAGATCGGCGCATTCCTGCCGCAGGTGGCGGGCGTAATCGGCGTCGTTGCCGGCCACGATGACGAAGTGCATGTCCGAAAGCGCGTGGAGGTAGGGCAGCAGCTTGTCGAGCGCGTCGCGGAAGTGCACGTAGGGGCGGGGCAGCTGCGCGCCGGCCAGCGCCAGCACCACGGTCTTGTCCTGCGGCAGCCCCAGGCGCTCGCGCGTCTCGCGCTGGTCGTAGGTGCGGCGGAAGTCCTCGCGCGTGGGGATGCCCGTGATGCGGATGCCCTCCTCGGGCACGCGGCGGGGGCGCAGCGTCTCGGCCATGGACTCGTTCGCCACGCAGAACAGGTCGGTGTAGCGGTGCGGCCAGAGGCCCTCGGTCTCGTAGTCGGTGGGCACGCACACGATGGGGAACTCCAGGCCCGAGAGCATGCGCGCGCCCACGGCCACGTTCGCCGCCGTGATGTGCGTGCATACGATGGCCAGCGGGCGCACCTCGCGCACGTACTCGGTGAAGGCGGGGTACATGATGCGCGACCAAGCGGTGCCGCCGGCCCACAAAAGGCGGCCGGTGAGCGTGAAGCGCCAGGTGAGGTCATAGATGGGACGCGTGGCCCCGGTGAAGAGCGATGCGGCGTGGTCGCCGTCGAACACGATGCGGCCCCAGTCCAGGATATCGACGACCTCTACTTCCAGGTCCTCGGGAACGGGTACGCCGGCAAGCGCGCCCTGCGGCGCATGGGGGCGGGGCGCGCCGTCTGCGGCTTCTCCGGCGCCGGCCCGGGCGGCCGCCGCCTCGTCGCGCAGCAGCTCGAAGGCCTGGGCCACGGCCATGGCCGCGCTGCGGTGGCCCGAGCCCACGGAAGCGTGCATGACGATTACGCGCGGCTTGGGCGGCGCTGCGGCCTCGTCGCCCGCGGGCTCCGCGACATCAGGCAATGCCGGCGCGGCGGCCGGCGTGTCGGCTGCATCGGAAGGCCTCGCATTTCCGACGGGCCCCGAGGGGGGCTCCTCGGCCTCGCCGGGGCGATCGATTAGGGGTTGCGGCCGAGCCGCCTTGTCCGTGTCCATGCTTCCATCATACCGCAACGTCCCCGCTTGCGGGCGATTTCCCGGTCCGCCAGCACCCGGATTCACGGAACGAGTGGAACCCTTCCAAAAGCGGGGCGCCCGATGGTTAGGGATTCGTGACGGACGGCGAACGGGAAGGTGCGCGCCCGGCCGTCCGGTAAACTGGTCGCCGGCGGTACTCCGGCGCACGGGAACTCGGAAGGCACGACCGTGCGCCGGAAGCGCCATCTCTCGGCTTTGCGCGGGCCGTCTTGGAACCCGGGCCCGTTCCGATACGCGCGGGCCGCCCTGGCATCCTGCTCCGACATCCGCGGCATCGCTGCGATCGGCGCTTCGATGCCTGAAAATTCACCCTTGCATTGCCGCGCTGGCTTTGCAATAATGTTCAGGCTGTTTTCCTTGGCGGAAAACGACTTCGTCCCCATAGTCTAGAGGTCAGGACGCGGCCCTTTCAAGGCTGAGACACGGGTTCGATTCCCGTTGGGGGCACCACCCTTGCAACCCGGCTACCCTCGTGGAGTCGGGTTTTCTGTTTCATGCGAAGGATGGAATGGAAATGGGAATCGACGAGAGAAAAATGCTTGGAAGGAAGATACGGGAATTCCGTGAGGGGCTCGACCTCACTCAGGAGGAACTGGCCGTGGCCATAGGAAACGGCAGCAAGCAGTACGTCTCGTCTATCGAAAACGGCGCGAAGAACGTTACCATCGACGTTCTATGTCGCATCGCGTCCGCTCTTAAAGTGAGGGTAAGAGACCTCATCTCATTCTAAGTCGAGATTTTATCCCCGACGGGGGGCATTGCTTCATGCATGCCTGGACGCCCGCGAAAGTCGCCTGCGTTCTCATGATCTTTACCTGGCATCTTCCAGAACGCCGGTCTTGGCGGGGAGCAGGTTCGGCAGCTGGGACACCACCACGCCGGCCAGGATGACGACGACGCCGACGGCCTGCAGGGTGCTCACGGGCTCGCCCAGCACGAACACCGAGATGAGGATGCCGCAGGGCAGCTCCGAGGACGCCATGATGGTGGACAGGCCGGTTGGCAGGTGCGGGGTGCCGATGCCGAACAGCACCACGGGGATGAGCAGGCCGAATGCGCCCAGTACGAGGCCGTACTTCCAGATGCCGGCCTGCAGCGCGCCGCTTGCGAAGTAGCCGGGGCACACGGCGAAGCCGAGGATGCACGCGCCCAGGCATACGAACAGGCCGCGCTGGATGGGCGGCAGGTCCACGCCGATGCGCCCCGACAGGAACATGAACAGCGCCGTGCTCACGGCCGAGAGCAGCCCGCACGCCACGCCGAGAGGATCCATGGCGCCCGCCCCCTCCGAGAACAGCCCGCTGGCGAGCAGCGTGCCGCCCAGGATGATGGCGGCCGCCGCGAGCTCGGCCGTGCTCGGACGGCGGCGCGTGACGACGATCTGGATGACCACCCCTATCCAGGTGAATTGGAACAACAGCGTGATGGCCACGGCCACGGACAGCCTCGTGAGCGCGAAGTTGTACAGCACGCAGGTAGTGCAGGTGGTCAGGCCGAGTCCCAGCAGGCGCAGCACGCCGCGGGGGGAGAGATGCACGGGGCGTTTGCCCGCAAGCGCCAGCACCGCCAGCGCCACGGCGAACAGGAGCGTGCCGAACAGCGGTTGGCTCGCCGCGACCTGCGTCCATTGGAAGCCGTCCGCAAGCGCGAACTTCACCGTGGTGGCCATGATGCCGTAGCTGGCGCCGCCCGCGAACACGAGGGCCGAGTATTTCAAGATGTTCTTCTGCATGGACGCCATTCTAGCGCATTCCCCGCGCGGTGCGCGGTTACAATAGCGCCATGCCTTACCGAACCATCATAGCCGAAAACGCCGCTGCGGCCCTGGGCGCCGCCGTGGCCTGCGCCCGCGACCTTGCCGACGGCGGGGCCGTGCCCGCGATGCTGGTGCCCTCGCCGCCCGCCGCCGCGCGGGCGCGCCGCGCGCTCGCGGACGGCGGCGGCGTGCTCGGCGTGCGGGTGGCGACGTTCTCCTCGTGGATCGCGGATCGCTGGGAGCTCTTCGGGGACGGGCGCCGCCTCGTGTCCTCGGCGGAGCGCACGCTGCTCGTGCGGCGCGCCATCGGCGAGGCTGCGGACGGCGGCGCGACGGCGGGCGGCGCATTGGCGGATGCGGGCGCCGCCGAGGCCGGACGGGGGCTCGCGCCGGCCGGCCTGGAGGCATTGGAGGCGACGCCGGGGACGGTCGACCTCGTGGCGGGCCTCGCGCGCGAGGCGCTGCCCTGGCTCGCAGACGCGGGCTCGTCGGGCGAGGCGAGCCTGAGCGACGGCGAGCGGGCCGTCGTGGCGGCGCTCGCGCGCTACGCCGCGAAGCTGCGCGCGGCCGGGCTCTGCGAGCTCTCCGAGGCGGCTCAGGCGCTCTCCGGGACGCTTCCCGCGTCGCCGGTCGTAACGCTGGGATTCGACGAGCCCGGCTGCGCCCTCGCCCATCTGCTGGTTGCGCTTTCCAAGCGTGCCGACGTCGTGCGCGTCGACGACGCCTGCAGCGCGCCCGACGGCGCCCCTGGGCGCAACGGCGAGCTGCAATCACTGCTGGGGCGCCTGTTCGCGCCCGCCGACGGCACGGCCGTGGAGCCGACGGGGGCCGTGCGCTTCCTGCTTCCGGCCGGCCGCTACGCCGCGCCTGCGCTCGTGGCGCGCACCCTGGCCGACGCCGCGCTCGCGGAGCGCGCCGCGGCCCGCCGGGAGGGCCGCGCGCCGCTGTGCGTGTGCGCGGCCTGCCGAGAGCCGGCCGCCCTGTTCGCCGAGACGTCCGACTTCCTGGCGCGCCGCGGCGTGGACGCCGCCGTGTCGGCGCGCACGCCGTTCGCACAGACCGGTTTCGGCCGGGCGTTCCTGGCGCTCGCGGAGTTCGCCTGGGGTTCCGGGCCCTGCGCGGCGAAGGCCGCCGATTTCGCGCTCAGCCCGTTCTCGGGCGTGCCGCAGCGTGCGGCCTGGGCGCTCGACGCCGCCTGGCGCGGAGACCGCACGGCCGACCACGCCCGCATCGAGGCCGACCTGCGCGCGGCAAGCGAGGTGCTGGACGCGGCGCTGCCGGCGCTCGGGCGCGATGACGCGGACGCGGCGCTCGCGGTGTTGGAGGAGCGCCTGCGCCGCATGGGCGGCCTGGATGAGGCGTACCGCGCCGGGCAGCTGGCCGCCGTCGCCTGCGCGCGG
Organism: Gordonibacter urolithinfaciens; assembly: GCF_900199375.1. NCBI lineage: Bacteria > Bacillati > Actinomycetota > Coriobacteriia > Eggerthellales > Eggerthellaceae > Gordonibacter > Gordonibacter urolithinfaciens. The sequence goes on from NZ_LT900217.1 coordinate 2,887,491, forward strand.
CGCTTCGCGGCCGCCTGCGCCCAGGCGGGGGAGCCGCTGGCAGGTGCGCTGGAGCTGCTCGCGCGCCAGCCGGTGCCGTCGGGCGCGTGGGAGGGCGCCTCGGAAGGCGCGGCGCCGGATGCCCCGTGCGAGCCCTCCGTGCTGTTCGCGAGCCTGGCCGACGCCGCCGACCGCCCGCCGTGCTCGTGCGCGGTGCTCGTGCTGTGCGACCTGGAGGCGAGCTCGTATCCAGTGCGTCCCGCCGAGGACGCCGCGACGCTGCTCCTGGAGAGGTTGGGGCTTGCGGCGTGCGGCGACGCGCTGGCGGCCTCGCGCCGCCGCTTCTTCCGGGCGCTGTCGTGCGCGCGCGACGCGGTGGTGTGCGAGCGCGTGCTGAGCACGGCGGACGCGGACGAGGCCTACCCGGCCGTCATGTACGAGGAGCTGATCGACTGCTACCGGCCCGACCCCACGCGCATGGGCGACCTCGACCGCGCGACGGGGCTGCCCCAGGCGCTCGTGCCCTTCGCCGAGCGTGCGGGCGAGGATGCCCTTCACGCGAACCTGGCGCCCGGCGACGATGCGTCCGATGCGGAGGCGTGGGAGGTTCCTACGAGCGGGGACGTGTCGCCTGCCGCGCGCGGGCGCGTCGTGCTGCCGCGCGAGGGCGGGTCGGCTTCCGGCGACCGCCCGGCGACGCCCGTCCTGTCGCCCTCGGCCATCGAGAGCTACCTCGAGTGCCCCTGCAAGTGGTTCTCGCTGAGGCGCCTGCGCCTGTCCGAGCCCGACGCGGGCTTCGGGCCGCTGGAGATGGGCAGTTTCTCCCATGGCGTGCTTAAGAGCTTCTACGAGCACTTCATCGAGGCGGGCAACGCGAAGGTGGCGCCGGGCAACTTGGAAGAGGCGCGCTCGCTCATGCGCGAGACGTTCGCCCGCCACCTGGCGTTCCAGCCCGAGCTCAAGCGCAAGGCCAACCCGCTTTTGCCCCTCACGGCCTTCGAGCGCGCCGAGGCGCACGGCCTCGAGCGCCGGCTCGTATCCTACCTCGACCGCGAGGCCGCGCTGCTGCCCGGCTTTGCCCCCGCCTACTTCGAGCTCGACTTCGGTGCGAAGGAGCCGTTCGCATACGGGGGCTTCGAGCTGCGGGGCAGCGTCGATCGCATCGACGTAAACGGGCGCGGCCAGGCCGTGGTCATCGACTACAAGGGATCGCTCTCGCCCGACTACGCGCTGGCCTCGGCGTCGCCGGCGGCCACCGCCGGCGGGGCGGTGCTGCCGCACAAGGTGCAGGCGCTCGTGTACGCCCAGGTGGCCCGCCGCCTGCTGGGGCTGGAGGTCGTGGGAGCGCTCTACGTGTCGTACGGGAGGGACGGGCGCGTCGCCGGCGCCTTCGACCGCACCTTCGTGGGCGCGGCCGACGTGCCGGGCATCGACGCGGAAGCCTGCGGGGCGCCGGGGCCGGCCGCCGAGGCCGTGGGCGCCGGGTCGTTCGCCGAGTTGGCGGACCGGGTGGAGGAGGGCATCGCCCGGGCGGCCCGCAGCATGGGGGCGGGGCAGGTGTCGCCCGACCCGCGCGGCGCTGACCCGTGCGGCTTCTGCCCCGTGCTCGCCTGCGAGAGGAGGCGTTAGGCCGTGAACCTGGATTCCTGCACGCCGGGCCAGCGCGAGAGCGTGATGCGCGTGGACGGCCCGCTGCTCGTGTCCGCCGGGGCGGGCTCGGGCAAGACGTTCACGCTCACGCAGCGCATCGCCTACGCACTCCTGCCCGAGAGCGGGCCGGCGGCGGACGGCATCGACGAGGTGCTGGCCATCACGTTCACCGAGAAGGCGGCCGCCGAGATCAAGGCCCGCGTCAAGCGCACGCTGCGCGCCGAGGGCATGTGCGAGGAGGCCCTGAAGGTGGACGCCGCCTGGATATCCACCATCCACGGCATGTGCGCGCGTATCCTGCGGACGCACGCGCTGGAGCTGGGGCTGGATCCGGCGTTCGGCATCGTGGGCGACGCGGAGCGCGCCGACCTCGTGGCCGCGAGCATCGACGAGGCGCTCGGCGCCGACAACGACATCATCGAGCGCGGGTCGTACGGGGCGCTGTTCGACGAGTTCCCGGCGCGCTCGGCACTGCCCTCGGCGCCCTCGGTGGCGTCGATGCTGCAGACGCTGCTCGACAAGGCCGTGGGCCTGAGGGGCGGGCTGGACGCCGTTGAGCTGGGGCCGGAGCCGCCGGCAGCATCGGCGCTCGCGCGCGAGCTGCTGCTGGCGTACGAGGACGTGGCGGGCGCGCTCGAGCAGGCCGGCAAGAGCGCCGCGGCCGAGCGGGCGCGGGTGCAGGCGACCGAGGCCCAGGAGGCGCTCTCGGCGTTCATCGCCGGGCAGCCGGACGGCTGCCTGCGCGACCTCGCGGCCGTGGTGGACGGGTGCGCGTTTCTGCCGAAGACGTTCGGCGGCTCCGACGTGAAGGAGCGGGTGGCGGCATACCAGCAGGTCCACGCGCACGTGTGCCGCAGCTTGGCGCTGGGCTTGGCCTGGCCGCGCGCGGCCGAGCTCATGGCGCTCGCGCGCGACGTGGCGCGCCGCTACGAGGACAAGAAGCGCGCCCTGTGCAAGCTGGACAACGATGATTTGCTGGTGAGGACGCTGGCCGCCTTCGAGGAGCACCCGCACGTGGCCGGCCGCTACGCCGACCGCTTCAAGCTGGTCATGGTGGACGAGTTCCAGGACACGAGCCAGCTGCAGATAGACCTGGTGGCCCACCTGGCCGGGCCGGGGCTTGCGCGCCTGTGCACCGTGGGCGACGCGCAGCAGTCCATCTACCGCTTCCGCGGGGCCGACGTGAACGTGTACGAGGCCCACAAGCGCACGATGCGCTCGGGCGAGGTGGGCGCGCTCTACGTGGAGCTTGCGAAGAATTTCCGCAGCCATGCCGACGTGCTCGCGTTCGTGGACCGTGTGTTCGAGCAGCCCCACGTATTCGGGGACGGCTTCATGTCGCTCGAGCCGCACGAGGGGCGCCCGTCGGCGTACCGCGGTGACGGCCCGCGCATCGATCTGGTGCTGGCCCTGCGCCCCGCCGCGCGCGGGAGCGGCGTGGGGGTCGACGACGCGAAGGCCGCCTGCGCCCGCGCCATCGCCCGGCGGTTCGCCGCGCTGCGGGCGTGCGGGCACGCGCCGGGCGACATGGTGGTGCTGCTGGGCAAGATGTCGCGTGCCGAGACGTACGCCCGGGCGCTGCGCGACGAGGGCTTCGAGTGCGCCGTGACGGGAGGGTCGCTGTTCGCGGCGGCTCCCGAGGTGCGCGTGGTGGCCCGGTTCGTGGAGGCGCTGGCGAACCCGGCGAACACGGCGGCGCTGTTCGAGGTGCTCACGAGCGACATGGTGCGCCTGTCGGCCGACGACCTTCTGGAGCTGGCGACCGAGCGGGACGACGAGACGGGCGAGCTGCGCCGCCGCGACCTGGACAAGGGGTTCGCTCGCCTGGCGGAGCGCGCGGACGGGCTTCCGCCGCGCCTGGCCCATGCCGTGCGCCTGCTCGCGCGCGCCCAGCGCGACGCGCGCACCCGCCCCCTCTCGCGCGTCGTGCGCGATGCCGTCGTGCGCTCGGGCTGGATGGCGCGGCTCGAGGGCCAGGGCGCCGCTGGCCTGGCGTGCGCAGCCAACGTGCTCAAGGCCGTGCGCCTCATCGAGCAGCTGGAGGGGGAGCGCGGCCTGGGCCTGGCGAGCGCGGCACGCGCGTTCTCGGCCGAGCTGGCAGCGGGGATGAAGGAGGCGCCCGGCGCGCTCTCGGGCAGCGGCGGAGACGTGGTGAGGATCATGACGATCCACGCTTCGAAGGGCCTCGAGTTCCCCATCGTGGCCGTGGCGGACTTCGCCGGCCCGGCGCTGCCCCCGGGCAAGCTCGTGGTGGAGACGTGCGGTGCGGCCGCGCACGCCTCGCTTGCAGCGGGCGGCTCGCTGGACGCCTTTCCCGGCGTGGCGAAGCGGGCGGGCGCCGGTGGCTTCGAGGACGATGAGGATGCCGACCTGGCCGCCGCCCGGCGCCTGTTGGAGGAGGGCGGCCCCGCGCGCGACGGCCGGGGCGCGCCCGCGTGCACCCAGGACGCCTACCGCGCGGCGCTGCGCGGCCGCGCAGCGGCCGAGGAGCTGGCCGAGGCGCGCCGCAAGCTGTACGTGGCGCTCACCCGGGCGAGCGAGGCGCTGGTCGTGGCCATGGACGCGAAGGCGCCCGCGGCCGGCAAGCCTCCCGCGTATCCGGCGCTCGTGGACGACGTCCGCAGCGCGCTCTGCGACGCGGCCGACTTCCCGGAGGGCGAGGCCCTGCTGGAGTACGGCGGCAGCGCGCCGGCGCGCTTCGAGCGCATCGCCGTGCAGGCGGCGGGTGCCGCATTCGGCGACGCCGATCCCGATGCGGAGGCGGAAGGGCCGGCCTGCGGCTCCGATGCGGCACGCGCGCCGTTCGCCGTGCCGCGCATGGCCGGGTTCGAGCCTCTGCCGCGCCGACCCTGGCGACCGGCCGGCGAGGATGCTTTCTCTTACTCGTCCATAGCCCCCGCATACGCACCAGCCTTCGACGAAGCGCCGGGGGGCGCCACGGTGGCGGGTGTCGGTGCGCCGTCCTCGGTCGACCCCATCGTCGGTGCGCTGCCGTCGACGCTCCGGGACGAAGGGGAGGAGGCGCACCTGGAAGCCGACGCTGACAAGGCCACGGCGCTCGGCAGCGCGTTCCACCGCGCCGCGCAGTTCGCCGTAGAGGCGGGCGCCGTCCCCGACGACGCGCGGCTCGCGGCGATCGCCGAAGCCCTCGCGCTCTCGCCTGCGCAGCGCGGCCGGCTTGCCGATGCCTGCGCGCGCTGGTTCGGCAGCGCCGCCTGCGCGGAAACCCATGCTTGGGAGTTGCGCCGCGCCGAGGTGCCCTTCGTCGTGGCGCTGGACGATGCGCTCATGGAGGGCGAGATCGACCTTTTGTGTACGCACGGCGCCGAACCGGGCGGCACGGCGCTCGCCATCGACTACAAGACGGGCGGCTCGGACGCCGAGACCCCCGCGCAGCTGAACGGAAAGCACCTGCTGCAGGCCCAATGCTATGCCTATGCGCTGCTGTCGCAGGGCTTCGACGAGGCGGAGCTGCGCTTCGTGCGCGTCGAGCGCCCCGAGCGCCCGCGCGGGGCGGGTACCGCGTCCGCGGACGGTCCTGGCGAACCCCAGGTTGTGTCGTACCGCTTCGCCCAACCCGACCTCGAGGCCCTGCGGGATGCCATAGTGCGAGCCCGTGCCGCCAGCACCTGAGCACGACCGAACTGCGGCTCGCTAAGACCGGTCGCCTTGGTGCTCCCGCTCGCTGCGAGAGCCTCCTTCCCGCCTCCTGTGCTCGTAGTGTAACCTAAAGGTTACGTAGCGATATCATCGCCCAATGCCTGAATGAAAAAGCCCGAACCTTTTATTATGCGAAGTCGGGGGCGACTAATCACGACTGCAATTTTGAAGGACGAGCAGGTATTATGCGGAATGCAAAGAGGGGCGGAAGAGAGCGAGGCAACGCATCAGCCCGACGCGAGCATCGTGTATCCGCCCCTGCGCTTTCGAGGACCGCGCGCGAACGTGCCCTACCGCCTGCCGTGCTCGCGGTACGCCTCGGTCACCTGCAGCTCGTACTGCTTGCGGGTGCCCTTCACCACGGTGTCCAGGATGAGCCCGCAGGTGAAGCTCAAGATGCCGATGAACACGAGCGCCACGGCCAAAAGCGCGGAGGGCAGCTTCGGCACGAGCCCCGTGGCGGCGAACTCCCAGACCACGGGCACGCCCGCGACGAGCCCCAGCACGCAGAACAGCAGCGCCACCCAGCTGAAGAGGGCCAGCGGCCGGTAGTCCTTGAACAGCGACAGGATCATGAGCAGCACCTTGCACCCGTCGGAGAACGTGTCCAGCTTGCTCTCCGAGCCCTCGGGCCTGTCGCGGTAGTCGATGGGAACCTCGGCGATGCGCCAGCGCTTGTCCACCGCGTGGATGGACAGCTCCGTCTCTATCTCGAAGCCGGGGCTGAGCACCGGCATGGTCTTGGCGAACACGGCGTTGTAGGCGCGGTAGCCGGTCATGACGTCGGAGAACTCGAAGCCGTAGATCCACTTGATGAGCACGCGCACGAGGTCGTTGCCGAAGCCGTGGAACGCGCGGTCGTTCTCCTCGCCGTAGGTGCCGTTGGAGAGGCGGTCACCCACCACCATGTCGGCCTCGTCGGCCATGAGCGGGGCGAGGAGCTCCGGCGCGGCCTCGGCCGGGTAGGTGTCGTCGCCGTCCACCATGAGGTAGTAGTCCGCGTCGATGTCGCGCATCATCTGGCGCACGACGTTGCCCTTGCCCTGGCGCCGCTCGGCGCGCACCACGGCCCCGTGCTCGCGCGCGATCTCTCCCGTGCCGTCGGAGGAGTTGTTGTCGTAGACGTAGACGGTGGCATCGGGCAGCACCCGGTGGAAGTCGTCCACCACCTTGCCGATGGTCACGGCCTCGTTGTAGCAGGGGATGAGCACGGCCACGCTGCCCTGCTCGGGCACGTTCTGGGTGCGCGGCGCCCCGGCCTGCGCGTCCTTCGTCTCTTGCACGTTTCGCTCCTCGATTCTCGTATGCGCCTATCCTACCCGAAAGGCCCCTCGCGCGCCAGCCGTCGCGGGGCGTTTCACCGTGGATTCGCAAGGGCGGAGCCTTCCCCGGCGCCCTTTCCCGGCCGGCCGTCAGGAAGCCGTTGCCAAGCGGTAGGACGGCGGGGGAGGGTGCCGCCCGCGGCGATGGTAGAATGCCCGAGGTTCCGACGACGAAGATGGGTGAGGCTTTCAGCATGGGCGTGCATTTCGATTCGCACGGGCGCAGGCGCGTGGCGGCGGCTATCGTGGCGGTGGCCGTGGCCGTGGCGCTGGTGCTGGCCTACACCATCGTCTCCACGCGCAAGGCCACCGACGAGGTCATCGCGAACGTGAGCGAAGTGTACCTCGGCGAGCTTAGCAAGCAGCTGGTCTTCCACTTCGATACGGGCGTGGAGAACAAGTTCAGCCAGCTGGAGACGGTGGCGAGCGGTCTAGAGCTGGCTGCTCCCGACAGCCGGGAGCAGATGGCGGGCTACCTGCGGACGCAGGCGGGCAACGACGACTACGCGTTTCTCGCCGTGCGGACCTCCTCCGGCGAGCTCGTCTCCGCCGACGGCGACGTGTGCGCCTGCGACGACGACGGTGAGCTGCCCGCGTACCGCGATGCGCAGGGGCGCCGGGTCGTGTTGTACGATGACATGATAGTGCTGGTGGACGACGTCGAGCCGTTTCGCTGCGGCGACGACACGATCGTGGCCGCCGTCTGCGGCTTCGCCTCCCTGGGCGTGGGCGACCGCCTCAACCTCACGCTGTTCGACGGCTTCTCGCGCTCCATCATGATCGACCGCAACGGCGATTGCGTGGTGAGCGACCGGAACAGCGGCCTGAATCCAGGCGAGAGCCTGTTCTCGCTGATCGACGAGCGGGGCTCCTTTGTCGGAGGCAGCGCCGAGGAGGAAAGGATCCGCTCGGTTCTCGCGCGTGGCGACACCGTCAACGTGCCCATCGTGTTCGATGGACGCAGCGAGTACCTGTACTTCTACCCGCTCGGGCATGCGGAATGGTACCTGTGCACCGTCATGCCCTACAGCGTCATCGAGGGAGATATCGGCGACCTTAGCGGCACCATCGCCGCAAACGCCGCCATCGTGGGCGTGGCCGTGCTGTTGTTCGTGCTGCTGGTGTTCCTTATCTACTACCGGATGGCCAGGCGCAACACGCGCCTGCTGGCCGAGGAGAAGGACCGCGCCGAGCGCGCGTTCGCCGAGGCCCAGCAGGCGAGCCTGGCCAAGACCGAGTTCCTGTCGCGCATGTCGCACGAGATACGCACGCCCATGAACGGCATCATGGGCATGACGGCCATCGCGCTTGAGAGCATCGGCGACGACGGCAAAGTGCGCACGTGCCTGGAGAAGGTTACGCTGTCCTCCGAGCACCTGCTGTCGCTCATCAACGACATCCTCGACATGAGCAAGATCGAGAGCGGCAAGGTGGAGATAAAGAAAGAGCCGTTCGACCTGTCCACGTTCATCGGGTCGCTGGCGGCCGTGTTCCGCGCGCAGGCCTCCGAGCGCGACGTCGCCTTCGCCGCCGTGGTGGAGGGCGACGTGCCCGGCCATGTGGTGGGCGATCCGCTGCGGCTCAACCAGGTGATCTACAACCTCATGGGCAACGCGTTCAAGTTCACTCCCGAAGGCGGGAGCGTCACGCTGCGCATCGAGCGTCTCGCGGATGCGGGGGACGGCTGCATCTGGCTGCGGTTCGCGGTGGACGACACGGGCTGCGGCATCGAGCCCGAGCACCTGGACAAGATATTCGCCTCGTTCGAGCAGGGCGGCTCCTCCGTGGCGCGCAAGCACGGGGGCACAGGGCTGGGGCTGGCCATCACGAAGCGCTTCGTGGAGCTCATGGGCGGGCGCATCCGCGTGGCCAGCGTCGTGGGCCACGGCTCGTCGTTCGCGGTGGACGTGCCCCTCGGCCGCGCCACCGGCGAGCCCTCCATTGTCGAGGAGCCGGACGCCGAGGAGGGGGCCGTGCCCGTCGGCATCCAGCCGGAAGCGCACGACTTCGCGGGCACGCACATCCTCGTGGCCGAGGACAACGCGCTGAACCAGGAGATTGCCGTGGAGCTCATGACCATGGCGGGCGCAAGCGTCGAGACGGCCTCCACGGGCCGTGAGGCGGTGGAGGCGTTCGCGGCCTCCGACGTGGGCCATTTCGACCTCGTGCTCATGGACGTGCAGATGCCCGAGCTGGACGGATACGGGGCGGCGCGCGCCATCCGGGCCATGGATCGCCCCGACGCCTCCACGGTGGTCATCCTGGCCATGACGGCCAACGCCTTCACCGAGGACGAGGAGCGCAGCGCGGAGAGCGGGATGGACGGACACTTGAGCAAGCCCCTTGATATTCGCCGCGTTTATGCCACAATAGACGGGTTTTTGGAGAAGCGCCGCAACGGGCGCTGAGGCCCGGCCGCCGTGCGGCCGGCGGCGGGGAGGCGCGAACGTGAAGAAGCTCATTGCCCAGATCATGAAGTTCGGCGTGGTGGGCGTTATCGCCTTCGCGATCGACTACGGCCTCCTTGCGCTCCTGACCGAGGCGTTCGGCGTGAACTACCTGGTGAGCGCCACCGTCTCGTTCACCGTGTCCGTGGTGTTCAACTACGTGGCGTCCATGCGCTACGTGTTCAGGCACAAGGAGGGCATGAGCCGCCGCCGCGAGTTCGTCATCTTCGTGGTGCTGTCGGTGATCGGCCTTCTTATCAACAACCTCTGCATGTGGGCGGGCGTGGAGCTTCTGGGCGTCCACTACCTGATCGTGAAGATATTCGCCACCTTCGTGGTCATGGTGTGGAACTTCGTCACGCGCAAGAAGTTCCTCGACGCCGGCGACGAGCCGGGCGAGATCCTCTCGGACATCGAGTAGGGAGCGCAAATCATTCACAATCGTCTACGGTTGACGTTCTCGAACAGGCTCGCCACCTCCACGTGGTGCGTCTGGGGGAACAGGTCGACGGGTTGCGCGCGCACCAGGCGGTATCCGTTTTGCTCGAAGCGGGCCACATCGCGCGCCCAGGTGGCGGGGTTGCAGCTCACGTAGGCCACGCGCGCGGGGGCCGCCTCGGCGATGCTCTCCGCCACGCCGTCGGCGAGGCCGGCGCGCGGGGGGTCCACCACGAGCGCGTCCAGCCCGCCCAGCTCGGGCAGCTCGCGGGCGGCGTCGCCGCCCACCACCTCGATGTCCACGCCGTTCATCTCGGCGTTGCGGCGCAGGTCGCGCACCGACGACCCGGCGGCCTCGATGGCGATGACGTCGGCCCCGGCCTGCGCGAGCGGCACGGAGAACGTGCCGCCGCCGGCGTACAGGTCGGCCACGAGCAGCCCGTCCAGGCCCTCGGGGCCCTCCTCGCCCATCCGGCCGCCCAGGCCCTCCACGACCTCGGCGGCCAGCTTCTCTGCCTGGGCGGTGTTCACCTGGAAGAACGACGGCGCGCTGGTCAGGAAGCGCGCACCGGCCAGCTCCTCGCCCCAGCAGCCCTTGCCGTCGAGGGTCTCCACTCCCTTTATCTTGCGCGCGCGCCCGGGGTCGGCCAGCACGCGCACGATGCTCGTGGCCTTGAGCGCGCTCTTGAGCGTCTTCGCCACATGCGCGCGGGGGAACGCGCCGGGCTTGGTCCACAGCGCGATCTCGGTCTCGCGCGTGCGCAGGCTGTGCCGCACGCCCACCCGGAAGATCCCCAGGTCGGCCGAGCCCTGAGCGAACCGCAACGCGCCGCGCAGGGCCTTGGGCGCCTTGGCGACGGCATCATGGGCGAGCGGGCAGACGGCCGGCGTGGCTATCTCGTGCGTGCCCTCGCGATGGAAGCCCAGCAGGAACTCGCCGTTCTCCGCGCGCGCGGCGCCCAGCTCCAGCTTGTTGCGGTAGCCCCACTGCCGCTTGCTCGGCAGGCAGGGGCGCACGAGGTCCTCGGCGCGCGCGGCGTCGAAGCCCGTCGTGTGCACGAGCGCGCCTACGACGTTGGCGCGCTTCGCCTCCAGCTGGGCCTCGTAGGACAGGTGCTGCCACGGGCAGCCGCCGCAGGCGCCCCCCTGCGGGCAGCGCGGCTCCACACGCTGGAGGGAGGGCTCCTCGACCGCCACGATGCGCGCCCGCGCGAACGAGGCCTTCTCCTCCACCACCTCCACGCGCACGGCGTCGCCGGGCGCGCCGCCCGCCACGAACACCGCCTTGCCGCTCGCCAAGCGCCCCACGGCCTCGGCCCCGTTCCCCATGCGCTCGATGCGCAGCGTCTCTTCCATGAATTTGGATTTCCTTAGCTTTGATCGACGTTTTCGACCATCATAGCGTATAATCTGCCGTCGTGCCCTTGTAGCTCAGGGGATAGAGCGTCTGCCTCCGGAGCAGAAAGCCGCAGGTTCGAATCCTGTCAAGGGCACCAATCTTTCTAACTCGCATTGCATGTCTTTTGAGGCAGCCGTGCTCCGTCTCGCATACAATGAGTAAAGCGCTTATACTGGAGCGATCACGGATTTTTGTTATTTTTGGGGAGGGTATGCGATGCCTGGCTTCACCGGACCGACGCACTTGAAGATGGCGCCCTACGTTCTCCAAGCCTTGCAAGAACTCGGAGGAAAGGCACCCTACGCCGATATCGATCAGCGGGTTATCGACATTATGGGCCTATCGAACGAAGTTGCTTCTTTTCCTCATGGTGATACGAGCAGAACCGAAATTGCCTACCGCTTGGCATGGGCTCGAACCGACCTGAAAAAAGTTGGGATGATCGACAATCCCTCTATGGGCGTTTGGGAAATAAAGCCCGAAGGCATTGAGGCGGCTAACGGGGATTCTTCTGAAGTTGTGAAACGCATAAGGGCGATGCGCGCGCTGGAGAGGACTGGTTCCAAAAGCTCTCGAGCCGTCGAGGGCGATCCGGAATATTCGGTCGATCTCGACGGTTTGGATCCGCAAGGCTCCGAGAGCCTTGACTCTCTCGAAAAGGCCTATTTTGTCGGTGCTTCGATTGACGGACAGGACAAGACCGACGAGTTCGTTGAGCAGGGTACGTGGCGTTGTGGCTATGAGGCGAAGTATGCCGATCAGATCAATAGGATCGAGCCTGGAGACCGCATCGTCATCAAAGCCACGTTTACCCGTAAATACAACCTTCCTTTCGACAACCATGGCGAGAACGTATCAGCTATGAGGATTAAGGCACGGGGCGTGGTTCGTTACAATCCTCGAGACGGTAAGACCCTCCGTGTCGATTGGGAGAAAGGGTACGAGCCTCGCGATTGGTATTTCCTCACTTTGCGCCAGACGTTCTATCTTATTGAGCGCGATCTCGAAGACTGGAAGCGGGGTGCCCTGCTCGATTTTGCGTTTGCCGATGACGTGCAGGATATAGAGGCTTTCCTTGCCGATCCCTATTGGGCCGGCCAATACGACTCCATCGTTGAGGAGGGGGTGATCGAGCCTTCGGGTGATGTCGAAGAAGAGGAGATGCCGGGCGCCTACAACGCAGAAGATTTTCTGCGCGAGGTGTTCATGGACGAGCAGGAGTATGCGAAGCTCGTATCTTTGCTCGAGCGCAAGGGCAACGTGATACTTCAAGGTGCGCCAGGCACGGGCAAGACGTTTGCGGCGCGGAGGCTGGCTTGGTCTTTAATGGGCGAGCAAGCCGACACCCGGATACGTTTCGTCCAGTTTCACCAGAACACCACCTACGAGGACATGATCGTCGGGTATCGTCCCACCGAAAGCGGCGGTTTCGATTTGAGGAACGGCGTATTCACGAGGTTTTGCGAGCAGGCGGCGAACTCTGCGTCCAAAAAGCACTTCTTCATTATCGATGAGATTAACCGAGCTAACGTATCCAAGGTAATGGGCGAGATGCTCGTTGCCGTCGAGAAAAGCCATCGGGCGGCTATCGTGGACGTTCGCCTGCAAGGAGGCCGAAACGGTTTTTCCGTTCCCGATAACGTTTACATCATCGGTATGATGAACACGGCGGACCGATCTATTGCCATGATGGACTATGCCTTGCGACGCCGCTTTGCCTTCTTCGAGCTGGAACCCGCATTCGGACGCGAGAGCTTGCTTCGTGATCTATCCGAGCGCATGCCCGAAGACTTCGCTCGCATCCTCGTGCAGGAGATGATCGCGTTAAACGCCCGCATAGAAAACGAGCGTGGCAGAGCGTACCGGATAGGACATAGTTACTTCCTCAGCTTTCCCTCATCCGATGGGGCAATGAGCGAGGATGAGTGTCGCGTCTGGCTTTTGTCCATCGTGGAGTACGAGATTGTGCCGTTGCTTCGTGAGTACTGGTTCGACGCATCGTCCGATCAGATCAAGGGCTATGTCCGGGGACTTCTGTCTCTCGCCTCCGGCGAACGCTGATTCGGGGCGAAACGATATGTCGAAGCGCTTTCGAGCACGCTGCCGGGGCATTCCCGTGCGAAATATCTATTATATGATGTGCTACGCGCTGAGATGCCAAGACTTGTTGGATTCTTGCCCGAGCGACGACGATGGGGAGTTTGAAGGCGTTACCGAGCTGATGTCCTTCCTCGTTGCCCGCGAGTCGTTCCGACTCGTCGAATCAGGCCTGGTACGAGACTACCATGAGAAGTCAGAAGAGCTTCAAACTCCACGCGGGCGTATCGAGATGGCTGCTTCTTTTGCCCTTTGCGCACGGAAAAAGCTTGCCTTGGCATGCGAGAGCGATGACTATACTGCCGACCAGGACATGAACGGCATGATCGCCTTCACACTCGATCGGATCAAGGGAGGGCATGCCAAGACAGACGCCTTCCTTAGAGAGGTTCGTCCGCTTTTCGACGGTATCAGGAAGGTTGAGCCGACGCGGGAGCGCATTGCCCGGCTATCCTTCGATCGTCGCACGTCCCGATACCGATTCGTCATATCGCTTTGCAGTTTGCTCCATGACCGGCGGCTTCCCATCGATCGCATGGGAGGTCAGATCATGAGTGAGGTGGAGCGCACTCGGCTCAACTACCTTTTCGAAGGCTTTGTACGTTCGTTTTATCGTCAGGAGCTGCCGAGATCGAAAGGGTCCAGCTATTCGGTTTGGGAGGGCGGCCGAGAGGTCTCATGGGCAGTGAAGCCAGATAGCCCCCAAAGTGCCCTCATGCCTAGGATGATCACGGATGTCTGGATCGAGAGGGTACTGGATGACAGGCGGAGGCGCTTGTTCGTCATCGACGCAAAATTCTATCACGATGCCTTGGGAGGGAGCACGACCTTCCGGTCGCCTCATCTCTACCAGCTGTTCAGCTACCTTTGCAATGCCAAGTTAGAGCTTGGCAAAAATCTCGAAGACCTTCATGGCTGCCTTCTCTATCCGCTCAACGGTACGCCTTTGTGTGAGGATGTTGCCCTTGCTGTTGGGGACATGCATGTGAGGACGGTGGATCTCGATAACGAGTGGACGGATATCGCCGCCAATATGCTCGAGCTTTTCGACAGCATGGACGGGTGAAAGTACGGGCTTCTGCTGTCTATTGGTTGAGGGAAACGCCCCGTCCACAGGCGCGTGAATGTTATACGATTTTTCACCTGGGCCGGGCGTTACCTGCTAAAATTCCCAATCGTATGTGGTAATTCGCCAACGCGGCGCAACCGGCTCCGGCCGGGGTGCGACGCGACGTAACGCAAGTGAGGAAAAGGAGCCACCATGGCGCAGTACACGCCCGAATACCAGCCGACCGGCGACGAGATCGCGGTCATCACCACGTCGAAGGGCACGATCCGCGTGCAGCTCAAGGGCAAGGACGCCCCCATCCACGTGGGCAACTTCGTGGAGCTGGCGCGCAAGGGCTTCTACGACGACTTGAAGTTCCACCGCTACGTGCCGGGCTTCGTGATCCAGGGCGGCTGCCCGAACACGCGCGAGCTGTCCTCCGAGGAGGTCGTGAACGTGACGAAGAGCCCCCGCTCCCGTCTGGGCACGGGCGGCCCGGGCTACTCCATCAAGGAGGAGTACACCACGAACCCGCACAACGAGCACAACGACGGCACGCTGGCCATGGCCCGCTCGCAGGACCCGAACTCCGCCGGCTCGCAGTTCTACTTCTGCCTGGGCGCCCAGCCCATGCTCGACTCGGGCTACACGGTGTTCGGCGACACGATCGAGGGCCTGGACGTCATCGGCAGCCTGCGCGTGGGCGATGTGATCGAGCACGTGGAGATCGAGAACGCCGCCGAATAGCGCATCAGGGCGCCCGCCAGCCGGGCGCCCTCGACCAAACGTAAGGAAGCAGATGAACAACGACCTATTCCAGCAAGCCCGCGCGGCCTATGCCGCGAAGGACTATGCAGGCGCCCTCCAGGCGTTCACGCAGTGCTTGCAGGATGGAAGCCACCCGCTCGCGCCGGGCGAGATGGGGCTGCTCTACCACCAGATAGGGAACTGCCTCGTCAAGCTCAAGGACTGCAACGAGGCCATCCATGCCTACACGCAGGCCACGGCCGACGCGGCCTACGACGCGTGCGGCGCGGTGAACTACAACTTAGGGATGGCCTACGCGGCGCTGCACGACTACGAGGACGCGGTCAAGCACTTCGAGATAGCCGTGTCAGACGCCAAGTACGACACGCCGTACAAGGCCTACACCGGCATGGGCAACGCGCTGCTGAAGCTGGGCAAGTCCGCCGAGGCGGGCGTGGCGTTCCGCGAGGCGGCGCTCGACGAGGGCAACCCCGACCCCACGAAGGCGCTGCTGAACCTGGGCGTGTGCTTCATGGCGCTCGACCGTCCGGCCGACGCCGTGGCTTCCTACGAGAGCGCGCTGCAGTTCGGCATGCAGCCCGACACGAAGAACAAGCTCTATGCCAACCTCGGGCAGGCCTACGTGGCGTGCGGCCAGATGCAGAAGGCCGTGAACGCCTTCGAGCAGTCCATCGCCGACAAGACGTACTACCTCTCCGACTCCGCGAGCGTGGACTACCAGCGCGCCATCGCGGCCGTGGCCCAGGGCACTTCCGAGATCACGCAGGTCATGCCCGCCGTGGCCTCTGCCGGCGACCTGTCCGGCCTGGACGTGGCGGCCGACGGCGCCCCCATGTACGCCGACGAGGGCGCCTACGCCTACGGCCAGCAGGACCCGTACTACTACGCCGACGCCTACGGCGAGCAGGCGTACTCCGGCACCGAGGCGGGCGACCACTTCTTCAACGCAAGCGACGAAGAGCTGGAGAAATGGTCGAAGGGCCTGGCCAAGCAGGACCGCAAGCGCCGCAACGTGGGGCTGAAGGTGCTCGTGGCCATCGTGCTTCTGGTGGTGGTGGCGTTCGGCGCGGCCGTGTTCCTGTACACGCAGGGCTGGGGCTACCCGACGCAGGAGACCGTGGTCAAGGAGCTGTTCGCCAACCCCGAGGCCGCGTCTTCCACCGTGTTCGCCAAGGAGGTCGATGCCGATAAGGCCAAGACCATGGTCGAGCCGCTCGTGGCCGACGCGAACCCCGCCATCGACGGCGTGGACAAGTCCATGAGCGATTCCACGGTGTACGTGACGGCCAAGACCGAGCAGGGCGGCGACGTGCAGTACAAGGTGTCGCTCGTGCGCGATATGATCGGCTGGAAGGTGTCGAGCGTCGAGCTCTACTTCCCGAGCCAGAACTAACCGGGTTCACCGAAAGTGCGCGCGCGTGCGCGCACTTTCTTCATGTCTGTATAAAAGAGAGAAAGGGAACCACATGGCAGTGCAGAAGACCTACACCATGATCAAGCCCGACGGCGTGCGCAACGGCCACATCGGCGAGATCGTCAACCGCTTCGAGCGCGCGGGCCTCACCGTCGAGCGCATGGAGCTGGGCATGGTCACCGACGAGCAGGCCAAGGCCAACTACGCCGAGCACGAGGGCAAGCTGTTCTACGAGGGCCTCATCTCCTACATCACCAGCGGCCCCGTGGTGAAGATGGTCGTGTCCGGCGAGGGCGCGGTGGCGAAGTGCCGCTCGCTCATGGGCGCCACGAACCCGGCGGAGGCGGCCCCCGGCACGATCCGCGGCGACTTCGGCCTCATCATGGACGAGAATGTTATCCACGGCTCCGACAGCCCCGAGTCCGCCGAGCGAGAAATCGGCATCTTCTTCGAATAGTTCTCGCGGCTGGTCCGCTGGGCGGGTATTCTGTTACGCATTAGCAGGTCACCAGACGAGAAAAGGACGAGAGCATGCTCTATCGCGTCATCGATGCCTCAGAACTTCCCTCGCTCGTGTCGGCTTTCATGGAATCCTATGAAGTGGTAGCTCCGGTCAAGCGCGACCGGAGCTACGTGTTCGAGGCCGTGGAATCTTATCACGACATAGAGCTGGGTTACGACACGACCGTCTCATCGCCCAAGAAGTACTTCCTGCCGCCCACCGAGACGCTGTTTCCCTTCGATGCCCGCGCGGAGGAGGTGGCGTCCTTCGCCGCCGAGATCACGCCCCGCGTCATCTTCGGCGCCCATGCCTGCGACATCAACGCGCTGAACCGGCTCGACCTCGTGTTTCGCGACGGCCGCTACCCCGACCCCTACTACGTGGCGCGCCGGGCGGCCACGCTCGTGGTGGGCGTGAGCTGCATGCCCACCGACACGTGCTTCTGCCACCTCTGGGGCGCCGACGAGGCCCGTTTCGGCTACGACCTGTTCCTGCAGGATATCGGCGGCAAGTACCTCGTGAGCATCTCCAGCGTGGAGGCGGCGAACATCCTGGAGGCGGCGTGCAGCCCGCGCGTGGCCACCGACGAGGACCGCATCGAGTTCCGCCATGCGACGAGGCGGCGCCAGGAGGCGTTCAACGGCGACATCCCCGACATCCAGGACGTGGCCATGCTCATGGACGCGTTCCACAAGGACCCGTACTGGGAGGAGCTCGGGGGCCGTTGCCTGGCCTGCACGGCGTGCTCGGCCGTGTGCCCCACGTGCTTCTGCTTCGACATCCAGGACACGCTCGACCCCGACGGGCGCACCGGCGTGCGCGAGCGCACGTGGGATTCGTGCACCTCGCCGCAGTTCGCCCAGGTGGCCGGCGGGCACAACTTCCGCGCCGACGGGCGCAACCGCGTCCGGCACCGCATGTACCACAAGCTCAACGGCTTCCTGGCCAACCACGACCGCATGCTCTGCGTGGGCTGCGGGCGCTGCGTGACGGCGTGCAAGGCGAACATCAACCCCATCGAGGTGCTGGAGTTCTTCGAGAGGAAGGGGGCCTGCGATGCCGAGTAGCTGCGCGGTTTCCACGGTTCAGGTGCATCCGCTGGAGGGCGGGCCCGCACCGCTCACCGGCGAGGAGATGATGGCCGCCAACCCGTATCGGCCTTGGCCGGCCCGCATCACGTCCATCATCGACGTGACGGCGACGGAGAAGCTGTTCGAGTTCCGGCTCATCGACGACCGCATCCGCGACGCGTTCTCCCACGAGCCCGGCCAGTTCGTCGAGGTCTCCATCTTCGGCGTGGGCGAGGCGCCCATCTCCATCTCCAGCTCGCCCACGAAGCGCGGCTTCATCGAGCTGTGCGTGCGCCGCGCCGGCGCGTTCACCAAGGTGCTGCACGAGATGCAGTGCGGCGACGTCGTGGGGCTGCGCGGCCCGTTCGGGCGCGGGTTCCCCATCGAGGACATGAAGGGCCACGACATCCTGCTGGTGGCGGGCGGCTTGGGCATCGCGCCGCTGCGCTCGCTCATCAACAACATCCACGACGAGCGCTCCGAGTTCGGCAAGGTCACCATCATCTACGGGTCGAAGAACCCCTCGGAGGTGATGTTCCGCCAGCAGTTCGAGATGTGGCGCCACCGCAAGGACTTCGACCTCTACCTGACCGTCGACCATCCCGACGATACGTGGGATGGAGAGGTTGGCCTGGTCACGAAGCCGTTCGAGCATCTGGAGATCGACGCGCCCAACACGTTCGGGGCGCTGTGCGGGCCACCGGTGATGTACCGGTTCGCCATCGACGAGATGCGCAAGAAGGGCATCAGCTACGACCGTATCTACGTGAGCTTCGAGCGCCATATGAAGTGCGGCATGGGCAAGTGCGGCCACTGCCAGATCGGGCACCAGTACGTATGCATCGACGGGCCCGTGTTCAACTACTGGGAAGCGAAGAACATTCAGGGGTCGATGTGATATGAGCGGATACTGCATAGCCTGCCAAGAGAAACCGCAGCCTCCCCGCGTCGTGGTGGTCGGCCTGGCCAGCTGCTTCGGCTGCCAGCTGCAGATCACGAACGTCGAGGAGCACCTGCTGGACGTGCTCGGCCAGATCGACCTGCGCTACTGGCAGCTCACCTCGAGCGAGCCGATGCCCGACGCCTTCGACGTCGCCGTCATCGAGGGCGCGGTGACCACCGTGGAGGCGGAGGAGACCGTGCGGCAGCTGCGCGAGCGCGCCGGCGCCGTCATCGCCATCGGCGCCTGCGCCACCACGGCCGGCATACCCGGCATGGCGGCGGCGGGCTTCTCCGAGCGGCCGGGCCAGGTGTACGACCTCGTGCCCGAGGCCTGCGGCGACATGGTTGCGCCGCAGCCCGTGGGGTCCGTCATCGACGTCGACTTCGAGGTGCGCACGTGCCCGGTGGACTCCCTCGATTTCATCGACGTGCTCCAGCGTGCGCTCTACGGCTCGAACAAGGCCGTGCCCACGCGCACGATGTGCGGCGACTGCAAGCGCAACGAGACGAGCTGCTTCTTCGGCAAGCAGCAGCTGTGCCTGGGTCTGGTGACGCGGGCCGGGTGCGGCGCGCGCTGCGTGAACCTGGGGAGGCCCTGCAACGGGTGCCGCGGGCTGTCGCCCGACGCGAACCTGCCCTCGGCGCGCGAGGCGTGCGAGCGCTACGGCGTGCCGGTGGCTGACTTCGACAAGGCGCTGGAGATGTTCAACCAGGTGAATCCCGCCCTAGCGGCGAGCGAGTAGGGAGCTTCCATGACGAAAACCGCCATACACGTGGACCATATCGCACGGGTGGAGGGCCACGGCAACGTGCACGTGGTCATCGAGGACGGCGCCGTGAAGACCGTGGAGATGAACGTGGTGGAGCCGGCGCGCCTGTTCGAGAGCATGGTGCGCGGCCGCAGCTGGCGCGAGGTGTCCTACATCTCCTCGCGCATCTGCGGCATCTGCTCGGCCAGCCACGTGGTCACCGACCTCAAGGCCATCGAGCGCATCTTCGGGGTGCAGGTCACGCCCCGCACCCGGGCCCTGCGCGAGCTTCTGGTGTACGGGTCGTACCTGCAGAACCACGCCACGCACCTGTTCGTGCTGGCAGCGCCCGACTTCGTGGGACAGAAGAGCGTGTTCCCGCTGGCCGAGAGCGACCCGGCGCTGTTCGAGGGGGCGCTCGGCCTGAAGGCGCTCGGCAACGAGCTGTGCACGGCCGTGGGCGGCCGGTCCATCCACCCCATCACGGCGGTGGTGGGCGGCTTCACCCACGAGATAGGGGCGGGGGAGTACCGCGCCCTGGCCGACAAGATGGACTCGTTCGCGGCGTTCGCGGCCGCGGCCGTGGACCTGTTCGCCGGCTTCCCGGTGCCGCGCATCGCCACGGCCGGCGACATGCTGGCCATGGTGGAGCCCGACTACTACCCGGTGGAGTGCTCCGACACGGCGCGCTTCCTGGACGCCGGCATCGAGTTCGACGCGAACGACGTGGGCGCGCACCTGGAGGAGTACGCCGTGCCGCATTCCGCCGCGCTGCTGGCGCGCGTGAGGGAGACGGGGTCGCCCTTCTTCACGGGCGCGCTCGCCCGCATCAACGCCTCGTGGCAGCATCTGGGGCAGAACGCCAAGGTGGCCGCCGCCAAGGCCGGGCTGCGCCCGCCCGAGCGCAACCCCTTCATGAACAACGTGGCCCAGGCCGTGGAGCTGGTCGACGCGCTCGACCGCTGCGCGGGCATCTGCCGCGCGCTGGCCGAGCCGGGCGCCGTGGAGGGCTCGAGCGAGCCGGTGGGCTTCGAGGTGCGGGCCGGCCGCGGCGTGGGCTTCACCGAGGCCCCGCGCGGCGCGCTGTTCCACGACCTGGAGCTGGACGGCGAGGGACGGGTGGTGCATGCCTCCATCATGACGCCCACGGCCCAGAACGTGGCGAACCTCGAGGCCGACATGCGCGTGCTCGCCGAGCAGCTCGTGGCCGAAGGCGCCGAAGAGGACGCCGTGCGCCTGGAGATCGAGAAGCTCGTGCGCGCCTACGACCCCTGCCTGTCCTGCAGCGTTCATTAGAATGAGACAGGGGGGGGGACGGGGATGATGTCTCATCCCCGTCCCCCTGCAACGCGTTGGCTGTGCGCTGCGCCCGTCAGGCTCGGGCAACGATGTTGCGTCCGACACCCGTGAGCCGTTCGATCTGTCGTACGGAAAGTCCCAGCGCCCGCAGCTTCCTGAGGGCGCGATCCCGCTCGCTCTTGTCGAGCAATGCCAGCCGGTCTGCGAAATCGGCTCCGAGGTGGGAGGCGGCTACCCGCTCCGCCTCGGCTTCGCTTAAATAGGGCCCCCGCTCCTTCAGGCTTACCAGGTAGTCGTGGCCTTGGGACGGGTCGCAGTATCCCTCGAAGGATTCTGCGCCCCCAACCAGCTCCAGCACCAGCGATGTGTCGCAGATTCGCGGCTTTCCGACGTATTCGCCGTAGCTGCTCCAGGGGCAGTCGCGTGGATGCGAGGCCCCCGTGTCCAGCGGATTGAGATGGATGTAGCGGATCGCGGCGAGAAGGTGGGCTTCCGTTTCGACGGGGGCGCTGTCGAAACGGCCTTGGAATACGGGGCCCACGTGTCCGTGCCTTCCGTTGAAGTAGTGGGCGTACGATGTTGCCAACCGATGGAGCCCGTTGGACAGAGAGGCGACGGAAGCCTGTGCCAGGAGGTGTGCGTGGTTGTCCATAAGGCACCAGGCAAGCAGCCTGACGTCGTCTTTCTCGGGAAGCGCGCGGAGCCTTTCGACGAAACGCAGACGGTCCTTGTCGTCTTCGAACAGCCTGCGTCGCCCCGCTCCTCGCGCTGTGACATGGTATATGCCGCTGTTCGATTCTCGACGGGCTTGTCTCGGCATGTCGGCTCCTGTCCTCGGCGCTATTCGCGATGCCGTGATTATTGCACGATGGGGGGGGGTTGTGCTCGGCAAGGAGGGGTTGTGTCCGCGAATCCAGAATGAGACATCATCCCCGTCCCCGTGTCTCATTCCGCCCGCCGGGCGGGGTGTGCCCCTCGTGGATTTTCAACGCCGGGGCAACGCCTGTGCTAGAATGCGTTTTTACTTGGAATACGAGAATTCAAGGGGTTTGCCTCTATGTCCTTTTTAGACGCGTTCTCCGGGCTGACCGGCCAAATGTCTACGGACATGGCCATCGACCTCGGGACTGCCAATACACTGGTCGCCATCACGGGCGAGGGCATCGTCATCAACGAGCCCTCCGTCGTCGCCATCGAGAAGAGCACGCACCGGGTGCTCGCGGTGGGCCACGAGGCGAAGAACATGATCAACCACACGCCCGAGGCGTTCTCGGCCGAGCATCCGCTCAAGGACGGCGTCATCGCCGACTACGACGTGACCGAGGCCATGCTCTCGGCGTTCATCAACAAGGCCGCGGTGCGCAAGTACCCGTGGCAGGCCAAGCCGCGCATCGTCATCTGCATCCCGTGCGGCGCCACGTCGGTGGAGAAGCGTGCGGTGTTCGAGGCCGCCATCCAGGCCGGCGCGCGCCAGGCCTACCTCATCGAGGAGCCCATGGCCGCGGCCATGGGCGCCGACCTGCCCGTCACCGAGCCCACGGGCTCCATGGTGGTGGACATCGGCGGCGGCACCACGGAGGTGGCCGTCATCTCGCTCGGCGGCATCGTCACGTCGTCGTCGCTGCGCCTGGCCGGCAACCGCATGGACGAGGCCATCGCTATGCACCTACGCGACCTTCTGGGCATCAAGATCGGCGAGCGCACGGCCGAGATCATCAAGATCAAGATCGGCTCCATCCTGCCGTTCGAGGACGGCCGCGAACGCGACATGATCATCTCCGGCCAGGACGTGATCACCGAGCAGCCGAAGGAGGTGACCATCCAGTCCGAGGACGTGCGCGCCGCGCTCATCGGCCCCTGCGAGGAGATGGTCATCCATATCAAGGAGACGTTCAAGAAGACGAACCCGGACCTCGCGTCCGACATCATACAGAACGGCATCCTGCTCACGGGCGGCGGCGGCCTCTTGTCCGGGCTGGACCGCTACCTCACCGACAAGCTGGAGATCCCGGTGTGGGTGAGCGAGACGGCGCTCACGAACGTCGTCACCGGATGCCTGAAGGTGCTCGAGACGCCCACGGCGCTCAAGCAGACGCTCATGCGGTCGAAGTAAGGCAGCGCCCCTCACCGCATGGCCCTCAACTTCCAACAGAGCGGATCGGCATCGGCGAAGCGGGTGCTGCTCGTCGCATTGCTCGTGGTCTCCTTGGCCCTCGCCACGCTGTACGCGCGCGAGGGCGAGGGCGGGCCGCTGCACGCCGTGCAGGGGGCCGTGGCGGTGGCGGTCGGGCCCTTCAAGCTCGTCGGCGCCGCGGCCGACGCGGGCGTTTCCTCGGCGGGCGAGGGGATCGAGAACCTCACGGCCGACGAGTCGACGCTCTCCGGCTTGCGCGAGAGCAACGAGGAGCTGCGCCGCCGCCTTGCCGAGGCCGACGAGTACAAGCAGGAGGCGGAGCGCCTGGAGGGCCTGCTCCACCTCAAGCAATCCTATGACATCGACGGCGTGGCCGCGCGCGTCGTGGGCAAGAGCGTGGAGGCGTACAACCAGACCGTGACCCTGGACGTGGGCCGCGACGACGGCGTGGAGAGCGGCATGACCGTCATGGGCGCGACCGGCGTCGTGGGCCAGGTGAGGAGCACCGACGCCCGCACCTGCGAGGTGCGGCTGCTCACCGACCAGAACTCAGGCGCGGCGGCCATCATCCAGTCGAACCGCGGTGAGGGAATCGTGCGCGGCTCGCTCGAGGGCCTGCTGTACCTGGAGAACGTGGACGAGGCCAACTGGCCCGTGGTGGGCGACGTGATCGTGACCTCGGGGCTGGGCGGCAGCTACGTGCGCGGTCTCATCATCGGCACGGTGGTGCGGGTGGACGCCGCGGCGGGCAACGCCACGGGCCGCATCGTGGTGAAGCCCAACGACACGGCGGAGTCGCTTTCCGAGGTGCTGGTGGTGCGCGGACTGAACTCCGAGGGCGCGCTCGGCTCGACGCCGCAGGCCGGCGCCGGCGGCTCCGGCGCGACAGGCGGCGACACGGCGGGCGAAAACGGAGACGGCGAAGGAGGCGGTGAATCGTGAACGTGACGCGCGACGGCATAGCGGTCGCGGTGGGCGCCGTGATCGCGGTGCTCCTCCAGATCGTCGTGGCTCCCAACATCGCCCTGTTCGGCGCTATGCCCAACTTCGTGGTGGCCTACGCGCTGCTCGTGGCCATCGTGCGCCCGGCGACGGCCGGCCCGGTGATGCCGTTCGTGCTGGGCCTCGTGTTCGACCTGGTGTCCGGCGGCCCGGTGGGGGCCATGGCCTTCTTGCTGGTGCTCATGACGTTTCTGGCCGCGCGGGCCTTCGCCGTGCTCGACAACGACACGCTGTTCATGCCGCTCGTCATCTTCGTGGCGGCCACGGTGCTCGTGGAGGCGCTCTACGCCGCGTTCCTGCTGGCGCTCGGCTTCGACGCCGGCGCGCTCGACGTGTTCCTGTACCGCGCGCTGCCGTGCGCGCTCTACGACTGCGTGATAGGCCTCGTGCTCTACCCGCTTGCCGCGCGCGTCCTTGCGGGCGCCGCGCCGGCCCAACCCGGCACGCCGCGCCTGCGCTAGGAGGCCGCCCGTGATCGCCGCCCTCATCGCAGCCGCCGTCACGCTCGTGGCGGCCGTCGCCGTCATCGTGGCGGTGCTCGTCGTGCGCAGCCGCACGAAGACCCCCTACGCCGGCCAGAAGAAGGACGTGCGCTCGGTGGGCAATGTGGGCGTGTCCTCGACGTTGGGCGGCGCGGGCAAGCGCGCGGGCGGCGCTGCGGCACCGCGCGTGAACTCGTCGCAGCCGGCCTCCAAGGCGGCCTCCGAGGGGCTGAAGCCCCGCTTCCTCGCCATGGGCGTGCTCACGGCGGCCATCTTCGGCTCGCTCGGAGCGAAGCTCTGGAGCATGCAGGTGCTGGCCTCGGAGACGTTCTCCAGCGCGGCCCAGAAGAACAAGTTCACCGTCGTGCCCACGCCCGCCCCGCGCGGCTACATCTACGACGCCGACGGCGTGGCCATCGTGAAGAACCGCTCGTCGCTCACCGTGCTGGCGGACGCCGAGGTGGCGAACGACCGCGACGTGGTGCAGCGACTGTCCACCGTGCTGGGGGTGCCGTACAACGTGGTGCGCCAGCGCATCCAGGACGCCACGGGCGGCGCGCAGAGCCAGCGCGTGGTGGCCAGCGACGTGCGCCTGCGCGACGTGGCCTTCATCTCCGAGCACGCCGACGCGTTCCCCGGCGTGGCCGTGCAGACGCGCACCGTGCGCGACTACCCCTACGGCGCCCTCGCGGCGCATGCGGTGGGCTACACCGGCTCCGTGACGGCCGACGACCTGGCCGTGATCCCCGACGGGCGCGAGATCGAGCTGGGCGACACGGTGGGCCGCGCGGGCGTGGAGAGCGTGTACGACCACCTGCTGGCGGGCGACCACGGCCAGCGCACCGTCGTGGCCGACGCCGAGGGCAACGTGGTGGAGGTGGCGAGCGAGACGCAGCCCGAGCGCGGCAGCGACGTGTACCTGTGCGTGAAGGCCCCCGTGCAGTACGTGTGCGACCGTGCCCTCGCCGAGCTCATCGCCCCGAAGGACGGCGTCATCGGCACGGGCAAGGGCTGCGCCGGCGCCGTCGTGGTCATGGACGTGCGCGACGGCGGCATCGTGGCGCTGTCGAGCTACCCCACGTTCTCGCCGGAGACGTTCACGGGGACCATATCGCTGGAGACCTGGGACCTGTTCAACACCGACGAGTCGTACCACCCCATGCTGAACCGCGCCGTTTCGGGCACGTACCCCGCCGCATCCACCTACAAGGCGTTCACCGGCCTCGCGGCGCTCGCCTACGGGTTCGCCGACACGAAGAGGACGTGGGACTGCGGCGGCTCGTGGGACGGCTTCAATACCGGTCAGCGGCAGATGTGCTGGAAGCACAGCGGGCATGGCGTGCTCGACTTCCGCGGGGGCGTCGTGAACTCGTGCGACGTCGTGTTCTACGATATCGGCAAGCAGTTCTTCCAGGCCAGCAGGAGCCAGGGCGGCTCCATCAGCGACACGGCCATGCAGGACGAGATCGCGAAGTACGGGTTCGGCAAGAAGACGGGCATCGACCTGGGCAACATCGAGGAGGTCGGCCGCATCCCCACGCCGGAATGGCGTGCGGAGCATTTCCGCGACTACCCGACGGAGGCGGTGTGGAAGGGCGGCTTCAACACGAACATGGCCATCGGGCAGGGCGACGTGCTGGTAACGCCCATCCAGGTGGCCGTTGCCTACGGTGCCATCGCCACCGGCAACCTCATGAAGCCGCACCTGTTGAAGGAGGTGCGCAACTCCTCGGGCGAGGTGGTGAGGTCGTTCGAGCCCGAGGTCGTGGGCACGCCCGACGTGAAGCCCGAGAACCTGGCCGTCATGCGCGACGCCCTGAAGGGTGTGTCCACCGAGAACGCTGAGCTCGTGGCGCTGTTCAACAAGTTCGGCCTCGATCCCGCCACGGTGGCCTGCAAGACGGGTACGGGCGAGGTCTCCGGCAAGGAGGACTACGCCTGGTTCGCCTGCTACGCGCCCTTCGACGACCCGAAGTACGTCGTGGCATGCGTGGTCGAGCAGGGCGGCGGCGGCTCGGCCGTCGGCGCGCCGCTCGGCATCGAGGTGCTGGCCGCCGCGCTCAACGCCGATGCGGGCGCGCTCACGGACGTGGGCTCCGTCGCGGGGTCCACGGGCAAGTCGCAGGAGCTGGCGACGTCCGGCTCGTCGGGGCGAACGGACTAGGAAGGGAGGCAGCCATGGCCCAGCCGCCGCAGATAAACTCGGTGAGGACGCCCGACAAGGCCGTCGTCGATGCCACGCGCTCGCGCCGTTTCCCCTCGCTCAACCTGCCGCTCGTCGTGGTGGTGGCGCTGCTCGCAGGCTACGGCCTCGTCGTGGTGTACTCGGCCGTGTACGGCGACCCCGACTACAGCTTCCCGCGCCAGGCAGCCTTGGTGGCGGCGGGCGCCGTGGTCATGATCGTGCTCTGGCGCTTCGACTACCGGCGCCTGTCCGAGTTCACCACGCTGTTCCTCATCGTGAACGTGGTGCTCATCCTCTCGCCGCACATCCCCGGCTTGGGAACCGATGCGGGCATGGGCTCCCAGTCGTGGATCAAGATGGGCCCGCTCCCGCAGGTCCAGCCCGGCGAGTTCGCGAAGATCACCGTCATCCTGCTGGACGCGAGCGTCATGGCGCGCTACGGCGGCAGGCTCGACGATCTGCGCGAGTACCTCAAGGCGCTCGGCATCATGCTCATCCCGTTTCTGTGCATCATGACGCAGCCCGACCTGGGCACGGGCCTCGTGTACCTGTTCATCGGCGCGGTGGCGCTCGTGGTGGGCGGCGCGCGGCCGAAGTTCCTGCTGGTCACGCTAGCTGCCGGCATCGTGGCCGTGGCCTGCGTGTTCGCGCTCGACGAGGTGCTGGCCGTGCGCAACGCCGACGGCACCGTGGAGTACAAGCTGCTCAAGAACTACCAGCGCGCCCGCCTGCTCGTGTTCCTCGACCCCGAGCTCGATCCCACAGGTGACGGCTACAACCTGAAGCAGGCGCAGATAGCCATCGGGTCGGGCGGCCTGTTCGGCCAGGGCTACATGCAGGGATCCCAGCATGCGCTGGGAATACTGCCCGAGGCGCCCACCGACTTCATCTTCTGCGTGCTGGCCGAGGAACTCGGGTTTTTCGGTGTAGTGGTGCTGCTGGGGCTGTACCTCGCGCTCGTTTTGGTAAGCTTCCGCATAGCCGGCTCGGCCGGCGACTTGTTCGGCCTGCTCATCGTTATGTGCGTGGTGGGCATGTGGCTGTTCCAGATACTTGAGAACATTGGCATGACCTGCGGGCTCATGCCTATCACGGGCATACCCCTGCCGTTCATGAGCTACGGTTCGACGGGCACGATCATGAACTTCATCATGCTGGGGCTCGTAGGCTCGGTATGGGCCCACAACACTGCGACCGGGAAGAAGGGCAGCTATGCAGATACCCGTTGACGTGAAGGCCGTCATCGACGAGGCGACGAACATCGACGAGGCGCGGCAGACGCCGCTATCGGTGAGCGTGTACATCGACGAGAGCGCCCCCGGCGACGTCGTCGCGCGGGTGCGCGGCGCGTTCGCCAGCGCGAGCCCGCATGCGCGGGTGTCGCTGATGTACTTGGACGGGCGTCCGTTCGCGCCGTATGCCGGCGACGACATGGCCGTCATCGTGGCAGGCTTCTCCGACCAGGTGGGAGCCTATGCCGATGAGCTGCGCGCCGCAGGCGTGCCCGTCATGGTTGCCACCACCATGCCCTCGCTCGTGGCCGAGATCGCGCAGTCGCAAGGCCATCCCATCCCGCATGCCGACGTGGTGGCGCCCGATGCGCCGGGGCGCGGGGGGCGCCTGCTGCCCGCCCGCACGGACGGCGCGGCGCCCGTGGCCGCCGCCGAGCCGTACGTGCTCGACGAGCACGCCGCCGCCTCGCTCGACCGCCGTATGGGCGAGTGGATCATCGCCGCCTGCCATGACAAGCGCCTGGCGTTCGCGTTGGCGTTCCCGTTCGTGCGCCGTCCGCTGTCCGTGGACGCCGTGAACGCAACGGCCATGCAGAACGCCGGCGTCGGCCTCGTGGTGTTCATTCCCGGCGCCGACCTGCCCATCATGACGCTGAACCAGGCGAAGATGCTGCTCCAGATAGCCGCCGCGTACGGCGAGCCCATGAGCATGGAGCGCGTGAAGGAGCTGGCTGCCGTCGTGGGCGGCGCATTCGCGCTGCGCTCGGTGGCACGCCAAGTGGTGGCGTTCGTGCCCGCGCTCGGCTGGGCCGTGAAGGCTGCCATCGGCTACACGGGCACCCAGGCCATGGGCCGCGCCGCCATCGAGTACTTCGAGGAGGGCGGCAGCATGGCGGGCCTCGCCGGGGTGGTGGTCCGGGCCCGCGACAAAGCCGTCGAGCTGGCCGAGGACGCCCGCGAGACCGTGTGCGGCGAGCCTTCTCCCGCGCCGGCCCATGCTGCGGCGCCTGTGCGGGGCGGCGGTCGCGTGGCCGATGCCGCGCGCTCGGCCGCGACGAGGGTGGCCGGCGTCGCGCGCAGCGCCGCCGGGTCGGCCGTGCCGTTCGCCTCGTCGGTCGTGCAGGCCGGCGCCCAGGCTGCCGGTGTGGAAGCGCCTGCGGCGGCCCGGAGCGCCGCGCGCTCGGTGGCCGGCGCCGCGCGCTCGCGTCTCAAGGTCACGCGTCCCTCCGCGCACTAGCGCGCTTCCCAACGAAAGAAGGTCGAATCCAATGACGGATCTCTGGCCGCGCCTCGAGGCGCTGCTCGGCGATGCGGAGCGTCCCGCGCGCTACATCAACCGCGAATGGGGATGCGTGTACAAGCCCGACGCGGACTTCCGCTTCTGCATGGTCTATCCCGACACCTACGAGCTGGGGCAGGCGAACCAGGCCGTGCGCATCCTCGTGAACGCGGTGAACGCAGTGGACGGCATGGCCGCCGAGCGCGCGTTCCTGCCGGCGCCGACGCTCTGCGACACCATGCGCGCCGAGGGCCTGCCGCTGTTCTCCATCGAGAGCTGCGCTCCCGTGGCCGAGTTCGACGCGGTGGGCATCACGCTGCCGCACGAGCTGGCTGCCACGAACGTGCTGGAGACGCTCGACCTGGCCGGTATCCCGCTGCGTGCCGACGCGCGCGGCGAGGGCGACCCGCTGGTGCTGGGCGGGGGCCCCTGCGCGTTCAACCCCGAGCCGTACGCGCCGTTCTTCGACGCCTTCAGCATCGGCGAGGGGGAGGAAGCCGTGCCCGAGGCGCTCGCGCTCGTCAGGCGCCTGCGCGCCGAGGGCGCGCCGCGCGCGGCCATCCTGCGGGCGCTTGCCCACGAACCGGGCTGGTACGTGCCGTCGCTCTACCGCTGGCGCAGCGAGCCCGAGGCCCAGGAAGCGGGCTCGTGGATCGAGCCCCTCGAGGAGGGCCTTCCGGTGCGCATAGAGAAGCGCCTGTTCGGGGGCTTTGCGGAAAGCCCTGGCTGGGAGCCGTGCATCGTGCCGTTCACCGAGGTGGTGCACGATCGCCTGAACGTGGAGGTGCTGCGCGGGTGCGCCCGCGGTTGCCGCTTCTGCCAGGCGGGCATGATGTACCGCCCCGTGCGCGAGCGCTCGGCCGACAACGTGGTGGCGTCCACGCTGGCGGGGCTCGCCGCGACGGGCTACGACGAGGTGAGCCTGACGTCGCTCTCGTCGACGGACCACTCCCAGATCGCGGACATCCTCACGCGCCTCAACCATGCCTGCGACGGCAAGGGCGTGCGGATTTCGGTGCCCTCGCAGCGCCTGGACGCGTTCGGCGTGGACATGGCGGGTTTGGTGGCGGGCCAGAAGAAGGGCGGACTCACGTTCGCGCCCGAGGCCGGCACGCAGCGCCTGCGCGACGTCATCAACAAGAACGTGACCGAGGAGGATCTGTTCGGCGCCCTGGACGCGGCGTTCGCGGCCGGATGGCGGCGCGTCAAGCTGTACTTCATGATAGGCCTGCCCACCGAGACGGACGACGACATCAAGGGCATTGCGAGCCTGGCGAGCCGTGCCTACGACCGCGCGAAAGCCGCCGTGCCGCCCGAGCAGCGGGGCAACGTGCGCGTGAGCGTGTCGTGCGCGCTCTTCGTTCCGAAGGCCCAGACGCCGTTCCAGTGGGACGGGCAGATAACGCCCGAGGAGGCGCTGCGTCGCGTGGGCATCCTGCGTCGCAGCGTGAAGTACAAGGCCGTTGACGTGCACTGGCACGATCCGGCCACGAGCTTCGTGGAGGCGGTCATGAGCCGCGCGGGCCGCGAGGCGGCGGCGTGGGTCGAGGCCGCCTGGCGGCGCGGCGCTCGCTTCGACGCCTGGACGGAGTGCTTCGACGGCGAGGCGTGGCGGGCGGCTGCCGACGAGACGGGCGTCGACCCCGAGGCCATCGCGCAGACGGGCTACCCGACGGACCGCGTCATGCCGTGGGAGCATATCTCCACGGGCGTGTCCCCGCGCTTCCTCGCACGGGAGCGCCGCCTGGCCGACGAGGGCCGCACGACGCCGGACTGCACGTTCGGCCGGTGCTCGGCGTGCGGCGCCTGCCCCGCGCTCGGGGCCGACAACGAGCTGGCCGCGCCGCGCACGGCGCCCGCCGCCCTGCAGCGTGCCGCGGGCGAGCCTGCCGGAGGAGGCCGCGATGAGGCCGCGCCTGCGACCGCCGAAGGTAAGGAGGCTTCCCGTGGCTGATCCTCGCAACTTCCGCCTGCGCGTTGAGTTCTGCAAGCAGGGGCGCCTGGCGCTGCTGAGCCACCTCGAGGTGGCCCGTGCGCTCGAGCGCGCCGTGCGGCGCGCCGGTTTGCCGTTCGCCATCAGCCAGGGCTTCTCGCCCCACATGAAGATCGCCTTCGGGGCCGCCCTGCCCGTGGGCGTGGGAGGGCTGCACGAGGTGTTCGACCTGCAGCTTACGCGCTACGTGCCGCCCGAGCGGGCGCTCGAGGCGCTCCAGGCGGCCAGCGCCCCCGATCTCATGGCGAAGGAATGCCGCTACATCGAGGCTTCCGCACCCGCCGCCTCCGTCGCGTACCCGCTGAGCACGTACCGCGCGCTGCTGTCGTGCGCGCCCGCCGCGCTGCCCGTGCCCGACGAGATAACCGTCGTGCGCAAGAAGAAGGAGAAGGTTCTGCGCACGGCCGGCTTCCTCGTAGGCGGCATCGAGCTTGCCGGCGCCGTGGCAACGTTCACCCTCGAGGCGAAGCCCACGGGCTCCCTGCGCCCCGACGTGCTGCTGCGCGCCTGCGTGGACGCGTACAACGCCGCGGAGGCGGATATGCCCGCAGGCAGCGCTGCGGCGGATGCGGTGGCCGGCGGCCTTCCGGAGGGCGGCCTCTCCGCCGAGCCCTGCGCGCCGGGCGAGCGCCTGCGCATCGTCACCCTCACGCGCATCGAGCAACGCGCCTGACACGCTGCTCGATGGGGGGAGGCAGGGGGCCGTATCGAAAGCCCTAAAACGCAGGCCCGTCATGGGATCGCCTCGTAGGCAAGGGCCCTGCCCCTGCCGCAGCCTGCGGGGCGGTCCCGCTTGCCGGCAAGGGAAGGGCCCTTGCCCTACGCCCAACCTGTTAGAAGCGGCGAGGCTAAGCTTTCGGTGCAGCCTCCGTTCCCGTTCCCTTTCTCGCTTTCGACCGCTTGCGGCGAAGCGGGGTTCTTCCGGCATCGACCGATGCCGCGGACGGCTATCAAGCCCGGCAGTTAGAGCGGTCGGGCGCCTTCAGCTGCTTGAGCCACGCTTCGTAAGCCTCCTTGTCGCTGCGGCTGGGTATGCCGTCGCGCGACGGTCGCGCGACCTTCTTCCGCGGTTCGGGGATGGAGCCGTCTGCCGGTGCGGCGCCGGGCGAGGCGAGGGGCTTCTCCTTCACGGGGACCTTCCTTTCGGTTGCGAGTGCGCAGGCGCGCCGTAGGGCGCTTTTCCCCGAGTATAGTGAATGCGACCGGACGGAGGTATATGCCCAGAGGACTAATTCCAGCGCAACCCCATCCCGCGGCCGTATGGGCTGCCCGGAGGCGCCCCGGGGCATCGCCAACAGAAAAAGGCTCCGAGCGATTTCGCTCGGAGCCTTTGGGTTCGAATGGCGGGATGTACGAGACTTGAACTCGCGACCTCCGACGTGACAGGCCGGCGCTCTAACCAACTGAGCTAACACCCCGTGAAGCAGTGGTGGTTATTCTACCGGGTGTTGCCTTCTCGCGCAATACCCTAATCCAGACTTTTCGCCTCAAAGAAAAAACCCGCCGAAGGCGGGCTTTCCAGATTCGAATGGCGGGATGTACGAGACTTGAACTCGCGACCTCCGACGTGACAGGCCGGCGCTCTAACCAACTGAGCTAACACCCCGTGCTTTGCAGCGCGGATTATTCTACCGGTAGCGCCCCTTCGGCGCAATACCCTATTTTGAAATATTTCGGATCGCGATTCGGCCTTGCCGAGAGGGCGGCCGCGCGGCATCCGTGCAGGTTGTGTGTACGTGTAAACAATTTAGAGTCTAAAATATAAATTATGCTAAGGTTTAGCAGCTAAACTATAAGGAGCAGGGAAAGGAGACGCCGTGGACGAATCGTTCGCCGAGACGAAGCGCGAGCTGTACGAGCTCATGCAGCGCATGCGGCATGACCGCATCACCCCGCCCACGCCCGAAGGCGTGACGCCCTCCGAGGCGCGCACCATGATGACGGTGGCGATGCTGGAGGAGCACGGCGAGCCTATCAGGCCCGGTCGTGTGGCGGAGCTCTCGCACACGACCCCCAGCGCGCTGTCGCAGACGTTCAAGGCGCTCGAGGAGAAGGGCCTCATCGAGCGGCATCGCTCGGGAGATGATTACCGCGCCGTCACGGTGAACCTCACCGCCGAGGGGCGCCGGTTCGCCGCCGAGGGGCGCCGTATGCGCGACGAGCACATGGAGCAGGTCATGGCGTTCGTGGGCGAGGAGGACATGGCGCACCTCGTGCGCATCCTCAAACGCGTCGTGGCGTTCCACGACCTCACGCACACGAGCGACGGGTCGGCGCCATGCCCCTTTGGCGCCGCGTCCTCTGTGCCGCGCGACCCCGAAGGAGGAGATGCCCCGTGCGCATAGTCCGCTACCTCAAGAACTCCAAGATCGCAGTCGTGCTCATCGTGTGCCTGCTCATCGTGCAGGCGTTCACCGACCTGGCGCTGCCGAACTACACGTCCCAGATCGTGGACGTGGGCATCCAGCAGTCGGGCGTTGAGCACGCCGCCACCGAGGAGATGACCGCCCGCACCCACGACCTCGTGGCCATGATGCTGCCGGAGGGCGACGAGAAGACGTTCGATGCCGCCTACGCCAAGACCGACCGGGGCACGTACAAGCTGAACGCCCAGGGCGAGAAGGAGCAGGCCGAGCTCGACCGCATGGTGTCTCTGCCGCTTGTGGCCATCCACTACTCCCATCAGGTTCCCGACCTCGACCTCGACCAGGCCCTGCAAGCCTACCAGGCGGGCGCCGTGCAGAAGCAGCAGATACTCGACATGCTGGACAAGGCGAAGGAGCAGATGGGCGACATGGGGGATTCCATCGTCGACCAGCAGGCCATCGCAGCCGCGCGCGCCGAGTACGAGCAGCTCGGCTACAACCTGTCCGATATCCAGATGCGCTACCTCGTGCGCATCGGCCTGACCATGCTGGGCCTCGCGGCCCTCGGCATGGCGGTGGCCATCCTCGTGGGCTTCCTCGCCTCCCGCACGGCCGCCAAGGTGGGCGCGACGCTGCGCGCGAAGCTGTTCCGGCGCGTCGTGTCGTTCTCGGACGCCGAGGTGCAGTCGTTCTCGGCCGCCTCGCTCATCACGCGCGGCACCAACGACGTGCAGCTCATCCAGATGGTCACCGTCATGCTGCTGCGCATGGTGCTGTACTCGCCCATCCTGGCCATCGGCGGCATCATCATGGTGTCGCGCACGAACCTGGCCATGAGCTGGATCATCGTGCTGGCCGTGGTGGTCATCGGCATCCTCATCGTCGTGCTCATGAAGGTGGCCATGCCCAAGTTCAAGATCATGCAGAAGCTCATCGACCGCGTGAACCTCGTTTCGCGCGAGATGCTCACGGGCCTGCCCGTCATCCGCGCGTTCGACCGCCAGCCCTTCGAGGAGCAGCGCTTCGACGAGGCCTCGACGCGCCTCATGAAGACGCAGCTGTTCACGAACCGCGTCATGACGTTCATGATGCCGCTGATGATGCTCATCATGAACGGCGTGTCCGTGCTCATCGTGTGGGTGGGCGGCGGCTACATCGACAACGGCACCATCCAGACGGGCGACCTCATCGCGTTCATCACCTACGCCATGGTCATCATCATGAGCTTCCTCATGATCGGCATGATCTCCATCATGCTGCCGCGCGCCGACGTGGCCGCGCAGCGCGTGAACGAGGTGCTGGAGAAGCAGCCCACCATCTGCGACCCCGCGCCCGAGACGGCGCGCGACGCCGAGCTGGCCGGCCGCACGGGCGGCGCCCGCATCGTGTTCGACGACGTGAGCTTCAAGTACGGCGACTCGAAGGAATGCGTGCTGGAGAACCTGGACTTCGCCTGCGAGCCGGGGCAGACCACGGCCATCATCGGCTCCACCGGGTCGGGCAAGTCGACGGTGGTGAAGCTCATCGAGCGCTTCTACGACGTCACCTGCGGCTCCATCACCGTGGATGGCGTGGACGTCCGCGACGTGAGCCAGGAGGCGCTGCGCGCGCAGCTGGGCTACGTGCCGCAGAAGGCGTTCCTGTTCAGCGGCACCATCCAATCGAACATCGCTTATTCGGACGAGGGCATGCCCGAGGAGCGCGTCGAGCTGGCGGCCCAGGTGGCCCAGGCATCGGACTTCATCGCCTCTAAGCCCGAGGGGCTCGACGCAGAGGTTTCGCAGGGCGGCACGAACGTGTCGGGGGGCCAGCGCCAGCGCCTGGCCATCGCCCGCGCGCTCGCCACCGAGGCCCGGGCGTACCTCTTCGACGACAGCTTCTCGGCGCTGGACTACAAGACCGACGCGGCGCTGCGCCAGGAGCTGCACACGCGCCTGGGCGGCAAGACGGTGGTCATCGTGGCCCAGCGCATCTCCACCATCCTGCACGCCGACAAGATCGTCGTGCTCGACGACGGCCGGATCGTCGGCCAGGGCACGCACGGCGAGCTCATGGAGAGCTGCGAGGAGTACCGGGAGATAGCGATGTCGCAGCTCTCGGCCGAGGAACTGAACGGAGGTGATGCGGCATGAGCGCTCAGGCGAATGGGGCGGCCACGCGCCGCCCGCTGCGCCGCGGCCCCATGGGCGGCCACGGGCCCGGCCACGGCATGATGCCCGGCGAGAAGGCCAAGGACTTCAAGGGCACGCTCAAGAAGATGATCGCCTTCATGGGCCGCTTCAAGGCGGCACTCGTGGTGGTGCTCGTGTTCGCCATCGGCTCCACGGTGTTCAACATCATCGGGCCGAAGGTGCTGTCCACGGCCACGACCGAGCTGTTCAACGGAATTGTGGCGAAGATCGACGGCTCGGGCGGCATCAACTTCGACGCCATCGCGCAGATCCTGCTGTTCACGCTGGGGCTGTACCTGCTGTCCGCGGCCTGCTCGTTCGTGCAGGGCTGGATCATGTCGTCGGTGTCGCAGCGCACCAGCTACCAGCTGCGCCGCTCCATCGCCGAGAAGATCGACCGCATGCCCATGGGCTACTTCGAGCGCAACTCGGTGGGCGACACGCTCTCGCGCATCACCAACGACGTGGACACGCTCGGGCAGAGCCTGAACCAGGGCGTCACGCAGCTCATCACGTCCGTCACCACCATCGTCGGCGTGCTCGTCATGATGCTGACCATCAACCCGCTCATGACGCTCATCACCGTGGTCATCCTTCCGGTGTCGGTGGTGCTCATCATGGTGGTGGTGAAGCGCTCGCAGAAGTTCTTCCTGGCGCAGCAGCGCACGCTGGGCGAGATCAACGGCCTGGTGGAGGAGACGTTCTCCGGCCACGCCATCGTGAAGGCGTTCAACCGTGAGGACGGCACGGTGGACAACTTCAACGAGACGAACGCGCGCCTGTACAATTCGGCGTGGAAGAGCCAGTTCTTCAGCGGCCTCATGCAGCCCATCATGAACTTCGTGGGCAACCTCGGCTACGTGGCCGTGGCCATCACCGGCAGCTTCCTGGCCGTGCAGGGCGTCATCACCGTGGGCGACATCCAGGCGTTCATCCAGTACGTGAAGAACTTCACGCAGCCCATAACGCAGCTCACGCAGGTGTCGAACGTGCTGCAGCAGATGGCCGCCGCCGCCGAGCGCATCTTCGAGTTCCTGGACGAGCCCGAGGAGGAGCCGGACCATGCGACGGTGACGTCTGGCGAGGTGGAGTGCGAGGTCGAGTTCGACCATGTTCATTTCGGCTACGATCCGGCCAAGCCCGTCATCGAGGACTTCTCGGCGCGCGTCACCGAGGGGCAGACCGTGGCGCTCGTGGGCCCCACCGGCGCCGGCAAGACCACGATGGTGAAGCTGCTCATGCGCTTCTACGACGTGCAGTCGGGCTCGATCAAGATAGGCGGCCACGACATCCGCGACTTCGCGCGCGACGACTTGCGCTCGATGTTCGGCATGGTGCTGCAGGACACGTGGCTGTTCCACGGCACCATCCGCGACAACATCCGCTACGGCAAGCTGGACGCCACCGACGAGGAGGTGGAGGCGGCGGCGAAGGCGGCCTACGTGCACCACTTCATCCAGACGCTGCCTGCGGGCTTCGACACCGAGATCAACGAGGACGCCAGCAACATCAGCCAGGGACAGCGCCAGCTGCTCACCATCGCGCGCGCCATCCTGGCCGACCGCCGCATGCTCATCCTGGACGAGGCCACAAGCTCGGTGGACACGCGCACCGAGGAGCGCATCCAGAAGGCCATGGACAACCTCATGGCCGGGCGCACCTCGTTCGTCATCGCGCACCGCCTGTCCACCATCAAGAACGCGGACCTCATCCTCGTCATCCGCGACGGCGATATCGTGGAGCAGGGCACGCACGAGGAGCTGCTTCAACTTGGCGGTTTCTACGCGGAGCTGTATAATTCACAGTTCGCTGAGACTATCGACGAGATCGAGGACTAGCGCGACCGCGGGAGGGGCCCGGCCGCGCGCGGGCCCGCGGCCGGGCATGCGGGCCGGACCTCGTCGCGACGATGAGGATGGCCTATGTCCCGACCGGGGGAGACGAATACGGAAGAACACCAGGGCGACGGCGTGCCGTTCGCCGGCCCTGACACGGGCCGCGAGGGCACCGGGCCGGCGCGGCTCGCAGTGTTCGACTTCGACGGCACGAGCATCGAGGGCAACTCGCCCGTGCTGCTCGTGCAGCACCTCATGGAGCGCGGCATGCTGCGCAAGCGGGTGATCTTCCGCATCCTCTTGTGGGCGGCGGCCTACAAGCTGCGCCTGCCCCAGAACGAGAGCAAGGTGCGCAGCCTGGTGTTCACGGCGTTCGAAGGGCGATCGGCCGAGGAGGTGGACCGATTCCTGGCCGACTTCTACGACGAGCGCATCGCGCTTTTGTTCCGCCCCGAAGCCGATGCCGCCATGCGCGCCCATGCGGCGGCGGGCGACACGGTGGTGGTCATCTCGGCCACGTTCGAGCCCATCATCCTGCGCGCCATGGAGCACCATCCCTTCGCGTTCCAAATATCCACGCGCATGCGCAAGGCGCCCGACGGCACGTACACCCGCGAGGTGGAGGGCCTGCCCGTGGAGGGCGAGGAGAAGATAGCGGCCGTGCAGCGCTTCGGCGACAACCGCTTCGGGCCGGGGAACTGGGTGCTGGACAGCGCCTACGGCGACCACCACTCAGATCGCGCGGTGCTGGGCGCCGCCCGGCACGCCTTTGCCGTCGACCCCGACCGCCCGCTCGCCCGCACGGCCCGCGAGAAGGGCTGGACGGTTCTCGGCTGGTGAGACAGGGGGACGGGGATGACGTCTCATTCGCTTGCGGCGGCATCCCCGTCCCCCTGTCCCATCCCTTTCCATCCCGTGACGTTTTGAGGTTTTTGCGGCGCGCCCTATGCGCCTGCCCTCCAGTCCGGTAAAATGCGACTTGACCATATACAATTGCGCATCTGACAGGCGAAACATACTTGCGAAGGAGGTGGGTCCATGTTCGAGAACGCTGACGCGAACAGCTCACCAAGCCAGAACGACGAATACGGCAACTCTGCCGCCGACTACCTGCACCGTGCCGCGCAAGCTTGCGCGGCGGGCGACGCGGTGCTGGGCATGCACCTGTACCTCGCCGCCTTCGAGAAGGGGGCGCACGGCGCCTACGCGCCCGACGACGAGGCCGTGGGGGGCCTCCGCCAGGCATGGGCCCTGGCTTGCAAGCTGAAAGAGCGCTCGCTTGCCGAGTACATCTTCGAGAAGCTGGAGCCCTATCTGGCCTCCGACGAGGTGGCCGCTTGCGCCGAGCAGCTGCAGCGCCTTGCGCTCGACAAGCTGGAGGAGTTCGGGCTGACGCGCGAGGACCTGGAGGACATGACCGACATGATCTCCCAGGACTTCCTCGGCATCGATGCGCCGCGGCTCATGAAGGTGGAGCACGTCACGCTCCCGCGATCACCGCGTGCGGCGCTGCCCGACCCGGAGGAGGCGGAGGCTGCCGAGGCCGGGGACGATACGGCGAAGGCTGCCGAGAACGCCGGGGAAGCCGACAAGGACGCCGCAGCTTGGCGGCGCGAGGCGGGCGACACGAAGGGCGACCAGGGGAAGGGCGCATCTTCCGAGCATGCCTCGGCGCTCGCCCAGGCTGCCAAGGCGGTGGAGGACGCCATGGGCGCCGATGCCGACGCGCACGCCGTGGTGTCGGCGATCGAGCGCATCTCTTACGCCGATATCGTCGGCTACAACGACGCGGTAGCGCTCATGCGCGACTTCGGTCTGGGAATGCAGGACGACCCCCAGTTCCAGAGCCTTGTGGAGCTGCTCAACGCGCGCCACGGCCTGGACCGCATGCCGGCTGCCGACGCGATACTCTTCCGCTCGCCCGCCCGCGAGGACGCGAACCGCTTCATGGCGGCCACGCTCGGCGAGCTTGACATGCCGGCCATCCGCATGCGCATGGAGGAGAACCTCCAGGGCATGCCCGTGCTGTGCGTCATGGCGCAGGCCGACAACCAGCCCCAGCTCAACGCCGCGCGCAACGCCTTCGAGGGGCCGGGCGTGCTCATGCTGGAGGACTTGGACCTGTGGGCGTCGCCCATGACCGAGGGCGGCGACGACTTCGGCGGCTTCGTGTTCTCCAGCCTGTCGCGCGGCGCGCGCGAGGCTATCGGCCTCGTCCGCTCGGCGGTGGAGAACCCGGACGTGTTCGTGCTGGCCTCGGCGGCGGAGGCGGGGGAGATCGACCCGTTCTTCTACGACCTGCTGGAGCCGCTGTCCATCGTGGACATCGACTATCCCACGCCGGAGGAGCGCGTGGACATCTGGATGGAGATCGCGCGCGAGCATCCGTCGCTGCGCGGCGTGAATCGGGTCGACCTCGTGCGTCTGTCCTCCGGCATGCCCCGCTACGACATCTACATGGCGGCGCGCGAGGCCATCGAGGAAGCCTACAAGGCCAGCCTCGTGGCACGGCGCTACGTGCCCGTCACCGCAGACAACCTGTTCGACAAGCTGGCGGCATACCAGCCGCTCGACTCGGACGAGTACCGTGCCCTCGAGGACGCCGTCGTGCGGGACTTCCGCCGCGACCTCGACCATCTCGACGATCTGCTGAAAGGAACCGAGGAGTAGACTTTATGGATATCACGCGACGCTGCGATTACGCCTGCCGTATCCTCCGGGCCGCCTACAAGAGCGGCGACGCCTACGTATCCGTGTCCGACATCGCCGAGGACGAGGACATACCCTACGCGTTCGCGCGCAGTATCCAGCACGACCTGGTGAAGGGAGGCCTCATAAAGACCGTGCGCGGCGCGCACGGCGGTCTCATACTCAACTGCGATCCGGCCGAGGTGACGCTGCTGGAAGTGCTGGAGGCCATCCAGGGGCCGGTGAGCATCTCGCTGTGCGCCCTGGATCCCGACTACTGCCAGAAGCAGCCGGAATGCGCCTACAACAAGGTGTGGCAGGGCGCGGACAGGCTGCTCAACGGCTACTTCGCATCCATCACGCTCAAGGACCTGTTCGAACAGGGAGCCACCCATCCCGTGGTGGAGGGGGCCATGGGCGCGGGGGAGGCGCCCTCGCCGGACGTCGGCGCCGTCGTGCCCCGCGACGCGTCGGAGGCGCGGGCGAGCGCCTGCGCGTGCGCGCGCCGGACCTGCACGCAGGGCCCATGCCGCTGACGGACGGCCCGCGGCCCGCGTGGCCGCCCGCCGTGCCCGACCGCGAGGCGTTCACGGCGCTCGTGCGCGAGCGGGGGGCGGCTCTTTACCGCGACCTTCCGTGGCGCAACCTCGACGACCCCTACGCCGTGCTCGTGTCCGAGATCATGCTCCAGCAGACGCAGGTGGCGCGCGTGGGGCGGTTCTGGGAGCGCTTCATGGCGCTGTTCCCCACGATCGACGCGCTTGCGTCGGCCGACACGTCCGACGTTCTGGCCCAGTGGCAGGGGCTCGGCTACAACCGCCGTGCCCTTGCGCTGAAGAGGACGGCCGACCTCTGCGCCGCCGAGCGCGGCGGTCAGCTGCCCTGCACGGCCGAGGAGCTGGTGCAGCTGCCCGGTATCGGCCCGGCCACGGCGGCCGGCGTCGTGGCGTTCGCCTTCGACCGCCCCTCGCTCTACCTGGAGACGAACGTGCGCACGGTGTTCCTGCACGAGCTGTTCCCGAACCGCGAGGGCGTGAGGGATCGGGAGCTGGCTCCCCTCGTGGCGGACACGTGCCCCGAGGAGGGCGCCCGGGCATGGTATTACGCGCTTTTGGACTACGGTGCGCATCTGAAGACGCAGGTGGCGAACCCGTCGCGGCGCAGCGCCCACCATACGCGCCAGTCGGCCTTCGAGGGGTCGCGACGGCAGAAGCGCGCCGAGCTCGTGCGCATCGTGCTGGCTGCTCCGGGCATCGCCGTGCCGGAGCTGGCCGAGCGCCTGGACGCCTTCGAGCAGGCTGCCGGCCGCCCCTGCGTGGATGCGGACGTGTTCGACGGCATCGTCGCCGACCTGGTTTCCGAGGGCTTCTTCCGCCGGGAGGGCGACCTGCTCTTCGCTTAGGGGGCGGGGCGGCTATGGTCCGCGTCGACTGGGCGCCACGGGGCCGGTGTTTGCCATAGCCTCTGTTCTCGTCCACGTCTCGGCAAGCTCCTGAGCAGGTGATAGAGCATATTACGCCTGATCAGGGAAGCGGACGAAAACGGAGGCTGCGGCATGGCGTTTCCCGTCTTGGCGGCGGAAACCTGTGCTAGAATATCCGAATCCCGTGGGGGAGTAGTCGGCGCCGAAGGGTGCGGCTGCGTCAACATGCTGCTTCTTCTCGAAGCTGGCGCAACCTGAAACGACAAGACTCGCGGTGTGGCGCTCGACGCCGCACCGCTCGCTTCTGCAGCCGGTGCGCACGCGCCGGTGTTTTTTTGCCTGCAGCCCGGATCGGCGCTGCGGCGCGGCCAGGGGGATCGCGGAGAAGACGAGAGGAATACGACCATGGGATTCGCGGAGCTGTTCTTGATCGCGGTGGGGCTGTCGATGGACGCCTTCGCCGTATCGGTGTGCAAGGGCCTGTGCATGAAGCGCCTGGACATGCGCCAGGCGCTGGTCATCGCGCTGTTCTTCGGCGGTTTCCAGGGACTTATGCCGCTCCTCGGCTGGGCGCTGGGGACGCAGTTCGAACGTTACATCACGCCGGTGGACCACTGGATTGCCTTCGGCCTGCTGGCGCTCATCGGCGGCAAGATGCTGTGGGACGCCTTCCATGAGGACGACGATGAGCTGTCCTGCCCTGCCGACGGCAGGCTCGACTTGCGGGAGCTCGTCATGCTCGCCATCGCCACGAGCATCGACGCGCTCGCCGTGGGCATCACGTTCGCGTTCCTGCGCGTGGACATAGCCCTGTCCGTGGGGCTCATCGGCGCCACCACGTTCGTGCTGGCTCTCGTGGGCGTGGCCGTGGGCCATCGCTTCGGCGCGCGCTACGAGAAAGCCGCCGCCATCGCCGGAGGCGTCGTCCTCGTCCTCATCGGCACGAAGATCCTGCTGGAGCACCTGGGCATCCTGGCGCTCTAACGCCCTTAATCCACGGGGTAGCTGCCGAGCACCTTCACCTCGCGCAGCTTCAGCCTCAGGCAGTTCAAGGCGGTCTGCACGGCCAGGGCGTTCGCGCTCTCCTCGAACTCGATGAAGAACATGTAGTCGCCCAGCTGCTGCTTGGTGGGACGCGACTGGATCATGGACAGGTCGATGCCCGCGTAGGCGAACTCCGACAGTATCATGTTGAGCGTGCCGGCGCGGTTCACCTGCAGGAACAGCGCGAGCGAGGTCTTGTAGCGCTCGCCGCGGAACACGGCGGGGTGGCCCTGGCGGCCGATGAGGGCGAACAGCGTCTGGTTGCCGAAATGGTCCTCGATGTCGCGCTCGGCCACGCGCGCGCCGTGCAGCTCGGCCGCGAAGGCGTTCGCGATGCCGGCCACGTGCACGTCCTCGGCGGCCATGCGCGCGCTCTCGGCGGTGGACGACGTGGTGATCGTCGCGCGCCCCGGCAGCCGCTCGGCCAGGAAGCGCCGGCACTGCGCGAGCCCCTGGGCGTGCGAGGCCACGCAGGTCACGTCCTCCAACTTCGCGTCGGGGTGCAGCACCAGGCAGTGGTGGATGTCGAGCACGTGCTCGCCCAGGATGGAGGCCTGGCTCTTGAACGCGAAGTTGTCGAGCGTGGCCGTGACCGACCCCTCGAGCGAGTTCTCCTTCGCCACCACGCCGAACTCGCACTTGCCGCGGTCCACGGCGTCGAACACCTCGTCGAACGACGCGCATTCCAGAAGCGCGGGCTCGTCGATGCCGAGGCGCGCCGCGAAGGCGCGGGCGGCCTCGTGGGTGTAGGTGCCGGCGGGGCCGAGGTAGGCGAACACGGGTGCGGAGACGGGCATGGGGTTGTCCTTCGGTCGATGCGGATGTGCCGGTCGCTTTGCGCGCCATCTTATGATATCCTTCCGAGCGGTGTTGCCCGAGGAGTGGGTCGCTTATATGCAGGAATCCAACATTTCTCCTGTTTTTCGATGAGCGGCCTTGTATCGCACATGGTTCGAGGAGGTTGGCCCCGTTATGCGAGATTTTGCATAAAATCGCGCCTAACCTGCATAAATCATGTTACGAGTAGAGGTATCTGTAACATTTTTGTACCATTTGCGGCCCAAACGTTGCGCTCGCGTAGACGCTAAGCCACAAGAAACACTTCTCGGGGAAAATGCTAGCAGTGAATGTCAGACGAGAAGCACCTGAGGAGGTGTGCACATGGAAACAGAGGCCACGGTTTCAGAGTTTCAGGAGATGCTCTCCGCTCGCGGTGTGACGCGGCGGAGCTTCATGAAGCTTTGCGGCGCCGTTGCCGCGGCTGCCGGGCTGTCCCAGCTCGCCGCGCCGCAGATAGCGCAGGCCCTCGAGAAATCCGTGATCGGCGCTACGAAGGGGAAGCTCTACCCGGTCATCTGGATCGAAGGCGCGTCGTGCACGGGATGTACCGAGTCGTTCGCCCAGGTCGAGACGCCGGATCCCGCGAGCGTCGTGCTGGAGCTGATCTCGCTCAACTATTCGGAGACGCTTTCCGCGGCTGCGGGCTGGTCGATGGAGGAAGCCAAGGAGCAGACGATCGAGGCCGGCAACTACATCCTCGTGTACGAGGGTGCCGTGCTGGAGGGTTGGGAAGGCCAGGCGCTGCGCGTGGCCGA
Source organism: Gordonibacter urolithinfaciens (assembly GCF_900199375.1). NCBI lineage: Bacteria > Bacillati > Actinomycetota > Coriobacteriia > Eggerthellales > Eggerthellaceae > Gordonibacter > Gordonibacter urolithinfaciens. The sequence goes on from NZ_LT900217.1 coordinate 2,931,704, forward strand.
CAAGCCCGGCACGGAGCACCTGATCGAGGCTGCGGAGAAGGCCAACGCCGTGGTGGCGCTGGGTTCCTGCGCCGTCAACGGCGGGTGGATGGGCGCCCATCCGAACAGCTCGGGCGCGCTCGGCGTGCAGCAGTTCCTGGAGAAGGCGGGCATCGATGTGGATGTCATCAACATCCCCGGCTGCCCCGCGAACCCCGAGTGGCTCGTGTCCGTGCTCGTGGACGTGATCATGCTCGAGAAGCTGCCCCCGCTCACCAACGAGGGCAAGCCCGAGGGCATCTTCGGCCAGACGATCCACGACAACTGCGAGCGTCGCGGCCATTTCGAGAACGGCGAGTTCGTCTACCAGTTCGGCTCCGAGGAGGAGGCCAAGGGGTACTGCCTGTACCCGCTCGGCTGCCGCGGGCCGCAGACGAAGTCCAACTGCGGCGTGACGCTGTGGAACAACCGCCGCAGCTGGTGCGTGCAGGCGGGTTCCCCCTGCATCGGCTGCTGCGAGGCTGCGCCGAACGATCCCGGCCACAACTGGGTCGAGGTCAACACCCCGTTCTACAAGCGCCATCGCGACCTGCGCATCGGCGATTGGATGGTTCAGCCCGGCACGATCGCGCTCGGCATCACGGGCATCCTGGCCGCCGCGCTCGTCGTGCACGGCTTCGGCATGAAGATCACGGGCCGCATGGACGGCGGCGCCGACTTCGAGAAGGTCCGCGCCTGGGACAAGAACCACCCCGACAAGGCGATCGGGAAGTACGACCTCACGCGCGACGAGGCCAAGGCCGCGTGCGAGAAGAGCAGCCGCAACGCGAACGCGAAGGCTGTCGAATCCGATGAAGAAGAAGGGAGGTAAGCCTACATGACCCGTTCAGTTATCGACCCGATCACCCGCATCGAGGGCCACCTCCGCGTGGAGATGGAGGTCACCAACGGCAAGGTCTCCGACGCCTGGGTATCCGGCGGCTGCTTCCGCGGCATGGAGATGGTCGTGGAGAACCGCACGCCCGAAGACGCCGCGCAGATCGTGCAGCGCATCTGCGGCGTGTGCCCGGTGTCGCATGCCCACTCGTCCGCCATCGCGGCCGAGAAGGCCTACGGCATCAAGATCTCGAACAACGCGCGCATCATCCGCAACATCTTGGAAGGCGCCCAGTTCCTGCACAGCCACATCCTGTGGTTCTACAACCTGGCTGCGCTGGACTACGTGAACCCGCTCAACGCCCTCAAGGCCGACGCGGCCGACGCCTACGACCTCGCCCAGGCCGCCGGCACGTCCACGAACAGCGACTTCGTGGCCCTGAAGGAGCGCCTGTCGAACTTCGCCGACAACGGCCAGCTGTCCATCTTCTCGGGCAACTGGTTCGACGCCGAGGACGGCACCGGCTACAAGCTGCCGCCCGAGCTCGACCTCATCTGCACGGCCCACTATTTGGAGGCGCTGCAGATGCAGGCCAAGGCCTCCCAGGTCTCTGCCATCATCGGCGGCAAGATGCCGCACGTCATGACGCTGATCCCGGGCGGCACGGCGTTCGTTCCCACCGACCAGAAGCTCGACGACCTCAAGTACCTCGTCGACGAGATCTACAACTGGGTCGAGGCCACGATGATCCCCGACACGCTCGCCATCGCGCCGTACTACATCGACGCGCTCAACTGGGGCAAGGGCTGCGGCCGCTACGTGGCCTGGGGCGTATTCGAGAACGAGAGCATGGAGCTCAAGGACCGCTACCTGCCCATGGGCGTCATCGACGACAAGCTCAACCTCTCCGACGTGAAGGAAGAGCTCATCACCGAGTACATGGGCCACTCCTGGTACAGGGGCGAGGAGACCTACACCTCCCCGTACTTCGTCACCGAGCCCGAGTTCACCTCCTACGACGTGAACGACCGCTACACGTGGGTCAAGTGCCCCGCTTACGACGGCAAGCCCTACGAGGCCGGCGGCCTGTCCCGCATCCTCGCGGCGTACAAGCGCAACGTGCCGTTCATCGTGGAGCAGGTAGACGGCCTGCTGGAGGCGCTGGGCGCCCCCGGCCAGATCGGCGTGGCGCAGTCCACGCTCGGCCGCACCGCCGTCCGCCAGATCGAGACGCTCTACATCGCCGGCCTCATGAAGGACTGGGTCGCCGAGCTCTGCGAGGCCGTGAAGAGCGGCGACAGCGAGTATTTCCGCGAGCCCGCCACCATCACCGGCTCCGGCACCGGCTTCTGGGAGGCGCCGCGCGGCGCGCTCTACCACTCCGAGGAGGTCAAGGACGGCAAGATCACGGGCTATCAGATCATCATCCCGACCACCTGGAACCTCGCGCCGAAGAACGCCAACGGCGAGAGCGGCCCGATGGAGCAGGCCCTCATCGGCAACCCGGTGGGCGACATCGAGAAGCCCATCAACGCGCTGCGCACGGTGCACAGCTTCGACCCCTGCACGGCGTGCGCGGTCCACATCACCGAGCCGGCGACGGGCAAGAGCTTCGAGACCGTCACGAGCCCTTGGGGGGTGAAGTAACATGGCGCACTTGGCACACTACCGCGAAGCGCATCCGATGCCCTTCGTCATCACGCACTGGATCAACCTCGTCTGCATGATCCTGCTGATCGTCACGGGCTTCAGCATTCACTTCCCGTTCTGGCCCGCGTTCATGGGCATCGCCCGCGGCGTGCACGTGTTCTGCGGTTTCATCCTGTTCATCAACTGCATCGTCCGCGTGATCATGGCCTTCTTCGTGAAGTCCTCGCCGGACGGCGGCACGCGCTACCAGGTCACGGACTACAAGACCTGGCTGCCCCAGGCCGACAACCGCCACCAGCTGGGCGCGTGGATCAAGTACTACCTGTTCCTGAAGAAGGACCACCCGCTGGGCGCCAAGCTGGGCGTTCCGCAGAAGATCAGCTACCTGGCCATCCCCATCCTCATCATCCTGATGTTCTACACGGGCCTGGCCCTGTGGGCTCCCACGATGAACATGGGCTTCTTCGCGGCCGGCACGGATCTGGTGGGCGGCCTCATGTCGATGCGCATCATCCACTACTTCATGATGTACGTCTTCATCTGCTTCATGTTCATCCATATCTACCTGGCGAACATCGAGGGCATCTCCCCGACGCTGCTCATGTTCTTCTGGAAGGAGCATGGCGGACTCGTGTACGATCCCGAGCACCACACGATCGTGGGCGACGACGACCTGCATCACGGCGAGAAGGCGTAAGCGCTCGGCATTCGCCCCGCGCATCGCGTCTCCATGAGGGAGGGGACCTGGGAAACCGGGTCTCCTCCCTTTTTCGCGGGCGGAGAGGCGTGCGCCGTCTGCCGGGCGTGCAATAACGTACAAGCGCCGCGGCGCATGCATCGACTATACTGTGCCTTTGCGAAAGGAGAGCAGGCATATGCGATGCGAAGGCGGGCGGACCGGGGGTCCGCAGGCGGCGGAGGAGCCGCGGGGCATGGACGCGCGCGAGGTGCGGGCGCTCGCACGCCCCGACGGGTCCTTCGTGGAGGTGTGCTCGCTGGCCGGGAACATCCGGGCGTTCCCGAACCACCTGCACGACCATTACGTGGTGGGAGCCCTGTACGCCAGCCGCCGCGCGCTCGCCATCAGCGCCCGCGAGCTTCACGTGCTGGAGCCCGGCGACGTGTTCCTGGTCAACCCCGGCGACCCCCATGCCTGCGACCCGCTCGACGACGAGCCGTTCGCGTACCGCTGCGCGAACGTGCCGGTGGCCGCGATGGCCGCGCTTGCCGGGCCGGACGGGGGACCGGCGGACGTGCCCGAGCGCGCCCGCGCCACGGGAGGCGCGCCGACTGCCGAGGTCGGGGCCGTTGCGGGCCCGTCCGGACGGGCCGCGGACGGTTCGGCACCCGCCGCGCCCGCGCCACGGTTCGCCGTTCCCGTGCTGCGGGATCCCGCGCTGTTCGAGCGGGCGGACGCGTTCTTCAAGCGGGGAGCGCACGAGGGAGCACCGGCGCTCGACGAGCTCGACGGTTTGCTGCGCGCCCTTCTCGACGCGGCCGACGCGGCGGCCGGCGGCGCGCGGGCGTATGCTGAGCCGGGAGGCCCCGTGGCCGCCGCACGGGCGTTCGTGGATAAGCGCTACGCCGAGCGCATCGCGCTCGAGGACCTGGCGGCCGTCGCGCGCACGAGCCGCTATGCGCTCGTGCGCGCCTTCAAGAGGGAGCTGGGCATCACGCCGGGCCGCTATATCGCGGCCGTGCGCGTCATGCACGCGAAGAGCCTGCTGGAGCAGGGCTGCACGCCCGTAGAGGCCGCCGGCCTCGCAGGCTTCGCAGACCAGGCCCATCTCGGGCGCGTGTTCCGCAACGTGACGGGGCTCACGCCGGCGCGCTACCGCGCCGCCTGCGCGGGGGATGCCTCATGAGCGCGCGCGAGGCGGCGAAGGTCGCGCGGGCGGCCGGAGGGTCGGCGGCGCGCGGGCACCTGTTCGCGCTCTTCACCGTGGCGGTGTGGGGCACGACGTTCGTGGCCACGAAAGTGCTGCTCGTGGACTTCGCGCCCATCGAGATACTGTTCTACCGCTTCCTCATAGGGTTCTTGGTGCTGTGGGCGTGCCGTCCTCGCCATGTGAGGCTGGGCGGCTGGCGCGAGGAGGCGCTCGTAGCGGCGGCCGGCCTCACGGGCGTGGTGCTGTACTTCCTGTTCGAGAACATCGCGCTCACCTACACCACGGCCAGCAACGTGGGCGTGATCGTGGCGGTGAACCCGTTCTTCACGGCGCTGCTGTCCTCGGCGCTGCTGCGCGACGAGAAGCTGCACCCGGTGTTCTTCGCCGGGTTCGCGCTTGCCATGGCGGGCATCGTGCTCATCAGCTGGGAGGGGCTGGGCACGGGCGGCGTGGTGGGCGACGCGCTTGCGGTGGCGGCCGCGGCCGTGTGGGCGTTCTACGCCGTGCTCACCCGCAAGCTTTCGCTGCTGTGCGACGACACCATCCAGATGACGAAGCGCACGTTCGCCTGGGGCCTCGTGCTCATGGTGCCGGCGCTGTTCCTGCTGGACTTCCAGTTCGGCATCGAGCGGTTCGCCGATCCGGTTGCGGCCGCGAACATGCTGTTCCTGGGCGTGGGCGCGTCGGCGGCGTGCTTCGCCACGTGGGGCATCGCCGTGAAGCTTCTGGGCGCCGTGAAGACGAGCGCCTACATCTACCTCGTGCCGGTGATCACGGTTGCGGCGTCGGTGCTGGTGCTGGGCGAGCCGCTCACGCCGCAGATCTGCGTCGGCGTCGTGCTGACCTGCGCCGGGCTCGTGCTGTCCGAGCGAGGCAAGGGCGCGCCGCCCGCGGAGGCCGCAGCGTGCGGGGACGGCTGCGCGGGCGCGGCGGGCGCGGAGGCCGCGGGTGGCGCTGGAGTCCACGGCTGCGAGGAGGCTGCGCCCGACCGGCGCTAGAGGCCCTCGCGCTCGATGAAGCGCACGAACGCCCGCGCCTGCCGCTCCAGGTAGGGTGCCGAGGAGTCCAGCGCGAGCACGCCGTCTGCGGCCTGGGTGGCAATGTGGGGGATGGCCAGGCGCGGCTGGTTCATGATCCGCGCATCCAGGAAGCTGAGCACGCCCACGAACTGCTCCTGCGCATGCGCCGCCCCGCTCATGCCGATGCTGGCGCCGGCCAGCGCCACGGGCTTGCCGGCCAGCACCTGGCCCTCGGCCTCGCTCACAGGGCGCGAGAGCCAGTCGATCAGGTTCTTCAGCGGGCCGGGGATGGCGTGGTTGTACTCGGGGCTGAACAGCCACAGCCCGTCGGCGCGCTTGACCTCGTCGCGGACGCGCGCCACGGCGCCGGGCGCAGGGTGCTCGATATCCTGGTTCATGAGCGGGACGTCGTCCCAAGCGAGCAGCCGGAAGCCTGCTTCGGGGTGCAGCCTGCCCAGCGCAGCCCCCGCGGCCTCGGCGAGCTGGCGGTTGTAGCTTCCCTGCCGAAGCGATCCGGCGATGGCGAGTATGTCCATGAGGTGCCTCTCGATCCATTAATGTTATCATCTTGGTGTCATATGATAGCACGTTTGACATGTCGCGGCTTGGATTGGCGTTGAACCGTCACGGAAAACCGCTTGGCCCCCTGCGCCTTCTGCAGGCGACGGCTTCGCTATAATAGGCGGCGATCACGAGAGCGAAGGAGATATCGGTGGCTGAATTGACGGACCAGCAGATCGCACGGGAAGAGAAGTTCCTGGAGGGTATACCGCGCCTCAACGTGGGTGCGCTGTTCCTTCCGCCCATCTGGGGGCCGGCTCATGGCATGTGGGCGGCGCTCCTGTTCTATCCCATCTGGCTGTTCGCGGACAACACGTTCTACGCGGCATGGACGGAGCGCACGCCGCTTGCGCTCATCGTGGCGGCAGCCGTTTTCGTGACGCTCACGGCGGGCACGGTGGCCTTCTCCCTCATCGGGCAGCCCTTCGCCGCGCATCGCGCCGCCTCGCGCGGCGTGGAGAAGGATGCGTACTTGCGCCGTCAGCGCGTATGGGCTGCGGTGAGCGTGGTCGCGGGTTGCGTCATGATCGCCGGGGCCACTTACTACAACCTGGCCATCCGCCCGACGTTGGGGGCGTGATGGGCATGGGGGAGGAGCATGCCGCGGGCGGCGCGGTCGCGACGGGCGCGCCGGAGGACGGCCTGTTGCCCGACGAGCGTGCGGCTGCGAGCGCATCGGAAGGAAGCGCCCAGGTTCGCGGCGGCGCCGCGGGCGCGCCGGAGGGCGGCGCTGTGCGGCGCATCGGGGTGTTCTGCGTGGGGAACAAGCTCATGCTGGACGACGGGCTGGGCACCGCCGTGTACGAGGAGCTGGTAGAGCGCTACGAGGCGCCCGGCAACGTGGAGTTCTTCGACGTGGGTTGCCTGAGCATGGATATGCTGCCGTACGTGCGCGACTTCGACGTGCTCCTCACCGTGGACGCGGTAGACGGCACGGACGCCGAGCCGGGCACCGTGTTCCGCTTCGAGCCCGACGCCATGGCGCGCCACTCGGGTGCCACGGCATCGCTGCACGACTTGAAGCTCGTCGACCTGTTCGACGCCGCCACGCTGCTGGGCTACGAGGCCGAGGGCCTGTGCCTGGGCATGCAGGTGGAGAACCCTTCGCCGGCCGTGATGACGGTGGGCCTCACGCCGAAGGTGGCCGCCGCGCTGCCCCTCCTGGTGGAGACGGTGGCGGGCGAGCTTGCGCGACTGGGCTCGCCGCTTGTCCCGCGCGCGGGTGCAGCCGGATAAGGACGGCTTCGTAACGGCACGGTTTCAACGCAGCCAACGTTCCGTGAAGCGCCTTTACAGGGAGCCGACGCCGCTGGTAGCATGCTGACCTCGTGAGGACGGCCCTTTATGGAGGCAACCCCGTAATGCCCCGCGCGGCCCTTCGGCCGCCCTTGGTGCGGCGCCGATGCGTCGCGGCCTCCTCCTCCCGTTCCAGAGAGCCAGCAAGAGGAGTGCCGAGCACCGTGCCGAACCCCAGCGAAGAGACCGACTACCTGCGTGCCATGCCCGTGCCGTTCGCCGTCGTCAAGACCATCCCCGACGAGGAGGGGCGCACCGTCGACCTGGTGTTCGCCTATGTAAACGATGCCGCCATCGCCTTGGCAGGCTGCGCGCGCGAGGTGCTCGTGGGCTCGTCGGTGTTCGATGCCTGCCCCGATGTTGCGCGCTGCATGCTGGGAGTGCTGGACGACACGGCGCGCACGGGCGCCGCGCAGTACTTCACCTGCCGCAGCGTTTCCGGCGACCGTTACTTCTCCGTGCGTTCCTACCGCCCCCGCGAGGGCTTCTGCGCCTGCGTGCTCCAGGACGTTACCGAGCAGGCTCTGCTGGACCGCCGATTGCGCGAGGAGCGTCGTCTCCTGGAGCGCCAGGCCATGCGCGATCCGCTGACCGGCCTGTACCATGTGCGGCAGGGCAGGCGCCTCGTGGAGGGCGCCCTTGCCGAACCGCGCTGGGAGGGTGCGTGCAGCGCGCTGTTCATGTTCGATGTGGACGACTTCAAGAAGGTGAACGACGAGCACGGGCACCACCGCGGCGACGACGTGCTGCGCGGGTTCGCCCAGCTGCTGGAGCAGTCGTTCCGGCGTACCGACATCGTGTTCCGCGCGGGCGGCGACGAGTTCTCCGCGTTCGTGGCCGACATCCCGTGCGCCTGCGTGGCCGAGCGGATATGCTTCGACGTCATCGCGGGCGTCGAGCGGCTCTCGGCCGAGGGCGTGCCGGTGAGCGTGAGCATCGGCGCTGCCGTGGGGAGGCCCGGCTGGTCGTACGAGTCGTACTACCGCGTGGCCGACCAGGCGCTGTACCGCATCAAGCGCACGGGGAAGAGCGCGTACCGCGTGGCCGTAATGGACGGCCCCGCCGCCCCCGCGTCGGCCCTGTCCGGGGCGCCCGAGCGCCGCAGCCTGCGGCGCTCCGCGCGGAAAGGGGCGCCGCGTACCCAGCCTGCGGCCTGACCTGCGCGGGGCCGGTCAGGCCTCTTGCTTTCCGGGGCCGCCCGCGCCCAGGAAGCGCTCCTCGAACTGCCCGGCGGTCAGCGGGCGCGAAACGAGGAATCCCTGCACGCTGTCTGCACCGATGGCGCGCACGGTGTCCAGCTCGGTTCGCTCCTCAACCCCCTCCACCGTCACCTCGATGTCCACGCTATGGCAGAGATCGATGACGGCGTCGATGGACGCGCGGTTGAACGACTCGGCATGGATGTTCTTGATGAACAGCCGATCGATCTTAACGATGTCGGCCGGCGACTGCGACAGCAGGCCGAGCGAGGAGTACCCCGTGCCGAAGTCGTCCATGGCCAGGCGTATGCCGATGGCGCGCAGCCGGTCGAACGTCGCGCGCAGCGCCTCCAGGTCGGTGACGAAGTAGCTCTCCGTCATCTCCAGCACGATACGGCTCGGCTTGGTGCCGGCCTCGACCAGGGCATGCTCCACGAACGGCACGAAGTCGGCCTCGAGCAGCTGCAGGTAGGAGATGTTCACGTTCATGATGAAGTCGGGCTGGACGAGGTCCCATGCCGCGCACTGCCGGACGGCCTGCTGGAACACCCAGCGGCCCACGGCGCCGATGAGGCCGTAGGACTCCAGCACGGGGATGAACTCGGCCGGGCTCACGCTGCCGAACTCGTCTGCGCTCCAGCGCAGCAGCGCCTCGGCGCCGACGATGCGCAGCGTGTCGGCGTCCACGAGCGGCTGGTAGTGCAAGGGGAAGCCCCGCATGCCGTCCATGACGGACGCCTGCAGGCGGTCGCTGAGCTCCAGGCGGCGCAGCTTCTCCCTCGACATGTCCGACGAGAAGAACGACACGGTGTTCTTGCCGCGGTGCTTGCTCTCCTCCAGCGCGCTCTCGGCATGCTTGATGAGGTCGAGCCCCGTGGAGCCGTCCTCGCCGACCATGGCGATGCCGCCGGACACCGTGCAGAAGTACGGCACGCCCTCGATGGCCTGCTGGCGGTTGGCGAAGGCGTGCACGGTGCGGTACAGGTCCTCCATGGCGCCGCGGTCGGCATCGTCGAGCACGACCGCGAACTCGTCGCCGTCGAAGCGGAACGCCGAGGCGTTCTCGGGCAGCAGGCGCTGGAGCGTCTGCGCGAACTGGCGCAGCACGCCGTTGCCGAACGAGTGGTCGTTGAGCGAGTTGATGCGCGAGAAGTCGTCGAGCCCCAAAAGCAGGACGCCGCCCGAGGGGCGCTCGTGGGCGAGCAGGCGGTCGAGCACCTGCAGGCACTTGCCGTGCATGAACAGGCCCGTGGTGGCGTCCACCTTGCCCTTGCGCTCCAAGCTGGTGACGGCGCCCGAGAACAGCACGGGCGCGCCGTCGTCGTGCATGAGCAGCCCGCGGCATACGATCCAGATGTACTCGCCCTTGCGGTTGCGCACCTGGTACTCCAGGTCGTGCTCGTCGGTCTTGCCGCAGAGCATGTCGTCGATGGATTCGTCGAAGCTCTGGCGGTCGCGCTCAAGTATGAGCTCGCGCCATCGGGGAATGAGCCCCTCGAACACGCGTCCGGGCAGGTCGAAGTCGTGCAGCATGTTCTCGGACACGAGCGCCATGTCCGTTTTCATGTCGATGATGTAAAGGTAGTCGTCCGTGCTGTACGCTATGGCATCGTAGAACAGGCGCGGATCGAGGTCGAAGGAGTTCAGCGCTTCATTCGCGTCCATGCAGGGCTACCTCGCGTCTTGTTGACGGGCATTCAAATTAACGTTGATCGTATTGTAAGGTCAATCGGCCTTCTCGGCGAGCAGAAAACGCAAGGAGAGGGGTTTTCGGCAGGCTGCGGCCGGCCCGGGCGCCGGTGCGCGGGGTCCGGCGGGCTCGGCCGTGGCGGTTGCGTGACGAAACGCCTGCGGTTGCGCCACAACGGCTGCGCGCGGCTCTGGAGCGCGGGCGGCGCGGTTATGGTGTTCCGAAAAGCCGTGGCCCGCGTTCGCGCGCGGCCGAGAAGGAGCCTTCCGCCATGCGAATCAACACGATCAGCGCCTACGAGACCACTGCCGAGAAGTTCTTCGGCGCCTTGGAGTCATGGGACGTCGACCTGCTGCTGGACACGCGCTTGAAGAACACGAACCAGCTGGCAGGCTTCACCAAGAAGAACGACCTGGCGTACTTCGTGCCGAAGCTCCTGCACGCCGACTACGTGCACGACAAGCTGTTCGCCCCGGCGCCCACCATGCTCGAGCGCTACCTGCACGGCAACATCGGCTGGGACGCCTACGCCGACGCCTATCGCGAGGACATCCGCGAGCGCGAGGCCGTGCCGCAGTTCTACGACCGTTACGGCGAGTACAAAAGCGTCTGCCTCCTGGGCACCGCCACCCACAAGCGCCGCAGCCACGTCGAGGTGCTCCAGCAGATGCTCGAGGCCGCGACGAAGGGCTAGCGCCCTCGCTTCGCCGGCATCGGGCGCCCGCTTTCACGCCGCCTGCGCCTGGTCTTGCGCCGAGCCAGCCTTGCCATCCGCCGAGCGGTGATTCCGTCAGCGCGTGCGATCCACGCACTTCGGGCCCGCTTCCTGCGAGACCGTCTCAAGCCCTGCTCTTCCCGTTTCCCTATGCCGATGCTCCATGGGAAGCATCGGTACGGTTGTTGGGTCTCCTTGCAAAACTAGCAATTGCTAGTATAATAGCTAGCGCACACTAGTTTTAGGAGGATACGTGAGGAGCAGGGACACGAAAGGGCGAATCGTCGAGGCGGCGTTCGGGTTGTTCGCGGAGCAGGGGTACCATGCCGTTTCCGTGCGCGACATCGCGGCGGCGGTGGGTGTCAAGGACGCGTCGCTCTACAACCATTTCCCGGGCAAGCAGGCCATCTTCGACGCGGTGCTGGCCGCGCAGCTCGAGCGCACGCGCGCGGTGTTCGCGGAGCAGGGCGTCATGACCGCGCCGGTCGAGGACCCCGCCGGGTACGCCGGTGCGTTCGAGGAGACGGAGCGGCGGGTGCTGGCGGGGTTCCGGCACTTCTTCGCGGACGGGGACATGGTCCGGCTGCGCCGGCTGCTGGCCGCAAGCCGGTACGCCGACGCCCACGCTGCGGAGGCGTTCCGCTTCGTGTTCGTGGAGCAGCCCCTGGCCATCCAGCGCGCGGTGTTCGAGCACCTGATGGCCATCGGGCAGTTCGCACTCGACGACGCCCAGGCCCTCGCGCGCGAGTTCTACGGGCCGGTGTTCCTGCTGCTGCTCTCGGACGTTCCCTGGGAGGACGCGGAGCCGCTCATACGCGACCACCTGGGACGGTTCTTCTCTGCACATGCGATCGGGGCACCTGCGGGCGCTGCGGCGGAAGGAGGCGCGCGATGAGCGCCATCGTGGTGTACGCGTCGCAGACAGGGTTCACGCGCCGGTACGCGGAATGGATCGCAGAGGAGCTGGGCTGCGAGGCCGTGCCGGTGGAGCGGGCTGACGCGATAGATGCAGGCGCGTGCGACGTGGTCGTGTTCGGCGGCTGGTTCCATGCGGGCGGCCTGGTGGGGAAGAAGTGGCTCGCGCGCACCCGGGCAGCGCACCCGGGCACCCCCTTCGTCGCGTTCGCCGTGGGCGCGACGCCGCCGGAGTGGACCGACATGGTGGACGAGGCGATGGCGCGGGAGTTTCCCTCGCCGGAGCTCGACGGCGTGGAGCGGTTCTACCTGCGCGGCGGGTTCGCCTACGAGAGGCTGAGCCTGCCGAACAAGCTGGCCATTAAGATGTTCTTCAAGATGCAGGAGAAGCAGGCGGCCACCGACCCACGCGCCGCCGAGATGCTCTCGGGGATGCGCGGCGGCTTCGACGGCACCGACCGCGCCGCCATCGCGCCGGTGGTCGCCCGGGTGCGCGAGCTGGCGGCCGCGGCCGGCCAGCCGCCGGCCTGACGGGTGCTCGGCCGGCCCGTCGCCGACCGCTTGCCGAGCCGGATGCGCCTAGCGGCGAGGGTGCGCGGCGGGATGCCGCATGAGGCCGTGCTCGGTGCACCAGGTGTAGAGCGTGCCGCCGGGCAGGTGCGGCAGGCGCGCCTCGCCGCCCTGCTCGGGGTACAGCTTCTCCACGGCCAGGCTGTCGTAGCCCACGACGGCGGCGAAGCCCAGGCTGTGGGCCTTCTCCATGGGATGGTCGAACGTGAGGTACCAGTCGCCCTCTGCGTCCTCCACCCGCACGGCGTGCACGTCGTCGGCGGCTTGCACGGGCAGCGGCCCGAGCTTCCTGCCGCAGCAGGAGACGTCGGCGTCCCCCGTGGTGGTGATGATGTTCTCGCAGGAAGGGCAAACGCGGAATGCCGTGCGCCTCATAGTGCCTCCTTGGAGCTCGTCGGGGGAGAGGCTGCCTGCCAAAAGCGCCTCGACGGTGGCGCCCAGCTCTTCGGCGAGCGCGGGCAAAAGCGACACGTCGGGGCAGCCGCCCCCGCGCTCCCACTTCGACACGGCCTTGTCGCCCACGCCCACGAGCTGCGTCAGCTGGAGCTGCGTGAGCCCGCGCTCCTCCCGCAGGCTGCGGATGAGCTCGCCGGTGCGTCTGATGTCCATGGTTCTCCTCCTGGTTCGGTTTCGCGTGCCGTCCCACGATACCCGTGCGCGGCGGCGCGCGCAATGAACGCTCCGTAGAGTGCGGTCGGCGAAGGCGTGGTCCGTCTGCCGGGCTAGAACGAGGGCCTCGGGCAGCTCGACGGTGCGGCTCCTTTGCGCAGGCTCACGGCCCCGCGCAAAGGAGCCGCGAGTATGGCAGGCCCCGTTCCCGGAGATGCGTCAGCGGCGGCGCGCCTCGGCCTTCTTCACGCGATCGACGAGGAAGTCGCGCACGCCGTCGCGCTCGATGCCCAGCGACACGGACAGCTCGTCGCACAGCAGGTTCTCGGCCAGGTCGAAGTACTTCTTGTCCGTGGCGGTGATCTGGCGGCCGGCGCCGGAACGGCGCACGGTGCGCTCGTGCACGGACTTCATGATGGGCACGAGGTCCTGCGGCGAGAACGTCTTGAGGCGCTTGTCGTACTCCTCCTTCAGGCGCCGCTCCAGCAGCGTGGGCGTGTTCGCACCCGGCTTCAGGACGTCCTCGTCGATGGTCTGCGCGTCGGCGATGGAATCGATGAGCGCGAGCGCCTCCTTGCGCGACATGGCGGGGCGCAGCGCGGGCGGCTCGGCCTCGGGGACGGCTACGAAGAGCTTGAGGGAGTTCTCGAACAGCGCGTGCAGCTCGAAGTAGTCCCGGCTCTCGAAGTACGCCTCGCGCACGGCGGCCACCTTGCAGACGTGATGGCGGTAGACGACGATGTCTCCGGGGGAAACCATGGCGACCTCCTGGTCTGATTGGGTGGGGAAACGGTTGCGCGATTCCATCGCGTCAGAAGGACGGCGCAGATCAGCATGGCTATTGTACCAATTTTGGCGCCGATGGCGCCCGCGTGCGATCGGCGAACGGTCGCGGCGACGAAGAGCTTTCCTGCCAGGCGCGCGGAGAAGGGCCCTACTCCCCCTTGCCCTCCACCGCGCCGGCGGGGCAGGCGTGGTAGCAGTTGCCGCACTCGTCGCAGCGCTCGCCCAGGATGGCATAGGGCTCGCCGGGCACGATGGCCTTGAACGAGCAGCCCGCGAGGCAGGTGCCGCAGGCGATGCAGTCGTCCGTGATCCGCAGGCCCGGCTCCTCGTACGCGTCGCCGCCGAACGCGAAGCGCTCGCGGTGGAGCTTATGGTCGCGGTTGACCATGGCGTAGTCGTAGTCGTACAGCTCGCCGTGGAAGCGGTGCAGCACGAACACGCGCGTCTCGGGGTACTTGGCGATGTCGTACACGGCCACGTTGAAGTTGCGGTCGTGCGGGGCTTTGGCCTCGACTTCGGCCATCGATAGTTCGCGCACCTCGCCGGCCACGCGCATCTGGTAGCCGGGCTTGAACAGGGGCAGGTTGTTCTCGTCGAACACGACCTTGGCCTCCGTGCGCTCTCCGTTCACGGCCAGCCGCCCGCTCTGTTTAAGCTGGCGGTAGAACGGCTTCACGTCCATGGTGCGCAGGTAGAGCCCCTCGTCGTCGTAGGCGAAGAAGTGGGCGATGCGCGCCTCCACGCCGCCGTGCCCGTCGGGCGTGGCGAAGCTGCAGCAGCCGATCTCGTCGAAACGGTCGAAAACTTCCTTCATGGTGAGCATGGGCCGGGTCCTTTCTCGCAGGTCAGTTCGTGGGCAGGGCGCGCCAGCGGCGGGCGATGGCCTCGGCGTGGGCGCGCATGAGGTCCATCCCCAAAAGCTCGGTGCAGTCCTCGGAGACGTTCGACACGGAGTTCGCGTCGATGATGCAGGGGCCGCGGCCGCACTCGATGACGTCGAAGCTGCCCAGCTCGATGGACAGCACGGCGGCGGCCCGCTCCGCGGCGTCGGTGATTTCGCGGGGAACGTCGGGGTAGGCGGCGTAGGTGGAGCCGAAGCGGTAGGCCGACAGGCCGTTGTCCGCCACGGAGCGCTTCACCACGAGCGCGCACGCGCCGTCCACCACCTCGATGCGCGTGAGGAAGCCGCGCGCCGGCTCCACGTACTCCTCGGCGATGAACGCGATGGCGGGGGCCCCGGCCAAGAACGACCGGGCCTCGTCGGCGCTGCGCGCGATGGCGGTGCAGGTGGTGCGGCCGCCGCAGTTCGGCTTGAGCACGCAGGGGTAGGAGAGTGATGCGGGGTCGACGTCCTTTGGAATCGCGCAGGCGTAGACGGCGGGCGTGACGAGGCCGGCCGCGGCCAGCGTCTCGGTCGCAAGGCGCTTGTCGACCTCGAAGAAGTGGGCGCGCGCCGGGTTCACCAGCGGGATGCCGCGCTCCTCGGCCGTGCGCGCGAGGAGCGCCATGCGCTTAAGCGAGGCCGTGTGCCCGCGGAACCGGGCGCTCGCGAACACGCGGCTGACCAGCATCTCACAGGCGAGCGCCGCCTGCATGCTCGCCGCGTCCTCCATGTCCAGCAGAAGCGCGGGCGCCCCGCACGCCTCCAGCTCGGCCGCCAGCTTATGGTCGGACCACTCGTCCGACTCGTACAGCACGCCTATCATCGGATGCTCCATTCCAACAGCTTGCCCAAGAACCGCTGCAGCTCCGGCGTGGCCGGATGGTCGAACAGGCGGGCGCTCTCGCCGTATTCCAGCAGGCGCCCGCCGTGCAGGAACGCCACCTTGTCGCAGGCGCGGCGGGCGAAGCCCATCTCGTGCGTGACCACGATGAAACGGGTGCCGGTCTCCTTGAGGTCGCGGATGAGGTCGAGCACGTCGTTGGTGTACTCGGGGTCGAGCGCGCTCGTTGGCTCGTCGAGCAGCAGCATCTTGGGAGACGCCGCCACGGCGCGCGCGATGGCAACGCGCTGCTGCTGGCCGCCCGAGAGCTGGGCGGGGCGCTTGGCCTCCTCGGCCGCCAGCCCGAAGCGCGCGAGCAGGTCGGCGGCGCGCTCACGGGCCTGGTCCTCGGGCACGCCATGAACCACGGAAAGCGGCAGCGCCACGTTCTCCAGAGCGCTCAAGTGGTGGAACAGCCCGCTCGCCTGGAACACGAAGCCTAGCTGGGAGCGGTAGGACGGAAGCGCGCGCTCGTCGTAGTCCACGCGTTCGCCGTCCACCTCCACTGTGCCGTCCGTGGGCGCGATGAGCCCGCCCACGATGCGCAGCAGCGTGGACTTCCCGCCGCCCGACGGCCCGATGACGGCGAGCGTGGTCACGTCGTCATCGAAGTCGATGCCGCGCAGCACGGGCACGCCGTCGAACCCCTTCTCCAGGTGCTCCAGCCTAATGCGCATAGCCGAACCTCTTCTCGAAGCGCTTGCTCACGAACATGATGGGCAGCGTGAGGCACAGGTACAGCCCGCCCAGCAGCAGGAAGCCGCCGAAGAAGTTGTAGTTGGTGGCCGTGATCTCGCGGATGGTCTGCGTGAGCTCGATGACCGCGATGACCGACAGGAGCGACGAGTCCTTCACGATGGTGGCGAACTGCCCGGTGAGCGCCGGCAGCGTGCGCGCCACCAGCTGAGGCAGCACCACGTGGCGCACGGTCTGCGCGCGCGTGAAGCCCACGGCGCGGGCGGCCTCCAGCTGGCTCTCGTCGATGGACAGCAGGCTGCCGCGCACGATCTCGGCGATGTAGGCGCCGGCGAACACGGACAGGATGACGACGCCCGCCACCACCTTGTTGTCGATGCCCCACGCCGTGCCGATGATGTAGTAGAACAGGTAGATCTGCACGAGCAGCGGCGTGCCGCGCACGAGCTTCACGTACAGGTCGCACAGGTAGCGCACGGGTAGCACGCGCGCGCTCTGACCCAGGGCCACGGGCACCCCGATGGCCATGCTGGCCACGAGGCTGGCCGCCGAGAGCTCCACCGTGAGCAGGAAGCCGCTGCCGATGCGGTCGCGGTACTGCCCCACGAAGTCGAAGTTCAGCGTGATGCCGGTCATGCCGAGCGAGACCCAGAATACGGCAATCACGGCGACGCAGACCAAAAGGTAGTTCGCCGCGGCCTTGAGCGGCGGCGTTTCCTGGCGGGGCGCCGCCGTGAACGGGCGGGCGAGCGGTGAGGGTGCTTTCAACGGGCGCCTTTCTCGCGGCGGTCGGACGGCGCGGCTACTCGAAGTCGAAGAACCACTTGAAGCCCAGCTCGTCGAAGGCGGCCTTCTCGCTGGCCAGGTACTTCTCGGTCAGGCGGTCGAACTCGCCCGAGGCCTTCGACTGGGCGATGAACTCGTTCAGCTGGCCCAGCAGCTCGTCGTTGCCCTTGGCCACGGCGATGCCCCACGACTCGGGGTCCTGGAACGGGATGAACACGGCCTCGGTGGTGTCGGGGTTCTTCTGGTTGTTGCGGTAGATGGTCAGCTGGTCGTACAGGAAGCCGTCGGCCTTGCCCTGCACGACCTCGGTCACGCAGGCGCTCTCGTCGGCCAGGCGCACGACCTCGGCTTCGGTAAGGTTCTTCGTGGCGAACACGTCGCCGGTGGAGCCGGTCTTCACGGCCACCTTCCTGCCGGCCTGGTTCAAGTCGTCGATGCTGCCGATGCCCGACTGGGCGTTGGCCAGGATGGCCAGCTGCGCCATGGCGTAGGGGTCGGAGAAGTCCACCGACTCCTTGCGGGCGTCCGTGATGGTGATGGACGACATGAGGCAGTCGGCCTTGCCGGTCTGCACCATGGGGATGAGGCCGTCGAACGCGGTGTTCTCGATGACCACGTCGTAGCCGTACGCCGCGCCGAAGTCCTTCATGAAGTCCACGGACACGCCGCTGGGGTTGCCGGCGTCGTCCTTCGTCTCGAACGGGGGATAGGCCAGCTCCATGGCCACGGTCAGCGTCTTGTCGGCGCCGTCGCCTGCGGGCGCGGCGTCGTTCGAGCCTTCGGTGCCGCCGTTCGACGAGCAGGCGGTCAGGGCGAGGAGCGCCGCCGCGGCGAGCGCGAGGGCGGCGAGGGCCGCGCGCAGGCGGCGCGGGCGGGTGGGGGCGGTGGTGTTCATGCGTGTTCTCCCTCCAGAGCGGTTTCGAAGTTCTCCTGCATCGTGCGAAGCGCGCGGTCGAGCGCCTCCAGCTCGCCGTCGTCCAGGCCGCGGCACTGCACGTCGGCGAGCGCGTCCGAGATGGACTCGAAGGCGGGCTGCAGCCCTCGCCCGCGCTCGGTGAGCGCGACGAGCGTCACGCGCTTGTCCTCGGGCAGCTTCGCCGTGGACACGTAGCCGCCGGCCGCGAGCTTCCTCACGAGGGCGGTGACGGTGGACGGGTCGCGGCCGATGCGCTGGGCCAGCTCGCTCATGGGCAGCTCTCCGTGTGCGAACAGCTGCACGAGGATGTCGCCGTGCGAGGGCGCGATGCCCGCGAGGCCGTACTGCTCGAGCTGCTCCAGGAGGAAGCGGTTCGCCAGGCCGAGCGTCCGGGCCAGCTGGTTGACGGTTCCGCGCAAGGCGGGCTCCTTTCGATGCGTCGGATGCTCGGAGATTATACTTTGACGTCAAAGTAATGTCAAAGGACCCGCTCGGACGCCCGGCCACGCCCGTGTGAAAACCCTAGTAAAAGTGTAGCAATTATGGTGCGCGCCGTCTTTTCCCGTGGCGGTTGACTTGGAGCAGGCTCCGGGGTATATGCTGCTGCCATAACCAGAGACGGCGGCGGCGCGCCCGGCCGCCCGCGGGAGGCCGAGGCCGCCTGCGGGGCCGGGGCCGCCGCGGAAAAGGAGCATGCCATGACCCCCCGGATCACCGAGGCCGCACGGGCGTACCGCGAGAAGCTGTACCCCGGAAGCGCGGCCACCCTGTACGAGACCGACCCCGAGTTCGTGGAGCTGTTCGCCAACTTCGCGTTCGACGAGGTGGTGAACGCCGAGGGCGCCGGCGGCGACCTTGACGACCGCACGCGCTTCCTGGCCATCCTATCCGCGCTGATCGGCTGCCAGGGCGTCGAGGCGTTCAAGGCGCTCGCGCCGGCCGCGCTCGAGGTGGGCGTGACGTCCGTCGAGCTGAAGGAGCTGGTGTACCAGTCGATGGCCTATGTGGGCTTCGGGCGTATGCTGCCTTTCTTGCTGGCGGCGAACGAGGTGCTGTGCGAGCGCGGCGAGAGCCTGCCGCTTCCGCCCCAGGGCACGACGACGCGCGAGAGCCGCCGCGCGGCCGGCAACGACCTGCAGGTGGAGCTGTTCGGCGAGGGCCTGCGCGCGGCATGGGAGCGCGGGCCCGAGGACCGGCGCCCGGTGAGCGCGTGGCTGGCCGGCAACTGCTTCGGCGACTGGTACACCCGCGGCGGCCTGGGGCTGGCCGAGCGCGAGCTGGCGACGCTCGTGCTGCTGGCCGCGCAGGGCGGCTGCGAGCCCCAGCTTGCCGCCCATGCGCTGGGCAACCTGCGCGCGGGCAACGGCAGGGAGCTGCTGGCGGGCGCCGTGGCGCAGTGCGTACCCTACATAGGCTACCCGCGCGTGCTGAACGCGCTCGCCTGCATCGACGAGGCTGCCGAGCGCTTCGCAGCCGAGGGGGAGGCGGGCGCGTAGGGCGCCCGCGGTGGGCGGGGCCGCTACGCGAACAGCGCGGCGGCCTTCTCCATGCGCTCGGCCACCGGCACGCCGAAGGGGCAGCGCGGCTCGCATGCCCGGCAGGCGATGCAGTCGGCGGCCGCGGCGTCGAGCGACCCGTAATGGGCGCGCACGCCGGCGGGGACCTCGTCCTGCATCGTGGCCAGGTCGTAGAACTTGTTCACGAGCGCGATGTCGATGCCGGACGGGCAGGGCGCGCAGTGCCCGCAGTACGTGCACTGGCCGAAGTAGGCGTGCCTCGGGGCGCCGGCCAACACGCTCGCGTAGTCCTTCGCCGCGTCGTCGGCGGTCTCGTAGGCGCAGGCGTCGGCCACGTGGGACGGCTCGCCGAAACCGGCCATGATGCTGGCCACGGCGGGGCGCGTGAGCGCGTAGTGGATGCACTGCACGGGCGTCATCGCCACGCCGAACGGCGACGCCTCGGCGCTGAACAGGCGGCCTCCGGCATAGCCCTTCATGACGGTGAGGCCCACGCCCTCGCGCTCGCAGAGCGCGTAGAGCTCTGCCCGCGCCGGGTCCATGCCGCCCAGCTCGTCGGCGTAGTCGAACGTGAACGCATCGTCGAGGCTGGCCGTGGCGGGCAGGAGGTCGAAGGCGGGGTTCACGCTGAACATGATGGCCTCCACCTCGCCGGAGAGCGCCGCGCGGCGCGCCACCTCGGGCGCGTGGGTGGACAGGCCGATATGCCCGATCGTTCCCGCCTCCTTGAGCGCGCGCACGTAGGCGATGAACTCGCCGGCCATGATGGCCTCGAACTCCTCCACGTCGTCCACGTAGTGGATCATGCCGAGCTCCACGTGGTCGGTTCCCAGGCGCGCGAGCAGGTCCTCGAACGCGGGGCGTACCGCGTCGAGGTCGCGCGTGCGCGTGTACTGGCCGTTCTGCCAAGTGGAGCCGATGTGCCCCTGGATGATCCAGCGGTCGCGCTCTCCCGCGATGGCGGCGCCCAGGTTGCTGCGCACCTCGGGCTCGGCCATCCAGCAGTCCAGGATGTTGATGCCTGACGCGGCGCACGCATCCGCCACGGCCTTCACCTCGGCCGCCGTCTTCTTCTCCATCCACTCGGCCCCGAAGCCGATCTCGCTCACCTCAAGGCCGGTGCGGCCCAGTTCCCGATAGCGCATGGTTTCCCCCTTGCTCGTTTCTCCGTACGTCGACGATACCGCCGAGTGCGCCTGCATGCGAGCGCGCGGCTACCTTCCGAGCGCCCGGCGCAGGCAGGCGGCCGTGGCGCCCTCGCCGTGTGCGGCGAGCTCGGCGGGGGTTCCCGCGAACACGAGGCGGCCGCCGCGCTCGCCTCCCTCGGGGCCGAGGTCGACCACCCAGTCGCTCGCGCACAGCACCCGATGGTCGTGCTCCACCGCCACGACCGTGTTGCCGGCGTCGACCAGGCGGTCGAGCAGCGCGAGGAAGTGCTCCACGTCCTGCGGGTGCAGGCCGCGCGTGGGCTCGTCCAGCAGGTAGAGCGTGCGCCCGCGGCCGCCGCCGAGGAGTTCCCGCGCCAGCTTCAGCCGCTGGCCCTCGCCGCCCGAGAGCGTGGTGAGCGGACGTCCCAGCTCCAGGTAGCCCAGGCCCACGTCGGACAGGAGGCCGAGCGCGCGGGCGATCTTGGGGCGGGCGGAGAAGACGTCCCGGGCCTCGTCCACCGACAGCGCCAGCACGTCGGCGATGGAGCGCCCGTCGAGCGTGGCCTCCAGCACCTCGTCGTGGAAGCGCCGGCCGTGGCAGGCAGGGCAGGGGGCCTGCACGTCTTGGAAGAACAGCAGGTTGCTCGTGACGGTGCCCATGCCCTCGCACGTCTCGCAGCGGCCGCCGGGCGTGTTGAACGAGAACGCCTTGGCCGCGAGCCCGCGCGAGCGCGCCTCCGGGGAGGCGGCGAAGGCCGCGCGGACGGGCGCCCACACGTCTGTGTACGTGGCCACGTTCGAGCGCTTCATGCGCGCGATGGGCGCCTGCCCCACGGCGACGATGCGGTCGAGGTGTGCGCAGCCGGACACGGCGTTCTCGGGGCCGCGCGCATCGCCGCGGGCCAGGATGTCGAACACGAGCGTGGACTTGCCCGAGCCGGACGGGCCCGTCACCGCCACGAGGCACCCGGCGGGGATGTCCGCATCCAGATGGTCGAGGTTGAACCGGGTGGCGTTGCGCAGCTCGATCGGAGCGCCCTGGGGCGCGCGCGGCGCCGCCTTGGGCGCGAGCGGGCGCGCGAGGAAGCGTCCCGTGGCGGAGTCGGGCGCGGCCGCGAGGTCGGCGAGCGACCCCTCGGCCACCACGCGCCCGCCGTGCGCGCCCGCGCCGGGGCCCAGGTCCACCAGGTGGTCGGCCGCGCGCATGACGTCCGGGTCGTGCTCGATGACGAGCACGGTGTTGCCCAGGTCGCGCAGGCGCCGCAGGATGCCCACGAGGCCCTCCGTGTCGCGGGGGTGGAGCCCCGCGGTGGGCTCGTCCAGGATGTAGACGACGCCGGAGAGCTCCGAGTCCAGCACGGCGGACAGGCGCAGCCGCTGCAGCTCGCCGCCCGAGAGCGTGGCGGTTGCGCGGTCGAGCGTCAGGTAGTCCAGGCCCACGGCCCCGATGCGCGCGAGCTTCGTCTCCATGTCCAGCAGGTAGTCCTTTACCACCGCGCGGCGCGGCCCATCCAGCTGCGTGCCCACCCGGCGCACCCACGCCGCGAGCTCGCGCAGCGACCGGCCCGCCAGCTGGGGCAGCCGCGTGCCCGCCACGACCACGTCGCGGCCCCGCGGGCCCAGGCGCTCGCCGCCGCAGGCGGGGCAGGGGGTGCGCATGACGAAAGCGCGCACGCCCTTCGCGTCGGGCCCCTGCTCGCCCAGGCGGCGCATGAGCAGCGGCACCACGCCTCGAAGCGCCCGTCGGCCACCTTCCGGGGCGGCTCGACCTGCGGCAACGCGCGTTCGAGCGCGGGCGCCTCGGACCCCTCGTACAAGAGCGCCTTCTGCAGCGCGTCGAACGATTCCACGGGCACGTGCGCAGGGTCGGGCAGGCCGAAATGCCGGCACGCCGCGCGGAACACGCCTATCTGGTGTTCCCGGTACCTCGCCTGCCAGAAGGCCACGGCGCCGTCCTCGAGCGAGAGGGACTCGTCCACGGCGGCTGCGCGGTCCACCGCGAGCACGTCGCCCATGCCCTCGCATGCGGGGCAGGCGCCCTCGCGCGTGTTGAACGAGAACTCCGTGCGCGTGACCTTGTCCATGCGCTCGCCGCACGAGGGGCAGAACTGGTACACGCGGAAGTCGTCGCCCACGCGCTCCGTCTCCTCTGCGCAGTCGGCCGCGCAGAGCATCTGGCCGCAGTGCGGGCAGGGGTACTCGCCCAGCTTCTCGAACACCATGCGCAGCGCCGTGTACACGTCGGTCGCCGTGCCCACGGTGGAGCGCGGGTTGCGGTTCGCGCCGTCCTGCAGGATGGCGATGGCAGGGGAGGCGCCCCGCACGCGCTCGACGGCGGGCTTGGGGATGCCCTGCATCGAGAGGGCCTCCAGGTGCAGGCGCTGGCATTCGGTGGCCAGCACATCCACGAGCAGGGTGGACTTGCCCGAGCCCGACACGCCCGTGAACACGGTGATCTTGTTTTTGGGGATGGCGAGCGTGACGTCGCGCAGGTTGCCCTCGCGCGCGCCGACGATGGTGAGGGTATCCAAAAGGGGTCCTTTCGCCGAAGGGGAGTCGGGGGAACCCTACACCTTGCCGCAGCTGGGGCACAGGTCGCAGACGAAGCACTCGCCGCACTTCGGGCTGCGCGCGATGCACGTCTCGCGGCCAAAGAGCACCCACTGGTGGTTGATGGGCCCCCAGTATTCCCGCGGGTAGAGCTTGAGCAGCGCCGTCTCGGTTTTCGCCGGCGTGTCGGCGGAGGGGCCCGCGAACTTCAGCCGGTGCGCGATGCGGAACACGTGCGTGTCCACCGCGATGCCCTCCACGATGCCGAACGCCTCGTTGAGCACCACGTTCGCTGTCTTGCGGCCCACGCCCGGCAGCTTCTGCAGCTCGTCGATGTCGCGCGGGATCTCGCCTGCGTAGTCGGCCACCACCATCTGGGCGCACTTGATGACGTTCGCCGCCTTCGTGTGGAAAAAGCCGATGGTGCGGATGATGTCCTCCACGTCGCGCACGTCGGCGGAGGCGAGGTCGGCCGGCGTGGGGTAGCGCTCCCACAGCTTGGGCGTCACCTTGTTCACGCCCTTGTCGGTGGTCTGCGCGGACAGCAGCACGGCGATGGTCAGGCGGAACGGGTCGCCCCAGTAGTGCAGCGCGCACTCGGCGGCCGGGTAGTGCTCGTTCATGCGGCGCGCCACCTCGAGCGCGCGCTCCCGCTTGGCGGTCATGGTCTCGCGCGGCATAGGGTCTCCTGTCGGCTAGCGTGCGGACGGTTTCGCCTCCCAGTATAGCGAAATTCGCGGGCGCGTTGCCGCCATACGGGGAGGCGAAGGCAACCCGTGGCGATGAAAGGCGAACCCCGTGGCGGCGATGTTGGCGGTGGGGGGATATCGGGATGATCCCATGCGGCGATAGCCGGGAGCGTGGCTTCTGGTTGCCGCGCGCGCGGTATCCGAGGCGTAGAATCCTCCTTCGCCTCGATACAGCGCCGAAAAGCATTCCGAAAGTCACCGTTTTAGCCGCTGTGAAGGCTTCTCGCGCGCCCGGACTCTGATTTCGACGGCGGATTGGTTGCCCCTTGCCGTTTGCGCAGGTCGCGAACCGCAGCCCCTTATTGCCGCCGAAACGCTTCACAGCGGCCAAAACGGTGACCGGGGGCCCTTGAATACGGAAGGGATCTCCGGAACGTGTGCCTCCGGAACGTGCGCCGGATACTCCGCTCTTTCGATGCGCTGGCGCGCTCCGCCTGCCTGTGGTTTCTCCTTCATGCGCGCCTTCGGGCATCGTGCAGGGCGTCCTCGGGTGGTAGAATCGTCTGCGCTGTTCGCGCCTGCGCGGGCGGCAGGCAGAAACCTTGCACGAGGCCGCGATCGCGGCTTTTCGTGCTGTTCGCATACGGATAGGACACGCTATGCTCATCGACTCATTGACGTTCGCCCTGGAGAAATCGGGTTGCCTCGACGCGTTCTGGGGCAAGCTCGACGAGGGGCATGACGGCACGCTCGGCGTGGCCTCGTCGGCGCGGCCGTTCCTCGTGGCGGCGCGGTTCGCGCACAAGCCGCAGACGACGCTCGTCGTGGTGGCGGGCGAGGACGCGGCCATCGCGTTCGCGCGCCAGGTGGCGGCGTACCTGGGCGACGAGCGCGTCATGCGCTTCCCCGAGCGCGCCGACTACCCGTGGGGCGGCAAGCCGGGCGACCCGGCCCAGGCGGCGCGCCGCATGGAGGCCGTGCATGCGCTGGCCTCCGGCCGCGAGGCCGTGGTGGTGGCGAGCGCCCGCGCGCTCGTGCGCGCGCTGCCGCCGGCGGGGTCGAGCGTGCACCTGCCGCTTGTGTTCGAGGCCGGCCGCGAGCTGGCGGACATGGAGGGCGCGAAGGCGGCGGGCGTAGCCGAGTTCGGGGGCGTGGCGCGGGCCCTGGAGGAGCGCGGCTACCAGAACACCGGAGAGCTGGACGGCCCCGGCACGTTCGCCGTGCGCGGCGGCACCCTGGACGTGTTCCCCGGCAACCTGGTGTACCCGGTGAGGCTCGACTTCTTCGGCGACGAGCTGGACGAGATCCGCCGCATCGTGCCAACCACCGGGCAGACCATCGCCGCGCTGCCCCGCGCCGACGTGTACCCCGTCGTGGAGTTCGCGGCCTCGAGGGCCGCGCTCGCCCGCGCGCGTCAGAAGCTTGAGCGGCCCGCCGAGACGAACGCCGCGCTGCGCGACGTGCTGGAGAGGCTGGACGGCGGCCTGCGCGAGGGCGGCTCGGACGTGCTTTTGCCCTACCTGTACAAGACCACCTCCACGCTCGGCGACTACGTGCGCCCCGGCGCCCTTTCGGTGCTGGTGGAGCCGCGCTCGCTCTTCGACGACATGACGCATGCCTACGACGACCTGGCGGGACGGTCGAAGGGGATGGGCATCGCGCTCGAGGGCCTCTACGCCGAGCCCGCCGGCGTGAGCTTCGGCGACGGCCAGCGGGCCACGTACGTGTCCATCATGCGCGTGGGCGGGCAGATAGACGACGAGCTGCCGGTCAAGCGCGTGGAGGTGGCGGGACACCCCGACAAGCTGTACGGCCGCTTGCGGACGCTCGTGGACGGCGGCTACACGGTGGTGTTCAGCGCTCCGAACTTCCGCGCCCGCCAGGACATGAAGCTGGCCTTCGTGGACCAGGGCCTGCCCATCCAGGAGACGTTGGATTCCGACGTTCTCCCGAACGCCGGAGCTGCCGACGCCGCGGAAACCCTCGCCGACCCTGCGAACGACCGTCGGGATGGGGAAACCGCCGGCGCGGCCAAGCGCCGGCTGCGGCGAGGCGTGGTGAACGTGGTGGACGTGGACGTGCCGCTCGGCATGATCATCCCGAAGGCGAAGCTCGCGCTCGTGAGCGTGTCGGACACGCAGGGGGCGTCCGCGGCGCGCCCGAGCCGGCACATCGACGTCACGGACATCACGTTCCCCTACAAGCCGGGCGACTACGTGGTGCATGCCGCGCACGGCGTGGCGCACTTCAAGGAGCTCGTGCGCCGCGACGTGGACGGCACGGCCCGCGACTACCTGCTGCTGGAGTACGCCGAGGGCGACAAGCTCTACGTGCCGGTGGAGCAGCTCGACCGCGTCACGCGCTACGTGGGCCCCGAGGGTGCTTCCCCGCGCCTCACGCGCCTGAACACGGCCGACTGGTCGCGCGCCATGAAGAAGGCCCGCGCGGCCACGAAGAAGCTGGCGTTCGACCTGGTGGACGTGTACACGCGCCGCGCCACCGTGCAGGGCTACCGCTTCGGTCCCGACACGCCGGCCCAGCGCGAGATGGAGGAGGCGTTCCCCTACCAGGAGACGCCCGACCAGCTCTCCGCCATCGCCGACGTGAAGGCCGACATGCAGTCCGCCAAGCCCATGGACCGGCTCGTGTGCGGCGACGTGGGCTTCGGCAAGACCGAGGTGGCCATCCGTGCCGCGTTCAAGGCCACGCAGGACTCCAAGCAGGTCATGGTGCTCTGTCCCACCACCATCCTCGCGCAGCAGCACTTCACGAACTTCAAGGAGCGCTGCGAGCCCTTCGGCGTGCGCGTGGAGGTGCTCTCGCGCTTCCGCACACCTGCCCAGCAGGCCGAGGCGCTGCGCGGGTTCCAAGAGGGCGACGTGGACATTCTCGTGGGCACGCACCGGCTGCTGTCGCGTGACGTGAACCCGCACGACCTGGGGCTCGTGATCATCGACGAGGAGCAGCGCTTCGGCGTGGGCCACAAGGAGCAGCTGAAGAACCTGCGCGAGTCCATCGACGTGCTCACGCTCTCGGCCACGCCCATACCGCGCACCATGCAGATGAGCCTGTCGGGCGTGCGCGACATGAGCCTCATCCTCACGCCGCCCGACGAGCGCCGCCCCGTCGAGGTGCACGTGGGCGAGTGGGACCCCGACCTGGTGAGCGCTGCCATCCGCCGCGAGCTGGCGCGCGGCGGGCAGGTGTACTACGTGTCCAACCGCGTGCGCACCATGGAGGAGGCCGTGGGTCGCGTGGCGGCGGCCGCCGGCGAGGCGCGCGTGGGCGTGGCGCACGGGCAGATGTCGAAGGAGGAGCTCGAGCGCGTGATGGAGGATTTCAGTGCCGGCGAGCTGGATGTGCTCGTGGCCACCACCATCATCGAGAGCGGCATCGACAACCCGCACACGAACACGCTCATCATCGAGGACTCGCAGCGCTACGGCCTGGCGCAGATGTACCAGCTGAAGGGCCGCGTGGGCCGCTCGTCCACGCAGGCCTACGCCTACTTCATGTTCCCCGAGCACGTGAGCCTGACCGAGGAGGCCCAGGCGCGCCTCACCGCGCTGGACGAGCACACCGACCTGGGCAG
Organism: Gordonibacter urolithinfaciens; assembly: GCF_900199375.1. Taxonomy (NCBI): domain Bacteria; kingdom Bacillati; phylum Actinomycetota; class Coriobacteriia; order Eggerthellales; family Eggerthellaceae; genus Gordonibacter; species Gordonibacter urolithinfaciens. Next base: position 2,959,116 of record NZ_LT900217.1, read on the forward strand.
CGGCATGCGCATCGCCATGCGCGACCTGGAGATACGCGGAGCCGGCAGCCTCATGGGCGCCGAGCAGTCGGGCAACATGTCCGCGGTGGGCTTCGACCTGTTCGCGCAGATGCTCGCGCAGGCTGTGAGCGCCACGCGCGAAGGCGACCTCAAGGCCATGGACCAGCTGCCGCCCGCGCTCTCCGACATCACGGTGAACGTGCCGGGGCACACCTACCTGCCCGAGGACTATGTGCCCGACGCCGACGAGCGGGTGCTGTGGTACCGCAAGATCGCGAGCGCCGCCACCGGGCAGGCCGTGGAGGACGTGGCGACGGACCTCGCCGCCAAGCGCCCCGACATGCCGCAGGCCGCGAGGAACCTGCTGGAGAAGGCGCGCATCAAGGCCTACGCGAACGAGCGGCATATCCGCACCGTGTCGGTGACGGGCGGCCGCCTGGTGGTGGAGCCCATCGACGTGTCGCGCGACCAGATGACGAAGCTGCGCCGTGCGGGCGGCCGCTACTTGGCCGACAAGCGCAAGCTGCAGCTGCCGCTGCGCTACTTCAAGCTGGACGAAGGCGACAACCTGCTCGCGCCGGTGTTCGCGTTCCTGAAGGAGCTGGCGGGATGAGGAGACGAACGATGAACGGGGGCGAGACGGCAGGGCCCGTCCCTGGTGCGAGCGTGCGCGCGGGGGAGGCCTTCTTCCGGCGACGGTTCTGGCGGGGGATCGCCTGCGCGCTCGTGGGCGCGGGGCTCTGGGGCTTCTCGGGGGCGTGTGCGCAGTTCTTGCTGTCGAACTACGACATAACGCCCCCGTTCGTCACGGCGGTGCGCATGCTGGGGGCGGGCCTGCTGTTCCTCGTCGTGCTCGCGGTGCGCCAACGCGAGCGGCTGGCCGCGATGCTGGCCGACCGGCGCACGCTCGGGCGCCTCGCGGTGTTCGGCGCGGTGGGCCTGTACCTCTGCCAGATCACGTACGCCATCGTCATCGACTACACGAACGCGGGCACGGCCACGGTGCTGCAGTGCACGGGCATCGCGTTCGTCATGCTGTTCACGTGCGTCGTCGGGCGGAAGCTGCCGCGGGCGAAGGAGCTCGTCGGCCTGGTTGCGGCCATGTTCGCCACCTGGCTCATCGCCACGCAGGGCGACCCGTCGGCGCTCTCGCTGCCGTTGCCGGGGCTTGTGTGGGGCATCGCGAACGGGCTGTCGGTGGCGTTCTACATCATGTACCCGAAGAAGCTGTTCGCCGAATGGGGCAGCTTCGCGGTCACGGGAATCGGCATGCTCGTGGGCGGCGTCGCGGCTGCGCTCGTGTGGCTGGCGGGCGGGGTCGCGGGTGGCGCGGGGCTCGCGCTGCCCACGCTCGACGCGGCGGGATTCCTTGTGTTCGGGCTGATCATCGTCGTGGGTACGTTCGCCGCGTTCGCGCTGTACCTACACGGCGTGTCCATCGTGGGCTCGGTGAAGGGGAGCCTGCTCGGCGCCATCGAGCCGGTGAGCGCCACGGCGTTCTCGGCCCTGTGGCTGGGAACCGCGTTCTCGGGAGCCGACTGGGCGGGCTTCGTGCTCATGATAGCCATGATCTTCCTGGTCACGGGCGAGAAGCCGCAGCCGCAGGCAGAAGCGCCCTGCGAGGGCGATTCCTCCCCCACATGACAAGGGGACATGACAAGGGGACAGGTACCTTGTCATGTTTCAGGAACAGAAGTCGAAGGAAGCGCGCTGGACGGCGCAGAAGGGGAGGCGTAATGAAAAAGGAGCGCCGACGATACCTCGAGTCGTGCGAGGTGTCGCGGCTCGTCCGCTACGAGCTGGGCGGCGTGGAGCAGAAGGTGACGCTGGAGGGCCGGCGCGCGGACGCGCCCGTGGTGATCTTCCTGCACGGTGGGCCCGGCTCGCCGTTGCCCGTCTCGGTGGGCACGCGCGGCATGTTCCCGGACCTCGCGGACCGCTACGTGCTGGCAGCATGGGACCAGTTGGGGTGCGGCGCGAACCGCTGCCGGCTGGGCGACGACGCGTGCATCGATCGCTACGTGGACATGACGCTCGACCTCGTGCGCGCGGTGCGGCGCGACTTCCCCAGCAACGAGGTGAACCTGCTCGGCGTGTCCTGGGGCTCCATCCTGGCGGCGCGCGCGGCCGCGCGCGAGCCGGGGCTCGTCGACCATGTGGTCACGTACGGGCAGGTGCTCAAGCAGCTCGGCTTCAACGACGAGGTGTTCGAGGCGCTCGAGCGCTCGGCGATGCCGGAGAAGCTCAAAGGCGAGCTGCGCGCGATCAGAGGGTCGGGCGCGCGCAACCTCGAGTCGGGCATGCGGCTGGCCGGCTGGGTGCGGAAGTACACCGAGGGCTACCAGGCGCAGGGCGACGGCATGATGCCGGTGGGAGCGTTCGTGCGCGGCATGCTGGAGAGCCCCGACTACACGCTGCGCGACCTCGTGGCGGCCGTGTCGAACGACTTCTCGAAAAGCGAGCGCCTGTTCGCGGAGATCTTCGCCGTCGACCTCTCCGACGAGCTCGCGAACATGCGCGTGCCGTACCTCATCGTGCAGGGAGAGACGGACATCGTCACGTCCACCCGTACCATCCGCGCGTTCGTCACGGAATGCGGCAACCCCAACCTGCGCTACGCCGAGGCCCCGCGCAGCGGGCACATGCCCGGCACGACCGGCATGAACCTCCTGTTCGAGCATCTGTCCAACTTCGTGACAAAGGGACAGGTTCCTTGTCATAAATAGAGAGGGAGTCGAGATGCGTACACCGAGAAAACAATGCGAATCCAATGTGTACCATGTGGTGGCAAGGGGTACAGCACGTCAATTGATCTTCGAAAACGACCCCGACCGTACGTTCTTTCTTCGGCTTCTATCGGAAAAAGCCCATGAGACGAATTGTACGATCTACGCGTGGTGCCTTATGGGAAACCATGTTCATGTGCTTGTGAGAGCTCCCATGGAAGATGTTTCGCGGTTCTTCAAATTGGTGTGCGGAAACTATGCTCAGGCGTTCAATGTGCGGAATGGGCGCACGGGGCATCTGTTCCAAGAGAGGTTCAAAAGCGAGCCTGTTTCGGACGATTCCTATTTTCAGACAGTGGTGCGATACATTCACATGAATCCCGAGAAGGCCGGTTTGGCTTCGTGTGCTCAATATCGCTGGAGTAGCTTCAGCGAATATATCGCTTCCAAGCGTTCGCTGGTGTTGTGCGATACGGACTACGTCTTGGATATTTTTGGCGGCATTGAAGAGTTCATGCGTTTCCATCAGGTAAAAGATGACAATGCGGTTTGCTTGGACGCGGACGCGGCGGGGAAGACGAGGCCCATGCGCGACGAAGAGGCGCTTGCCCTTGTGCAGCGGATACTCGAAGAGGTGGATCTTGCTGATTCGAGACCTGCTGACTTAAAGACGGTCGAAAAGAAGCGCAGAGACGATGCGATTAGAAGAATGAGCAAAGCTGGCTTGTCGATAAGGCAGATAGAGCGTTTAACGGGGATCGGTCGCGGTGCGATTCAATATGTGCTTCGATAAGTAGCGTATTTATGACAAGGTACCTGTCCCCTTGTCAGGTTCGCCGCGGTACAATGGCGGGGTGCCTACACGGGATGGAAAGGATGTGTCGATGGGGTTCGACGCTTTGATCGTGATCGACATGCAGGAGGCCCTCGTAGGGCGGCGACCTTGCGGGGCGGATGAGACGGTGGACGCGATCGCGAGGCTTGTCGGCGCGTGCCGCGCGAGCGGCGTGCCGGTCTTGCACGTGCGCCATGACGGCGGGCCCGGCGACGAGCTTGAGGCGGGCACGGACGGCTGGCGGATCTGCGCGCCGCTTGCGCCACAGGAAGGCGAGCCCGTGTTCGACAAGCGTTTCAACAGCGCGTTTCGTCGGACGGGGCTGCAAGCGCACCTCGAGCGCCGCGGCCTGCGCCGTTTGCTGATGTGCGGCATGCAGACGGAGTTCTGCTTCGACGCGTCGGTCAAGGTGGCTTTCGAGCTGGGCTTCGACGTGACGGTGCCGAGGGGTGCGGTGACGACGTTCGACTCCGCGTTCGCGCCGGGAGGAGAGCTGACGGCGTATTTCGAGGACTGCATCTGGGACGGCCGCTATGCGCGGGTGGTTCCGCTGGAAGAGGCGCTGGGCGCGATCGAGCGCGGCGCGTGAGAGGAGGGCGGCCGTGGGGCTGTTCATGACGTTGGAGGACGCGTCGGCCGAGGAGGCGGCGCTGCTGCGTGAGGGCGTGCTGCCCGAGGCGGCGCCGGGCGAGGCGGCCGAGGGACGCCTGCGGGTGTTCGACCTGCACTGCGACACGCTCGATAGGCTGGCGTTCCATGGCGACCCGTCGGTGCCGGGCGGGTTCGCCGCGCACGACGCGCGCATCCCGGCGGCGCGCATGTCCTCGCTCGCCGACAACGACGCGCACGTCTCGCTCGAGCGCACGGCTGGGTACGCCTGGTGCCAGTGCTTCGCGGCGTTCGTCCCCGACGAGGCGCGCGGCGATGCGGCTTGGGCGCTGTTCGAGCGCGTGCGGCGCGTATGGGAGCGCGAGCTGGAGCGCTGCAGCGACAAGCTCGCGCGGGCTCGCTCCATGGCCGACGTGGACGCGGCCCTCGCGGCGGGCAAGACGGCGGGGCTCTTCACGGTGGAGGGCGCATCCTTCCTGGAGGACGACGCGGCCGCCGAAGGGCGCCTCGACGCGCTCGCCGAGGCGGGCGTGCGCATGGTCACGCTCACGTGGAACGGGCGCAACGCGCTCGGCAGCGGCAACGAGACGGCCGACGGGCTCACCGGCTTCGGCCGCTCCTGCGTGCGCGAGCTGGAGCTGCGCGGCATCGCGGTGGACGTGTCGCACCTGAACGACGCGGGCTTCAAGGACGTGTGCGCGACCGCGACGCGGCCCTTCGCCGCCTCGCACTCCAACGCGCGCGCCGTGTGCGGGCACCCGCGCAACCTCGCCGACTGGCAGCTGTGCGAGCTGGCCGACGCGGGCGGCGTCGCGGGACTCAACTTCTGCCGCGACTTCCTGTCCGAGACGCACGCCGACCCGACCCCCGACGACGTGCTGCGCCACGTGGACCGCATGCTCGAGGCGGCGGGCGAGGACGTGCTCGCGCTCGGCAGCGACTACGATGGCTGCGACGTGCCCAGCTGGCTCGACCCGTGCGACCAGGCAGGCGGCCTGCATGCGCTCATCGCGAGCCGGTTCGGCGAGGCTGTGGCCGACAAGGCGTTCTTCGGCAATGCCCGCGCGTTCTTCGAACGGCTGGAGGGGCAGGTCTAATACAAGCAACGAGGTCATGGACAAGATTGCACCTTGTGGCTGGATATTGTCGGCCTTCGAGCCTGTACGGCGAAGAAATGGTTGGGTACTGTTTATAATGCCTTTTCAAATTAATGTGAAATTGAGAATAATATAGTGGCGGTTACGCGATACTGTGCATAAGCTCGAATCTCGTCCATGGTGCTCGGCGTGCGAGGAGGAGGCCGGCGCTGCAGCGAAGCCGACGCACCGCAGGGAGGGGAGGAGCGGGCGCTTGAGAGTGCGGAGCGGGAGGGCGAATCCCAAGGGAACGAGAGCGGGAGAACATGCGCTGCAGAAGAGCGAGGCCTGCGTGAGAACGGGAGCTGTGCGCGAACAGGAGCCCGAAGGGAACGATAGCGCCCGAGAGTGCGAAAACCCCAAGGAAAGGGGAGCTGCGGGCGGGTCGCCCTCCGATACCTCGTGGGCGTTCTGTGAGCTCTGTTGACGTGAATCCGATATCGGACTTAAATGCCACAGGTACGAAATCGGACTTGCGAATCGAACAACGGAGGGCGAACCGACATGGACGCACGGACGGCGCACGCCAACCGCGAATACAACAACCTTTACCGGCTCGGCAACGAGCTCTACCATAATGTGGCCGTGAGGATGGGGCTGTCGGACAGCGCGTTCGACATCCTGTACGCCCTCGACGGCTTAGGCGACGGCTGCCTCCAGAAGGACGTGTGCACCGCATCGGGCCTGTCGAAGCAGACGGTGAACACCTCGGTGCATAAGCTCGAGCGCGCAGGTTACGTGGAGCTGCGCGTGGAGCACGGGCGCGGCACCCACCTCCATCTGACCGAGGCGGGACGCGTTCTGGTGACCGAGCGCATACGACCGGTGGCGAGGGCCGAAGAGGCCGCTTTCGCCGCCATGGCCCCTGGGGAGTGCGAGGAGCTTCTGCGCCTGTCGCGCGTCTACCTCGAGCACCTGCGCGGGCTGGTGGACGCCCTACCGTATCCGGAGAGGAGGTGAGCGGCGTGGCCATCAAGCTGTCGGACCACTTCACTTACGGCCGGCTCGTGCGCTTCGCGCTGCCGTCTATCGCCATGATGATATTCACGTCCATCTACAGCGTGGTGGACGGCCTGTTCGTATCGAACTTCGCGGGCAAGGAGGCGCTCGCCGCCGTGAACCTGGTGTTCCCATTGGCCATGGGGCTGGGGTCGGTGGGCTTCATGCTGGGCACGGGCGGCGCGGCGCTCGTGGCGAAGACCATGGGCGAGGGTGAGGCCGTGCGGGCGAACCGCCTGTTCAGCTTCATCGCGCTCGCCGCAGTGGCGTCCGGCATCCTTCTGGCCGCCGTCGGCGCGGTCGTGCTCGAGTCGGTGCTCGCGGCGCTCGGCGCGCAGGGCTCGCTCATGGAGCAGGGCCTCGTGTACGGGCGAATCCTCGTGGTGGCGCTGCCGCTGTTCATCGTGCAGAACGTGTTTCTGAGCTTCTTCATTGCGGCCGAGAAGCCGCAGATGGGCCTCGCGGTGACGGTGGCCGGCGGCGTGACGAACATCGTGCTGGACTATATGTTCATCGCGGTGCTTGGCTGGGGTATTGTCGGCGCCGCGCTCGCCACCGCGGCGGGCCAGTTCTTGGCGGCGGCGGTGTCGGCTGTGTTCTTCGCCCGCAGCAAGACGAGCCGCCTGCGCTTCACCCGCCCGCTCGCGGACTTCCGCGCGCTCGGCAAGACCTGCGTGAACGGCTCGTCCGAGCTCATGACCGAGGTGGCCGCGTCGGTGGTGAGCATGCTGTACAACTACCAGCTCATGATGATAGCCGGCGCGGACGGGGTGGCGGCCTACGGCGTGATCATGTACGTGAACTTCATCTTCACGGCGGTGTTCTTCGGTTTCGCCATGGGCACGGGGCCGGTGGTGAGCTACCATTACGGCGCAAAGAACCAACCGGAGCTCAAGGGCCTGTTCAAGAAGAGCATGCTGCTGGTGGGCGGCACAGGTGCGGCCATGTTCGCCGCCTCGCAGCTGCTCGCTGCGCCGCTCGTGGGCGTGTTCGTGGGCTACGACGCCGAACTTGCCGCCATGACGCTGCACGGGTTCCGCATCTATGCGGTGGCGTTCCTCGTGTGCGGGTTCAACATCTACGGCTCGGCGTTCTTCACGGCGCTCAACAACGGCAAGGTGTCGGCGCTCATCAGCTTCATGCGCACGCTCGTGTTCGAGACGTCCACGGTCATGCTGCTGCCCATCGTGTGGGGCATAGACGGCGTGTGGAGCGCCATCATCGTGGCGGAGGCCTGCGCGCTCGTGCTGACGACCGCCTTCCTCGTGGGGCTGCGCAAGCCCTACGGCTACGCGTAAGAGGCGTGCGAGCCAGGGCCGGCAGGTAGGAGCGGGGATGCCGGGTGCGTGCGCGTGGCGGCGCGGGCTCCCGTGCGGACTTCCGCGTTGCCTCTCCGGTTCGGCCCTCGGCTGTATTGACGGGCCGGGTTGAGGCCCCGGTAGCCAAGGCGGTTGCCCGAGGGCGCCTGCTGCCCGCCTTCCACAGCAGGGAAAGGCGATAGACTTGGCAGGCGCCCGGCTGTGCAGGGCGCCCTTTGCGTATAATGGCGGCATGGCTGCATGCTGCCCCTGACGTACCGGAGGTGCTTGGGCGGCGCGGATGCGCGGCCGTCCGGACGTGCCTGGCGGTGGGGCCGGGCGCGGAAGGCGCCTTGGGGGGCCGAGGCGGCGGGCGATGTCCCGAGCAGGAGAGGGGAATACGGGGATGAAGGGGTTGACGGGCGGTTTCCCGCTGCGGTGCTGCATCGCGCTGGCCGCGCTTGCGACGAACGCGCTGGTCCTCAACCTGTTCGTGGTGCCTTCTACGGGCTCGTACCCTTCATACGGCGGCTTCGCCGCAGCCCTCGCCGCCGTCCTTGCCTACGCCGCGCTGCTCGCAGTCGCGGCCCGGAGGCCGAACGCCCTGCGGCATCCGTCGGTGCCGTGGGCTGCGCTCGCCCTCTTCTGCGCGGGCTCGGCGCTTGTGGCGGCGGGGTACCGGGGCGAGTCGACGACGGCCTCGCTCGCGGGGTGGTTGCTTGCATCGCTCGCCACGGCGTGGCTCGTGGTCTTGACGGGGCTCGCGCTCGCGCATTTCTCGCCCCGGACCGCCTTCGCGGCGATTCCGGCGGCGTACGCCGCCGTGTACGTGGCCGCATCGGCCTTGGTGCCGTTCGTGGAGTCGCTGCGCGCGGCCCGCTTGGCGCTGCTCGCGCTCTACGTGCTCACCTTCCTTGCCGCGTTTGCCTGCGCCGTGCGCCCGGGGCGTGCCGCACTTGCCGTCTTCGCTGACGGGGGAGGCGGCGCGGCGGCCCGGCCCGCGGCATCGGACGGTTACCCGCCGGCCTGCTCGAAGGCCGGCGGGCCGCCCAAGGCGGTGCTGTTCGCCGTGCTGATCGCGCTTGGCCTGGTGAGCGGCTACACCGCCTTCGTCGTGTTCGGCTCGCGCGAGAGCGCCGGCGTGAGCTTCGTGGCGATGGCGGCCGCGATGCTGGCCGTGATCGTGGCGTCGCGTTTCTCGAAAAGCCGCACGGACGTGGTGTTTCACTTCGGGCTGCTGCTCGTGCTGGCCGGGCTCTTGGTGGTGCCGTTCGTGGCGCAGGCGTCCAGCGGCGAGCGCGTGGCCCTGATCCACGTGTCGAACACGCTGCTGGCGGCCGGATCGGAGTGCTTCGCCATGCTCGTGTGGATCGTGCTGGCGGCGCGCGCCGCCAGCCGCCCGGCCGAGGCGCTGGCCTTGCAGGCAGGCGGGCGGATGGCCGTGGCCCTCGGCATGCTGGGCGGCCTGGTGCTGGGGACGGTGGCCTCCTCGTTCTCTGCAGTGAGCCCGCTCGTGCCCGACGTGGTGGCCGTGGGGTTCGCGTTCGCCCTCGTGGCCTACGCGCTGGTGGGGTTGCGGCGCTTCAGCTTCGAGGATGCGCTTTCAGGCGGCGAGGGAGCCCTGCCCGGTTCGGTGCCCGGGCCGGCCCCGGCTGTGGGCGCTCCGGGCACCGGGAGCTTGGCGGCCGCCTCGGAGGCCGCTCTCCCCGGCGACGGGACGCGCGCCGCCATCGAGCGGAGCTGCGGGGCGCTGGCCCGCAAAGGCGGCCTCACCGGCCGCGAGACCGAGATCCTCGCAATGCTCGCACGCGGCCGCAGCGCTCCCTTCATAGCCCAGGAGCTGGTTATCTCGCCGAACACGGTCAAGACGCATGTGAAGCACATCTACGCGAAGCTCGGCGCCCACTCCCAACAGGAGATCATCGATCTTGTGGACGGTCAGTGCGCCGCCGAGTAGCGGGGCGCTGGCAGCGTCCTCGGCCTGCGCCCCGGACGTGCCCCGGTGTTGCCGAGGGGGCGGAACCGACAGCCACGGGCGCTAGCGGTAGCAGGTAGCGGTCATCCTCGCGACGTCCTTGCCCAGGTCGTCTTTGACGGTCACGGTGTAGAAGCCCAGATGACGGCCCGGCTTGTCGCAGACGGACGTGGCGGTGAGCTTCGCGCCCTTCGTCGCGCGCAGGAAGCTGATGTTCGAGTCCACGGACACGGTGGGCTCCTCGCCGATATTGCACGAGATGGCCAGCGCGAAGTCCGCCAGCGTGAAGATGGCGCCGCCCATGACGTTGCCCATGGCGTTGCGGTGGATGTCGCCCAGCTCCATCTCGCACACCGCACGGCCCCGCCCGCCCTCCACGACGCGGCACCCGGCCGCCTGGGTGGCGAACCGGTCGTTGGCGAACACGGCCTCTATCTGGTCGCGGGTGGGGTTGTCGGGCAGCATGGGCGGGTCCTTTCGCATGGGTTCCGGTCGGGCGCTGAGAAGGCCCCTCGCAGGGCCTTGGAAGGCGGAGGGGGGACTACTGTGCCGGGACGGCGGTGGCGGCGTAGAGCTCCAGCCAGTCGCCGTCCTTCACGGTGACGGTTTGCGAGCCGCCGCGCACCACGTACTTCTCGTCGGTGATGGAGCCGCTGCCGAAGGCCAGGTCCCTCATCACGAACGCCCCGCACTCGTTGTCGGCCTCGGCTGCCGCCTCGGGCTCGATGGTGACGGTGTAGGTTCCGGCGGGGATGTCCTCGCCCACGCGGTAGAGCCCGCTGCGGTAGGGTGCGGCAGGCTCGAAGGCGGCGTCGGAGGCGGGGTACAGGCGCAGGCCGTCGGGAGCGTCCCAGGCGAACACCGCGCCCTCCTCGAGCTCCACGAAGTAGTTGCCGAAGTACGTGACGCCGTAGTCCACCTCGTAGCGCGCGTCCGAGGTGGGGCCGAACACCACGTAGTCGGCCTCGTCTGCAGGATCTCCCTCCACGAAGTAGAGCCCAGGCTCGAGGTCCTTGCCGGCGCCCACCTCGTAGACGCCCGGCGTGTGCTTGCCGTCGACGGTCCGGCCGTCCGACAGGTCGAGCATGTCCTTGATGTAGTCGATGCTGAAGTCGACGTCCGCGCCGTCGTAGCCGTCGGAATCGCCGTAGCCGTACCGGTAACCGTCGTCGGACCCGTACCCGTAGCTGTTGTGGTAGCCGCCGTAGCGGCCGTCGGCCACTTCGGAGACGATGGCGCATGCCGTGCAGCTCACGCACCCGCCGATACCCAGCACGAAGACGAGCAGGCACCCTGCGAGCACCCAGGGCCATGCCTTGCGCTTCGGTTGACCGGGGGATGCCGCGGGGTAAGGCTGCCCCGGGTACGGTGGGCAGGGCGGCTGCTGGCCGGCGCCGTAGGGCGGGTACGGCGGCTGCTGGCCGCCGGGCTGCTGCGGCGGTGGCGGGTACGCCCCGTAGGGCTGTGCAGGCTGCTTCGGCTGCTGCGGCTGCCCGTACGGCTGCGCGGGCGGGCACGTGCCGGCGGGCGCGTAGGGCTCTGCGGCGGAACCCGGCAGCGGAGGCCGCTTGTAGGGCGCGGGCACGGGCGGCGGCCCGGCAGGCTCGGATGATCCGGCAGAGCCGGGCTCGGGCGGATCGCAGGGGTTCTGGCGCTCGGGATCGGTCATGGGAGGCTCCTTGCCTGTTGCGGTCCCGCCTATCTTAGCACAGCCGCTTGCGGCGGTTTTTCGCCCGCACAGAGATTACAGGCTGGTTTCGTCCTCGGCGGGCAGCAGCGTCTCGGCCGTCGTCTCCACCAGCTCCACCGCACCTTCCGGGCAGGCGCCGACGCACAGGCCGCAGCCGATGCAGTAGCGCGCGTCGTAGGCGAGCGTCCCGTCGGCCGGGTCGGGGCGACGCGCGCCCGTGGGGCAGACCGCTGCGCAGGAGAGCGTATCCGTGCAGAGCGCGCAGTCGGTCTCTGACAGCACAAGCGGCACGCGCGCGGCGATGCCCGGGTCGCGCTCGAGCGCTTCCAACAGCATCTGGCGCTTCGGCTGCATCGTCCTCTTCGTGAGGCCCTCCGGCACGAAGTCGTTGAACTCGGTGCCGTTGCCCAGGTTCAGCCGTGCCAGCGCCCGCGCGCGCTCGCGGCGCTCGTAGAACTCCTGCAGCACCTCGGAGTTGCGCAGGCGGCGCTTGCCGCTGGCAATGTCGCCCACCTCGCCCACGAGGTTCGAAAATGCGCTGCGCCGGTCGACCCCTGACGGGTCCGCCAGGTCGCGCAATAGGTTCTCCTTCTCGGGGATGACGTCGGAGAAGCCCACGGAACGCCCGCTCCACTCCTCGGCCGTCTCCACGGCGTGGGCGTACAAGAGCTCGCCCATCTCGCCGGCGCGTGCGCAGTCGGTGCAGTAGGACAGGTCGGCCGCTATCGTCACGTCGATGCCCTCGGCCAGCACGAGCGTCCAGAACTCGGGCGACAGGCACGCCAGGCAGGGCAGCACCACGACGTTCGCCGCCGGCTCCAGGCCGGGGAACACGTTCTCCTTGCAGGTGAGCACCGCGCGCTCGCCGCGCAGGGCTATGCGGCGGATGCGGGCGTGCAGGTCGGCCATCGTGACGCGCGTCGACGAGAACGCGTCGCACACGCCCAGGCAGATGCCGCAGCGCGTGCAGGCATCCCCGTCGATGACGGGGGCTCCGGCCTCGGCGAACGACACGGCCCCGTGCGGGCAGGCCAGCGCGCACCGCTCGCAGTCGGCCCCGTGCGCGCGCAGGCAGAAGTCCCTCAACACCACGATGCGCTGCGGCCGCTCGGAGCCGTCCGCAGCGCCGGACGGCTCCTGCTCGGGCGGGAGCCCTGTTTCCTGCCTGTCGGGGGCGTCAGCCACCGAACACCTCCGCGGCCACCTTGTCGATGCGCGCCAGCACGTCCTCTCGGGGCAGAAGCTCGATGCTCTCGAACAGGGGCGGCGACACCATGTTGCCGCACACGGCCACGCGAAGCGGCTGGAGCAGGAGCTTCGGCTTGATCTCCAGGCGCTCGCCCTCGGCGCGGCACGCCTCTTCCAGCGCCTCGGCGTCCCATTCCACGCCCTCGTCGGCCAGCACGCCGCGGCAGGCGGCCAGCGCCTCGTCGGCGCGCGCGCCCTCCTTCTTCAGCACCTTGCTCACGCTCTTCTCGTCGAGCTGCACGTTTCGGCCCCAGAACATGAAGGCCAGCTTGTCCACGGCCTCGTCCAGGCGCGTCAGGCGCTCGGAGACGAGCGGGTACAAATCGCAGTACCACACGGCGCGCTCCTGCACGTCGGCGAGCGCGGACTCGATGGCCGCGCCGTCGAAGGCGGCCTCGCGCGCCTCGGGATCGATGGGCGTGCCGGCGGCCACGGCGCTGCCGAGGATGTTCGCCTGCGCGAGCCACAGCAGCGACGAGCGCACCCAGGCGTTCGGCCCCATGTCCTTGATGTACTGGCCGTTCATCCAGTCGAGCTTCGTCTCGTCGAACACGGCGTCCTTCTTGGTCACGCGCTCCAGGCTGAACTTCTCGCACAGCGTCTCGCGGTCGATGAGGGTGGTCTCGCCGTCGAGCGACCAGCCCAGAAGCGCGAGGAAGTTCACCATGGCGTCGGGCAGGTAGCCGCGCTCGCAGAACTCCTCCACGCTCGCCGCGCCGTGGCGCTTCGAGAGCTTCTTGCCGTCGGGGCCCAGGATCATCGACAGGTGCGCGAACACGGGCACGTCGAATCCGAGCGCCTCGTAGATGAGGATCTGGCGCGGGGTGTTGGACAGGTGGTCGTCGCCGCGGATGACGTGCGTGATGCCCATGTTCGCGTCGTCGCACACCACGGCGAAGTTGTAGGTGGGGCTTCCGTCGGTGCGCACGACGATCATGTCGTCCATCACCTCGGCCGGGAAGCTCACGTGGCCGTACACGGCGTCGTCGAACTCGATGGCGCCGCGGCCCTCGGGCACGCGCAGGCGCCACACGTGGGGCTCGCCGGCCTCGATGCGCGCGGCCGCCTCGGCGGGGTCGAGGTCGCGGCAGGTGCGGTCGTAGCCCGCGTAGCCGCCCTCGCTCTCCTCGGCCGCGGCGCGCTTGGCGTCGAGCTCCTCCTTCGTGCAGAAGCAGGGGTAGACGCTCCCGCGCTCGCGCAGGCGCTCGAGCGCCTCGGCGTAGGTGTCCGTGCGCTGCGTTTGGAAGTAGGGGCCTGCCTGCCCGCCCACCTCGGGGCCTTCGTCCCAGTCGAGCCCCAGCCATTTCATGGCGTTCAAGATGACCTGCACGTTCTCCTCGGTGGAGCGCTCGGGGTCGGTGTCCTCGATGCGCAGGATGAAGTCGCCTCCCATGGCGCGCGCGAACGCCCAGTTGTAGATGGCCGTGCGGGCGCCGCCCACGTGCAGGCGGCCGGTAGGGGAAGGCGCGAAGCGCACGCGCACGTTCTTCTTCTCTTCACTCATGGTTGCGATGATCCTCACGTTCGGTCACTGGTTGTCTAGTCGTCGATAGACTTGCGAAGGCCTGTCTAAGGGGCGTGCCGCGCGCAGTTCCGCACGAACCGAAGCATCCTGCGGATGCTTCGTGCGAGCCCAGGACTGTTCGAGCACGGCATGTCCCTTAGACAGGCCGGCGGCGGAGCGTCGCGCCGACGACGATAGCCAGTATAGACAAGACGAGGGTAGTCGCAAACCAGATACCGGCCATGCCCATCCAAAAATCAAGCGGGTACATGCCAATGAGAAGCGAATCGTAGGAGAACGTCCAATTGCCCTGGGGGAACAGCACCGCGTGGAAGGCGGCGAACAGGCCGTTGAAGTCGAGGGCGGCCCACGCGCCGAGCGCCGCGAACGCCGCGATGAGGACGGCGGGCGCAACGACGAGCGCGGTGCCCGCGAGGCGACGCTCGTGGCGCACGAGCAGATAGGCGAGGGCGGCTGCGGTGAGCGCCGCCACGCCCCAGAGCAGGGGAACGGCGGTTCGCACGAGGACGTTGCAGTCGTCCAGGTGGGAGAGCGCGTCGCCGTCCAGCGCGTAGGCGTCGTCCACGGCGGCCAGCCGATCGAGCGCGGCTTGGGGGGAGGAGCCGTCCGCGTCTGCGGCGACCGCCTTGCGGGCCTCGGCCGACCAGCGCCCGCGGACGGGGGAGCCCTCTGCGCTCGCCTCGCGCGCGGCGTCCAGGATGGCGGCGGCTATGCGGTCGCGCGCACCGTCCTCGCCATCGGCGCCGCGGCCGTAGTCGTCCACGGTGAACCCGCGGGTCTCCACGGCGAGCGCCGTCAGCTGCCCGTCGGCGTAGGGCGATTCCGCGTCGTTCGCGGTGGCCTGCGCGAGGATCTGGGTGGAGGCGGGCAGCGTGCATGCGCCGAACCCCGCCGCGAACAGCGTCACCGCCAGCGCCATGGCGGCAACCGCCGCCGCTACCTTGTCGGCCATCGGCCGTCCTCCTCGCCCTCTCGCGTCCCCGCGCATCCTCGGCGGCATCCCGTGCCCAGCCTGCCGTGCCGTCCTGCCCGCTTGCCGGGCCGCACCCCCGTGCGGCCCGGCGCCGATACCGTCAGCCCCTGTCCACCCAGATGGTGGCCGCCGTCATGCCCTGCTTGTCCTTCGAGATCGTGGGCTGCGGCCCCAGGCGGCTGAACACGCCCATGAACTCGCCGTCGTACAGGTACAAGCCGTTCAGGTTGTTGTACGGCCGGGGGTCGAAGGGCACCTCGTCGTCCGGCAGCGCGTCGATGCCCGTGTCGGGCGGCAGCGTCTCGGTCTTGAAGGGGCGGATGTAGCGCTGCACGATGAACGGGTGGCCGGCGCGGCCGTTCGCGAAGCGGTCGATGAGCCGCTCCCATTCCTCCTGCGTCACGGACTCGCCGGCGTACACGTCGTCGGCGCCGTAGTGGTCGGTGGGCTTGATGATCCACTCGCAGCGGTTCTCGCGGATCTGCGGCAGGTTCACGTGCTCGTCGTCCAAGAAGGCGGTCAGGGGCACGGTCTCCTCCACGAACGAGATCTCGTCGGCGTCCAGAAACGCGGTCGTGCGCTCGTCGAACAGCACGCTGAACAGCTGCTTGTCGTGCACGATGTGCCCGGCGAAGCTGCCGATGAGCGCCACCTTGGCCGCGCGCACGGCGTCGATGAGCTGCTGCGACTCGTCCCAGTGGTCGATGACGTCGTTCGTCACGCAGCGCCGCCAGATGGCGTCGATGCGCCGGCCCTCCCCGTCGCGCAGCACCTCGCCGTCGAAGCGCAGGTCGCGCACGTCGGCCACCACGCAATCCGCGCCGCGCCGGCGGAACAGGTCGGCGTAGATGTGGAACTCGTCCACCACGCCGTTCTCCAGGTAGTCGCAGATGGCGATGCGCGGGCTCTCCACCCGGCGCTCGTAGGTTGCGTAGATGTCCAGGAACTTGTCGACCCAGCTCTCGAACAGCTCGCAGCCCTCCACGTGGTGGCGGTTCGCGAACTCCTCGAACGTCTTCGACTGCGCCACCGACGTGGTGATCTCGCGGTTCTCGTTCATACCCGACGAGCCGTCGGCGTTGAACTCGCAGAACTTCATCCGGCCGTCGTCCTCGTTCAGGAACGTGTCCACGCGTGCGAACGGAAGCACCGCGTCGTAGCCGCGCGGCAGGCAGATGAGCTCCTCGAGGCGCGGGTCGAAGTCGAAGGCGCGGCGGTAGTCGGGGTCCGCCAGGTAGTGCTCGATGACCTTGACGAGGATGCGGTGGGCGGTCTCGGCCGTCTCCTTCATGATGCGGTACGTTCCCGCATCGAACAGGCGGGGCACGAAGCTGGCGGTCACTACCTGGTGGTGCACGATGGCCGTGGAGCCCTGCAGGTACTGGTAGGCGGCGCGGCGGCCGGGCACGTCGCCCTGCAGCGATTCCATGATGGCGAAGTACTCGCGGGTGTAGTCGGCGTTGTACGACATAGGCGCTCTTTTCCGTCGGTTGGAGGCAGTGAATCGCCTGCCATCTTACCACGAGCGCCGCGCGCCGGCGACGCTGCGCGCGCGGGCGTAGAATAGTCGTGATTTGCCGGATGACTCGGCCTTCACGACCCGAGGTGTGCTAACCTTGGACGGAGATAAACCAGGCGCCTCGCGGGGAAGCGGGGCGCCGTGTACGTATGAGGAGAATGGGGAACCATGTCCGACACGCATGCATCGTATCTGTTCACGTCCGAGTCCGTCACCGAGGGGCATCCCGACAAGGTGTGCGACCAGATATCGGACGCCGTGCTCGACGCGATCCTGGCCAAGGAGATAGAGCTTGCGGCCCAGGGCTACGTGGCTCCCAACGGCTGCCCGGCCGACCCGGCGCAGGTGCGGTGCGCCTGCGAGACCTTGGCCACCACGGGCATGGTCATGGTCACGGGCGAGATACGCACGCAGGCCTACGTGGACGTCCCCGGCATCGTGCGCGAGGTGCTCTCCGACATCGGCTACAACCGCGCCAAGTTCGGCTTCGACTGCGACACGTGCGGCGTGCTCAACGCCATCCACGAGCAGAGCCCCGACATCGCGCAGGGCGTCGACGAGAGCTGGGAGGCCCAGCACGGCCTGGCCGGCGACGACCCCTACGAGCGCATCGGCGCGGGCGACCAGGGCATGATGTTCGGCTACGCCTGCGACGAGACGCCCACGCTCATGCCCATGCCCATCTACCTTGCGCACCGCCTGGCCGAGCGCCTGTCGGCCGTGCGCAAGGACGCCACGCTGCCCTATCTGCGCCCCGACGGCAAGACGCAGGTGTCCGTGCGCTACGAAGACGGCCGCCCGATGTGCGTGGAGAAGGTGGTCGTGTCCACGCAGCACGCCGAGAGCGTCTCCCACGACGAGCTGCGCGCCGCCATCGTGGAGCACGTGGTGCGCCCCGTGCTGGAGGCCGAGGGGGTGGAGCTTGCCGAGGACGCCGAGATACACGTGAACCCCACCGGCCGCTTCGTCATAGGCGGGCCCATGGGCGATGCGGGCCTCACCGGCCGCAAGATCATCGTTGACTCCTACGGCGGCATGGGCCGCCACGGCGGCGGCGCGTTCTCCGGCAAGGACTGCACGAAGGTGGACCGCTCGGGCGCCTACGCGGCGCGCTGGGTGGCGAAGAACGTGGTGGCGGCCGGGCTCGCCGCGCGCTGCGAGATCCAGCTCGCCTACGCCATCGGCATGGCGCGGCCGGTGTCGGTGATGATCGACACGTTCGGCACGAACAAGGTGGACGAGGCCGCCATCGAGCGCGCGGTGGGCGAGGTGTTCGACCTGCGCCCGGGCGCCATCATCGACGAGCTGGACCTGCGCCGCCCCATCTACCGCTTGACCGCCGCCTACGGCCACTTCGGCCGCGAGCTGCCCGAGTTCACCTGGGAGCGCACCGACAAGGCCGACGAGTTGCGGAAGGCATGCGGGCTGGGGTAGGGGGCCGCTCGGGCGTTCCGAGCATCCCGAGCGTCCCGTTCGCCGAACACCCGCCGAACATGCCCGCGGCGGGTGTTTTTTGTTCCGTTATTCTGCAAATAAGGGAACAAACGTTCCTTATTTATGCTATGATGCTGCTATCGAAAGAGCCAGTGCGGATGCTTCCCCTCGGCCGGCGAACGGCCTCGCAAGGGATGCCCATAGATGGCGGCGGTCTCCGCGTCGCCCGCACCACGTCCGCAAGATCCTCTCAACAGACGGAGCCTGCCTGCGGGCCGTCGGCGCGCGGTCGCGGCCGCCTGAGCGGCGAGGGCGGGAAAGGGGGGACGTTCATGGAGCGGTACGACATCGAGAAGCGCAAGCTGACGCTGGACGACCTGGCGCACACCGACGCGGAAAGCGGCGTCGAGTTCTGGTACGCGCGCGACATCATGGGGTTTCTGGGATATACCCAGTGGCGGAACTTCGAGGCGGCGGTTAAGAAGGCGATGGTCTCGACCGAAAGCAGCAAAACCGCAGGTGAACATCATTTTGCTGGCTGTCAGCAAAATGGTCGAGCTCGGCAGCGGGTCCAAGCGCAAGGTCAAGGACTACAAGCTCACGCGCTACGCCTGCTACCTCATCGCGCAGAACGGCGACCCGCGCAAGGAGGAGATCGCCTTCGCGCAGAGCTACTTCGCGCTGCAGACGCGCAAGCAGGAGCTCATCGAGGAGCGGATGCGAGCGCTTGCGCGCATCGCGATCCGCGGGCAGCTCACCGAGGCGGAGAAGGAGCTCTCGCGCATCGCTTACGAGCGGGGCGTCGACGGCGCGGGCTTCGCGCGCATCCGCTCCAAGGGGGATGCGGCGCTATTCGGCGGCCACACGACGGCCGATATGAAGAAGCGGCTGGGCGTCAAAGGGTCGAGGCCCCTTGCGGACCACCTGTCGTCGGTCACCCTTGCGGCGAAGCAGCTTGCCACCGAGATGACGAACCACAACGTCGAGGACAAGGACTTGCGAGGCGAGCCCTCCATTGCCGAAGAGCACGTGCAGAACAACACCGGCGTGCGCGACCTGCTCGGCCGGCGCGGCATCAGGCCAGAGGAATTGCCGCCCGAGGAGGACGTGAGAAGGATCGAGCGCCGCGTGACCGTCGAGACGCGCAGGTTGGAGCAGGAGGCGCGGGGGTTTCCCGCGTCGGAGGGCTAAGCTGAGGCGGTCCGGTTGCAGACGTGGGATATACTGGTTGCCATGAGATTCGCATCGGTCATCTTGGACATACCCACGCAGGCGCTCGACGCGCCCTACACGTACGCCGTTCCCGAGGCGCCGGCCGAGGCTGGCGGCTACGACGTGGAGGTGGGGTGCGCCGTGCTCGTGCCGTTCGGGCACCGGCAGGCGGTGGGGTTCGTCGTGGGGCTGCAGGAGCTTCCCGACGGCGAGGCGCCGGCCGGTATCGACGCGGCGAAGGTCAAGCCCGTCGTGCGCGCCGTGAGCCCCGCCTACTTCGACGAGGAGGGGGCGGCCTGCGCGCAGTGGCTCTCGGAGCGCTACCTGGCGCCGCTGTCGTCGTGCGTGCGCCTGTTCACGCCGCCGGGCGGCGTGCCGCGCATGGTGCGCGCGCAGGCGGGGTACTGGCGGCTCGAGGAGCCGGCCGTGGGCGAGGTGGACGACCGCTGGGTGCTTCCGGGCGAAGCCTTCGACGGGTTCGAGCCGCGCAAGAACGCCGTCAAGCAGGCGTCCATCGTGGAGGCGCTGCAGGCGGGCGAGCTGCGCGTGGCGGAGTTGGCGGCGGAGTTCGGCGCGGTGTCGAGCACGTTGAAGGCGCTCGAGAAGCAAGGCGTCGTGCGCATAGAGCGCCGTCGGCGCATGCGGGGGATGGCTCCGGATGTCCCGGGCGCTCCGGCAGGGCCCGGCGCATCCGGAGCCAGCGGCTTCACCCCCTCCCCGAAGCCGCCGCTCACGGCGGGGCAGGCTTCGGCGCTCGCCGCTATCGACGCGGCGCGGGAGCGCGGGGCGGGCGAGGTGGTGCTCGTGGACGGCGTCACCGGGTCGGGCAAGACCGAGGTGTACCTGCAGGCCATCGAGGCGGTGCTCGCCGCGGGTCGCACGGCGTGCGTGCTCGTGCCGGAGATATCGCTGACGCCGCAGACGGTGGGCCGGTTCCGCGGGCGTTTCGGCGACACGGTGGCCGTCATGCACTCGCGCATGGGCGCGGGAGAGCGCTACGACCAGTGGGACTTCATCCGCTCGGGCGCGGCCCGCGTGGTGGTGGGCGCCCGCAGCGCGCTGTTCACCCCGCTGGCGAACGTGGGCCTCATCGTCATCGACGAGGAGCACGAGGGCTCCTACAAGCAGGACAGCGCGCCGCGCTACCATGCGCGCGACGTCGCCGTGTGGATGGCGCGCCGCGCAGGGGCGGCCGTGGTGCTGGGGAGCGCCACGCCGTCCATCGAGGCGCTCTACGCGTGCGCGAAGGACCCGCGCTGGCACCACGTGGAGCTGCCCGAGCGCGCCAACGGCCGCCCGCTGCCCGCCGTGCAGGTGGTGGACATGGCGAAGGAGTTCGGCGGCGGGTCGCGCTCCATGTTCTCGCGCGCCCTCTCGCGCGCGCTCGCCGAGGAGCTTGCGGCGGGCCGCAAGGCGGTGCTCCTGCTGAACCAGCGCGGCTTCGCGAAGTTCCTGCTGTGCCGCGAGTGCGGCTTCGTACCGGAGTGCCCGTCGTGCTCCACGTCGCTCACGTTCCACGAGCGGGGCAACTTCCTCATCTGCCACCACTGCGGCTACCGCGTGACGGCCCCGCCCGCGTGCCCCGAGTGCGGCAGCCCCTACCTGAAGAAGTTCGGCGCGGGCACGCAGCGCGTGGAGGCCGACCTGCGGGTGCTCTTGGATGCGACGCCCGGCGTGGGGCCCGGCGTGCCCATCGTCCGCATGGACGCGGACACCACGGGCGGCAAGGGCGCGCACCAGCGGCTGCTGGAGGAGTTCGCCGCCGCCGACGCCGCGGTGCTGCTGGGCACGCAGATGATCGCGAAGGGGCTCGACTTCGAGGACGTCACGCTCGTGGGCGTCATCAACGCCGACACCATGCTGCGGCTGCCCGACTACCGCGCCGCCGAGCGCACGTTCGCGCTCGTGGAGCAGGTGGCCGGCCGCGCCGGGCGCGCCGAGCTGCCGGGCCGCGTGCTCGTGCAGACCTACGAGGCCGATGCCGCGCCCATCCGCGCCGCCGCGGCCTACGACCGCGCGCTGTTCCTGCGCGACGAGCTGCCGAAGCGCCGGATGCTGCGCTACCCGCCCTACGTGCGCATGGCGAACGTGCTGGTGTGGGGCAAGGACGAGGAGGCGGTGCGCACCTCGGCTGCCGCGCTCTACGAGGGGCTGGCCGCCCGGGTGCGCGACTACGGCGGCGAGGGTTGGGACGTGCTGCCCGCCACGCCGTGCGTGCTGGCGAAGCTGCGCGGCACGTACCGCTGGCACCTGGTGGTGAAGTGCCCGCTGGACGGCGACCTGTCGGGCGTGCTGCTGCCGTACTTCCGCGCCCGCAAGCCCGAGCGCGAGGTGAACGTGGCCGTGGACATGGACCCGGACGACCTCCTGTAGAGGCCCTGCACCGCCCGCCTGCCGTCAGCCTCCCCGGCCGGAACGGCGGCGCGCATGCGGCGCCTACGCGGAAGGGGTGTCAGGAAACCTCCATGGCGCCCAGGTTCAGAAGCTCGCTGCGCGCCGTGCCGGGCAGCCCGGCGAAGCCGCCGAGGAAGCGCTCGACGGCGATGCCGGCGGCCTCCCACCAGGCGGGCGCCGGCACGTCCTCTGCGGCCACGAGGTCGGCCTCCCACACCACGGCGCCGTCTCGGCGAAACGCCAAGCGCCCCACGACGTCGCCGGGCGCCACATGACCCGTCACGGCATCGAGCGCGGCCTCCTGCTCGAGGCGCCCTCCTTCACGCGGCACCGTGGCCGTGGCGTTCGGGTCGGGCACGGTGGCCGCCACGGTGCGGTCCGTCCAGTCGGCGTGCGCCACCTCGGCCACCACGGGCCAGGCGGCCTGCACGCCGCCGATCTCGGCGCGCACGGAGTGCGGGGCGGACACCAGCTGGTAGGTCGCCTCCGCCGATGCCGGCGGCGCGGCGGGCCCGGCGGAGGCATCGGCCGGCTGCGCGGCCGCCTGCAGCTCGTCGCGGTGGGCGAGCACCCAGTCGTAGAGCGCCTCGGAATCGGCGAAGCGCTGCGGCTTCGAGGACGAGCCCAGCACCACGGCGTAGTACTCGTGCCCGTCGCCGCGGTTCAGGGCGGTGGCGACGCAGGGGCCGGCAGCCAGCGTGTAGCCGGTCTTGGCGGCGCACGTGCCGGGGTAGCCCTCGATCATCGTGTCCGTGTTCGCCAGCTCCACGGCGACCGTCCCGCCGCCGCGCGACACCGCGATGGTCGTGCGCGCGTGCCCGATGCCCGAGCGCACGAGGTCGTTTCCCATGGCGCAGCGCAGCATGACGGCAACGTCGCGGGCGCAGCTGTACTGCCCTTGGGCGTACGCGTCGAAGTCGAGCCCATGGGGGTTCGCGAAGCGCGTGCCGTCCATGCCCAGCTCGGCCGCCTTCGCGTTCATGGCCTCCACGAACGCCGCCTCGCGCGCGACGGCGCCGCCGTCCTGCCCGCGCGCTTCCAGGATGCGGGCCCCCGCCGCCTGCGCCACGGCGCTCGCGGCGTCGTTGCCCGACGCGGTGAGCACGGCCTTGAGCGCGTCGCCGAACGACATCTCGTCGCCGGCCGCGAGCCCCGCGCTCGACTCGCCCACGGCGGCGGCCTCGGGCGTCACGACGATGCGGTCGCCGGCATCCAGGTGCTCGGCCGCCACGATGGCCGTCATGATCTTCGTGAGCGAGGCGATCTGGGCCCGCTCGCCGGCTGCCCGGCCGTACCAGAGCGTGCCCTCCTCGTCCATGAGCGCCGCATGCGATGCGTCGATGCTGGGCTGAAGTTCTTCCGAAATCCCCAGTTCGGCCATGCTGCGGCCGAGGACCGCATCGTCCCCGTCGGTATGCGCAAGCGCCGCGGAGGGCAGGCAGCAGGAAAGGAGCACGGCAGCCGCGAGGGCGCTCGGGGCTGCGCGGAGCCTGCGGTGCCGACGTGCGTCCATGCCTGCCTCCTCCTCGGCCCCTAAGGGCGCTGCTGACGGTTTTCGACCATATAATAGCACCGGCCCAGGGGCCTTCGCGCCAACCCATGGTATCCTGAGCGCTTGCTTGATGCACGCGTGGGAGCCGGAGGAGGACGAAATGGGGAAGTGGGCTGCGCGTATCGTATGCTTGGCACTCGCTGCGGCGCTGTCCGCTCCGTCCGCATCCCTCGCGTTCGCCCAGGAAAGGGCCGCCTCCGCTTCCGACGAGGCGCCGGCGGCCTCCGGCGCAGAAGGCGGGCCGGCTGCTGCCGGCACCGGGGGAACCCAAGGCGCCGATGCGGGCGCCGAGGACCAAGGGCGTCTCGTACGCGTGGCGTTTCCCCAGGCCGAAGGCTTGAGCATGGTAGATGAGAGAGGGCGGCGCAGCGGCGTGCTCTACGACTGGCTCGTTGAGATAGCCAAGTACACCGGTTGGCGCTACGAGTTCGTGGAAGGCAGCGTGAACGAGCTCGTCAAGCAGACCATGGCGGGCAGCGTCGATCTGATGGGCGGCATGTTCTACCGCGAGCAGCTCGACGAGAGCCTCGACTACTCCGTGTTCAGCATGGGCTCGAACCGCTCCCTCGTCATCGGTCCCAGCGACGACGACTCCGTCGCCGGTTTCGACCTGCGCACCCTGAACGGCAAGACCATCGGAACCTATGCCAACGCGACGGAGAAGATACGCCGGCTGGAGAATTTTTTGGAGTTCAACGGCCTGGACTGCACGGTGCTCCGCCTCGACCTGGCCTCGTACGAGAGCTGCCTGGACGACGGCACCGCCGACCTCATGCTCGGCAGCGACGTGGAGATGAAGGACGGCTGCAAGGTGGTGGCGGAGTTCGACGGCGAGCAGCACTACCTGGCCGTGCCCGAGGGCAGCGACCTCATGGCGGGCATCGACGAGGCCATGAGGCAGATCTACGCGGCCGACCCCAACTTCTCCCGCTCGCTCTACGCCCGCTATTTCCCCGACGACTACGCCAGCCCCATCGCGTTCTCCGAGGCCGACCGCGCCTACGTGGCCCAGGCGCGCGAGGTGCGGGTGGCCGTGACGGCGGGGCAGTACCCGCTGTACTACGAGCATGACGGCTTGTACCAGGGCATTGCGAAGGACGTGCTCGACCGCATCGCCGAGCGCACGGGCCTCTCGTTCCGCTTCGTGCATGCGGACAGCTACCAAGGGGCGCTCGACCTCGTGGCGGCGGGCGAGGCCGATGTGGCGGGCTGCTTCATGGACGACGAGCAGACGGCCGGCGATCAGGGGCTTGCCTTGACCAAGGGGTATGCGACGCTCGGCGAGGTGGTGTTCCGCAGCAAGTTCTCGGCGCAGTCCTCCGGCGGCCCCGTGATAGCCCAGCTCCAGGGCCGCGCCGCGCCCGAAGGGCAGGAGGGCGCGGAGATGGTGTGGCTCCCCACGTACGCCGACTGCCTCGAGGCGGTGAACACCGGGCGCGCCGACCTCACGAGTATGCCCGCCTCGTTCGCCGAGTGCCTGTTCACCGAACGCTCCTACGGCAACGTGGCCCCGGCCACGGCCGACCATACCGAGACCTCGTTCTCCCTGGCGCTGCCGCGCCCGGTGGACTCGGGCCTGTACTCGGTGCTGAGCAAGGCGGTGAACAGCTTCACGGACGACGAGCTGGAGGCCCTGTACTCCCGCAACGCCGTGGCCCTGGGCAACCGATCCGCCACGGTGGAGTCGTTCGTGTCCGACAACCCGCTGCTCGTGGTGGTGCTGTCATTGGTGTTCTTCCTGCTGGTGGGCGCCATTGCCATCATCGTCACCGGCTCGAAGGTGCGCAGCTGCATGATGGCGCTCAAGCTGGAGAAGGCCGAGGAGACGGGCCGGGCGAAGGCCGACTTCCTCTCGCGCATGTCCCACGAGATACGCACGCCCATGAACGCCATCATCGGGCTGTCGAACGTGGCGTCGCTGTCGGGCGAGGCCACGCCCGCCATCCGCTCGGACCTGGAGAGGATCAACACGTCGGCCCAGTTCCTGCTCTCGCTCGTGAACGACATCCTGGACATGTCCAAGATACAGAACGACAAGATGCACATAGAGGTGGCGCCCCTGCGCCTGGCGTCGCTCGCCTCGCGCCTCGAGAGCATGTTCGGCATCCAGGCGCAGGAGAAGGGCATCTGCCTGAAGGTCGTGTGCGAGACCGAGGCCGTGGTGGTGGGCGACGACGTGCGCCTGCAGCAGGTTCTGGCGAACCTGCTGTCCAATGCCTTCAAGTTCACCGACGCGGGCGGCACCATCTCCCTGCGCATCGAGGAGGCGCAGCCTGGCGGGGGCGGGGAGGGCCCGACGTACCGGTTCTCCGTGTGCGACGACGGAGCCGGCATCCGCCCCGAGGACCTCGAGCGCATCTTCGACTCGTTCGAGCAGGCGGCCGAGAACCACCGCAACGCCCAGGGAACGGGGCTGGGGCTGGCCATCAGCAGCAACCTCGTGCGCCTCATGGGCGGCAAGCTGGAGGTGGAGAGCCAGGTGGGCGCAGGCTCCGAGTTCCATTTCACGCTGCGGCTGCCTTCGGGACGCCCGGAGGACCTGGACGCGCAGGGCGTAGACGACCCTGCGCCGCGCTCGCTTGCCGGCACGCGCGCGCTCTTGGCCGAAGACAACGACCTGAACGCAGAGATAGCCGCGGCCTTGCTGGACATGGAGGGAGTAGCCGTCGACCGCGCTGCGAACGGCCGCGAGGCGGTGGACCTGTTCGCGTCCGCGGAGCCGGGGCGCTACGACTTCGTGCTCATGGACGTGAAGATGCCCGTGCTGGACGGCCTGGGCGCCGCCGCCGAGATCCGCGCGCTTCCCCGCCACGATGCGCGCGACGTGCCCATCGTGGCTTTGACGGCCAACACGTTCCAAGAGGACCGCGACGATGCGGCCGCCGCCGGCATGGACGGCTTCATCCCGAAGCCCTTCGACGCCCGGCAGCTCTACGAAACGCTGCGCTCCTTCCTGCCCCCGGAAGGGTAGCCCGCCGCCGGTGATTTCCCGGCCGCTCCTGGCGGGCTTTGGCGAATCGGAGAAGGGGGCGAAAAGTACGCTGCGAAAGCGCTTGATCTATGGTATACTGCTCCGCTGTATCTTTGCGCCCGGCGCGCATGCTTCCGCATGCCCGAGCGCATCCAGTTGGAAAGGAAGATCACGTGGCCCAAGCCTCTAAGAACCAAGCTGTCGAGCCCGACACCGAGCAAGGTGCGAAAGCCCCGATCGATACCGAAGAGATACTGGACGATGACGACGCGCTGGACGTGGAGCCCGACGTCGGCGCTTCCGATACGCTGGACGACGACAAGCTGGAAGCCGGCCTGGACGAGGACGAGGACCTGCTCGAGGGCATCCCCGAGGAGGAGCTCAAGGCGACCGTCGAGGTGCAGCTGCCGAAGGTGACGAAGAGCAAGGCGCGCACGACGCGCAAGCGCAACGCCGACGCCGGCGTGACCATGCTCACGGGCGACCCCGTGCGCATGTACCTGAAGGAGATCGGCAAGGTCCCGCTGCTCACCGCCGCGGAGGAGATCGACCTGGCCATGAAGATAGAGGCCGGCGTGGCGGCCACCGAGGAGCTGGACCGCGCCGAGGACGAGGGCATCGAGCTCGAGCGCCGCGAGAAGCGCCGCCTCGGCCGCATCGAGCAGGTGGGCATCGATGCGAAGCAGCAGCTCATCGAGGCGAACCTGCGCCTGGTGGTGTCCATCGCCAAGCGCTACGTGGGGCGCGGCATGCTGTTCCTCGACCTCATCCAGGAAGGCAACCTGGGCCTCATCCGCGCGGTGGAGAAGTTCGACTACACGAAGGGCTTCAAGTTCTCGACGTACGCCACCTGGTGGATCCGCCAGGCCATCACGCGCGCCATCGCCGACCAGGCCCGCACCATCCGCATCCCCGTGCACATGGTGGAGACCATCAACAAGCTCGTGCGCATCCAGCGCCAGCTGCTCCAGGAGCTCGGCCGCGAGCCCAGCCCCGAGGAGATCGGCAAGGAGATGGGCCTGCCCGCCGAACGCGTGCGCGAGATCCAGAAGATCTCGCAGGAGCCCGTGTCGCTCGAGACGCCCATCGGCGAGGAGGAGGACTCCCAGCTGGGCGACTTCATCGAGGACGACGCCGCTGTGGTGCCGCCCGACGCCGCCTCGTTCAGCATGCTGCAGGAGCAGCTGAGCAAGGTGCTCGACGGCCTGGCCGAGCGCGAGCGCAAGGTCATCAGCCTGCGTTTCGGTCTCGAGGACGGCCATCCGCGCACGCTCGAGGAGGTCGGGCGCGAGTTCGGCGTCACGCGCGAGCGCATCCGCCAGATCGAGAGCAAGACGCTCGCGAAGCTGCGCCACCCCAGCCGCTCGAGCAAGCTGAAAGATTATCTGGAAGACTAAGGTTCCGTCGGCCTGACGGCCGCCGGAACGAAGCCGATGCTGCGAAGGGCCCTGGCACCCCGCCTTGCCGCGATGGCGAAGACTCGCGTACTGAAGTACGCTTCGCCTTCCCCATCCCGTCAATTCGGGGCACCAGGGCCCTTCTCGCTGACTTACTACGCCAACCTGCGCGGTTGGGCATACGGACCTGCGAGCTCCTGTTCGCGCTTCGCGCGAATCGGCCGCAGGTACGCCGAGGTTGAGGGGATTGCGCCATGCAACAGGATAAACTCGAGTTCTTCGCCAGCTGCCTTGCCGGGTTGGAGGCGCCGCTCGCCGACGAGCTGAAGTCACTTGGCATCAGGAGCGTGCGGCCGCTTGGCGGCGGCGTGGCCTTCTTCTGCGACGTGCGCCATGCGCTGAAGGCGTGCCTGTGGTCGCGGCTGGCGTCTCGCATCATGCTGGTGGTGGGGCGCGTGGACGCGCGCATGGCCGACCTGCTGTTCGAGGACGCGCTGGAGCTGCCCTGGGAGGACGTGGTAGCTCCCGGCGCGAGCATCGCGGTATCGGCCCATGGCATGAACGACGAGCTGCGCAACACGCGATTCACCGCGCTCAAGGTGAAGGACGCCGTGTGCGACCGCCTGCGCGAGGCGCGGGGCGAGCGTCCCGACGTGGACGCCGAGTGCCCCGACGCGGCCATCGACGTGCGCGTGCGCGAGAAGCGCGCCACCATCTCGCTCGACCTTTCGGGTGCGTCGCTCTACCGCCGCACCTACCTGGCCCCCGACGACGGCGCCGAGGCGCCGCTCGAGTGCGCGCTCGCGGCCGGCCTGCTGGCGCTGGCCGGATGGGACGGCCGGGCGCGCGCGGGCGCCGCCTGCGTCGATGCGGCCTGCGGCGACGGCGCTGTGGTGGTGGAGGCTGCTGCGGTGGCGTGCGATCTGGCGCCGGGCCTCACGCGCGAGCGCTGGGGCTTCTTCGGGTGGGCGCAATCCAGTCCCGCCATCTGGAACGAGCTCATCGCCCAGGCCGACGACCGCTTCGAGGCGGGGCTGGCCGCGGCATGCGCCTCCGACGCGCTCGACGCGCCGGCGTCCGCGCGTCCCGACCTCGACGTCGTGCGCTTCGCGGGCCTGTCGGCGTCCTCGCCGGCCATCGCGCGGGCGCGCGGGCGCGCCAAGCGCGCGGGGCTGCGGCAGGCCGTGAGCATCGAGCCGGGCGGGGCGGAGGAGGCGGGCGCGCTCGTGGAGCGCGTGAGCGCCGCTGCCGCCGCCGCGCGGGACACGGCGGGCGTACCGGACGGCGCGGAGGCCTCCGGCTGCCTCGTGGCGAGCGTGCTGGGCGCCCGCGAGCGCTCGTCGGAGGCGAGCGCCCAGGCCGACGCCGCCGCGTTCGTGGCGGCCGCCACGGCGGCCCCGGCGGGCTCCGTGTTCGCGGTGGCGGGCAGCGAGGCCGTGGAAGACCGCTTCGGCACGGCGCCGGGCGCGCGCGTCGAGTTCGGGCGCGACCGCGTGGCCACGGAGGCGCTCGTGTTCTACGCGCCGCCCGCCGAGGCGGCCGTCGTCGTGGTGCCCGATCCCGCCGGCGGCGCCGAGCACCGCGTGGAGGTGCTGGAACCCGCTTCCGAGCAGTTCTCGTCCCGCCTGTTCAAGGTTGCCAAGGAGCGCCGCAAGTGGGCGCGCCGCGAAGGGATCTCGTGCTACCGCGTCTACGACGCCGACCTGCCCGACTACGCCGTGGCAATCGACGTGTACGTGGGCGCTGGCGAGGCCGAGGGCAACACGTACCTGCACATCGCCGAGTACGCCGCGCCCTCCTCGGTCGACCCTGCCCGCGCGCGTCGGCGCTTCGACGACGTTCTGGCGTTGGCGCCCGTGGCGCTGGGCATCCGCCCGGACCATGTGTTCGCCAAGACGCGCCGGCGCGACAAGGGCGGCTCGCAGTACCGCGATGCCGGCCGGCGCAGCTACGTGACGCAGATCGACGAGGACGGCTACCTCATGGAGGTGGACCTGTCGGGCTACCTGGACACGGGCATCTTCCTGGACCACCGCGCCACGCGCGAGCTCGTAGGCGCGAAGGCGGCGGGCAAGCGCTTCCTCAACCTGTTCGCCTACACGGGCACGGCAACCGTGCATGCGGCCGGAGGCGGGGCGGTGGAGACGACGACGGTGGACCTCTCGCAGACCTACCTGGACTGGGCGCGGCGCAACATGGCCGGCAACGGCTTCTCGGGGCCCGAGCACTCCTTCGAGCGCGCCGACGTCATGGCCTGGATCACCGAGACGCGCCGCAAGCCCCTGCGCTACGACCTGATCTTCGTGGACCCGCCCACGTTCTCCAACTCGAAGGCCATGGGCAGTCGCACGTGGGACGTGCAGCGAGACCACGTGGAGCTGCTCATCGGCGTGACGCGCCTGCTCACCGAGGGCGGCGAGGCCGTGTTCTCGTGCAACCTGCGCACGTTCAGGCCCGATGTGGAGGCGCTGGCTAAGTACGGCGTGGCCCTGCAGGACATCACGGCGTCCACGATCCCCCATGACTTCGAGCGCAACCCCAAGATCCACCAGTGCTACCTTGTGAGGCGTGCCTAGCCCCCTCGCGAAAAAACCGCCCGTCGCGTCTGCGGCGGGCGGTTTTGCCTGATAGGACCTTCCTACTACGTTTTTTCCGATGCCCTCGCGCCCCTAATACGCGCTTTTTCCCGATTACACCCCCTCGCCCGGCTCCTAGAGTCCTCGGCAAGCCGCGGCCCGCAAGAGGGCCGCAGGACGAACCGAAGGAAAACGGGAGAAGGAGGGGTTTATGGAAGCACGAAGGCCGTCATCGGCGAGGAGCTGGATCGTCACGCTCGTGGGAATGCTGGCTGCAGTGGCCATCGCCATCAACATGTTCAAGGTGCCGCCCACCATGGGGCTGCTCATGGCCGACCTGGGGATCGGGCCGGCGCTGGGAGGCTGGCTCATGACGGTGCCCACCGTCACGGGTCTCGTGCTCGCGCTGCCGTCGGGCGGGCTCACCGACAGGTTCGGCCCGAAGAAGGTGGGCCTGTTCGCCATCCTCTCGGCGGCGGTGGGCAGCCTGATAGGGTCGTTCGCGCCGAATATCGAGCTCTTGCTGTTCAGCCGTTTCGTGGAGGGCCTGAGCTTCGCGCTGATCGGCGTGGCCGTGCCGGCTATCATCGCCATGTGGTTCCCGCCCGAGAAGAGCGGCGCGCCCATGGCCATCTGGTCGGGGTGGGTGCCCATCGGCATGCTCGCCATCTTCACGGGGGCCAACCTGTTCATCGCGGCCGACGACCCCGGCACGTGGACGAACGTGTGGTGGCTCTCCACGGCGCTGCTCGTGGCGGCCGCCGTGCTGTACCTGGTATTCGTGAAGGCGCCCGACGGCTACGCGGCGGAGGATGCGCCGAAGATATCGCTGGTCGCGGGCATGAAGTCGCCCTCCACGTGGCTGTTGGCCGTGGTGTTCGCCATGTTCGCGTTCATCATGTACGCCGTGTCCACGTTCGCGCCCACGTACTGCATGGAGGAGCTGGGCTACAGCCTGGAGGATTCCAACCTGTACTCGAGCCTTATCACGGTGGGCATGATCTTGGGCGTGGTGCTCATGACGCCCGTGCTCAACAAGGTGGTGAGGCTGAAGAGCCGCATCTGGCTGCTCGTGGCCAGCATGGTGCTCACGGCGCTCATCGCCATCCTGGCCTTTAACGTGCCGCCGCAGGCCACCGTGGCCGTCATGATCGTCACCGGCATCGTGCTGCAGCTCGTGCCGGCCGTCATCTGGCCCATCGCGCCGTCGGCTGCCGTGGCGCCCGTCTACATCGGCACGACGTTCGGCGTCATCGCGCTCGGCCGCTCCATCGGCGGGTTCGGCAACGCGTCCATCGGCACGCTCATCGAGACGTCCGGCTGGGGCGCGGCCATCATGCTGCTCGTGGGCATCGGCATCGTGGGCGTGGCGGCCTGCCTGGCGCTGCTCAAGTTCCTGAAGGACCCGGCCGAGGCGGCGGCGTCCGCCGACGCGCCCGCGGATCCGGCCGAGGCGGAAACCGCCAGTCGCTAGAAAGAACGAGAAGAACGAGGAAAGGAGAGGACTATGGAGGAGCGAGACTACCGGTTCGTGAAGCACGAGAATCCCTACACGTACCGGGACGGCGACCTGACGGTCACGCGCGGGAGCGCTTGGTCGGGACCGGGGTGCCACCTGGGCTGCGGCGTGCTGCTCTACACCAACGACGAGGGAGAGCTCGTGAAGGTGGAGGGCGATCCGGAGAACCCGTTCAACGAGGGGCGCCTGTGCGTGCGCTGCCTGGATTTGCCCGAGATGGTGAACAACCCGAAGCGCCTCACGCATCCGCTGCGCCGCGCGAAGGCCGACCGCGGCCGCGACCGCTGGGAGCGCATCGGCTGGGACGAGGCGCTCGACCTCATCGCCTGTGAGCTCAACAAGGTGAAGGAGGAGCACGGTCCCGAGTCCGTTATCTTCTCGTGCGGCACCGGGCGCGACATCGCGCCGTACATCACGCGTCTGTGCTGGTCGTTCGGCTCGCCGAACTTCGTGAACATCTTCTCCGGCAACGCGTGCTACCTGCCGCGCGTGGCCGGCTGCATCGCCACCACGGGCGCGTTCTGGGTGGCCGACTGCGCCCAGCAGTTCCCCGACCGCTACGACAACCCCGCATGGCGGATGCCCGAGACCATGTTCGTGTGGGGCAACTACCCGCTCATCGCGAACTCCGACGGCTTCTTCGGCCACTGGGTGGTGGACCTCATGAAGCGCGGCATGAAGATCGTTATGATCGACCCCAAGGTCACGTGGCTCTCCGCCAAGGCCGAGGTGCACCTGCCGGTGCGCCCGGGCACCGACGCGGCGCTGGCGCTCGCCATGATGAACGTGATCATCGGCGAGGACCTGTACGACCACGACTTCGTCGACCGCTGGTGCTACGGTTTCGAGGAGCTGCGCGAGCATGTGCAGCCGTTCACGCCCGAGTACGCCGAGACCACCACGTGGGTCCCGGCCGAGCGCATCCGCAAAGCCGCGCGCATCCTGGCGGCGAGCAAGCCCGCGACGCTGCAGTGGGGCGTGGCGGTGGACATGACGAAGGAGGCGCTGCCGGCCGGGCAGGCCATCATGGCGCTCTTCCAGGTGACGGGCAACGTGGAGGTGCCCGGCGGCATCATCGTGCCGCCCGAGATCCTGAACTACGGCGGCGGCTGGGGCTTCGAGCTTCTGGGCGACGAGCAGAACGAGAAGCGCCTCGGCCTGGACAAGTACTCGCTGTTCCGCCTGGGCTTCCAGGCGGCGCACCCCAACACCACCGTCGAGGCCATGAAGACGGGCGAGCCGTACCCCATCAAGGCCGCCTGGGTGCAGACGTCGAACTTCCTGGCCTGCATGTCCGCGAACTCCACGGAGGTGGCGGAGTGCTTCCGCAAGCTGGACTTCGTGGCCGGCGCCGACCTGTTCATGACGCCCACTATCATGGCGTTCTACGACGTGGTGCTGCCGGCGGCCATGTTCCCCGAGCGCGACGGGGTGCGCCTGGGAGACGGCGCGCAGCGCGCCGAGGCCATCAACAAGGTGTGCCAGGTGGGCGAGTGCAAGTCCGACATGGAGATGAACCTGGAGCTGGGCCGTCGCCTGGCCCCCGAGGCGTGGCCGTGGGACAACGTGCAGGACATGTTCACCGAGATGATCGCCACCTCCGGCATCACGTTCCCCGAGCTGCGCGAGGCGGCGCCCGTGTACCTTCCTTTCGAGTACAAGAAGCACGAGAAGGGGCTTTTGCGCCCCGACGGCAGCCCCGGGTTCTACACGGCCACGGGCCGCATCGAGCTCTGGTCGACGTACTACCAGAACGCCGGGCTCGACCCGCTGCCCGTGTTCGACGAGCCTTCTCCTGGCCCCCTGGCCACGCCGGAGCTTCTGGACGAGTACCCGCTCGTGCTGTGCACGGGCGCGCGCCGCTGGCCGTTCTTCCATTCGGAGCATCGCCAGGCCAAGCGCCTTCTGGCCATGCACCCCGACCCGTGGATCGAGATCCATCCCGAGACGTGCGCGCGCTTGGGCGTGGCGGACGGCGACTGGGTGTGGGTGGAGAACATGCTCGGGCGCGCGAAGCGCCGCGTGAAGGAGACGCCCATCTTCGACCCGCGCATCGTGGCGGCCGACCACGGCTGGTGGAACCCCGAGGGCGACCCCGAGAACCTCTACGACATCGGGGACCTGTGCATCAACAACCTCATACCCTGGGGCAACGGCAAGAGCGGCTTCGGCGGAAACTACAAGACGAACCTGTGCAAGGTGTACAAGATGAAGGAGGGCGAGTGACATGGCGGAATACGGGCTGCTGGTGGATTACGAGTGGTGCACGGGATGCCATTCGTGCGAGATGGCGTGCGCGGTGGAGCATGGGTTCCCGCAGGGCCAATGCGGCGTGGCGGTGTGCGAGGTGGGGCCGTGGAGCTACGGGCCCGAGAACGACCGCTGGCAGGTGGGCTACCAGCCGGCGTTCACCGACCAGTGCGACCTGTGCGCCGCGCGCACGGCGGCGGGCGGCGTGCCCACGTGCGTGAAGCACTGCCAGGCGAAGTGCCTGGAGTACGGCCCGCTCGACGAGCTGGCGGGCAGGCTGGGCGCCAAGGCGAAGCAGGCGCTCGTGGCGCTGGGCTGACGCGGCGCGGCGTTCCGTCCCGACCCGCGTCCGAAACGGCGCAGGCCGGGGCTCCGGGTGCCCGGAGAGGGCTGCTGCGGCGCGAGGCGGCAGGGCGATGGGACGGCGAAGGAGGTTGGCGATGCGGGATGGGAAGGAAGACGGCCCGTCCGTCGACGCGACAACGGGGGCGACCGTGTGCGGGGCCCTTCAGGAGGCGGGGCGCCGCGTTCTCGGGGAACGGGGCGCCCCTCGGGCGGTCCCTCCGGGAGCGACGTCGGAAGAACTGTTAGAATATGCTTGTGATCAGGTAAAACAATGAGGTAGCGACTCAGGTTAGCCCGTCGCTCGCGCCTTGCGCCGCCTCGGCGGCGCTCGGTGCGGCGGCCTTGCAGAAGGGGGTGCGAGGTGAAGGAGCGGAAACCGAAGGGGCGCGTCTCGCGCGCGTTGCACGGTCTTGCCGGCGGCCGGGGAGCGTCTGCCGACTCGCTCGTGCATGAATGGCAGGTGCTTCCGACCGTTGCGGTGTCGTGCTATTGGATATGGCTGTACCTCGCCTACTCGCTCGACGTGTTCGTGGTCTCCTCGGACGCGTTCGTGCGTTTCGACATCCTGCAGAAGGGGTTCGGCTTCCTGGGGGCCGCGCTCTTCATGGCGGCCGTGTCGCTGCTGCGCACGGCCTCGTTCTTCGAGCGCACGCCGTTCCTGGCGCTTTTCTCCGCGGCCTCCGGTGCGTCGATCGTCGTCGCGTCAGCGCTCGCGCGCGCCGGCGTGCCCGTGGCGTTCCCGGTGGTGCTGGCCGTGTGGCTGCTCATGGGCGCCGGCACGGCGGCGGCGTTCCTGCGCCTCTTCAGCGGTTTGCAGGATGCGGGGCAGGGGAGGTTCTGCGCCGTGAACGCGCTTGCGCTCTTCCTCTCGGGGTTCTTCTACCTGCTTCTGCTGGGCCTGCAGGACGGCATCCGGCTCGTGCTGACGGTGTTCGTGGTGTGCATCGCGGCCTTCGCGCCGCTGCGCCCGCCCGGGGAGGCCCCGGGCGCCGCTCGCGCCCCTTCCGCGCGCGGGGACGTGCCGTCGCCGGAGGCCGGCAACGCGGCGGTGGCGGCGCTCCTGAGCTTCCGCGGCGAGCTGTTCCTGTTGAGCGTGGTGTTCGGCCTGGCGTACTGCCTGGGCATATCGCTCAGCATCATGTCGAACAGCTTGGAGTTCATCTGGCTGTCGCTGTGCGTGCCCGGCATCTTCCTCGTGCTGTACAGCGTGCTCCTGAAGGACCGCGTGTCCGTGCGCGTGCTCCTGACGCTCCTGTTCCCCATTGCGGCGTTCTTACTGCTCCTGCTCCCGTTCAGCAACCCTTTCGGGCTCGTGCTGTGCTGCAGCCTGCTGGTCATGTGCTTCACCACCTACGACGTGCTCAACGTGGTGCGGTTGCGCGAGATCATCGCGGTCAACCGGCTGCCGGAGGCGAAGTCGTGGGCGACGGGGCGCTACCCGCAGCTTGCGGGCCTCGTGCTGGGATGGGCCGCGGGCTACGGCATGCTGATGACCGACGACGCGCTCAGGGTGCTGCTGCCGGCCGTGTGCGTAGGGCTGGTGGTGGCCATCGTGGCCATGCTCACGCGCTATGTGTGGAGGTACAGCGACGCGGCGGGCGGGTCTGCCCATGTGCCGGAGGAGACGGTGGGGCGCGTGCACGACGCCATCGTGCTGCGTTACGGCCTGTCGCCGCGCGAGCGCGAGGTCATGGAGCTCTTGGTACGCGGCTACAGCACCGATCGCATCGGCAAGGACCTGCACATCTCGTACCACACGGTCAAGACGCACGTGTACCACATCTACCAGAAGGTGGGCGTGCACGCCCAGCAGGAGCTCATCGACCTGGTGGAGGAGCGCTTGCGCCTCATGCGCTGAAAGCCTGCAGCAACGGCTACAGCAAGAGCTCGAGGCCCTCCCGGTCGAGCACTTCCAGCCGGCAGCCGTCCATGCGGAAGTAGCCCTGCTTCTCCATGCGCTTGGCCTCCTGGTTGAGCGACGGGCGGGAGACGCGCAGATCGTTCGCCCAGATCGTCTGGGACGAGGGCAGCTCCACGAAGCCGTCCTGCGCGATGTCGTCCATCCACAGCACCCAGAAGGCTATGCGCTCCCGTATGGTCTGGTAGCGCAGGCAGCACAGAAGCATCTGGTTCTTCAGCCCCCTCCTCGACAGGTAGAGCATGAAGCGGTACAGCATCTGGCTGTCCGTCCTCAACATCAGCTCGAAGAACGACGTGTCCAGCCACATGACCGTGGTCTTCCTCACGGCCAGCAGGTTGTAGGTATACACCTTCTCGCCGGTGAAGTAGAGCAGCTCGGGGAACACGTCGTCCTTCTCGAAGTACCCGTTGCACAGCTCGTGGCCGTCAACGGTGTAGCGTGCCGTTTTCAGGCACCCCTCGGTCACGATGCCGAACTCCCTGATGGGCGTCCCCTGCGCGTGGACCGTCTCGGCCGTCTTGTACGTTTGGCGCCGCAGGAGGTCGCCGTACACGGGATGCGCCAGGCAGGAGCTGGCGAACGAGGGCAGTCCTGCTGCGTCTCGCTCCAAGGAGCCCCAGCCCCCTGCAGAAGGGGGTGCAGGGGCGAAGGGCTTCCCAAGCTCGTTCCGGATCAACGTCAGACCCCTCTCGTTGGGCGGGCCGCCGGCAGCTTGCCGCCTTGCGACGGGGACGGCGGCCTTGCGGCGGCCCGCGGGTGCGAGGCCGCCGCTTCGCATTCAGGCCTTCTTACGCGAGCGCGCGGTCCAGCAGCTCGCAGACGTCATCATAATCTCTTTCGCCGGCGAACCGCAACACCTCCTTGCCCTGGTTGAACACGGCCACCACCGGAATGCCGAGGGCCTGGCAGCCCTTCGCGATCTCGGGGCTCTTGTCCACGTCAACGTAGCGGATCCGGAACATGCCCTCGTACTCTTCGCCCAAGGCCTCCTCCAGCACGGGGTGGAGCGCCTTGCAGTGCACACAGCGCTCGGCGCCGAACAGCACGAGCACCGGCTTCCCCTCGGCCTTCAGCACCTCGTCGTTCCAGGCGCCCATGGTATCGACGGGCACGAACACGTCGGTGTCCACGGAGAACACCTTCTCGCGCAGGCTCAGGTCGGCCTCGTCGTCCGTGGCCACGCAGAGGGCCACGTCCGGGTAGTAGGGCAGTGTGCCCTCCACGTCCACCACCGTCTTGGCGCCGAATGCGCCGGCGTTGGGCAGGCGCCATGTGGCGTTGTCGATGCGCTCCACGGGCACCTCCTGCGGCACCGGCTCCTGCGGCACGTAGCTGTAGGGGTAGCGGTAGGCGCGGTAGACCATGTTGTTGCGCGGCCCCTCGTCGTTGTGGCTGTAGTAGGGGCAGATCCATTCCCACACGATCTCGTGGTCGGGCGTGACCTCGATCAAGCGGCCGTCGCTGCCCTCGTCCACCAGCGTGTTGCCGTTCGGCAGGCGCTGGGCGCTCGACACGTAGGGGCTGTAGAACTTGCTCGCATCGGTGGGTATGGCGTGGCCCAGCTCCTTCGGCGTGAGCTTCCACACGATCTCGAGCGTGGTGGGGTCGAACTCGATGATGCGGCTGTAGTCGCGCAGGGCGTTCTTGGAGCCGTCGCGCGAGCCGGGGTTCGGCACGCCGTAGCCGCCCCAGCCGCCGTTGTCGAACACGAGCAGGTTGCCCTCGCCCGGCAGGCCCTTCGGAATCATGTGCAGGTGGTGCTGGCCGATGATCCAGCCGAGCTTCCTCAGCTCGGGGGTGGCGTTGAAGTCGGGGCCGATCTTCCACACGATCTTGCCCGTCTCCTTGTCGATGATGGCCAGGATGTTGGCCTCGCGCGAGTCGAAGATGATGTTGTCGGGCTTGAAGCGCATGTCGCCCTGGTCGTGCCACTTGTTCGGCCCCAGGTAGCTCATGCAGTTCACGTGCAGGTAGTCGCCCACGCCGCCGTCCGAGGTGCGCATGTTCGGGTCGCGGGCCAGCACGTTCTTCGCCGCCTCGTCGAAGCCCAGCTCGTCGAAGTGATCGGTGATGGACCACTTCCACACGATGTTGCCCTCCCAGTCAACCTCGTACATGCAGTCGTCGAGCAGCTTCTTGTCGGAGACGTTGGGGTTGTGCAGCGTCTGGTGGGCGAGGATGAGCGTGTTGCCCTCGAGCGGCTTGGCGTCCATGCCCGGCACGTAGTAGCCCACGGGGTTGCCCTCGCGCTGGAAGTCGTGGTGCTGGCGCGCCATCCAGCGGTGGTCGCGGCCGGGGTCGTCGATGTTCTCGAAGCGGTCGAACTGCCACACGATGTTGCCGTCGTAGTCGATCTCCTGCAGGTTCACGCCGTCCTGCATGCCGTAGTCGGGATGCCGGGTGCCTGCATAGCCCATGACGTAGCCGCCCGGCAGCAGCTTCGGCGGCATGGCCTGCATGTTCCAGCGCCGCACCTCGTTGCCGTTCATGTCGAACAGCAGCACGCCGTCGTTGATGAGGGGCACGATGGTGTACCCGTTCCAGCACTTCTCGGGGTTGTAGATGGTGGTGCCGTGAGGGAATACGCTCGGTTGACCCATGGTTCGTTCCTCCGTTTTCGTCGCTTCTGGTTGCCTTGGTCGTTTTCATCGTTCGGTTCGTCCCGATCACCCCGAGGGGGCGTAAAGCCTGCCCGCGAGGCGATCGGCGCTCCTGCTGGTTGCCGGGCCTACACCTCCGTTCCCATCAGCTTGCCGCCGAAGTAGAAGGCGGTTGCGGGGGAGGCGTGCAGTCCCAGGCGGCCGTACAGCAGCGACTGCCGGGTGATGTCCTGGCGCTCGACGCGCCATTCGCCGCGCAGTTTCTCCTCCAGCGCGGACACCTGCTCTATCTGCTCGCTGTCGTAGGGGTCGTAGAAGACGAACGCCACCTTGCCCGCGTCGGGCGTGAGCAGGGAGTCGATCTGCTTCTTCTCCTTCACGTAGCGCTCGCTGGCCGTCGCCGCGATGGCGCCGTCGGCTGCCGCGGTGACCACCTGGCGCAGGAAGGTCTGCGTGCAGTCGCCCACGGCGTAGATGCCGGGCACGCTGGTCTCCTTCTTCTCGTTGACCGCGATGTAGCCCTTGTCGTCGCATTCCACCAGGTCGCGAATCAGCTCGGTCTGCGGTATCATGCCCACGAAGAAGAAGATGCCGTCCGTCTCCACCTCGTTCGACGTGCCCGTCACCACGTTCTTGATGACGAGCCCCTCCACCTCGTCGCGTCCTTTGATCTCCTCTAGGGTCGAGTTCCACACGAAGTCGATCTTCGGGTTGCGGAACGCCGTTGCGGCGGCCACCTCGTTGCAGTCGAGATGCCCCTCCTCGTGCAGCACGATCACCGTCACCTTCGACGCGAAGCCCGTGAGGTAGTCGGCCTCCTCGATGGCCTGGTCGCCTGCGCCCAGCACGTAGATCTCCTTGCCCTTGAACATCTCGGCGTCGCAGGTGGCGCAGTAGGCCACGCCGTGGCCGGCGAACTCCTGCTCGCCGGGTATGCCCAGCACGCGCGGTTTCGTGCCCAGGTCCAGCAGGACGCAGCGCGTCTCGAAGTCGCCGCGCCGCTTCGTCTGCACGAGGAAGTTCCCGTCGTCCAGCTGCTTGATGCCGGTGACCGTGGTGCGCTTGAGCTCGTTGGTGGGGAAGGCGAGCGCGTGGGCCTTGAACTTCTCCATGAGCCCGATCCCGGTGTCGCCGATCGTACCCGGGTAGTTGCGTATCTCGCGCGTCTCGTTGATGCGCCCGCCGTAGCTCCCCTTCTCGATGAGGAGCGCCTTGCGCTCGGCCCGCCCGGCGTAGACGGCGGCCGAAAGCCCTCCGGCGCCCCCGCCTACGATAATCATGTCGTACGTCTCAGCCATTGTTCGCCACCAGGTCCTTCTTCTCGATTGCGGGTTTGCATGCCGTGGCCTTCCGTCCCCAACCGAACACGACCCAGCCGAAGCAGACCGCGGCCAGCATCAGGGGATAGAAGCAACAGGTGAATATCGGGACGGGCGCCACGAGGGGCAGCGCCGGGTTGGCGCCGGCCAGGCCCGCCACGAGGGTGATGGAGCCCATGATGAAGATGGAGTTCACGGGCACGATGGCCGGGATGTTCGTGGCCATGGCGGTGAGCAGGATGCTCCGGCGGTTCGCCGAGATGCCCGACCTCTGGCCTATGTTCTCCACCACGTCCTTGAACATGATGACGGTGGGCAGCTCGGACCCCGAAAGCAGGCAGCAGATGACGCCGGTGCCCAGCGCGACGATGCCCTCGGCGCCCGCCGGCCTCTTGGCCATCTTGAGGCCCATGAGGAAGTCGCAGCACTTCTCCAAGATGCCGCCCTCGACGGCGATCTGGATCATGCCGAACAGGAGGATGCTGGCGAACACGAGGTTCACCGAGCTGGTCACGCCGTCCATGAACACGCCGTGCATCTGCTGCTTGGCGAAGTCGAAGGAGGCGAGCGCTGCGGGCTCCATGAGGCCGCTCGCAAGCCCGAGGACAACGCCTGCGAGGATGGCCCAGCTCACGCCCATGAGCAGGTTGCGGGTCTTTACGCAGATGGCCAGCAGAAGCGCGATGGGGACGAACATGAACAGGCCGCGGGCATCCGCCATGCCGGCCAGCTCCTGCGGCGAGACGGTTGCCGCGCCGGCGCCGCCGAGGAGGAAGAAAAGCGCTGCGGAGACGAGGGCGATGGCCACGAGGTAGGGCGACCGGGCCTTCATCACCTCCACGAGGTCGGCCGGCCTGCCCGTTCCCGGGTCGTGTTGCGAGTTGATGGTCACATGGATGACCTGGGAGCTGGGGGAGAGCGCGTCGCCGAAGAACACGCCGCTGATCATGGCTCCCACGAGCACGGTCGGGTCCGCCCCCAGCATGACGCCGGACGGGTAGAAGATGGGCACGAGCGCCAGCAAGGCGGGAAACGGGGCGCCCGATCCCGTGGCGAAGACGGCGCAGCCGACGAACACCAGAACGACGAAGGCCCCTCCCTGCAGCCCGCAGTTCAGGCCTATCCAGAGAAGGCCGCCGCCGATGTCGCCGGCGACGAGCACCTTGCCGAACACGGCGATGATGATGAAGATGAAGATGAGGTTCGCATTGCCGAACTGGGTGAGGCCGCGCACGCACGAGGCCCAGTACTCCAGCTTGTTCCGGCAAAGGAAGAATCCGGCAAGCAAGCCGATGACCGAGGCGAAGATGAGCGCCTCCATGCCGTAGTAGCGTATGCCGATGGAGATGATCGCTGCAATGATCATGTAGAGAAGGATCGGAAGAGCCGCGAATCCCTGCGTGCCGTAGAACTGCAAAGCGAACCGCTTGTCTTTGCCGTCAACCCGCTGATGAGCCAAGGCAAACACCGCCTTTCTATTCAATTGCTCGCTTCGGGGCCCCGTTCCTATGCCTCCTATTAAGCCATGCGCGCTCCGGCAAAGCCTGTTGGCGTGGCAACACTTTTCCTGCCTGCCATCGCGATTTCTCATGGCCGGCTGATGGCGAACGGCATGACAAGGAGGACGCATGGCGGTCGCCTTGTTCCGAGAGGCTGATAATCGGACACTCCTCGGCCGAGCGTCCATGTCGAAAAGGTTTCTGCCGAGCATAATGATGCTATCGAAGCTTCGAGCCAAAACCGAAAGCAGCAAAGGAGGAAATGATGATCTTCAAAGGGCCGGGTGGGTTCGGACGTGTTCTCAATATCGTGATGTGCATGGTCATGTGCGTTGTTCTGAGCGTGATTATTCTTTCAACCGTACAGGGCATTCCGGGTAATGAGTCTTTGCCAATCTTCACCCTGTTGGGCTTCGGCGTCTCGTTTCTCATGAGCTTCTGCGCGGGCTATGTGGTGGGCGACCTTTTCCCTGCGCTCTCCTGGGGGCGCAAGCTGTGCGCTGTCCTGCATATCGAGAACAAGGTCGTCACCCATATCGTGAGCAGCCTCGTCCTCGCCTTCACCCTCATCACCTTGGTGAGCGTCTCGTGCGTCTGGATGACGAACGCGCAATCCCTGGGCCTGGGTGCCTGTGTGGGGATCTGGATGATGGTGTACCCGCCGCTGCTGGGCGCGGGCTACCTCGTCATCTTGGTGACGCTGCCCTTGGCGATGAGGCTCGCCTCTGCGATAAGCGGGTTCGATCCGAGCGGGCCTTCCCCGCAGAAGCCGGCGGAAGGCGCCGTGGAGGGCGCGCTTTCTTGAGGTTGGCGAGGCCGAGAACACTGTTACGTGCGACTAGATGGGAGATGCTATGATGCCGATGGAAAGAGAGCGGTTCACCCTCGAAACCACCATCAAGGGCGAGAGGATCGAGAGGATTTACCAGAAGGAGCTGAGGCCCGTCACGTTCGAGGAGTGGGAGGTCCTGTCCGACGAGGAAAAGCAGCTGGCCAAGCCCTGCGCGTTCAACCAGCGCACGTACGAGGCGGCGCCCGGCATCGTGTGCGAGCAGGATGTGGCGGTCAAGATGCGCGACGGAATAACGCTCTACTGCGACGTCTTCAGGCCGCAGGACTCGGACGCGAAGGTGCCGGCGATCCTGGCCTGGTCGAATTACGGGAAGCGCCCGAACGATTTCCGCACGGGCGAGGACGTGGGCTACACGCCGGGCGTGCCGTTCGGGGCCGTCTCGCCCAGCGCGAAGTTCGAGGCGGCCGACCCGCTCTACTGGTGTCCCAACGGGTACGCGGTCGTCAACGTCGACCCCCGCGGCATCGGCTACTCGGAGGGCCTCCACGACCAGTTCTGCG
This sequence comes from Gordonibacter urolithinfaciens, assembly GCF_900199375.1. Taxonomy (NCBI): domain Bacteria; kingdom Bacillati; phylum Actinomycetota; class Coriobacteriia; order Eggerthellales; family Eggerthellaceae; genus Gordonibacter; species Gordonibacter urolithinfaciens. Next base: position 3,001,991 of record NZ_LT900217.1, read on the forward strand.
AGGAGGAGGCCAGAGATGGCTACGACGTAGTCGAGTGGGCCGCGCAGCAGCCCTGGTGCAACGGGCGCGTGACCATGGCCGGCTCCTCCGCGCTGGCCATTACCCAGTGGCACATCGCCGCGCAGCAGCCGCCCCACCTCGCCTGCATCGCGCCGTGGGAGGGCATGAGCGACATGTACCGGGAGTCGCTCTACGAGGGGGGCATACCCTGCGTCCGCTTCACCAGCTTCGCCACCGCGGGCGCCTGCGGACTCAAGGGCATCGACGACCAGGCGGCCATGGCCCTGCGCTACCCCCTGATGAACGCCTACTGGGAGAACAAGATCCCCGATTTCGGCAAGGTCACCGTGCCCGCCTACGTGGCGGCCGGGTGGAACCATTTCCACCTCCGCGGCTCTATCAACGGGTACCGCAAGATTTCCTCGGAGAAGAAGTGGCTCCGGGTGCACCGCGAGTTCGAGTGGCCCGATTTCTACACGCGCCAGAACATGGAGGAGCTCAAGGCGTTCTTCGACCGCTACTGCAAGGACGTCCACAACGGGTGGGAGCTCACCCCGAAGGTGCGCATCGACGTGATGGACGCCTACGACGAGGACTTCGCCACGAGGCGCCCGGAGCGCGAGTTTCCCCTGGCGAGGACCGAGTACCGGAAGCTCTACCTGAATGCCGAGGCCATGAGCCTCGAGGGCGAGAACCCGGCCGCGCCCGCCTCCGTCTCCTACGACGGCAACGAGGGCGTCGCGGAGTTCGACTACCGGTTCGAGGAGGACACCGAGCTCACGGGGTACATGAAGCTCCACGCCTTCGTCGAGGCGGACGGGCACGACGACATGGACCTGTTCGTCACCGTGAAGAAGGTCCACGAGAACGGGACCGAGATACCCGTGACCCTGTTCGACGGCACGGCGCCCCACCCGGGCGCCTGGGGAAAGATGCGGGTCTCGCACCGCGAGCTGGACGAGGCGCTTTCGAGCGACTTCCAACCCGTGCAGGCGCACCGCAGGGAGCTGAAGCTCTCCGCCGGCGAGATCGTCCCCATCGACGTGGAGATCAACCCCACGAGCCGCCTGTGGCGCAAAGGCGAGATCCTCCGCGTGCAGGTTGCGGGGCGCTACCTCCGCGACGAGCATTGGATCGAGCCCCTCATGTGGGAGACGGACAACCGGGGGAGCCATATCGTCCACACCGGCGGCGAGTACGGGTCCTACCTGCAGGTGCCCGTCGTCGGGCCGCGCCACGACCGCTCGAAGCCGTTCGTCGTGGACGAGGCGAGGCACCCGACCCATCCCATCTTCTAGCCGGGGTCCGCGGCAAGCCGCAAGGCGAGACGGCGGCGCCTGCCTTTGCAGGAAGGCGCCGCCTGCCTTAGAATCAGGGAACGATCGCAGGGCTGGAAAGGCGGTGCGGATATGGATTCGGGTTCGAGGGCCTCGGCGGCGAGGCGGGCTATCGTCGAGGCGTACATCGACCTCATGGAGGAGAAGCCCTACGACTCCATCCGGGTCAAGGAGCTGGTCCAGCGGTCCAACGTTGCCAGGTCCACCTTCTACGTGCACTTCCGCGACGCCATCGACGTGCTGGAGGGCATAGAGGGCACGCTCCTCGGCCTGTTGAGCCTCTACCGGTCCGACGGCGACGCCTACAAGGGCGCCATAGCGGGCATGCCGTTCGAGTGTATGGAGAACTGGTTCGAGGTCTGCATCGAGCACGAGCGGGTCTTGAGGGCGCTGACCGGCCCCCACGGCGACCCGTACTTCACCGTGCGCCTGCAGAACCAGATCAGGCAGGAGCTCAACCAGATGATGGACGACGACCGTGCCCCGCGCGACAGGCTGCGGCCCTACTACGTGGAGCTGCTCACCGCATCCTACATCGGGCTCATGAGCTACATCGTCAAGGAGAAGAACAAGAGCGAGTACCTGGAGGCGCACGAGCTGGCGAGCATCGCGAACTCGACGAGCGCCGCCTACTACAAGCTGAGCGACAAGGCGCCGCGGCTCTCCGACGAGCGCCTGTTCGGCGCGAAAGCGCCGATAGGGGAGGACGGGGGCGAAGATCGTCCGGAAACGGCCCGATAGGCGGAGCCGTTCCCGGACGCGGCGCTAGCCCAGACCGGCTGTGGAGAAGTAGCCGGCGACAGCTACGAGTGCGATGCCGGCAGCGCCTACGAGCACGTCTCTTGCCGAGGGGGACGGCGGGGTCTGCTCGGGCCGCTCAGGTGCGGGCTCGGCTGGCGCTTCGGCTGCTTCGATCGCCTTTGCCGTGGCGGTGCTCGTCCGGCGGGCGGCGGCTTTCTGGGCGGGGGTCATTTTCTTCTTGCGGCCCATGGCTGAATCTCCTTTCTCGGCCACGGCGCGGCGGATCTACGCCGCTAGCCCTTCTTCGCTGGCACGGGGTCCCGCTCGGCCTCCCATTGCTCGAGTATCACGCTGCCGCGGTACTTGTACACGCCGTAGATGCCGGCGAAGTCGTAGCCGGCGCAGGAGAACGTGCCGCCGATCGACGTGACGAACTCGGCCGCCTCCACGTTGAACGCGCCGCGTTCGAACACGTAGAGGTTCGCGATGCTGTCGCGGCTGCCGGTAGGGGCCAGGAACAGGCCCGTGCCGAACTGCACCGGCAGCCCGTCGCCCTTGAGGCGCAGGTTCTCCACGGCCAGGACGGGTTCGAAGCGGCCGATCCAGCTCTTGCGTTTGAGCGCCGCCCACTCCGCCCATACCGACGTGCCCTTCTGGGCGTCGTCGGCGTAGATGGCGTTGAAAAAGTCCTGGTAGGATGCCGAGCCTTCCAGGTACGGCGCGTAGTCGGGCGATACGTCCGGGCCTGCCGACACGTACAGCAGCAGGCGTTCCAGTGCGGGGCGCGAGGCGAGCGGTGCCTTCTCGATGCCCTCTTCAAGCTTTTGGTAGTCCACAGCCGGTCTCCTTTTCAACCGAGGTTCTCCCCAAGATGCCGGCCGTCGCTCGGGGCTGCCGGCATCTTGGGGAGAGCTGGGACGGCTCGGCGGCCGTCCCAGCTCAAGGCGCTACGCGCAGGGCGGCACCCACAGGTACTGCTGCGGCTTGGCGTCCAAGCGCTTCGCGAGCTCGTCCACCGGGCCGAACTCCATGCACTTGGCCTGGCAGTGGAACACGCAGGAGGGGAGCTTGCCCTTCTCCTGGCGGTCGGCGCACAAATCGCAGATCTTCGTGAACGCCGGGATGAAGTCGTAGACGTAGTTGTCCGTCTCGTTGCCTTCGGCGTCCTTCACCGGCCACGGGCCGTTCTGCATGACCTTCACGCCCCACTGCTCGAGCGGTAGCTCGTGCTCGGCCTGGCAGGCCACCTCGCACGAGTAGCACCCCGTGCAGTACTGGTAGTCGACGAGAATTCCGTTGAGAGCCATTACAGTTCCTCCTCCTTGCAGCGGTACACCTTGCAGAGCGTGCACTTCAGGTCGGCACCGAAGCCAGTCGTGCCGGGCTTGTTGGCCAGAAGCTGGTTGATGTTGGACTGGCGGAAGCCGTACAGGTTGGGTTCGGCGCCGTCCTGTTCGGGGAACCACCAGCCGTGCTGCGCGGCGATCTCCTTCTCGTGCACCTCGAACGTGAGGCGGGCACGCTGGCGGCAGCGGCCGCGGTGGTTCTCGATCCAGACCCAGTCGCCCTCGGAGATGTTCAGGTCCTTGGCCGTGCGCGGGTGGATCTGCACCCACGGATCGGGTGTGAGCTGGCGCAGGTAGGGGATCTGGCGGTGCTCCGAGTGGAAGAACGACGTGGTGCGGGCGCCCGTGATCATGATGAGCGGGTACTCCTCGTACAGGTCGGGCGTGGTGACGGGCCCGATGCCCGGCTCCTCGATGTAGGGCAGCGGGTCGTAGCCGAACTTCTCGAACAGCGTGGAGTAGAACTCGATGCGGCCCGTGGGGGTGTTGAAGCCGGGCTGGCCGTCGGGGCGCATGAGGCCCTTCTCGTACTTCTTGTACACGTACTTCTGGTAGACCGGGCCGTGCTCCATGAGCTCGTGGAACGTGAAGCCGGAGGGGCTCACGATCTCGTCGTACACCTCGTCCTCGGTCGCCCACGGCCAGGTGTGCTGCTTGCCCTCGGGGCGGCCGATGGCCTGGTTGAACTCGTCGTCGTTGTCGAAGTACTGGGCAAGCTCGCGGTTGATCTCGCAGTCCGACTTCGCCTCGCCCTCGGCCGCGCAGCCGCCCGTGATAGCGGACAGGAAGTAGTAGTGGGCGCGTACGGAGTGCTTCTCGGCCCACGTCTGCACCGGCATGACGATGTCGGCGCACGACTGGATGGTAGGCGTCATGAAGATGTCCACGGCGGCGATGAACTCCGGCTTCTTCATGGCCTGGTACCAGCGCTCGGTCTCGCAGCTCATGCAGGCAATGCCGTTGGATGTCTGGATCCACACGCCCTTGACCTTGCCCTCCTCCATATACTCCAGGCACATGTCGGGCATGGCCTGGGTGAGGCCGTAGCGGTACATGGGGAATTCTTTCCAGCCCACGCGCTTCTTCTGCATCTCCTCGTTGATGAGGTCGTAGATGCCCCATGCGCCGGCGGACGGCTGGTCGACGCCCATGGGGGAGGCGGTGTAGCACATGCCGCCCGGCACGTCGAGGTTGCCGGTGATGGTCCACAGCGCGGCGATGGCGGCGGCGCAGGGCGTGCCCTGGCTCTGCATGTCCACGGCGAGGCCCCACACGACGTTGGCCGGCTTGGACGTGGCGAACAGGCGCGCAGCGGCGATGATCTTCTCCTTGGGGACCCACGTCATGGCCTCCACCTGGTCCAGCGACAGCTCGCGGGCGCGCTCGGCCAGCTCGTCGAAGCCGTAGGTCCAGCGCTCCACGAAGTCATGGTCGTAGAGGTCCTCGTCGATGATGACCTTGATCATGCCGAGAGCGAGGCCCGTGTCGGTGCCGGGGCGCAGCTGCAGATGGATGTCGGCGTGCGCGGCGAGCCAGGTGACGCGCGGCTCGACGGAGATGAGCTTGCAGCCGAGCTTCATGGCGTCGGTGACCCAGTGTCCCATGAAGAAGTCGGGGTTGGAGATGGTGGGGTTGCAGCCCCAAACGATGGTGCACTCGGGGCACACCCACTCGGGGTCGTCGTAGCGCAGCGCCGAGAACTGCGAGAAGTCGGCGATGAGCATGCCGCCGTAGGTCATGATCATGAGCGACAGGCGGGGCAGGTAGCAGGCGGTGCCGGACAGGAAGCCGTACTCGTTGGGGCTGCCGAACGTGTTCGCCATGCGGCCGACCTGCCACTGGTTGTCGCGTGCGGTGCCGCGCAGGCAGTGGATGGAGTCGCCGCCGTAGGTCATGGAGATGCGACGGAATTCCTTGTAGCAGGTTTCCAGCGCCTCGTCCCACGTGATGCGCTCCCACTGGCCGCTCCCGCGCTCGCCGGCACGCTTCATGGGGTGCAGGATGCGGTCGGGGTGGAACTCCACCTGCTTGAAGGCCAGGCACCTCGGGCACAGCGCGCCGCGGTTGTACGGGTCGTCCGGGTCGCCCTCGCACTTGATGAACTTGCCGGTCTCCTTGTCGGAGTACACCAGCACGCCACAGCCCTCGTGGCAGCCCGGCGCGCTCCACACCGAGGTGCGGGTGACCACCATGCCGTCCTCCTCGTACTGGAAGGGCTTCGGATGCTTCCAGCGAGGATCCACTTCCTGCCTCTTGCCGGCGCCGAAGTTGAACTGGTTCTCCTCCTTGGACGTGCCGATCTCGTCGCGGTCCTTCTCCGCGACAGCGTTCTCTACCATCGCAACTCCTCTCGGTCTCCGGGCCTGTCGGGTGTCCGCCCCAATCGGCCCTCCCCTCTGGGGTTGCCAGCGAGTAAAGCACGCGATAGGTATGAGCCTATCGCGTGATGAGTATGCAGATTGGGAATCAGTACGTTGGTATGACGCGATGAACAGGGACGATGGAAAAGGGGTAGGCGAGGCTCCTTGGTATGAAGACGAGGTTCCTTGACGTACGTAATTGCGTACGCTACTATAGAGCAAAAGAAACGAGGTAAGGAGACAGGCCATGACTTCGATCACTGCAACGGCTTTGCGGCAGAATATCTACCAGACCATCGCCCAGGTGAACGAGAACTGCACGCCCATCGCCATCACGAACAGCAAGGGGAAGGGGGCAGTGCTTATCGGCGAATCCGATTGGGCGGCTATCGAGGAAACGCTTTTCCTCAACGGCATTCCCGGCATGAGCGAATCGCTGCGGGCCGGCATGGCGGAAAAACCCGAGGACTGCCTTTCTGAAGACCGACTTGAGTGGTAGTTATGTATGCAGTGAAGTTCACGAAGCAGGCTGCAAAGGATGCAAAGAAGCTTAAAGCCGCTGGTCTCGACAAGAAGGCGAAAGCACTTGTCGAGGTGCTTAAGAATGATCCCTTTCAAGAGGCTCCTGCCTACGAAACGCTTGTGGGGAACCTCTCGGGCCTCTATTCGCGGCGCATCAACCTGCAGCATCGGCTCGTTTATCAGGTATATGCAGAGCCCTTTGCCGAGGGTGGCGAGGAATTCGATGGCACGGTCAAAGTCGTGCGCATGTGGACCCATTACGAGGGACTCTAGCCTTCCGGCGCATTGCCGCTTTCCCGCGCCGTCCCGCTAGTCCTCCACCGGGAACTCCTCCACGAAGTCCATGAGCTTCTGCTGGGAGTGGATGTCGAGCTTGCGGTAGATGCTGTAGATGTGGCTCTTCACCGTGTGGGGCGATATGGTGAGCTTGCCCTGGATGTAGGCGGCGTTGCGCCCCTTCGCCAGGAACTTCAAGATATCGGTCTCGCGCGGGGAGAGCTGGTAGAGCTCGGCCACGGCGGCGCAGCGGCGCTCGAAGAGCTCCTTCTCGCTAAGGTTGGACGGCACGGGAGCGGCGGGTTCGCGGGCGCCGATCGTCCCGCCGTCTGGCGCATGGTGCTCTTTCGAGGGGAAGAACAGCATGACCACCGCAACGAGCACGAACGCCATGCATAGGCGCACGATCATGAACGCGTCGGAATGGGCACCGTAGGCCATGGTCATGCCCGTGGCCACGCCCCAGCCCACGAGGAAGCCCAGCGCGCTGAACACGAGGCGCGCTGGCGCCTGGCGGAACACCGGCGTGTCCCAGCGTTCGACGCTCTTCTTCACGATGAACGCGTAGTTCACCGATACGAACGCCGCCCACGACGCCACGACCAGGCACGAGCATGCCAGCTGGATGGCCTCGGTGGCGAAGGGCATGGAGAGGCATGCCAGCACGGTGATGCACAGCAACACGCGCTGGATGACGGTGATGCCCACGGCTTTGCCCGAAAGCGCGAGCACGGCGATCAAGCCGGCACCGGGTATCACGAACAGAAGGCCCACGAGCACGTCTTGCTGGCCTGAGTTGAACAGGTACACGAACGTCAGGCCGAACACGATGCCGAACGCCACGAGCGAGGGTTCTATCTCCCAGGTGAACTCCCAGGTGTTCTTGCACGAGCCGGCGGGGGGCGCATCGGCGTTGCCTTCGGCTCGCTCGCCGGCGAAACGGAGGAGGCCGACGCTAAGCAGCGCATAGACGATGCAGAACACGGGCTGTACGGCCTCGGGAACGATGGCGGCGAGGACGAACAGCGCCCCGCCGCCCACGAGCGACAGGCTCGTGAAGCGAGGAAAGCTCTTCACCCTGATACGGCTGCTCGCATCGAGCCAGCTCACCGTCAGCGATGCGCCGCCCAGGCCCGCGCAAAGGTTCACGACGCACAGCACTGGGGAGGGTACGTCCACGCCGAGGCCCAGAAACAGGGCGGCGATGGGCAAGAGCAGCGCCAGCGCAGCATCGGTCGCAAGCGCGGACAGCCTGAACGGATCGAACCGGGAGTTCTTGGCAAGAAGGTGCAGGGACAAATATCCCAGTGCCAGACCTGCGAAAACGAATAACTGGATGGCGTCGCGCTCGGCTACGGGGGTGTCCTGGATGAACTCGGCGAAAAGCCAATAGTACGATACGAGCATCCACCCGAAAAAGCAGGAGAACCCGCCGATCCCCAGCAGCTCCATGGCGCCGATGCGGCGCATGTCCACGGTCTTGCCGTCGTCCATCTGATTCCCCCCGCAGTGCCCGGCTTGAACGTCGTTGGAGAAACTGAGCACGATCGGCGCGGCCTGCCGGACACCGATTCAGGACGCGGACCCCAACATCTCCGGAACCTCAGTATACATCAAAAGGAGAGCGAGAGGGCCGTTCCGGCGCAGGCGGAGAGCCGCTCCCTATAGTTTGCCGACGGTCGGAAGCAGGGCAAGCTCCATCAGATGCGCATGCGTGCCCGTCGGCACAGGGAGCCGTCCGCCGCCCTCAGGCTACCCCCGGCGGCTTGATCCCGCGTTCGCGAACGACGCTGTCCACCGACGACATGCCCAGCTCGCGGCATGCGCTGGCAACGCCGGGGGTGGCGCCGGTGACGGCGTCGGCATCGCAGGTGCCCGGAGGCGGGCAGGGGGGAGGCGCCGCCGGAGCGCCTCCGTGCTGGCCGGGGTCGAGGGCGGCCGCCGCATCGGCCAGGCTCGTGGCGCCCGTGACGGCGTCGGGCTGTTCCCCCGGTTGGTCGTTCATGCGCTTCTCGTACATGGTTTCCTTCTCTACCTCGTCTTGCTTGGCGGTGGCCGATGTTCTTCGGCGCGGCCTACGGCCATGCGCAGGAGGGGTGCCCTTCGCACCCCTCCTGCGGCTCCGAAGGCTTATGCGGCCGCCGGGCGTCCTTCGCCCATCGGACCGTCCGAGCGTGCTGTATCCTGCGCGGCGTCCTCGTCTTCCTCGAACACCGGCGGCTTCATGGCCACGTAGACGATCCACAGCAGCGTGCCCACGGCCGCCGTGGCCGCGCAGAGCGGCGCCACGTTGGTCCATACCTGGGCCTCGCCTATGATATAGCCCACCACCGGCGTGCACAGAAGGTTCGAGATGCCCTGGAAGAAGATGATGATGGCCATGCCCACCGGCATGGTCACGCGCTTGGGCATGGTCACGGGCACCATCGACCACACCACGCCGCTCGTCCAGCCGCTCTCGAGGCCCAAGAGCACCAGATAGGCGGGCAGGTACTCGTAGGGAACCAGGAACGCGCCCACGTAGAAAAACGCGCAGAACCCCGCGATGATCACCATGACGTTGCGCGCCTTAAGCGTCTGGAACTTCCCCAGCAGGAAAGCCGTGACCAGCGCCATGGGGATGGAGGCCGCGAAGCCGAGCGAGGCCATGGATCCGCCGGACACGCCGGCCTGTGCCTGAGCGGCGGCAAGGTCCATGCCTTCTGCCAGCATGCGTTCCAGCTCCACGCCCTGCACGTAGGTGGGCACCCAGGTGAGCACCGAGAGCGAGGTGAACATGAGGAAGCAGAACCCCAGGCCGAACAGCCACATGCGCTTCACCTTGAATCCCTCGAGCAGGATGGCGGCGGGGCGGTGCTGCTTCTCGCCCGTCTCCCGCTCGCGCTTGGCGGCCACGCCGCGCCCGGCATGCGGCACGCTCACGAACAGCGCGAACACCACGAAGGACACGAGGGCGAGCACGTCGGAGAACCACCACCAGGCATGCCAGTTGGTCGGGTCTCCCGTGAGCGCGAGCGCCACCGGCACGCCGATGTTGTAGGCGAGCGTGGAACCCACGACGTACCACAGGTTCCAGATGCCCATGGGAAGCCCCGCCTTCTCGCGGGGGAAGTACATGGAGATGACGGTGGTGGCCACCACGCCCATCATGGCCACGCCGATGCCCTCGAGCACGCGTCCTGCGATGAGCTGCGCGAACGAGTATGACAGCGCGCCCACGGCGCATCCGGCCACCATGAAGGCCAGGCCCACGAGGCCCACGCGCTTCGGGCCGAAGCGGTTGAGCAGGAACGCCGAGGGGAACGCGGTGATAATGCCGGCCACGGCGATGACCGACATGAGCCAGCCGGTGGTGCCCGGATCGGTCCCGAAGTCGTGCATGAGGGCGCCCATGAACGTGGGCACCTTGAACTGGTTCATAATGACGATGATGCCGCAGAACAGCAAGGCGAAGAGCACGATCCAGCCCTTGCGCTGGCGGTTGCGGGCCACGTCGTTTTGATGGTTGTTGCTCATGATTAGTCCCTTCTCTCCGCGAACGCGGGGATACAGGCTTGAGGGAAGGGGCGCTGCTCGCCGCAGTCGCCCCGTGAAATTGGTTTTTCCGTAGGCAAGGACTCTGCCCTTATGCTGACTGGAGCTGCTCCGCAAGCGGCAAAGCGTTGAATTGAATTCCGCTCCGCCGCTTTGAAGTTGGGTGTAAGGTCTTAGTGCTGTGCGGCTGCCTCGTCTGCGGGTTTGCCGGCGGGAGCGCTCGCGGCCTGCTTCTTAGAGGGCTTCACGCCGAAGGCGAGTAGGATGCCCACGATGCTCACGGGCACGAGCGCATACACGGCAAGCATAGGGTCGACGTGGATACCAGCGGCGGCGGCCTCCTGGGCCGCTTGTGCGATGGCGGGGCCGAAGTCGGCCGGGGTGCCGCCGGAAGCGAGCACGGCCTGCTTGGCCTCGATGGCCACATTGGAGGCGGCGGTCAGCGTGTCGCTGAACGGATGCATGACGTAGCTCGTGAACATCTGGCCCGCGTACTGGCCCAGCGTCAGGAACGACAAGCCGAAGGCCACGGCCGTGGCGCCGCCCTTGAACACGAGCGTCGGCACGAGCGGGCGGCAGCAGGCATTGAGCAGCATGTTGCCGGCGCAGAAGAACACGACGTAGGGGAGGAAGAACGTGACCTGCGAGAACGTGGCGGATGCGAGCGCCAGGAACAGGATGCCCACCACGACGCAGAGGTACTTCTTATCCCTGGGCGTCTTGTCGAGGATCAAGCCGCCGATGGGGGCCAGCGCGCCGCACGCGCAGATCAGGCCGCCCCACAGGCCGGCGGCCGCCGCATCCCAGCCCAGGCCGCCCAGCAGCTCGGGGGTTTGCATCCAGGTCTTCAGGTACTGGCTGAAGCCGTAGTTGACGTAGTTGTAGATGGCGAACATGAGGATCAGGCACCACAGCTGGCGGCTCTTGAAGAACGGAAGGACCTCTTTGAAGGACTTGCGCTCGGGAGACACCTGCGACCGCTCGTTCTCGCGCGGCTCGCGGAACACGATGGCGAAGATCACGGCGAACACGACGATGACAGCGACCCAGATCCACTGGAACGCCACCATGTCGCTGCCCGCCATCTCGAACACGTTGTTGCCGATGAAGTTGATGACGAAGATGCCCACGGGCGCCCAGATGGACCAGATGGCCATGGCGCGCCCGCGCGTGGCATCGGGGAACCACACCGACACGCAGGTGGGGCCTGCGACGATGGTGGTGGCCAGGGCCACGCCCAGAATGAAGCGCCCCACGAGGAACGCGTAGAAGTTGTCGCCCACGAAGACGGCGCTCACGGCCGTGCCGACGGCGCCGAGCGCGAGGCCGGCGACGGTCGCGGCTTTCGGGCCGATCTTGCGCACCAGGTACGAGGCGGGCAGGGCCATGATCAGCGCGCCGATAGGCACGAGGCCCATGACGTTCGACATCAGCTCGAAGTTGGCCGGGTTGGCGAACAGCGCGTTGTTCTCGGCCAGCCAGTTCTTGAACACCGGGAACGTGATGCCCGGCAGCCACTGCCAGGCGAAGACCAGCGCGATGCCGGCCAGGACCGACGTGATGAGGCATGGCCAGGCGTACGACGGCGTCTTCTCAACAGGTTTGGCTTCCCTTGCCGCTACGGCGGCATTCGGATTGCTCATGATGGTTTCCCCTCTTTCATCGGACGCCTCCTTGCGCGGCGTCGACGGATCTGCCGGGAAGGGGCTCCGCCCCTCCCGTCTTTCCCTACAGGTTGAACAGCTTCGCCGCGTTGCCGCCCAGCATGAGGTCCTTCTCCTCCTGCGTGACGTCGAGGGCCTTCACCGAGCCCACCGAGCGGGCCATCCACTCGTAGAACACGGGGAACGAAGAGCCCAGAAGCAGGTGGTCGGCGCCGCACGTCTTCACGGCGAGCTCGAGCTGGTCCTTGCTCCAGCTCATGGGGTGCGTCATGTCGAAGTAGATGTTGTTGGCTAGGTAGCGGTCGTACGCCTCGCGGTCGACGTTGGTGGCCAGGCGGTTCATAGCCTCCTTCTTCTTCACCGACACGTGCGGGGCGAGCAGGTCCTTGAGCGCGAACCAGTTGCCGCCGAACATCGTGTGGATGAACTTGAGGTCGGGGAACTCGTCGAACATGCCCGAGTACACCTCGCGGCCCACTGCGGTGGCCTGCACGTGGATACGGCCGAGCTCGCGTCGCAGGGGCGTGTAGTCGGCGAAGTTGCCGAACGAGTTCTGTCCGGGCGTATGGTGGATGGCGCAGGGCACCTTCTTGTCGTTGAGCACCTTCAGGTAGGGCTTGAACAGCTCGTCGTCGAGGAACTTGTCGCCGTAGCAGCAGGCGAATTGCACGCCCACCATGCCGAGGTCGCCCAGGCAGCGCTCCAGCTCGTAGATATCCTCCTTGCGGCCCCACGGCGGCAGCACGGCGTTGGCGTACAGGCGCCCTTCCGACTGACGGCACATCTCGGCGGCCTGGTCGTTCACGATCTTGCACATGTCGAGCGGCAGCCATTCCTGCCACACCGGCATGCGCAGAAGCGCGATGTCAACGCCCACCTCGTCCATGGCGCGGAGCTTCGTCTCCAGCGTGTAGTCGCCCTCCACGTAGTTCAGGATGTCCTTGCCGTCCTCGGTGGCAAGCACGATCTGGTCCTTGGCGCCGTCGGGCGTCTTGCCGCGGTAGGCCTTGAGCCCCATGGTGATGGGGGCGGAGTACAGAAAGCCGTTGAGCACCTCCTCGTTCGTGAACAGGTCGGTGGGCAGGAAGTGCATGTTGATGTCGATGACCTTGTTGTCTGCCATGTTCTCTCCTTTTTCTCTCGACGGGCGCCCGCCCCGCGCCGCTTGGCCGCAGGGCGGCGAGGCGCGGGGCGGGCAGCCCGCCCGGGTTACCGGTAGATCGGTGTAACTTCGCGCTCCGCGATCTTCTTCATGTTGGCGCCGCAGCGGTCCTTCCAGTCGATGCGGCCCTGCTCGCGTTCGAGCTCGGTGACCGAGCGGCTGAAGTCGCGCGTCAGGTGAACGTCGACGTTCATCAGCTTCTCGGCGATCCTCCCGCCGAAATCGTCCTCGAATCTCTGGGCCATGTCCGTCCTCCTTCCTGGTTCCCTTTTCCGCGGGCGCCCCGCCTTGGCACGGCGCCCGCGGCCCGACAGATCTACGCCTCGTTGATGGCGACGATCATCTGCTTCTCGCGGTCGACCTTCTTCGCGAGGTCCTCCACGTCTCCCCAGTCCAGGCACTGGGCCTGGCAGTGCTGCACGCACGTGGGCTGCTTGCCCTTGCCCACGCGCTCGGCGCACAGGTCGCACCACTTGGTGAACTGGGGGATGAAGTCGTACTGGTAGTCCTTCTTGGCCTCGTCGATGTGCAGCGGGCCCAGCTTCGTGATCTTCAGGCCGAACTGCGCCTCGGTGTAGCCGTGTTCCTGCTGGCAGGCCAGCACGCACGCCTCGCAGCCGGTGCAGTAGTCGACGTCGACCAAAATTCCCTGGTAAGCCATGTCTCTCATCCTTTCCGTCGCGCGGCTGCTAGTCGGCCTTGCGGATCTTGCACATCATGGCCTTGTAGTTCGAGCCGAAGCCCGATACGCCGGCGTCGAAGGGCACGAGGTTGTTGATGTTGGACTCCAGCACGCCGAACAGGCCCTCTTGCTCGTTCTCCACGTTCTCCTCGGCCGCGTCCTTGCGCTCGGGGAACCACCAGCCGTGCTCGGCCTGCATGACGCGCGGGTCGTAGGTGTCGTTGAAGGCGGCCTTGTACTTGCACTTGCCGTGCTTGTTCTCCAGCCACACCCAGTCGCCCTCCTCGATTCCGTTGGCGGCTGCGGTGTCGGGGTGCAGGTACACGAGCGGGTCGGGGTGCAGGGCGCGCAGCTTCTTGACCTGGCGCTGCTCGGAGTGGAAGAAGTGCGGAACGCGCGCGCCGGACGTGACGATGTAGGGGTACTCCTCCACGTCCTCGGGGGCGCTGTAGGGGCTCTCCACCGGCTCGACGTAGCTCGGCAGCGGGTCGAGGCCCGACCACGACGTGTGGTGGAACACCATGGAGTAGATCTCCGCGCGGCCCGTCTCGGTGCGGAAGCCCGGCTGGCCGTCGGGGCGCAGGTCTCCCGTCTCGTACTTGCGGTACTTGAACTCGGGGTACTTCCACGTGGACTCGCGCAGCTCGTCCCAGGTGAAGCCGCCGTCCTCAAGGGCGTAGTCCCACATCTCCTGCACGTCGTCCCAAGGCCAGGCGATGTCCTGGTTCTCGGGCTTGATGGCCGCCGTCAGGCGCTTGCCCAGCTCCAGGAAGATGGTGTTGTCGGGCTTGGAGTCGCCCACGGGCTCGATGGCCTTGTTGATGCAGCTGATGCGGTAGGCGTTGAGCCCGCCGAAGCCGTCGCGCTCCTCGTAGGTGGCGGCGGGCAGCACCACGTCGGCCAGCGCCATCATGGTGGGGGTCATGAACAGGTCGGACACCACGATGAAGTCGATCTGCTTGTACCATTCCAGCTGCTGGGCGGCCTGGGCGCCCATGGTGGCCAGGAAGTTGTTCGTCACGATGTAGGCCGCGCGGATGGGTATCTCGCCGCGCTGCCACGCCTCGATGGTGGCGTTGGAGGACAGGTTCTTGAAGCCCACGGCGAACATGGGGTAGCGCTCCACGCCGATGCGCTTGGACTGCTCCTCCTCGGTCATGAGCTCGTCCCAGCCCCAGGTGCCGGTCCAGTTCGGCTGCTCGATGCCCCAGCAGGCGTCGCCCATCACGTTGCCGCCGGGCACGTCGAGGTTGCCGGTGATGCACCACAGGGCCGTGATGGCGTGCGCTGCCTGCTGGCCGCCCGTCTGCTGGTCGAGCGCCACGCCCCATTGGATGGCGGCGGGCTTCGATGCGGCGTAGGTGCGCGCCACGCGCTGCACGTCCTCCTTGGCCACCCAGGCCCTCTCGCACAGGTCGTCCAGGTCCATCTCCGCCACGCGCTCGCACACGGCTTCCAGGCCGTACACCCACTTGTCGCAGAAGTCCTGGTCGTAGAGCTTCTCGTCGCAGACGACCTTCAGCATGGCCATGGCCAGCGCGCCGTCGCCGCCGGGACGCACGCGCAGCCAGTCCTCGCCGGCGCGGGCCGCGAGCCACGTGAGCTGCGGGTCCACCACGGCCACCTTCATGCCGCGCTTCATGAGGTCGGTGATCCAATGGCCGTAGAAGCCGTCTGCGTTGCTGTAGAAGGGTTGGTGGCCCCACACGATGCAGTACTCTGGCACCGTGTAGCGCGGATCGTCGTAGCGCTGGGGGAGGAACTGCGAGCAGTCCATGACGCAGGCGCCGCCCAGCATGCAGGCCATCGACGCGATGCGGGGCAGGTAGCACGAGTTGCCGGCGAAGTAGGGCACGCCCTCGTTCGGGGAGCCCACACAGGCGTTCAGGCGCGTTACCTGGTGGATATCGCGGCCCGTGCCCTGGCACATGGCGATCTTGTCGGCGCCGTACGTGTCGACGACGCGCTTGAACTCGCGCACGATGATGTCGTAGGCCTCGTCCCAGCTGATCTCCACGAACTTGTCCTTGCCGCGGTCGGCGCGGTCGCGCTTCATCGGTTTGGTCAGGCGGTCCTCATGGTAGACGTAGTCGGGGATGCAGAGGCAGCGGCTGCACAGGCGTCCCTGGTTGTAGGGGTCCTCCGGGTCGCCCTCCACTTTCACCAGCTTGCCGTCCTTCACGTAGGACAGGATGCCGCACACGTTGTGGCATCCAGGCGCGCTGCGCGCGGTGCCGCGGATGACGGTCATGCCGTCCTCCTCCCACGTCCAAGGCACTTTCGGCGTCTCGGCAGCAGGCACGGGTGGGCGCGTGTCGGTCTTCTTCGGCAGGCGCGAGCCGCGGCGGTACTTCTTCCCGTTGGTCTCGCTCCAGTGCTCCTGCACGGGGGCCTGGGCTGAATCGGCCATACGTTCCTCCTTCTCGTTGCTTCTCATCGGTTCTCGTCTCGCATCGGGGTCGTCTCCGGCCCGGTTCCGTCACGGCTTGCGCGCGCGGTGGGCGGGCACGATTCCGAACGGGGCCAGAATAAGGAGGATTCGTGGAGCGGCGTCCCCCGCAGATGATGAGGAAGCCCTTTTCATTATTCCAACCCGAGCGTTTTCGGCGGTAATCCTCTTGGTATGAGACTCCCAACTGGGAAGACGCTATGAATTAAGAAGCAAGCCCAGGAAGGGGCGCCGGTGCGAAGGGCGTGCTAAAAGGGTAGGGATGGAGAGGAGGCGGCTGCTAGGCCGCCACGGGGCAGTTGCGATCGAGCCGGCGTACCCGCTTCGCGTGTTTGATGATGCGGGAGATCCCACCAGGGCTGCGTAATGATGCCGAAGCTGCATGTCTCATCCGATATTGGAACGAACAGCCCAACGCGGTTCCGTTGCGTCGAGCATTGCAGGTGCTGAATCTGCCGCCGAATTTGAGGGTAAGTGAATTTACGCAAATTCGGTCTTGCGCAAAGGCTGCGTTCCGGTATAATCTTCACTTGCGCGCGACCGAGACGGGAAGCGCCAAGGCTCATTCCTCGGTAGCTCAACGGCAGAGCATCCGGCTGTTAACCGGAGGGTTGTAGGTTCGAATCCTACCCGGGGAGCCATGAAACCACAGGCCAGAAGCAACGCGCTTCTGGCCTTTTTCTTTTCGGAGCTGCGAAGGCGGAATGCGATCCCGAAACTGGCTTGGCGACGTGCGGCGCAGGGGCCAGGAGCCGACAAGAGCCGGCGAGTGGGACAAACAGGGGGTCGGGGGACTCATGGGCGTTTCGGACAGGGGAGCGGCGCGCAGGAGCGCACGCCGTAGCTCGATGCTGATGGGCGTGCTGGCCATTGCGGCGGGCATTGTCATCGTCATGAACCTCTTCAAGGTGTCGGCTTCGTTGAGCTTGCTTACGGCAGACCTGGGGATCGGTGGGTTATAGGACAAAAAGTGTGTCCGGCCCGATTGTTCACTGACGGTACTCGACCGCCGTGTGGAACTCTCCCCAGGCTACTCCCGCACCGTATTCGTCAGGCGTCCCGCCATCCCGCCTCTTGGGCTTGGAGGCCATCGCGAACAGCCCTTCGACGTCATCGTCGGTGGGCATGGCCTTCAGCATCCTGGCGGCAGGGAGGGGCGACCCGGCGTGCGCGTAACACCACCAGAAGATCGCCTTGACGCGCCGCATCCTGGACAGCCCGCGGTGGTTTCGGATCATCTCGCGCAGCTGCGCGTTCACGCCTCCCTCTATCATGTTGGAGGTGGAGTCCCACTCGCCGCCCCGCTCTTCGGCCATCTCCACGAACGCGAACAGCGTCCCCGACCGCACGAGGCCGTTGAGCGCGCGGCGGGCCTTCCTCAGCTCCCGGTGCACGTAGCGCCTCTTGCCGTCTTCGAGCGCGAACTCGCGCAGGAACCCCTCCCACTTGGAGCACCACTCCGCGTACTCGGCCAGCCACGCTGCCGCCGATCCGGCGTCCTTGGCCTTCAGCAGCTTCTTGGCGAGGCCGTAGAGCTCCTTGCCCGCCTCCAGCTTGGGGCGCGAGGTGGTGCACCTTTTTACCTGGCAGAATGCGTGGAACGTGCACCTCTGGACGCAGGTGCCCGGCCACATGGCGCGCGCCGCCTTGGCAAACCCGGCGCCCCCGTCGGAGACGGCCAGGCGCGGCGGGGCCATCTTGGCCATGAGCGCCGCCCAGGCGCCGGAGTTCTCGCTCTCGGCCAGGTGCCAGGCGAGCACGTGCTCTTTGGTGCAGGCTATGAGCACGACGAGCCCCGAGATCCAGATGCCGTCCAAGAACACGACGTCGCACACCTCCCCGGTGTAGGAGGGCAGGGGCCACATCTGCCAGAATCTGGCGGCTTTCCTGCGAAACGTCCTGGACGAGCATCCGAAGTCCTCTTGGCCGCGCTTGGAGAAGAGCCATCGGAGGAAGGCGTCGAGCTCCTTCGCCGAATTGTCGATACGGTGCGTCGTGGATGCCCCGCATGCCTTGCACCTCCACCTTTGCGCGCCCGCTTTCGTCTTGCCGTTGCGCTTCATCGCACCGCCGCACGCGCCGCACTTCGGGTTATCCACTCGTCCGCTCCTGCCCAAGATGAACTTTTCTCTCCGAAAAGCTATCTTGAACAGGCGTGTCAAGCGCAAACCGGACACACTTTTTGTCCGGGTGAAAAGTTGGGGCGAAACAACTTTTCAGTGTGATTTCTTCAGATTGAACTGGGAAAAAGATGGTTTGTCGGACACACTTTTTGTCCTATAACCCGGATCGGTGCGAGCGCGGGGAGCTGGCTCGTCACGGTGTGCACCGTGGTAGCCGTGGTCCTGGTGCTGCCGGCGGGCGGTCTGGCCGACCGGTTCGGGCCGAAGCGGGTGGGACTGTTCGGCCTGGCGTGCGCGGCGCTCGGCAGCGCGGTGGGCGCCCTCTGCACCGATATCGGCCCCCTTCTGGCGTCGCGTGCGCTCGAGGGCGTGGGCTACGGGCTCACCGGCGTCGTCTCGCCGGCCATCATCGCGGAGGCCTTCCCGCCCGAGAGGCGCGGCATCCCTATGGCCGTCTGGTCGTGCTGGATGGATTTGGGCATGCTTGCCGTGCTCAACGTGGCGAACCTCGTCATCGACCCGGCCGTGGCGTCCAGCTGGAAGGGCCTCTGGTGGCTGTGCGCGGCGCTGACCGCGGCTCTGGCGGCGGTCTATGCACTTGCGGTGCGTGAGGGGCCGCGGCCGGAGGCGGGAGCGGGCGCGGGAGGAAGCGTCCTGCTGACCTCGCTCGCCGGTGCCCTGAAGTCGCCCGCCACTTGGGTGGTGTCGTCCGTGTTCCTCCTGTACAACGTCGGCGTGCTGTCGCTTCTGACGCTGGCGCCGCTCTACTGCCAGACGCAGCTCGGCCTGGGTGCCGCCGAGGCTAACTCATATACGAGCCTGCTCACCATCGGTATGATCTCGGGGGCGTTAGCCACAGGGCTCGTGCTCGTGCGAGTGCGCACGTTGCGCGGACGCATCATGCTGCTGGCGGCGAGCATGGCGCTGGCAGCTGCGGTGCTGGGCGGGGCCTACGTGTACACGGTCGACCAGATCGTCCCCTTCATGCTGCTGGGCGGGCTGGCCCTCTCCATCATGCCGGCGGTGGGGTTCACCATCGTGCCCGAGACGCCCGCATCGCCCGCCTTCGCCGGCGCGGCCATCGGGCTGTTCATGCTCATGGGCAACCTGGCTGGCTTCGGCACGCCGCTCATCGGCGGCCTCATGGAAAGCGCGCCTGCGGTCCTCTCGGCTACCCTCGTGGCGGTGAGCCTGACCGGCGCGGCGCTGTCCTTGCTGCTGCTAAGGCTCATGGGAGGATCTGCCCCGGCCCAGGGTGCTTAAGCTCCTTCGCTCGACGCGCGGTTGTCGTTGCCTTGCGGGGTTTTTCGCTCGGGCGCGACGTTCTCTTGGCAAGGGGGTCGATTTTGATATAGAATGGCGAGGCGCTGTTCGAGGGCCTATAGCTCAATGGCGGAGCAGGGGACTCATAATCCCTTGGTTGCAGGTTCGAGTCCTGCTGGGCCCACCAGAGAAGACAAGGCCGGATGCTTCCTGCACCCGGCCTTTTTCAATATGCTGTTCTTAGGTGCCGCCTAGTACACCATGCCCATGGTCTCGCGCACCTCGTCGAGCGTGGCGTCCGCGATCTCGTTGGCGCGGCGGTTGCCCTCGTGCAGCACGTCCTCGATATAGTCCAGGTCGCCCAGCAGCTCCTCGCGGCGCGCGCGGATGGGGGCCAGGTAGGCGTTCACGCTCTCGGTGACGTACTTCTTGAGCGTGCCCGACCCGCCGTCGCCTATCTCGGCGGCGATGTCGGCCTCCGTGCGGCCCGTGCAGAGCGCTGCCGTGGTGAGCAGCGCCGACACGCCGGGGCGGCCTTCGGGGTCGTAGGTGATGTTCCGGTCGGCGTCGGTCTGCGACTTCTTGATGAGCTTCGCCGTCTCGGCGTCGGTCGCCGACAGGCTGATGGCGTTGCCGTAGCTCTTCGACATCTTGCGGCCGTCCAGGCCGGGGATGGCCGGCGCGTCGTTCAGCAGGCCGTCGGGCTCGGGGAACACGTGGCCGTAGCGCTCGTTGAAGCGGCGGGCTATCTGGCGCGTTTGCTCGATGTGGGGCATCTGGTCCTTGCCTACGGGCACGATGTTGCCCTTGCAGAACAGGATGTCGCACGCCTGGTGCACGGGGTAGGTGAGCAGAAGGCCCGTGAGCGCGTGGCCCGAGGCGTCCTGCTCGGCCTTCACCGTGGGGTTGCGCAGAAGCTCGGACTCGGTGACGAGCGACAGGAACGGCAGCATAAGCTGGTTCAGGGCCGGCACCGCCGAATGCGTGAAGATGATGGTCTTTTCGGGATCGATGCCGCAAGCCAGGTAGTCCACCACCATGTTGCGCACGTTGTCGGCGATGTTCGCCGTGGTGTCGCGGTCGGTGATCACCTGGTAGTCGGCGATGATGATGCGCGTGGTTATCCCCATATCCTGCAGCGCCACGCGCTCTCGGATGGTGCCGAAGTAGTGGCCAAGGTGCAGACGCCCGGTGGGGCGGTCGCCGGTCAACATGGTGTACTTCTCGGGGTGCTCGGGCAGGTCCGCGCGGATCTCGTCGGAGCGCTTGCGGCTGGCTTCGTAGCTGTCGATGCTCATGGGTTCAAGTCTCTTTCATGTATCATGCGGGCAAAACGTTGCCGTCCAGTATAGCGGTTCTTCCGCGCGGCCGCTCGCGGTTCCTCTTGCCGCTTGCGGTTTCACCCGTTGCACAGCGTGGGACGATCATCTATATTTAGTAATGCTAAGTAACAGAAACGAGGAGCGTCGATGCAGCAGAGGTTCGCCCAGCAGATGAAGAAGGGCGCGCTGGACATGCTCGTGCTGAAACTGCTCGAGCACGAGGAGAAGTACGGCTACCAGCTTATCGGCGAGCTGTGCGAGCGCTCGGACGGCACCGTGTCGCTGAAGGAGGGCACGCTGTACCCCATTCTGTACCGGATGGAGGACAACGGCCTGGTGGCGAGCCGCCTAGCGGCCAAAACGGCGAAAGAGCCCGCGCGCAAGTACTACGCCATCACGGAGCAGGGCCGAGAGGCCCTGGACGAGATGTACGCGGTATGGAACGAGTTCGACGGATGCGTGCGGTCGATCATGGAGGAGGAGCGATGAACGAGAAGGCCTATGCGAAAGCGGTGGCGAAGCGCCTGGCGTGCTCGAAGGCGCGCCGCGACGAGTTCGTGCACGACCTGGAGTCCGACATCTCCTCTGCGCTCGCCGCGGGCGAGGCGTGGGGGCAGGTGGAGGCCCGTATGGGCGACCCGCGCGAGGTCGCCCGCGAGTTCAACGAGGGCTTGTCCGAGGGCGAGCTCGCCGCCGGCAGGAAGCGCCGTCGTCTGAGGGCGGCCGGCGTCGCGGCCGTCGCGGTGGTCGCGGTGGTGGCGGTGCTCGCGGCGGCCGCCTGGTGGGTGTTCCCGAAGGCGACGTCGCCCGGCGCTGCAACCGGGCTCGACGAGCAGGCTGCCGTGGAGCGTGCGCAGGAGGTTGTGACGCTGCTCGACGCGGACGATTTCGACGCCCTGCGCGCGCTGTCGGACGAAACCATGGCGAAGGCCCTGTCCAAGGAGGGTATCGACCAGGCCCGTGCCGCCGTCGGCGAGAACTGGGGCGCGTTCGTGTCGTTCGGTAAAGCGTACGTGTCCGATCTCACCCAAGGGGGCGTGACCGGAACCGTGGTGCGCATGGCTGCCGTATACGAGAACGCCACGGTCGTCTACCAGATATCGCTCAACTCGGATGCGCAGCTCATCGGCATCTATTTCGGCTAAGGTCTGCCGGGGTGCCGGACGGCCGCAGGTGAAGGAGGTTCTGCTGTGGAGTGGTCGATCGTGGCAGAGGCGGCATGCGGCGTGGCCGTGTCAGCTGCTCTCACTGTGTGGGGATCTGACGAAGGGGGCCTTCCATGAACGAAGCGTTGGCGCATCTGTCGCGGGAGCAGTTGGAGCAGCTAGCCGAGGCATACGCAAAAAACGCCATCGCGCTCGACGGGGTGTGGTTCCAGGCGACGGAGCGCGACGTTGGCATGGAGGCGGCCATGCGCTACGACTGCGAGGCGTGGGAGCGCTTCGGGCTCACCGAGGCGTGGCGGCTCAAGGCGCTGCTGGGGCTGGGGGAGCATCCCGGCCTGGACGGCCTGGCCGCAGCGTTGCCGCTGCGCTTCCAGTCGGTGGCGAACGCGTGCACCGTGCGCCGTGAGGAGGGCGCCGTAGTGTACCGCATCGAGACGTGCCGCGTGCAGCAGGCGCGCCATGGCAAAGGGTTGGGCTACCATCCCTGCAAGCAAGTGGGAGTCGTGGAGCATCCGGCGTTCGCCCGCGGCATCGACGAGCGTCTGGCCTGCACCTGCCTGAGCTGTTATCCTGATGTAACCGATGACACCTGCAGCTGCGCTTGGCGTTTCACCCTGCGAGTGCCCTAGAGAGGAGCGGGGATGTTCGAATGGCTGGGAATCGAGTTGGATCCGAGCGGGCTGGCGATCCTCGCAAACCCGATAGGCTTTTTCCTCGTGTTCTCGTTTCCTCTCATGATCTTCGCGGCCTTCCTGGTCTCGGAGCTTGTCGGCCCGCTTGAGCGTTTGGTCAGAAGGAGCGAAATGCTGGGGCGCCTCTTGGACAACGCGATAGAGAAGGGGCCGCGGGAGGGCTGGTCGGGCTATATACTCGCAGCCGTCACGGTGATATCCCTCTTCGGCCTCGCCTTTTGGGCGTTCTGCTATACAGGCGGTGCATGAGGCAGGGCAAGCCTGGAAACTCTCATTATCGAGGTCAGGATAGCCTGCCGATATTCATTTGCGTATGATTTGCGGACGGGGCGTCATCTGTTGGGAAACGAAAAGGCCAGAAGCAAGATATGCTTCTGGCCTGCTATTTCATGGTGGTCGCTACAGGATTTGAACCTGTGACCCCCGCCGTGTGAAGGCGATGCTCTCCCGCTGAGCCAAGCGACCGTTTTCGCTGCGTTGTCGCAACGTGCTTGGATATTCTAACGGTAGTTCCGTCATTGTGCAAGGGCTGATTTCGAGCTCTTGCCGGGAATCTTCAAAACTTGCCGACAACTGGGTGCTCCGCCGTGGGCGAGAGCTCTCATGCGTCGCCGCGGATCACGCGCTCGGCGGCCAGCATCTCCTCGTAGTTCTCTATCTTGGCGTTCAGGCGATCGAGGCCGGCCTGCATGTCGGCGATGCGCTTCTCCACCAGCTCGCGCTGTTCCTCCAGCAGCGTCTTGCGCGCAGTTGCCGTTTGCTCGCCCTGCTCGAACAGCTGCATGTACTCGATGAGCGCCTCGATGGACACGCCGGCACCGCGCATGCACTTGACGAACTGCACGCGTGCGCAATCCTGCTCGCTGTAGTCGCGTATGCCGCTCGCATTGCGCGTGACTCCTGGCAAGAGGCCGATGCGCTCGTAATAGCGCAGGGTGTCGGCGCTCAACCCGTACTGCTTGCTCACTTCCGCGATCTTCATCTTGTGGCTCCTTTCCCGCTCCGCCCCGCATTGAAGCACATGGAGCACACTCCAAGTCAAGGGGTTGCGCGAAAACGCCCCGACGAGGCTGCGGCGGCGCTACTGGTAGAAGTGCCGGACGATGAACGACACCATGATGATGAACCCCGCGGCCAGAAGCGAGCCGAGTGTGCGATGATCCGCCTTCGAGGCGGTGCGGGCTGCGTCTGCCGGATGGAGGTCGGCGATGTTGGTGTTCGGATTCCTGGTCATGCGAAGTGCCTCCCATCGTGCTCGTTCGTGGTTGCTTTCTGGGATCGGCGAAGCCGTTAGCCGCACGCGGCCTCTTCCGCTATCATAGACAAGTTGCGCCCCCTGGCCGACCGCGCATCGCCGGGCGGGCGGGCAAAGGCGCTGCCGGCTCCTCCGGCGCCGCGATGAAACCTGCGACAGAAAGCACGCACGCACCATGATCATGCAGCTCGAACATATAGCGAAGTCGTTCGGAGGGCGCCAGCTCTTCCACGACGTGACGTTCCGCCTTGAGGAGTACGAGCGCCTGGCGCTCGTGGGCCCCAACGGCGCCGGCAAGACCACCATGCTCAACATCATATCCGGCCAGGAGGACGCCGACGAGGGCCGCGTGCTGTTCGCCAAGGGCGCGCGCGTGGGCTACCTGGAGCAGGAGGCCATCGAGATGGCCGACCAGCCCATCTTCGAGGAGGTCATGTCCTCCCAGGTAGAGGTGCTGGAAGCCGAGCGGCGCCTCTACAAGCTGGAGCACGAGCTGGGTGAGGACCCGACGCCGCAGCAGCTGGCCGCCGCCGGGCGCGCCCGCGACGCCTACGAGGTGCTGGGGGGCTACACCATCGAGGCGAAGGTGCGCAGCGTCATGTTCGGCCTCGGGTTCAAGGAGGCCGACCTGCGCCGCTCCACCACGGAGTTCTCGGGTGGCTGGCAGATGCGCATCGCGCTGGCGAAGCTGCTCATCCGCAACCCCGAGGTGCTGCTGCTCGACGAGCCCACGAACCACCTGGACCTGGAGAGCGTGAAGTGGCTCGAGGGCTTCCTGCGCGGCTACGCCGGCACCGTGGTGGTGGTGAGCCACGACCGCGCGTTCATGGACAACATGGTGGACCGCGTGGCCGAGGTGGACAACGGCCAGGTGAACCTTTACAAGGGCAACTACTCGGACTACCTGCGCATCCGCGAGGAGCGCCTGGAGCGCCTGCGCGCCGAGGCCGCCAAGCAGGCCGAGGAGATCGCCCATATGGAGGCGTTCGTCGAGAAGTTCCGCTATAAGGCCACGAAGTCCAAGCAGGTGCAGGATCGCGTGAAGAAGCTGGAGAAGATCAAGCGCATCGAGCTTCCCGAGGAGAAGAAGACCGTGCACTTCAACTTCAAGCAGCCCCCGCGCACCGGCGACGAGGTGGTGCGCGCCCGCGGCCTGGTGAAGCGTTTCGGCGAGAAGACGGTGTACGACGGCTTCGACTTCACCATGTACCGCGGCGACAAGATAGCGCTCGTGGGCCCCAACGGCGCGGGAAAGTCCACGCTGCTGAAGATGGTGGCCGGCGCGCTTGCGCCCGACGCGGGCACCATCGAGTACGGCGTGCATGTGACGAAGACGTACTACGCGCAGCACCAGCTGGAGGAGCTGCACCCCGGCAACACCGTGTTCGAGGAGCTGGACCGCGTGGCGCCCGGCTGGACCATCTCCCAGGTGCGCACGCTCCTGGGCGCGTTCCTGTTCACGGGCGACGCGGTGGACAAGCGCGTGAGCGTGCTTTCCGGCGGCGAGAAGAGCCGCTTGGCGCTGGCGAAGATGCTCGTGGCGCCCCGGCCGCTGCTGTGCCTGGACGAGCCCACGAACCACCTGGACATTGCGAGCGCCGACATCCTGGAGCAGGCGCTCAAGGCGTTCGAGGGCACCATACTCTTCATCACGCACGACCGCCACCTTATCAAGGGCGTGGCGAACCGCATCGTGGAGGTGGAGCCGGGCCGCGTGACCAACTACGACGGCGACTACGACTACTACCTGTTCAAGAGCGGCCAGCTGGACGGCCCCGCGCCCGAGGAGCGCTCGCTCGTGGACGAGGTCATGGGGGAGGGCGGCCCTGGCAAGGGCGAAGGCGGCAAGGCCGCGAAGGGGCCAGGCGGATCCGGCTCCAAGACGGTGGTGAACGTGAACCGCCGCGATCGCCCGGCCTCGGCAGCGGTCGACGCCGCGAAACCCGCCGGCCAGCCCGTCGAGCTCACGGCCCCGCGTGAGAGCGCGCCCAAGACCAAGGAGCAGAAGCGCCGCGAGGCCGAGGCGCGCAACCGCGCCTACGCCGCGCTGAAGAACCACCGCAAGCGCATCGCCGAGCTGGATCGCCAGATGGAGCGCGACAACGCGCGCATGGCGGAGCTCCTGGAGCTCATGGCCGACCCGGACTTCTACATCAACGAGGATGCCTCGTCCGACGCCGTGGCCGAGCACGCCAAGATCAAGCAGCGCTTGGCCGCCGCCGAGGAGGAGTGGTTCTCGCTCACCGAGGAGTTGGAGGAAGAGATGGCCAGGCAGGCGGAGGGGCTGTGAGCGAGCCGTTGAACATCGTCCTCGTAGAGCCGGAGATTCCGCAGAACACGGGCAACATCGCGCGGACGTGCGCCTGCACGGGCACGCGGCTGCACCTTGTGGAGCCGATGGGCTTCCGCCTCACGAGCAAGCAGCTCGCGCGTGCCGGCTGTGACTACTGGGACGAGGTTGAACTTGTACGCTGGCCGTGCGCCGAAGCGTTCTTCGAGGCGCACGGCGGCTCCGAGCTGTATCTGTTCACCGGCCAGGCGCACCGCTCCTTCGCCGAGGTCTCCTACGGGCCGGGCGCTTTCCTCGTGTTCGGCCGCGAGAGCCGCGGCCTGGGCTTGGGGATCATCGAGGCGCATGCGGACCGCTGCGTGCGCATCCCCATGCGAGAGGGCCTGCGCAGCCTCAACCTCTCCAACGCCGCGGCCGTGGCGGTCTACGAGGCCCTTCGCCAGCAGGGTTACTGCGGTCTCGGAGGGTGCGCCGGCGCATGAGGCGCCCGCCCGCGGTGGCGGGTTCCCCTGCCTGCTGCTGACGCAGAAAAGGCCCTTCTTTGCCAAAAACGAGCCGGTTTGGCAACCTTGTCGGGGATGTTTGGGTCTTTTCGAGGCCCAGCGGCCCGCAAGGAGAGCGTTTGCCCAGGTCGGTTTTCTTTCTCTTAAACCTATCTTTCCTGTATGGATTGCCAAACCGGCCCGTTTTTGGCACCGGGGTCCTTATTTTGCGTCAATGGTTCTCAAAGTGCGCCTTACCTTTGGCTGCAAACGTCGCGCGCACCATGGCGTGCCAACGCGGAAGGGCCGCGCTTGATCATCGCCTTCCTTGCGCCGCGACATGCGCCTGTGCGAGCAAGGGGCCTGCCGATGCGGTGCTGCGAGCATCTTCGCCGTCGGCGCACGCCGAGCAGGTTCGCCCTGGTGCCGTACCGCGCGCCCGCGCGAGGGAACCTAGTACGCGCTCCAGCCGCCGTCGATGGTGAGCGTCTCGCCGTTGATGAACCCGGCCTGGTCGGAGGCCAGGAACAAGGCGGCGGCGGATATCTCCTCGGGAGTGCCGGAGCGGGTGGCGCCGGCGTAGCCCGTCGTGGCCTTCGCCATGCCGCGCTCGCTGGGCTGGCGCATGCCCACGCCGATGTTCGTCTGCGTGTTGCCGGGGCAGATGGCGTTGCAGCGGATGCCGGTGTCGGCGTACATGAACGCGACGTTCTTCGTCAGGCCCACGACGGCGAACTTCGAGGCCGTATAGGCGCAGCCGCCGCGCCCGGCGCACAGGCCCGACAGCGACGCGGTGTTGATGATGACGCCGCCTTCGCCGCGGTCGAGGAAATAGCGCACGGCCTTGCGGGTGCCGTACATGACGCTGTTGAGGTTCACCCTCATCAGGCGCTCCCACACGTCGTCGTCCATCTCGGCGATGGGCAGCAGGTTGTCCATGATGCCGGCGTTGTTCACGATGACGTCCATCTGGCCGAACGTCTGCACGGCGCGGTCGACCATGCCCTCAACGGCGTCGCGGTCCGACACGTCGACCTTGACGACGTCCAGCTTGTCGCCGTACGCGGCGAACTCCTGCTTGAGCGCGGCGAGGGCCT
The DNA here is from genome assembly GCF_900199375.1 of Gordonibacter urolithinfaciens. Lineage (NCBI taxonomy): Bacteria > Bacillati > Actinomycetota > Coriobacteriia > Eggerthellales > Eggerthellaceae > Gordonibacter > Gordonibacter urolithinfaciens. Next base: position 3,029,754 of record NZ_LT900217.1, read on the forward strand.
CCTCGTTGAGGTCGGCGGCCAGGCAGTTCGCGCCCGCCTCCAGGAAACGCTGGACGATGCTCTTGCCGATGCCGGACGCGCCTCCGGTGATGACGGCGGTCTGGCCTGCGAGGATAGGGCTGGGAAGGATGTCTGGCATGCTGGGTGCTCCTTTTCGGTAGGGCGGGCGCCGTAAGAGAGGCGGGATGCGAAGCGGCCTTGCATCTGTTATGCGGTTGCGAAACCGCATCCGCAGGGTACCATGACCGCTGCTTCATATCGGGTCTTCGATGGCAGGCGGTGTTTAGGGCGTCTGCTGCGGATAGCCACCAACGCGAGCGGTGGGAGGCAGGCCTCCAGCGGCAGGCGGAGTGAACCATGATGCGGCTGACCCGCATTCTGCCGTTGGAACCTGACGCTTCCGCCGTGCGTCAACTCCTCCGGCTCCTTGAATGCCCGCAAACTCCGCCTGGTTGGATATAATCGATTGTTTCCGCCTCGGAACGGCGCTCTGAATAGTATCATGGGATAATGCGATGGCGCGCAGAAGCCTCTGGATGCGACGCCTCGGCAACGGCGAGCAGATCCGATAGTGCGCTTTGGGGTTGGGCCATTATGGAGATTCAACAGTTGCGTTATTTCCTGGCGGCGGCGAACCACTCGAGCTTCGCGCGGGCGGCAGGGCAGTGCTTCACGTCGCGTCAGAACATCGCCCATTCGGTTAATGCTTTGGAGCGCGAGCTGAACCTCCCCCTCTTCGAGCGGCGGGGCAACAGCGTGGTCGTCACGCCTGCAGGCCAAGAGGTCGCAGGTCGTGTCGACGAGATACTGAGTCGCATTGACGCGCTGCAGGCGCTGTCGGTCGGCCAAGTGCCTGCAGAGGCAGGGCTGCGCGCGGCGGTGACGTACAACCTTCTGGCTCGGGTTCCGGAAAAGGTCGAGTCGTACCTCTACCAGTTCGATCGGGGCATCAAACTGCTCGAGGTTGGCTGCGAGGACTGCTACCATGCTATCTGCACCGACGAGGCTGACGTGGGCCTGGCCCTGTGCATGCAGCGCGATTTTCCCGAATGTGGCTTCGAGGAGGTCAACCGCCTGAAGGCGTACGTCCTCGTAAACGAAATGTCCCCTCTGGCTCGAAGGTCTCAGCTCTCCGTCTTCGACTTGAAGGATCAGCGTATAGCGCTTATGTCGGAGTCGTCCTTTCAATACGAGCCGCTTTTCTCCCAGCTGGGTTCCCTGGGCTACGATTTCTCCAACCTGTCCATCGCAGCGACCGCCTCGGGGCTCTATGGGATAAAGCGCAACGAGGCAGTGGGCATCGCGACGAGCTACTTTGTCGAGAGCCTTCCCGAGGGCATGCGCGCCGTCCCGTTCGACGATACCCGGTACGACTGGTGCATCTACGCCTTGTATCCGAAGCGGTCGAACCGCTTGGCAACCATCATGCGGTTCGTTCAAGGGCTTAGGAAGAGCTACCTCGACGCATAGGCTCAAATTTGCTTGGTCGACAAACATGGTTTGTCGACCCTCTTCGAAACCACGTTAGCGACAGATTTCAGGCATCTTTTCCAACGGATACTCCCACCGCACAATGGACTCAGGTCGAAAAAGCGTACGCAGACCCGAATTGCCAACTATTGCACGAGGTGAGGAGGAAACGGTGACTGAGCGGAAAAGGGAAGAGGGGGAGGAGACGATCTTCCGTACCTGCGCATGGTCGCCTCCGGGGTGCCACCCCGTAGGGTGCGGACTGCAGGTCCATGTGAAGGACGGCGTCGTGGTGGAGGTGGAGGGCGACCCCGAGCATCCCATCACCAAGGGCGCGCTGTGCCCTCGCTGCCTGGCCCTGACCGAGTACGTCTACCATGAGGATCGAATCGTCCATCCCATGAAGCGCGCCCGGGAGGACCGCGGGCTCGACAAGTGGGAGAGCTGCAGCTGGGAAGAGGCCACCGACCTGGTGGCGGATGCTGCGCGGGAGATCATCGAGCAGTACGGCGCCGAGACCATCTGCGTGTTCGGTGGTACCGGCCGTGAGGCGAACTATTGGTACACGCAGTGGGCGAACCTGGTGTTCGGCACCCCAAATGCCGTTTATGCCCAGGCCGGCTGGTCCTGCTACGGGCCGCGTATCTCCAACACCGCGTTCATGCTGGGCGGCGGCTATCCCGAGATCGACTACGCCCAGAAGTTCGCCGACCGTTACGAGCACGAGGGTTGGGTGGCGCCCGAGGTCGTGGTGTGCTGGGGCAAGGAGCCGCTGCGCTCCAACCCCGACGGCATGTACGGCCATGCCCTCATCGAGATGATGCGCCAGTTTGGCACGAAGGTCATCTGCGTCGACCCGCGCATCCACTGGCTGGGCTCCCGCTCCGAGATCGTGCTCCAGGTGAATCCCGGCACCGACACGGCCATGGCCATGGCCTGGATCTACGTCATGGACAAGGAAGGCCTGGTCGACCGCGAGTGGATAGATGCCTGGACCTACGGCTATGACGAGCTCGTAGAGCGTTGCCAGACCATGCCGCCTTCCAAGGCCGCCGAAATATGCGGTGTCCCCGAAGACCTCATCTGGAAGGCCGCCCGGATGTACGGCTCCGCGCGCCCTTCGGCGCTCGCCTGGGGCCTTGCAGTCGACGAGAACCCGAACGGCACCCAGCTCGGCCAGTGCCTCATCGCGCTCATGACCATCACCGGCTTCATCGACGCCCCTGGTGGCACGACGCTCGGCATGGGCGACGACGGCGGCAACCGCGTGCACGACGGAGGTGGTATCGACGCAAGCCAGCGCATCGAGGACGAGAACGACTCCACGCTTATGCTGGCGCTGAAGAACGGCATCATGACCCAGGAGATGTGGGACACTAAGCGTATCGGCGTGGACAAGTACCCTGCGGTCGGATCCATCATGTGGACGGCGCACCCCGACGAGTTTCTGAAGGCGCTCGAGACCGAACAGCCCTACAAGGTGCATATGGCCGGCTTCGTCTCCTCCAACCCGGTCGGCACGGCCATCTCCGCCGAGCCGCAGCGCTGGTACAAGGCGCTCAAGCAGCTCGACTTCAATTACGCCTGCGACTGCTTCATGAACCCGACTATCATGAGCTGCTGCGACGTGGTGTTCCCGGTCGCCTCCACCATCGAGCACGACGGCATGGTGGTCACGCACTATGCCTCCAACGCCTCGTTCTACGGTGCCCAGAACAAGTGCGTGCAGGTGGGCGAGTGCAAGAGCGACATCGAGATCATGATGATGGTGGGAAAGAAGCTCCATCCCGGGTTCTGGAACCGCTTCGAGACCCAGGAAGACTACGACAACTTCCATGTCATGCGCAGCTGGCTGCCCTTCCGGGAGCTGCGCGACAAGGTGGTCGTCATGTCCGAGGAACCCTATTACAAGTACAAGATCGGCAAGCTGCGTCCTGACGGGCAGCCCGGGTTTCCCACCACCACCGGCCGTGTCGAGCTCTACTCGCTCATGTACCAGAACTGGGGCGAGGATCCGCTGCCGTATTACGAGCCTCCGGTCTACAGCCCCGGCGCCTTGCCGGAGCTCGGCCGGGAATACCCGCTGATGATGATCACCGGCGCTCGCCAGCAGGAGTTCTTCCACTCAGAGCATAAGCAGGTTCCGAGCCTGCGCCAGCTCACTCCTTGGCCTATGGTCGACATCAACGTATACGATGCCGAGACCTACGGCATAGAGGAGGGCGACTGGGTGGAGATATCCTCCCCCTATGGGAGCATCCGACAGCTCGCGCGCGTGGTTCCCACCATGAAGAAGGGCGTTGTCCACTGCATGCACGGCTTCTGGTACCCCGAGGAGAACGGGGAAGTGCCCAACCTCTACGGAAACTGGAAGTCCAACGTCAACATGCTGATGCCCAATAGCGTGAACGGCAAGCTCGGCTTCGGCAACACGTTCAAGCAGATGATGGTGAGCATCAAGAGGGTCGACGGCCGTGGCGGCCCGAACGATCCGGATGCCAACGGCATCGTTCTCGAGCCAAGTCGCCAAGAGGAGTTCACGGTCCAGCAAACATGGCGCCCTGCTGACGAGTCCACTGCAGTCTACCTGCAGAAATAGAGAGGAGGAGCAAACCATGACGCAAGGTGCTTTGTACATCGACTTCGAGTATTGCTCGGGCTGCCACAGCTGTGAGATCGCCTGCCGCACGCATCTGGGGCTTTCCAAGACCGAGAACGGGATCAAGGTTCTCGAGGATCGTCCCTACCAGCATCCCGACGGTTCCTGGCACTGGGACTTCATAGCCTATCCGACGGAGCTGTGCGACCTCTGCGAGGATCGCATCGCCAAGGGCAAGCTGCCTTCCTGCGTGCAGTGCTGCCAGGCGAAGGTCCTGGAATACGGCACGATCGAGGAGTGCGGCCGGAAGCTCCTGGACAAGCCAAGGAAGGCCGCCGTGTTCGTTCCTTAGCGGTGGTGCGCGTTCGGGCGGACGGAGGGGGGCGCCTACTGGCGCCGCGTCCGCCCTTTTCGCCTCGGGGCGTGGAATGGAAGTCTCAGAGGCGAGTTTTTCGCGATTCGTCTTCACAACGACAGGGGGAATTATGACCGAGATTGCTATCGATTCCTCGATTCGGGGGAAGTTCGGCAAGGAGTCCATGAAGCGGCTGATCGCAATAATCGCAGCAGCCGCAGTGTTCTCGTTCTTCCAGTTCGCCTGCCCTGTGCCGGAAAGCCTCTCCCGCGAGGCCATGTCTGCTGTGGGCATCCTGCTCTGCTGCATTATCTTGTGGGTGACGGAAGCGCTTCCGTTCATAGTCACGGTTGTGCTGATCTACGTCCTGCTGCCTATGACCGGCGTTTTGCCGTTTGCCACCACCACACTGGAAAACGGGGCGGTCGTACAGTCCGTGTTCAACCAATCGAGCTTGATGGTTCCGATCTACTGCCTGTTCATCTTTGCCGTCACCGCAGCGGTCATGGCCACGCCGATCCCGTTCCGCGTTGCAAATGCCGTTTTGAAGTGGTCCAAGGGGGATTCGAGGAAGATCGTTGTCGGTCTCATGATGGTTACGGGCATTTTCTCCATGTTCATCGCCGACCTTGCGGCATCTGCCATCTTCGTGGGCATCAGCCTCTCCATCGTCGAGGCGAACAACGGCGTCAAGAAGCTTTCCGGCCTTGGCAAGGCCCTCACACTCGGCATCCCGGCCGCCGCTCTCATAGGCGGCATCGGCACCCCTCTTGGCAACTCCTCCAACATGCTGGTCATAAGCATGTTGGAGACGGCAATCGGTTTTCGTGTGACGTTTTTGGGCTGGTGCATCGCCAACATACCCCTCGCGCTTGCGGTAACGTTCCTATCCAGCCTGTGGATAGTGAGGGTCTTCAAGCTCGAGGATATCAAACAAGACGCCTACCTGGTGGTAGAGTCGAAGCTCGAAGGCATCCAGGGAATCACCGTCAAGGAAATCAAGCTCATCGTCTGGTATGTCATTGCCTTCGGCTTGATGATAGCAAGCACGTGGCTTCCGCAGATCAATTCCATCATGGTCGCGCTGATCTTCTGCGTTCTCGCCTTCTTGCCCGGGCTGAACCTGCTGACCAAAAAGGAGTTCTACGAAAGCATACCCTGGGAGGTCATCATGATGGTCGTAGGCATCCAGGTGCTGGCCACCGGCCTCGTGGGAACCGGAGTGGCCACGTGGTTCGTCAACACGCTGCTCGTTGGGGTGGAAGCGTGGCCGGCCCTGCTCATCGTGCTCGTCATGTGCTTGGTAACCTTGGTTCTCCACCTGTTCATCCCCATCGGCCCTCCCGTCATCTCTGTTGCCATTCCCCTGTTGGTTGCCGTGGTGTCCGCTGTCAACATGGCTGCCGGCAGCATGGTCGTCAATCCTGGCATCGTGGCATGCATCGGCGGCGGCCTGTGTGTGGTGAGCACGTTCTTCCCGTTGGATTCCATCATCCTGATCGGCTACGACAAAGGTTGGATCTCCATGGCCGAGTATGTGAGGAAATCCTGGGCGCCGACGGTCATCCTCTTGGTCGCGAGCGTCATCTGGCTTCCCATCATCAGCGGCGTCGCGTTCCCTGCTTAAGGCCGAGGGGCGCTTGTCGCCCTGGCCTTAAGCAGGGACGGCCGGGGGAGCGGTTGCTCGGCGCCGGAGTTAAAAACTACCCGAAAGGAAAGACTATGTGCTTTAGACCTGCGGGCGCTTCTGCTGGCAAGACGTGTCCCGAATGCGGAACCGCCAATGCGTCCATCGATACCGCCTGCGTCAAATGCGGGGCGGAGTTGCCTAGCCCCGAGGGGCCTGGCTTGCCGGGCGCCTTGGGAGCACCCGGCACCCTTGGAGCGCCGATGCCTCCCGGAGTCCCGGGAGCTCCGGTGGCGCCGAGCGTCCCCGGGGTGTCCACGGCTCCTTCCACTCCTGGGATTCCGGGAGCACCCAAGTCCCCAAAACCTCGGGCATGATGCGGCGTGAAGGAGGGCGGGTGAAGGAAGGGTGGGCTGAAAAAAAGGGGGGCGTCGTGGCAAGTCTATGCGGAGCGTTCTGCTCGTTCTGCGGAAGGCGTGGTAGGAAATTTGAAAAGGAGCTGAAGATTGCAAAGCCGCAGGATGTGCCCGCCCCTGGGGTGCCGGACAAGGCGAAGGGCCTTGTCAAAGCGAGCATGCGAAACCGCCCCGGGCGCAGCGGCTCCGAGAATGGCGGCTAAGGAAGGCAGGCGGGCGGCTCTGGTTCTGCGCCGGCTACGAGCAGGCTGCATTCGCTCCGACTGGCGCCTCCCTGCCTTCTCTCCCTCCTGCCGGGTCCCCCTGCGGGAGTTTGTGAAGTTTCCCCGGCTGGGACGGCGGGTGCGGCCCTTTGCGCTAGACTGGTCGCATCATGATTTCGATACCTTACCTTATCTGCTCCATACTAAGCTTCGTGCCGGCCATCGTGTGCCACGAGGCTTGCCACGGCTTCGCCGCCTACAAGCTGGGCGATTCCACGGCCCAGCGTGCCGGGCGCCTGTCGCTGAACCCGCTCAAGCACATCGATCCCTTCGGCACGGTCATCATGCCGCTTCTGCTCATGGCCATGAACATGCCCGTTTTCGGCTACGCGAAGCCCGTGCCCTACAACCCGGCCTACTTCAAGGACGCGCGCAAGGGCGACCTTATCGTGGGGCTGGCGGGCCCGGCGGCCAACCTCGCGCTGGCCATCTTGGGCGCGCTCGTCTTCACGGCGGTGTCGCTGCTGCTGCCGGTGAACGTGCTGGCGCAAAACGACCTGTTCTACTACTTCTACACCATGTTCCTCCCCATGTTCTCGCTCATCAACCTGTACCTCATGTTCTTCAACCTGCTGCCCATCCCGCCGCTCGACGGCTCGTCCATTTTCGCGTTCTTCCTGCCGAAGAAGTACCTGCCCCAGTATTACAAGGTGCAGCGCTATGCGATGCCGGTGTTCCTCGTCGTGGTACTCCTCGTGCCGTACGTGCTGCACTTCAACCCCATCGGCATCTACCTGGACGTCACGGCGGGCAACGTGTTCGACCTGCTGTTCTCGTTCGCCGGATAGCGGGGCGGGCGTGTCGTACAAGGTTCGCATAGACAGCTTCGAGGGGCCGTTCGACCTCTTGCTCTACCTGGTCAGCCGCCAGAAGGTGGACATAGGGGCCATCTCCATCACGCAGATCGCCGACCAGTACCTGGCCGAGGTGGGCCGCACGGACAACCTCGACCTCGACGTGGCGAGCGACTTTCTGCTGGTGGCGTCCACGCTGCTGGAGATCAAGGCCGAGAGCCTCATCCCGCGCGACCGCGACGCCGTGGACGACGACATCGCCGAGCTCGCGCCCAGCGAGGCGCGCGATATGCTGGTGGACCGGCTGCTCGCGTACAAGCAGTTCAAGAACGCGGCCTCCACGCTGCTCGCACGCTTCTTGGCCGAGGGCCGCATGCACGCGCGCCCGTTCGGGCCGGACGCGTGCTTCCTGAACCTCATGCCCGACTACCTGAAGGACGTGACGTTGGACGGCCTGGCGCTCCTGGCTGCCCAGGCCTACGCGCGCCGCGAGGTGTTCCTGCTGGAGTCCGAGCACATCGCCGCGAAGCCCATCCCGGTGGAGGTGCACGTGCGGGCCATCCACCAGCGCATCGTGAACAAGAAGCGCCTGCGGTTCTCGGAGCTCGTGGACGAGGGCACGCCGCTGCCCGTGGTGGTGGTGACGTTTTTGGCGGTGTTGGAGCTGTACAAGCGCGCCATGGTGAAGATCGAGCAGCAGGAGCAGTTCGGCGACATCGACATCCGCTACATCGAGGGCTCGGGCGAGCTCGTGCTCACCGGCGACGACGCGCTGACCTCGGTAGGGGAAGAGTAGGGAAAGGTTGGGCCCGTGTTCCAGGGATTGCAGGAAAGCCAGATGGCGGGCGCCCTCGAGGCGCTCTTGTTCGTGACCGACGAGCCGGTTGGCACCATCGCGCTCGCCGACATGCTGGAGGTTGAGCCGGCCGACGTGGAGCGCGCGCTCGTGGGCTTGCGCACGCGCTTCGAGGGCGAGGAGCGTGGCGTGCAGCTGCGCGAGGTGGCCGGCGGATGGCGCCTGTACACGCATCCGGTGTACCACGAGCTGGTGGAGAAGTACGTGCTGTCGTGGGACACGCGGAAGCTCTCGCAGGCCGCCATGGAGACGCTTGCCATCGTGGCGTACTCGCAGCCCGTCACGCGCGCCGGCGTGGCCAGCGTGCGCGGCGTGAACTCGGACAGCTCCATCAACTCGCTGGTGGAGAAGGGCCTCGTGCGCGAGGCGGGCACGGCCGACGCGCCGGGCAGCCCCACCCTCTACGCCACGACGCGCGCCTTCCTGGAGAAGTTCGGTTTGCGCAGCGTGGCCGACCTGCCCGACCTGGACCAGTTCGCGCCCGACGATGACACGCGCGCGTTCATCCGCGAGCGCCTGAGCGCCACGCGCGAGCCCGTGCGCGTGGCGGAAGACGTCCGCATTGGCGGCGCGGAGGCGAACGCTTCCGACGACGGCTTCGACGGTGTGGAGTTCGACTTCGACGGGGAGGGGGAGGCGGCGGTGACGCTGGGCGAGCAGCTGGGCGGCTCGGCCGGCGCCGGTGCAGGCCAAACGCTCTTCGCCCGCATGGACGAGGCTGCCGAGGACGCCGCGGGCGAGGCGGCCCAAAGCCTGCTCGCCGAGGCCATGGCCTCGAGCCTCGGGCTTGTGGAGAAGATCGACTTCGACAGCCTGACGTTCGAGACGGAAGATGAATAATCGGTTCCGCCGTTCTGCCGAACGGCGGAACGGGCCGACGCTGCGGGCTTCCGCGGCACCCGGTCTCGACGCTTTTTCGCTTGCCCTCGCGTGCGGAAGCACGCTCGGCCGCGAAACGCGCCGATCTCGGGCACCACGAAAGCCCTCGCTGACTTTGGAGGACCTGTGAGCGAAGAAAACGACAACCCCCGCATCGTTCCCATGCGTCTGCAGAAGTTCCTTGCGCGCGCCGGGGCGGCCAGCCGCCGGGGCTCGGAGAACCTCATGACGGCCGGGCGCGTCACGGTTAACGGCGAGGTGGTCACGGAGCTGGGCAGCAAGGTGGATCCGCTCGTCGACGAGGTGGCGGTGGACGGTCGCGTCGTGCGCCTGGCGGACGGCCCGGTCACGCTCATGCTGCACAAGCCGGCCGGTTACGTTACCACCATGTCCGACCCGCATGGTCGCCCCACCGTGGCGGAGCTCGTGCCCGCAGCCGAGCATCCGGGCCTGTTCCCCATCGGGCGGCTCGATCGCGACACCACGGGTTTGCTGCTGTTCTCCACCGACGGCGAGCTGGGGCATGCGCTCTTGCGCCCGCGCGGCCATGTGGAGAAGGTGTACACGGCGCTCGTGGAAGGTCGGCCGAGTGCGGCCCAGCTCGAGCACCTGCGCGAGGGCATCGAGTTGGACGATGGCCCCACGCTGCCGGCGCGGGTAGCGCTCGTGGAGGGCGAGGCGGCCGCAGCGGCGCTGGCGGTCCTCGATGTGCCGCCTGCCGCGCCGGAGGGGGCGTCGCGCCAGTACGCCCGCGCGTGCTCGGCGAGGGCACGCGACCGCTCGATCGTGCGCATAGGCCTGCACGAGGGGCGCAAGCGCCAGGTGAGGCGCATGCTGGCCGCCATCGGGCACCCGGTGCTCGCGCTGCACCGCGATGCGTTCGGCCCCGTGGAGCTGGGCGGCCTGCCGCGCGGCGAGCGGCGCGTGCTGGAGCCTGCCGAGGTGCAGGCGCTCGAGCGCGCCGCGGGCCGGTGACGGGCGGCCGTTGGTCGGTCTATAATAATGTTAGAATGGTCAGGCCGGGGGAGCGGCGCCGTGCCGTGCCCCGGCCTCACGACAGGCAGGAAGGGCGGCATCGTCCCATGATCGAACCTCATACCGAACAATCCGGCCAAGCCGCGTTCAGGCACATCGTCATCGTGGGCCTCGGCCTGGTGGGCGCCTCGTTCGCCGCTGCCGTGCGCGCCGCGCAGCCGGACATCCGGCTCTCCGGCGTGGATGTGGACGACCGCACGCGCGCCGTCGCGCTCGAGCGCGGTTGGGTCGACGCCGCCTGGGAGCCGGACGACCCGGCGTTCGAGCGCTCCGTGCGCGGGGAGTGCGACCTCGTGGTGCTCGCTGCCCCCGTGGACGTGGTGGAGCAGTACCTCGAGCGTCTGGCTGCTTGGGATTTCGACGGCATCGTCACGGACACCGCCTCAACGAAATCCCGCATCGCGGCGGTTGCCGCGCGCATGCTGCCGCATCCCGAGAACTACGTGCCGGGTCATCCCATGGCCGGTTCGGAGAAGAACGGCATTGATGGCGCCCGTGCCGACCTGTTCCAGGGCGCGCACTGGATACTCTGTCCCGACGCGGCTACGCCGGCCGAGCACTTCCCGCGCCTGCACGAGCTGGTAACGTCGCTCGGCGCCCGCGTGATCGCCCTGCCGCGCGAGGACCATGACGAGGCGGTGGCCGTGGTGAGCCACGTGCCGCATATCATGGCCTCGTCGCTTGTGCAGCTGGCCTGCCGCCATGCCGACGACCAGCAGGCGCTCATGCGCCTGGCGGCCGGCGGCTTCAAGGATACCACCCGCATCGCCGCCGGCTCGCCGGAGCTGTGGTGCGGCATCGCCTTCGACAACGCCGCGGCGCTCGGGGAGGGCCTCGCGGAGGTGCAGGGCATCATCGGCTCGTTCGCCGAGGCGCTTGCCTCCGGAGACCGCGCCCGCATGACCGCACTGCTCGCCGAGGCCGCCGAGGCACGGCGGGCGCTTCCCGCGGCATGGGTGCCCTCGACCGAGAAGCTGCTCGAGGTGCGTATCCCCATGGAGGACCGCACCGGCGTCGTGGCCGAGGTTACCACCATCGCCAGCTCCGTGGGCTGCAACATCCAGTCCATCGAGATCGACCATATAACGGCCGACAGCGCCGTCTTGAGCCTCGTGCTCACCGACGAGGGCGATGTCGGCCAGCTGTCAGCCCAGCTCATCAACGCCGGTTTCTCGGTGTCGTTCAGTCCGCTTTCGGCCAAGGAGCATACCCATGTCGCATGAGCCCGTCGCATCAGCCGCATCCGCACCGTCTCTGCAGCCCGAGGTCGGCCGCACGGTCATCGAGCCTTTGCCCGCGCCGTTGCGCGGCGCCGCCACCGTGCCGGGCGACAAGTCCATCTCGCACCGCGCCGTGCTGTTCGCGGCCATGGCCGAGGGCACCTCGCGCGTGTCCGGCGTGCTGGACTCCGAGGACGTGCGCTCGTCCATCAAGGCGGTGAGCCAGCTCGGTGCCCGGGTCTCGCTAGAACGTCAGCCTGACGGCAGCCTGGCCGGCGGCATCACGGGCTGGGGTGCCTCCGGCCCGCGCAAGCCGGACGCTCCCATCGACTGCGGCAACTCCGGGACCACGGCGCGCCTGCTCATGGGCGTGCTCGCGCCGTGGGACGTGCCCGTGGAGATCACGGGCGACGATTCGCTCCAGCGTCGCCCCATGCGCCGCATCACCGCGCCGCTCATGAAGATGGGCGCGCGCTTCGAGCCCGGCGGCCGCGAGACGCTGCCTATAACCGAGGTGGGCACGCGTGACCTGCGCGCGGTCACCTATGATGCACCCATGGCGTCGGCCCAGCTCAAAACCGCAGTGTTGCTGGCGGGCGTCTACGCGCGCGGCACGACCACCTTGAACGAGCCCGCCCCGTCGCGCAACCACACCGAGCTGATGCTGCCCGAGTTCGGCGTGCCCACCACGGCAGCCGACCGCACGGCCAGCGTGACCGGCCCCCGCGTGCTCCAGGCGGCCGAGGTGCGCGTTCCAGGCGACCCGTCCTCGGCCGCGTTCCTCGTGTGCGCCGCGGTGCTCAAGCCCGGCAGCTCCCTCCAGGTGGAGAACGTGAGCCTGAACACGGCGCGCATCGGCTTCACCCGCACGCTCGAGCGCATGGGCGCCGACGTGTCGGTGCGCCACGCGGGGGCGGCGGGCAAGGAGCCCTACGGCATGATAGCGGCGTGCCACACCCCGAGCCTCCATGGCTGCGAGGTGCCGGCCGAGAAGATCGCCGCCATCGTCGACGAGGTTCCGGTGCTCGCGCTCGTGGCGGCGCACGCCCGCGGCGTGACGGTGTTCCGCGAGGTGGGCGAGCTGCGCGTGAAGGAGACCGACCGCCTCGCGGCCGTCGTGGAGGGCCTCGGCCAGCTGGGCGTGGAGGCCTACATCGACGGCAACGACCTCTATGTGGAGGGCCAGCCCGGCCTGCGCGCCCCTGCGGGCCTCGTGTTCGACTCGCACGGCGACCACCGTCTCGCCATGACGTGGGCGCTCGTGGGCCTCACGGGCGGCGTCCCCGTAGAAGTGGAGAACTTCGACTCCGTTAAGATCAGCTATCCCCGGTTCCTGGACGATATCGAAAGGTTGGCTCGATGATCATCGCCATAGACGGCCCCAGCGGGGCCGGAAAGTCCACGGTCGCGAAGGCCGTGGCGAAGAAGCTCGGCTTCTCCTGCCTCGACACGGGCGCCATGTACCGCGCCGTGGCGTGGCGCGCCCTGCAGGACGGCGTGCCGTTCGACGACGACGCAGCGCTCAGTCGGCTGGCCCGTACGCACGACATCGCGTTCGGGCACGAGCCGGGCGACCCGGCCCCTAAAAGCGTGTCCATCGGCGGCGAGGACGTCACGCGCGCCATCCGCACGGCCGAGATCGACCGCGCCGTGAGCCCCGTGTCGGCCGCGCCCTCCGTGCGCGAGGCGCTCGTGGGGCAGCAGCGCCGCATCGGCCGCGCGGGCGATTACGTGGTGGAGGGCCGCGACATCGGCACGGTGGTGTTCCCCGAGGCGGAGGTGAAGGTATTCCTCACCGCATCGGACGAGGAGCGTGCGCACCGCCGCGTGCGCCAGAACGCCGACCGCTCCATCGGCTCCATCGACTTCGACGAGGTCCTCGCCGACCTGCGGCGCCGCGACGAGCACGACTCCTCGCGCGCTGCCTCGCCCCTCAAGCCCGCCGAAGATGCCGTGCGCCTCGACTCCACGGGCCGCTACATAGAGGATGTCATCGACGAGATCGTGGAGCTCGCGCGCGAGAGGGCCGCGCGATGAGCCTGATCCTCCCGTACGAGAAGATATGGGACATGCCGCTCGGCGGCACGTCCGACGAGAAGCAGGCTCCCCACTGGGCAGGCAACCTTATCTGGGGATTCCTCGTGTTCGTGTTCAAGATATGCTTCCGCTACCGTGTGGACAACCGCGAGAGCATCCGCGGTTTCGACAAGGAGAGCGGCGTGGTGGTGGTGGCGAACCACACCTCGTTTCTGGATGTAGCGTTCATGTACCTGGCCACGCGCCCGCAGCAATGGCTGCGCTTCATGGGCCGCGAGAGCCTGTTCGACAACGCCCACGGCCTAGTGGGACAGATCCTCTCGCGCGTGGGCGCGTTCCCCGTCAAGCGCGACTCCGCCGACCGCACCGCCATCAAGCGCGCGACGCGCATGCTGAAAAACGACGAGATCGTGGGCATCCTGCCCGAGGGCACGCGCCGCGGCAAAGGCACGAAGACCCCCGAGATCCATTCCGGCGCCGCGTTCGTCGCGAAGATGGGGAAGGCCCCCCTCCTGCCCATGACCGTGCGCAACGCCGAGAACGTGAAGAGGAAGGGCGAGCGCCTGCGCTTCCCCAAGATCACCATCGAGTACGGCAACCCCCTGCTCGTGGAGGACTTCGACTTCCTGCCGAAGGAGGACCGCCTGGAGGGCTGTACGTGGTACGCCATGCGCGAGTGCTTCGCGCTGTCGCTGCGCGTGCCGCGCGAGCAGGTGGACATGCCCGCGCTGTTCCCCGGTGGACGCGACTTCACGGCCGTGTTCGAGGAGCATCCCGTGCCCGAGCACACCACGGCCGAGGTCGTGGCGGGCATCCGCGCGAAGCGCGCCGCCAAGGCGGAGGTTTCCGCCGTGCCGGCCGGGGAGCGCTCGTGAGGGTGGTGCGCGCCGCGTACGCCGGCGCCTGCTACGGCGTGCAGCGCGCGCTCGACCTGGCGCTCAAGGCCGTCGAGGACGGGGGGAGGGCCTACACGCTGGGCCCGCTCATCCACAACCCGCAGGTGGTGGCACAGCTGGCGGAACGCGGCGTGCGGGCCGTCGACGGCGTGGAGGACGTGGCGGGCGCCGGCACAGTGGTCATCCGCAGCCATGGCGTGACGCCCGCGGTGAAGCGGTCGGTGGCGGCGTGCGGCCTGCCGCTCGTGGATGCCACGTGCCCGCACGTGGCGCGCGCCCAGCGTGCGGCGGCCGACCTTGCCGAGCAGGGCCGCCATGTGGTGGTGGTGGGGGAGGCGGGCCATCCCGAGGTGGAAGGGCTCGTGGCGTGCGCGCGCGAGGCCGGTGCGCCGGTGAGCGTGGTGGCCGGCCCGGATGACCTGCCGGATACGCTCGACGGCCCCGTGGGCGTCGTCGTGCAGACAACCCAGACGCGCGAGGTCCTGGACGCCGTCGTGGCCGCGCTCGAGCAGCGCGGCGTGCAGCTGCTCGTGAAGAACACCATCTGCTTCGCCACGCGCCAGCGCCAGGAGGCTGCCGCCGCCCTCGCCGACGAGGTGGACGCCATCGTGGTCATCGGCGGCCGCAACTCGTCGAACACCTCGCGCCTTGCCGACATCTGCGCCGCCGCCTGCCCCCGCACCCATCACATAGAGTCGCCCGACGAGATCGACCCCGCCTGGCTCGCCGGCTGCGGCGCCGTTGGCATCACCGCCGGCGCCTCGACCCCCGAGGGCCAGATCGACGCCGTGGCCGCGTTTTTGGAGGCGCTGTAGGAAACCCCCCTTCGGGATCCTGCCCCGCCCCTCCCGCCGCCACGGCAGCGCGCCAAAGGCCCGATGCCGCCGCATCGGCTTGCCGCGCGCCTCCCCGCGGCCCCCGGATCCCCCCTTCCGCCCCGCCCGCGCCCCGCGGCCTCCCGGGAAGGGGAGGCCGCGGGATCTTCTTTCCCGCCCCCCGCCTGCGAAAACGCCCTCCCGGCGCCCCCGTCCCGAAGATTTTCCGAAATACCCCCTTGCCAGGCCGCGGCGGGGAGCGTATTATATTCAGGCTGCGTTTTCGAGGAGGACGCGGCCCGGGGCCTCCCGGACGGACTCGGAACGAAAGTTCCTGAAAAAAGTCCTTGACAGGATGGCAACGGGAAGGTAAAGTATCTCCTTGCGCCGCTCGCCCGGAAGGGAGGCGGCGAGGCCCCCCGGAAGGGGAGGCGGGAACCTTGAAAACCGGATATTGCGAGATGAATCGAATCGAGAGATGCCCGCCAGGCGAGCCCAGCCCACCGAAGGGCCGGGGGAGCCGGCGAAAACCAAGATCGAACAGATGCGGCAGCGATGCCGCTCTCTTCAAACGGAGAGTTTGATCCTGGCTCAGGATGAACGCTGGCGGCGTGCCTAACACATGCAAGTCGAACGGTTAAGGCGCCTTCGGGCGCGAATAGAGTGGCGAACGGGTGAGTAACACGTGACCAACCTGCCCCCCTCCCCGGGATAACGCGAGGAAACCCGCGCTAATACCGGATACTCCGCCCCTCCCGCATGGGAGGGGCGGGAAAGCCCCGACGGAGGGGGATGGGGTCGCGGCCCATTAGGTAGACGGCGGGGCAACGGCCCACCGTGCCTGCGATGGGTAGCCGGGTTGAGAGACCGACCGGCCACATTGGGACTGAGATACGGCCCAGACTCCTACGGGAGGCAGCAGTGGGGAATTTTGCGCAATGGGGGGAACCCTGACGCAGCAACGCCGCGTGCGGGACGAAGGCCTTCGGGTTGTAAACCGCTTTCAGCAGGGAAGAAGTTGACGGTACCTGCAGAAGAAGCCCCGGCTAACTACGTGCCAGCAGCCGCGGTAATACGTAGGGGGCGAGCGTTATCCGGATTCATTGGGCGTAAAGCGCGCGTAGGCGGGCTTCTAAGCGGAACCTCTAACCCGAGGGCTCAACCCCCGGCCGGGTTCCGAACTGGAAGCCTCGAGTCTGGTAGAGGAAGATGGAATTCCCGGTGTAGCGGTGGAATGCGCAGATATCGGGAAGAACACCGATGGCGAAGGCAGTCTTCTGGGCCGCGACTGACGCTGAGGCGCGAAAGCTGGGGGAGCGAACAGGATTAGATACCCTGGTAGTCCCAGCCGTAAACGATGGGCGCTAGGTGTGGGGGGATCATCCCTCCGTGCCGCAGCCAACGCATTAAGCGCCCCGCCTGGGGAGTACGGCCGCAAGGCTAAAACTCAAAGGAATTGACGGGGGCCCGCACAAGCAGCGGAGCATGTGGCTTAATTCGAAGCAACGCGAAGAACCTTACCAGGGCTTGACATGCTGGTGAAGCCGGGGAAACCCGGTGGCCGAGAGGAGCCAGCGCAGGTGGTGCATGGCTGTCGTCAGCTCGTGTCGTGAGATGTTGGGTTAAGTCCCGCAACGAGCGCAACCCCTGCCATATGTTGCCAGCATTCAGTTGGGGACTCATATGGGACTGCCGGCGTCAAGCCGGAGGAAGGTGGGGACGACGTCAAGTCATCATGCCCTTTATGCCCTGGGCTGCACACGTGCTACAATGGCCGGTACAACGGGCCGCGACCTGGCGACAGGAAGCGAATCCCTCAAAGCCGGCCCCAGTTCGGATCGGAGGCTGCAACCCGCCTCCGTGAAGTCGGAGTTGCTAGTAATCGCGGATCAGCATGCCGCGGTGAATACGTTCCCGGGCCTTGTACACACCGCCCGTCACACCACCCGAGTCGTCTGCACCCGAAGCCGCCGGCCGAACCCGCAAGGGGCGGAGGCGTCGAAGGTGTGGAGGGTAAGGGGGGTGAAGTCGTAACAAGGTAGCCGTACCGGAAGGTGCGGCTGGATCACCTCCTTTCTAGGGAGACACTGACGTGTCCGGACATGGTCGAGCTTCAGCTCCCATGGCCTGGAAGAAGATTTTAAAACCTATTGATTCAAGGGCCCTTTCGGTCGTCGCTCGCAATACCCGGTTTCGAGGGCTCCCGCCCTCGAGGCGCCCGAGGGCGCCCGCGCACCTTGACAGTTGCATAGCGAAAGCATCGATATAAATGAGAATCAATGATTAGCGATAGTCATATGATTCGCATCTGAACGATCGCGAACAAGAACGATATGGATACCTGAATTACCTTGTAAGAAGAAGATGTCAAGGGCGCACGGCGGATGCCTTGGCACAGGAAGCCGAAGAAGGACGCGGCAAGCCGCGATAGTCTGCGGGGAGGGGCAAACACCCTTCGATCCGCAGGTTTCCGAATGGGGGAACCCGGCCGGGGTCATGCCCGGTCATCCCCGCCTGAATCAAATAGGGCGGGAGAAGGCAACCCGGGGAACTGAAACATCTAAGTACCCGGAGGAACAGAAATCAACCGAGATTGCGCGAGTAGCGGCGAGCGAAAGCGCACCAGCCCAAACCCATGCACGTGCAAGCTTGAGGGCGTTGCTGCATGCGGTGTTGTGGGACCTTCCCCTCCCAGGGCCTCAGACCTGGGACGGAGTTACAAAGCGTCGCGGTAGCGGAACGGCATGGAAAGGCCGGCCGCAGCGGGTAAGAGCCCCGTACGCGAAACCCCGACGCCTCCGAGGAAGGCACCCGAGTAGTGCCGGGCACGTGAAACCCGGTATGAATCCGGGGGGACCACCCTCCAAGGCTGAATACTCTCCTGTGACCGATAGCGAACCAGTACCGTGAGGGAAAGGTGAAAAGCACCCCGAGAGGGGAGTGAAACAGTACCTGAAACCGTGCGCCTACAAGCAGTCGGAGCACTCCTGCAGTGTGACGGCGTGCCTTTTGTAGAATGAGCCAGCGAGTTGCGGTAAGCGGCGAGGTTAAGGTTGGAACCGAGCCGCAGTGAAAGCGAGCCTTTAAGATGGCGACAGAGTCGCTTGCCGCAGACGCGAAGCCGGGTGAGCTATCCATGGGCAGGCTGAAGCGGGGGTAAGACCCCGTGGAGGGCCGAACCCACTTCGGTTGAAAACGGAGGGGATGACCCGTGGATAGGGGTGAAAGGCCAATCAAACCCGGAGATATCTCGTTCTCCCCGAAATAGCTTTAGGGCTAGCCTCGGTCGTTCAGTCGCGGAGGTAGAGCACTGGATCTTCTAGGGGGCTTCACCGCCTACCGAAAAGAACCAAACTCCGAATACCGCGACTTAAGAGACCGGGAGTCAGAGCATGTGGGCTAAGCTGTGTGCTCGAGAGGGAAACAGCCCAGACCGCCCGCTAAGGTCCCCAAGTTCATGCTGAGTGGCAAAGGATGTGCGTTTGCCTAGACAACCAGGATGTTGGCTTAGAAGCAGCCATGCATTTAAAGAGTGCGTAACAGCTCACTGGTCAAGTGGACATGCGCCGACAATTCACGGGGCTAAGCATGACACCGAAGCGGCGGACTGATCTATCAGTGGTAGGGGAGCTTCCCATGGGGGGCGAAGCCGAGGGGCGACCCTCGGTGGACCGCATGGGAGTGAGAATGCTGGCATGAGTAACGAGAGAGGGGCGAGAAACCCCTCCGCCGTAAGCCTAAGGGTTCCTGGGCAAGGCTAATCCTCCCAGGGTCAGTCGGGAGCTAAGGCGAGGCCGGAAGGCGTAGCCGATGCACAACGGGTCGACATTCCCGTACCGCTGACGAGCGTTTGACCGACGGGGTGACGGAGAAGGGTAGCCGGGCGGGGTTCTGGACGTCCCCGTGAAAGCGCGTAGGGGGGCTCGCATGGAAATCAGCGAGCCACATGCCCCGAGACGCGAGACGAAGCCATCAGGCGAAGTCGGCGAGCCCATGCTTCCGAGAAAAACCTCTAGGGAGCTTTGTCGGCGCCCGTACCAAAACCGACACAGGTAGGCGGGTAGAACATACCGAGGCGATCGGGAGAACCATGGTTAAGGAACTCGGCATACTGGCTCCGTAACTTCGGGAGAAGGAGCGCCCTTCCCGGTGAAGGCCCTCGCGGCCGGAGCGGGGAGGGGCCGCAGCGAAACGGCCCAAGCGACTGTTTATCAAAAACACAGGACTCTGCCAAGCCGCAAGGCGACGTATAGGGTCTGACGCCTGCCCGGTGCCGGAAGGTTACGCGGATGGGTTAGCCTTGAAGGCGAAGCTCTGAAGCCAAGCCCCGGTAAACGGCGGCCGTAACTATAACGGTCCTAAGGTAGCGAAATTCCTTGTCGGGTAAGTTCCGACCTGCACGAATGGCGTAACGATTTGGGCGCTGTCTCAACCATGGACCCGGTGAAATTGTATTATTCGTGAAGATGCGAATTACCTGCGGAAGGACGGAAAGACCCCGTGAACCTTTACTGCAGCTTGACATTGGTCGTTGGCTCGGCGCGTAGAGGATAGGCAGGAGGCTTCGAAGCGGGGACGCCAGTTCCCGTGGAGCCGGCCTTGGAATACTGCCCTCGTCGTGTCGGCGACCTAACCCGTGGCCGTGATCCGGCACGGGGACCGTGTCAGGCGGGTAGTTTGACTGGGGCGGTCGCCTCCCAAAATGTAACGGAGGCGCGCAAAGGTCCGCTCAGGACGGTCGGCAACCGTCCCGAGAGCGCAAGAGTGCAAGCGGGCTTGACTGCGAGGGCCACAACCCGAGCAGGTGCGAAAGCAGGTTCTAGTGATCCGGCGGCCCAGAGTGGAATGGCCGTCGCTCAACGGATAAAAGGTACTCCGGGGATAACAGGCTGATCTTGCCCAAGAGTCCACATCGACGGCAAGGTTTGGCACCTCGATGTCGGCTCATCGCATCCTGGGGCTGAAGTCGGTCCCAAGGGTACGGCTGTTCGCCGTTTAAAGCGGTACGCGAGCTGGGTTCAGAACGTCGTGAGACAGTTCGGTCCCTATCCTCCGCAGGCGCAAGAAGATTGAGGAGATCTGCCCCTAGTACGAGAGGACCGGGGTGGACGGACCTCTGGTGGAGCGGTTGTCGACCAACGGCACCGCCGCCTAGCTACGTCCGGCACGGATAACCGCTGAAAGCATCTAAGTGGGAAGCCGCCTCCAAGATGAGTCTTCTCTTTGGTAAGGGCCCAGGTAGACCACCTGGTCGATAGGGCGCAGGTGCAAGCACGGCAACGTGCTCAGCCGAGCGCTACTAATAGCCCGAGCTCTTCTTCACAACAGGCAGGAACGTCCGCGTTCCGCGATCACTTCGATGCTGCGCTATGCGACCGCCAGGGTGGCGCGGTGCCGCCTGGGCGGGGCAGACAATGCCCGCGGGAGCATCCCCCGCGAGCGCGACCATGGAGGCGGGGATCACCCGATCCCATTCCGAACTCGGAAGTTAAGCCCGCCATCGCCGAAAGTACTGCGGAGTCAGTCCGTGGGAGGATAGGGCGTCGCGCTCGCGGAGGATGCTTTTGTTTTCTGCAGGCCCCCGGACCGACACGGCCCGGGGGCCTGTTTGCGTGCTGGGGGTCCTCTCGGGGGATGCCCGGTGCTTGGCAACCTGTTGCTTCGGTTGTTGCATTACGGTAATGCATATACTAAGATGCCTGGGACGGCGAAGGAGGAGCATGCAGGCGACGCTCAACATACGTATCGATGCGACGCTCAAGGAGCGCGGCGACCGTGTGCTGCGCGACAACGGAGTGAGCACCTTGACGGCAGTGCGATCCTTGTGGGCGCATATGGCGAGCACAAGGGAGCTCCCTGATTTTCTTCGCGCTGAACTCGATCGCCAGGATGGACGCGATCGAAAGAAAGCCTCCCTCAAGGCGTTTGCGGGCATCGCGGAGGGAGCGTGCTCGAACATGACAGACGCGGAGATGCGCGCGATGTATAGGAGCCGATATGAATAGCGTGCTCGTGGATACGAACGTGTGGGTGGATATCGCGCTCAAGCGGCCGGACTTCTTCGAGGACTCCCTCGGCTCCGTTATGGCGTGCGTCGAGGAGGGTGCGCAGATATTCGTCGTGGGCACGTCGGTGAAAGACGTGTTCTATTGGGCTGAGAGGTCGGCCGGTGCCGAGGCGGGCTATCGAGCCCTGAGCATGCTGTTCGATATAGCCGACGTGGCAGTTGTCGACGGTCCGGTGTGCAAGAACGCGGTTTCGCTCGAACGCCCCGATTACGAGGAAGGGATCATCTCCGCGTGCGCTCGGGCTGAGCAGGTGGAAGTCATCGTCTCGCGCGACGAGACGGCGTTCAAAGACGCCTGCGCGCCCAAGTTCACGCCGCGCGAGTTGCTCTCGCACCTCGGATACGAGATGGTCGACTTTTGATTGTATTGACGAAAGACATGGCTGCATTTTTGCACGGCGTCGGGTTTGGATTGAGTTTCAATGAGGCATAATGCGGAGAATCTCCTCGATAGAGCGAAGGCCCTTTCATGAGCACCTATCCCTCCAAGGACATTGAACGCGCAGCATGCACGGCGGTCGGTGAGGACGTACCACCGCGGGCGCTCGTGCGCGCGGTTGCGCCCCTAAGCCCCGCCGACGATGCGGGGTTCGAGCCGGACTGCTCCGTGACCAGCGTGGACGGCCGTCCCGTGCGCGACCTCATCGACTGGCGGTGGCTCGCGTCGGACGATGTGATCGAGCTTGGCTACATCGACCTCGATGGCGAGGCGGGCGTCGTGGAGCTCGAGCGCGAGCCCGGCGAGGACTGGGGCCTCGAGTTCGAGGGCGTCGTGTTCGACGGTGTCAGACAATGCCGCAACGCCTGCACGTTCTGCTTCATGCGCCAGCTGCCGGGCGACGTGCGGCCCTCGCTCACGCTGCGCGACGACGACTTCCGCCTGAGCTTCCTCTCGGGCACGTTCGTCACGTTCACGAACCTCTCGGCCGCCGACGAGGCGCGCATCCTCGAGCAGCGCATCTCGCCTTTGCGCGTGTCGCTGCACGCCTCGAACCCCGAGGTGCGCCGCCGCATCATCGGCCGCCACGCGGCCCACGGGCTGGACGCGCTCGACCGGCTGCTGGCCGCGGGCATCGAGTTCCACGCGCAGATCGTGCTCATGCCCGACGAGAACGACGGCGACGTGCTGGCCGAGACGCTCGAGTGGGCCTACGCGCGGCCGGGCGTTCTGGACGTGTGCATCGTGCCGCTTGGGTTCACGAAGCACCAGACCCGCTTCAGCCGCAGCTTCAACGACCCGGCCGCCGCCCGCGCGGCGATGGAGCGCATCGTGCCCTTCCAAGAGCGCGCGCTCGCCGAGCGCGGCACGATGTGGGCCTTCGCGGCCGACGAGTTCTACCACAATGCCTACGGCCCTGCGCTGCTGGAGAACCTGCCACCGGCAGAGCACTACGGCGACTTCGGCATGTTCGAGGACGGCGTGGGCATCATCCGCTCGTTCGTGGACGACTGGGGGCAGGCCGCAGCCGCGGGCCTGCCCGCGCGCGCTGCGGACGCGCTGCGTGCGGCCGGGATACGGGCGCGCTATGTGGTCGGCTGCGCCACGCGGCACTTCCTGGGGCCGCTCGTGGCGGCGAGCCCCCTCGCCGGCGTGCTCGGACCCCTCTACGTGAAAAACGAGTTCTTCGGCGGCAACGTCGACGTGACGGGGCTCCTCTGCGGCTGCGACATAGCGGCGGCCGTGCGCGGGGCCGCGCGCCAGGACGACGAAACGCGCACCCTGTTCCTCCTGCCGAGCGTCATATTCAACGACGATTCGGTGACGCTCGATGACATGAGTTTGGAGGATATGGAAAAGGACGCGGGCGCTCCCCTTGCCGTGGTATCCTGTAACGCGTCCGATTTCCTGCGGGAGATCGTCGACTTGGCCGGGCGCGAGAGCCCGGCCCCTGACCGAACCAACCTGTGAGGTGCCATCATGCCCCTGCCACTCGTCGCGGTGGTCGGACGGCCGAACGTCGGCAAGTCCACCTTCGTGAACCGCATAGCCCAGGCCGACGAGGCCATCGTCCACGAGATGCGCGGCGTCACGCGCGACCGCTCGTACCATGAGGCCGACTGGAACGGCGTCGAGTTCAAGCTCGTCGACACCGGCGGTATCGAGATGGGCGACGACGACGCCTTCCAAGGCTCCATCCGCGCGCAGGCCATCGCCGGCGCGAACGAGGCCGACGTCGTCATATTCATCGTGGACGGCAAGACGGGGATCAACGCCGACGACGAGGCCGTCGCGCGCATCCTCCGCAAGGCGGGCAAGCCGGTGTTCCTGGTGGTGAACAAGATGGACACCCCGAACCGCACCGACGAGCTGTGGGAGTTCTACCAGCTGGGGGTGGGCGATCCCTGGCCGGTGTCCTCCACGCACGGCCACGGCACGGGAGACCTGCTCGATGCCGTGGTGGATGAGCTGCGCCGCGCGGAGGTGCCTGCCGACGAGGAGGAGGAACCCTCCATCAACGTGGCCATCATCGGTCGCCCGAACGCCGGCAAGTCATCGCTCACGAACAAGATGACGAAGGGCGACCGCTCCATCGTGTCCGACGTGGCGGGCACCACGCGCGACGCCATCGACACGGCCGTCGAGCACGACGGCACCCTCTACACCATCGTGGACACGGCGGGCCTGCGCCGCAAGAGCCAGATCGACCAGGACGTTGAGTACTACGGCTTCGTGCGCGCCATGCGCGCCATCGACCGTGCCGACGTGGCGCTGCTCGTCATAGACTCCACGCTCGGCCTGACCGACCAGGACCAGCGCGTGGCGGGCTATGCGGCCGAGCGCGGCTGCGCCATGGTCATCGTGCTGAACAAGTGGGACCTGGTGGAGGGCCCAGAGGCCAAGGCCGACATCCGCGAGCGCATTGCCGATCGCATGACGTTCGTGGGCTATGCGCCGGTGGTGGCCATCTCGGCGCTCACGGGCAAGAAAGTCGACCGCATCTGGGAGGCCATCGACAAGGCGTACGAGAACTTCAGCCAGACCATCCCCACGAACAAGCTGAACACGTGGCTCTCGGGCATCCGCGAGACGGGGCACACGGTAAGCAACGGCAAGGCCGTGCTGCGCATGAAGTACGTGACGCAGACGGGCACGTGCCCGCCGTACTTCACGTTCTTCGTGAACCGGCCCGACCTGGTCACGGACAACTACGAGCGCTTTTTGGAGAATCGCCTGCGCGAGGGGTTCGACCTCGTGGGCACGCCGGTGAAGCTGAAGTTCAAGAAGAAGGACTAAGGGGTACGATGCAGGATCTGCTAGTTGCGGCCGCGCTGTTCGTCACGGCATTCCTCCTGGGCTCCGTCCCGTGGGGCCTCATCATCTCGAAGGTGTTCTACCATACCGATTTGCGCGAGCATGGCTCGGGCAACATCGGCACCACGAACGCCATCCGCACGATGGGCAAGGTGGGCGGCTACGCCGTGTTCGTGCTCGACTTCGGCAAGGGCCTGCTCTCGGGCGTGCTGGCCTGGTGGTTCAGCTGGCAGTTCCTGCCGGGCGGGGGGCTGGTGCCCGGCGCGCTCGTCAGCTACGACACCATGCTGGCTGTCGCGTTCCTCGGCTGCGTGTGGGGGCATATCTTCAGTCCCTGGCTGGGCTTCAAGGGCGGCAAGGGCATCGCGGTGGCCGTGGGCTGCCTGTTCGTCACGTTCGGCTGGGTGGGCGCCTGCCTGGAACTGCTCATATTCATCGTGCTGGTGGTGGCCACGAAGCGCGTGTCCATCGGCTCGATAGCTGCGGCGCTGTCCTGCCCATTCTTCTCGCTGTACTACTTCTGGGGCGACTGGATCGCCGTCGCCCTGTGCACGCTGGCGGGGCTGACGGTGGTGTGGGCGCACCGTGGGAACATCAAGCGATTGCGCGACGGCACCGAGAGCAGGATAGGCGACAAGAAGAAAGCGTAGGCGCAGGATGAAGATCGCGGTTATCGGGGCGGGGTCATGGGGAACGGCGCTGGCGCAGGTGCTGGCCGGCAACGGGCACGACGTGGGACTGTGGGCGCGCAAGCCCGAAGTGGCATCGGCGATCAACGCCGACCACCGCAACCCGCGCTACCTGGGCGATGTCACGCTGTCCGGGCGCATCGCGGCCGCTTCCGCGTATGAGGACGTGCTGGAGGGCGCAAGCGCCGCCGTGATCGTCACGCCTTCGAGCATCATGCGCGACGTGGCGGACCGGCTGGCCGGCCTCGCGGGCGAAGACTTTCCGGTGATAGTCTGCTCGAAGGGCGTCGAGGAGGGCAGCGGCCTTCTGCCGGTTGAGGTGTTCGAGGCGGAGATGGGCAACGCGGCTCGCCTGGCCGTTCTCTCCGGTCCTAACTTCGCAGCCGAGGTGATACGCGGCATCCCGTCGGGCACCGTGGTAGCCAGCCCCGACGCGGGGACGGCGGCATTCTTCCAGGAGCTGTTCGCCTCCGAGACCTTCCGCACGTACGCGAGCGACGACGTGGTAGGCGTGGAGCTGTGCGCCGCCTTCAAGAACGTCATCGCCATCGCGGTGGGCGTGTCCTACGGAATAGGGTTCGGCGACAACACGGCCGCCATGCTCATGACACGCGGGATCGCCGAGATGAGCCGCCTCGTTGTGCGCTGCGGCGGCCAGGCGCTCACCTGCATGGGGCTGGCGGGCACGGGCGACCTCGTGGCCACCTGCACCTCCGAGCACTCGCGCAACCGCCGCTTCGGCAGGCTTTTGGCCGAGGGCGACACGCTCGAGGGGTTCACGGGGCGCACGCACATGGTGGTGGAGGGCGCGCTGGCCTGCCGGACGCTCAAGACCCTGGCCGACGCAACCTGTGTGGAGCTGCCCATCACCGATGTCGTGCGCAGCGTGGTGTGGGAGGGTGCCGATCCTCGCGACGTGGCCAAGACGCTCACGAGCCGGCCCCTCACCACCGAGTTCTACGGGCTTTAGGGTTCCGTCGGCCTGCCGGCCGACGGAACGCAGCCATCGCCGCGATCTCGGGCCCCACGGCCGGCCTCGCTGACTTGCTACGCCAACCAGGGAGTTCGAGAGTCGTCGGGTCTTTACGAGCCAAGAACGCTCAACTGGGCCATGCCGCCGGCGCCGCGGACGGAGCGGACCTTGCGGGCGGTGAAGCGCAGCAGGCGGTAGTCGGCGACCCAGCAGCCGGCCCCATCATCCCAGAGGTCGTCCTCGCAGGCCTGCTCCAGATCGTCGAGGATGGCGGCGCGCTCGTCCTCGCGGTACAGGTTCAGGCTCTTCGCGAAGAATTGCTCGGCGAACCGCCGCAGGCCCTCCCTCCCGCCGGGGAGCGGGGTGGGGCGGTCGAACGCCTCCATCAGCTCGACCTCGAAGCCGGCGATGCCCAGCAGGCGGCGGTATGCCCCCTCCCTTGGGAAGCAGAACCGTCCCGAGTAATCGCCGCTGTGCTTGCGCAGGGCTTGGGTGTAGCCCTCCTCGATGCGCGCGATGTTGCCGTGGGCGCCCATCTCGGCCACGAGCAGGCCGCCGTCGTCGAGCACGCCCGCCACGCTCTTGAGGAGCGCCACCTGGTCGGGCACCCAGTGGAACACGGCGTTGGAGAACGCCACGTCGAATGCGCCCTCGAACGGCAAGGCGCAGGCATCGGCCTCGACGAGGGTGACGTCGGGATGGCCGCCGCGCGCCTTCTCCAGCATCTCGGGCGAGGAGTCGACGCCGGTGACGGGGCCGATCTCGGCGAGCGCGTCCAGGTGCGCCCCCGTGCCGCAGCCCACGTCGAGGATGCGCAGGCGCTCCGCACCCTCGCCGCGCCGGGCGGCCTCGTCGCGCACGAGCTGCACGAGCGCCGCGCCGTACGCCCCCACGTAGCCGTGCTGCCCGTCGTAGAGTTCCGCATCCCATTCCATGTTCGTCCCGCCCTCTCGATTCGGTCGCATTGCCGTCAAGTATAGCGCAGGCGGGGCGGTTTCCTTGCCTCGTGCAGCTGGGGGCATTCTCCTGGGCGCGGGGCTCGCGGTGGGCGCGAGGTTCGCCAGCCGGTTGCATGCCGCTTCCTTTTCGAGGCGGCGCGGCGTGCGCCGCCTGCCCTCGAGCGTGCCTCTCACCTTGCGGAAAGGGCGCGCCCTGCGTTGCACGCCGTCCTGCCCGGGCAGGGCATGCGGGATCCCCGCCCCTGCTCCGCCTTTTCTATGAGCGCGAGGGTGCGCTTTATCTAACGGGGCGGTGACAACGCGATGACCGGGGGCTTACCGTCGGGGGAATCGCGTTGCGGGACGTGCCGTGGTGGCTTAAGGTACCTCTTGTCCGAAACGACGACCCCCTCCGCTCCGGAAACGGCAGCGGACCGCATCGAGAAGGAGCACGCCATGCCCGAGCTAGCAAACCCGTTCGTCGCGAACGTTCCGCGCACGATGACGAAGCAGGAGCTCGTGCAGGCTGTGCGCGTGGAGCTGACCGGCGAGCTGGAGGCCCAGATGCTCTACGAGGCGCATGCGGCGGCCACCGATGACGAGGTGGCGCGCAAGGTGTTCCTGGACATCGCCGACGAGGAGAAGGAGCACATGGGCGAGCTGCTCGCACTGCTCCAGTACCTCGACCCGGCCGAGGCCGGGCACCTGGCGGAAGGCGTGGGCGAAGTTGAGGGCATGATGGCCGAGCTGGGCATCGACAAAAGCGTGGCCGACGATCTCATGGGATCGTCCATACGCAACGACACCGGTACCCAAGAGGAGCTGGAGTCGGGCAGGAACAGCAAGTAGAAGACAACCTATTCGAGTGACCCGTCGTCTCGTCTCTCGTGTGAACCCCCCCCCTCTCTCTCAAACCTTCGACGGGCACGTGAAGCATGCGCACCTTCCCCTTCTCCTCAGTGCGTACTGCATGGCCCTCCTCCGGACCCCCCATCCAGAGGAGGGTCTTTTTGCGCAGACGGGATGCGTTTCTGATATCCTTTGGGTAAGATCGGGCGGATAACGTGGATGGCGGGAATGGCCGGGGTTTCCGGCTGGGCTCGGAGGGAGAGGGATGCTCCATGAGGAAAAGGCTTCTGATTGTCGCCTTGCTGGCAGCCGTGACGCTGATGCTCGGCCTGGCGGGCTGCGGCTCGGGGGATACGGAGGGCCGGGAGGCCCAGCAGGATGTCGAGGGGCTGCCGGCGTGGGCGGACGAGGCCGCCGTCACCGCGCAGGCGCGCGACGCGATAGACCTGTTCGTTGCAGGTGACTACGAGGGCTTGGCGTTGCTGTTCGGCGATCCTGCGCCGGCTGCCTCGGATTTCGAGAAGGCTGCCCGGGCGGCCGAGGACGTCGGCGGCTTCGAATCGTACGGCGACGTGTCCTTCGCGCACTACGACGGAGGTGCGGACGGCATGGCGGCCATCGTGGTCCAGCAGGCGCATTGCGAGAACGACGACCTGGTCTACTCCGTCGGCATCGCCGAGGACGGCAGGCTCGTCGGATTCCGCCTCAGCTAGGTGCCTTGTCGTGGAAGGAGCGACTTTATGAAGAAGAGGATGCTGGCAGCGGCGGCGCTCATGGCTGCGCTGGCCGTGCTGTGCTTGGCGGGCTGCGGGTCGAGCGCCTCGGACGAGAACTACCGGGAGGGGCTGCCGGCGTGGGCGGACGAGGCTGCCGTCACCGAGCAGGCGCGCGAGGTCATCGAGCTGGTGAATGCGCGCGATTTCGACGAGGTGGCTGCCCGTTGGGACGACGGGAACGCGACCGCCGAGAAGCTGGAGCAAGGCCTGGGCGGCGCCCTCGACCAGTTCGGCTCGTTCGAGGGCTTCGCAGACGTGAGGTACGGCCAGAGCGAGCCAGGCGGCCGGTCGGCCGCCACCGTCGTCCAGCGTGCCGATTACGAGAACCAGAAAGCCCAGTTCAATGTGAGCTTCTACGAAGATGGCTCCCTGGCTGGGCTCTACGTGTACAAGGTGGAGGGCTAGGCCTCCGCATCGGCTCCCGCCCCGTCGCCGGCCGCGCTGCGGCGCAGCTCGTCCCGCAGGGCGGGTACGTCCGTGCCGAGCTTCGCCAGCTTCACGGCGCCGGTCCAGGGCGCGGCGACAGGCTCTACCAAGCCGGGTTTGAACGCGAGCATGGTCACGGTCAGGTCGGCGGCGAACGTCGGCCGGGCCGCGGTGCCGGTTTGGGCCGCAAGGCCGCTCGGCACGTCCACGGCCACGGCGAAGGGCGCCCCCTTCGCCTTCGCGGGCAGCGAGCGCCGGGGCCGTTCGTGCTCCCCGCGCTCGTGCGTGCGCTTGCGGTGGCAGCCGCGTCCCTTGCCGCGCGTGCCCTCGAAGCGACGGCGGTTGGCGGCGCGTATCCAGCTTGCATACGGCTCGCGCACCTCGTCGCCGCTGAAGCCGGTGCCCAAGAGCGCGTCCACCACGGCCTCGGCCCGGTCGACGGCATCTGCCAG
The DNA here is from genome assembly GCF_900199375.1 of Gordonibacter urolithinfaciens. NCBI lineage: Bacteria > Bacillati > Actinomycetota > Coriobacteriia > Eggerthellales > Eggerthellaceae > Gordonibacter > Gordonibacter urolithinfaciens. Next base: position 3,059,439 of record NZ_LT900217.1, read on the forward strand.
CACGTCGGCGTCGGGTGCGATGAGCACCGAGAGCGGCAGGTCGCGCGCCGCCGCGTCGGAGAACGCCGCGAGCGCCGTCGTGCGCGCCGGCTCGGCATGCAGGCGCTCGGCCAAATCGGGCGCCACGAGGGTCACGGGGTAACCCGCCTCGGCCAGCGAGCGGGCGCACACCCAGCCGTCGCCGCCGTTGTTTCCCGAACCGGCGAGCACCACGACGGGGGAGGGGTCGGGCACCCAGGCGCGCACCTCGTCGGCCACGGCGGCTCCCGCGCGCTCCATGAGCGTGGCGAGCGGCGTGCCGTCCTCGGCGATGCGGCGCTCGAGAGCGGCCACCTCGGCCACGTCCATCACGGCCCGGCGCTCCCGTGCGACCTCGACGCCGGCCACGGTCATGACCCGCGTGTTCGACAGCACGCCGTTGAGCATGACGAACGGACGCTTCAGCGCCGCCGCGCGCACGGCGCGCACGCCGAGCGACGCGGCCCAGGCGGCCATGAACGCGAGCCAGATCCAGATGAGGGCTGCCCGGTTCTGCGCGACGAACGCCAGCACTGCGTTCGTCGCGCCCGCTTGCGACGCGTCGAGGCCCATCGTGCCGACCAGGAGCTTGAAAGGCATAGTGGCGAACAGGAAGAGCAGCCCGTAGCGGGCGACGATCTGGTACCAGCGCGCCGGCGAAGCATCGGAGCGCACGATGCGCAGCTTCAGCAGCTTCTGGCCGAGCGTCTGGCCGTGCAGGAGCACGGGGATCAGCATGAACACCGCCGCGAACGACAGCCACGCCACCCAGCCGGGGCCGAACCAGCCTCCGGCGGGAAGGGGCGCCTGCGTGACGACCATCAGCCGAACGGCGCCGGCGACCACCGTAGCGGCGCAGGCGATCGCGAAGTCGATGCCGAACGACAGCGCACGCTTCGTGACGCTCGCGCGTACGCCAGCCTCGCGCGCCTCCATGTTCACGAGCCGCATATCGGGCAGCACGCGCATCGCGGGCCCCACCGCCCAGAAGCCCACCATGGCGCCGAGCGTGTTCAGCATGAGGTCGTCCACGTCGAACAGGCGGTACGGGTGCACGTAAAGGCCCCACAAGCCCGTGATCTGCGACATCTCGTAGAACAGCGTGGTGGCGAACCCGATGAGCAGCGTCTGCCACCACGTGCGCCTGAAGTAGTAGCGCAGGTACATGCCCAGGGGCACCAGTAGCAGCACGTTGAAGAGGGCCTCGTAGACGTTGGGGTTGCGCAGCAGGCCCGGCCAGGTGGAGGGGTCCGCGAGCGAGGCCGTGGAGCTGTCCGCGATGAGCTGGACGAAGTGGAACGGCACGAGCTGCGGGTGCGCCGCATAGGGCACCACGGCCGAGCGGTTCTCCGGCAGCGGCAGGATGACCATGTAATAGGCCACGAGCATATAGAACACGAACGAGTACACGACGAGCGTGCGCAGCCAGGGGATGGAGCCGAACTTGCGGTACTGGTAGACCATGTAGGGCAGCGTGATGGCGAAGGCGATCAGCGGGAAGGTCACAAGGCCGAACACGATGTTGCCGGTGTAGACGCTCATGGAACAGGCTCTCCTTGGGAGTCGGGTGCGCAGGGGCCGTGCGCAGGGTGTGTCCGCACGGCGCACGTGACGATTATAGGCGATGGCGCGCGAGCCGGCTCCCGCGTCATCGCCTCGACGCTTCGGTTGCGCGGCTTCTCTGCACCGCGGTCCGGCTCATGCGGTTCTGAACGGTCCTCCGCCTGGGAGCGGGCGTCGGGCCCCGCGTCCTCCCCCTCAGGCGCGCGCCGTCGGCTCCTTCGCCTGCGCCTCGGCCCGTAGGGTGCGTCGTTCCAGGTCCAGCAGGTACGCCTTGGCCTTCGCGTCGTCGCCGTGCCCCGAGGGGGCCCCGTTTGCGCCGATCACGCGGTGGCTGGGCACGATGACGGGCAGCGGGTTCTTGTTGCAGGCGCTGCCCACGGCCCGGCACGAGCGAGGGCTGCCGATGGCTGCCGCTAGGTCGCTGTAGGAGCGCGCCTCGCCGTAGGGCACCTCGCGCAGGGCCTCCCACACGCGCCGCTGGAACTCCGTGCCGGCGGGGGCGAGCGGCAGGTCGAACGCGCGGCGCTTGCCGGCGAGGTATTCCTGCAACTGGTTGGCGGCGCGGTTCGTGAGCTCGGTGGCGAGCTTGCGGCCCTCCAGCTCTCGCTCGCCGAACGCGAGGGCCGTGAGCGCCCGCCCGTCCGAGGCGATGGTCACGTGCCCGAGCGGCGTGCGGTAGGCGAAGTAGGTGGGGGCGGGGCCGGTCATGGCGCACCTTCTCTCGGTCGTGGACGGTCTCCATTATAATGCGCGCGCGGTCTTCGCGGCGCGCCGGTGGTCCCTTCTGCATCAAGGCGTCACCTTCGGGGGGGGCGTGCGGCAACAGGATGCGCTCCCTCCCGCGTCCGCACGGCGGGAAATTTCCGTAGCTGCGGTATACTTGGCCTTGACCTGCGTTTCGATACCGGAAGTTGTCAGGGGCGCCGCAAAAAAGAAGCCGCAAGTTGGTTGAGCGGGCACCGGGGCGCCTGCATGATAGGTTCATCGATCGCACGAACGAAGGACGGGTCTATGAGCTTTCGCGAAAACATGCAGCACCTGCGCGCCACGCGCAACATGACGCAGGAGCAGTTTGCCATGCTGCTGGGCGTTAGCCGCCAATCGGTGTCGAAATGGGAGGCCGAGCGCGCGTACCCGGAGATGGACAAGCTGCTGCGCATGTGCGCCCTGTTCGAATGCACGCTCGACGAGCTGGTGTGCGGCGACCTGACCGGGCGGGCGGCCGCCGAGGCCTCCAGCGTGCCGGCGGGGAAGCCCCAGGACGTGACCGGCTACGACCAGACTATGCGCACGTTCGCGTGGAAGCTCCCTCTCGGCATCGCCGTCGTCATCCTGGGCGCCGCGCTGGCGTTGCTGCTGTCCGATCCCGCGCTCATGCCGATGCTTGAGGTGCGGAACTTCGCAACCGTGCTCGTGTTCGTCGGCGCGGCCGCCGGGCTCGCGCTCATCCTTCCCGCGTCGTTCGAGCGCAGCGCGTTCCGCAAGGCGCACCCCTTCGTCGGAGACTTCTACACGGCCGACCAGAAAACACAAGCCCGAGCGACCCTTTCGACGGGCCTCGTGGCGGGCATCGCCCTCATCTTGGCGGGGATGGCTGCGACCATCGTGCTGCAGGCGGACGTGTGGCTTGCAAGCGCGGTGTTCTTCGCCTGCGCCGCGGCTGGCGTGTTCGTCATCGTGCGCAGCTGCCTGCTGGGCTCGCGCTGCAACCTCGCGCGCTACAACCGCAGATCGCTCGGAGGCATAAGCGAGGAGCAGATCGAGGCCATGGACGACGACCTCGCCGAGCGCGCCCGCCGTGCGAAGCGCGAGAGCGGCACCTACGCTGCCGTCATGTGCGTGGCGACGGCGGTCGGCCTCGTGCTGGCGTTCACGCCCGCGGCGGCCTTCTTCCTGCTGGCGTGGCCCGTCGGCGGCATCGTGTGCGCCGCGATCAAGGCGTTCCGTTCCTCGCGGAGCAGCCGCTAAGGCGTCTCGCACGCCATTCCAAACCGCTCGTTCATATGGTTCAACCCAAGGCGAAGGCTCCTTCGCCCTGGTCGATGATGCCAAAATCCAAAGGAGAACGCATGAATGCTGCAGGAGAGCGCACGCGTGCCACCGTAGTAGCACGCGAGGTCAGGAAATCGTTCAGCGCAGGGAAGGGGAGCAGACGGCGGGTCGTCGACGTGCTGCGCGGCGTCAGCCTGCGCGTCGAGCCCGGCGAGATGGTCGGCATCGTGGGGCCCAGCGGCTCGGGGAAGTCGACGCTGCTGTACTGCCTGTCGGGGCTGGAATCGGCCGACGCCGGCTCCATAGAGGTGATGGGCCGGCAGGTCGTGCGCGCAAGCCGCACCGCGCTGTTCAAGACGCGCCGCGACCACGTGGGCTTCATCTTCCAGTCGTACAACCTCGTGCCCTCGCTGAGCGCGGGGGAGAACGTGTCTCTGCCCGCGCGCCTTGCGGGCCGTCCGCTCACGACGGAGCAGACGGCCGCCGTGCTCGCGAGCGTGGGGCTGGAAGGACGCGCGAAGAGCCGGCCCGCGGATATGTCGGGCGGCGAGCAGCAGCGCGTGGCCATCGCCCGCGCGCTCGCGGGCGGGGCCGACGTGATCTTCGCCGACGAGCCCACCGGCGCGCTGGACTCGCGCAACGGCCGCGAGGTGCTGGGCATGCTGCGCGGCATCGCCGACGACCCGCAGCGCTCGGTGGTGATGGTGACCCACGATCTGGAGGCTGCTTCGCTGGCCGACCGCGTTCTCGTGCTGAAGGACGGCCGGGTACTGCGCGAGCTGGGACGCTCCGCCCCGGCGGAGATCCTCGAGGCGCTGGAGGCGGCACGATGATCCGGCTTGCGCTCTGCGACCTGCGCGACCATGCCGCCACGTGGACGGGCGCGTTTCTGGTGGCCGTGGCCTGCGGCTTCATCGGCGGCTTCGCGGCGTCGCTGATGGCCACGGCGAGAACGTACCCGAACACGGAATCGCTCGCGGCATCGGTGCTCGTGTTCTCAGCGGTCGCGGCGGTGGCGGTGCTCGTGTCGGCGGCGGGCCTGACGGTCGCGGCGCAGCGTCGAAGCTACGCGCTCTGGCAGTTGGCGAACGTGGGTCCGCGCTGGGTGACCGCGGTGGTGCTAGCGCAGCTGGCCGTGGTAGCGATGCTGGGCGCGGTGGCCGGCACGCTCATCGAGGCCGTCTCGTTCGCCCCATTGTTCCCGCTCGTGTTCAGCTCGCCCCAGTACCAGCCTATCGACCACGTGGTTCCCGACGCAGGGCTGCCGTTCATGCCCGCGGTGTGGCTTGCGGTGGCGTGCGTGTTCCTCGTCGGGGGTTCGAAGGGGGCCCGCAGCGCGGGGAGGACGCCGCCGCTCGACGCGCTGCGCGAACCGGAGCCGGCGCGGAAGGGCATGACGTGGCTGCGCGTCCTGCTGTTCGCGGGGTTGGCTTTCGGCACAGGGCAGCTTGCCGCCTCCCTGCTCGGGAAAGACCCGGACGCTTTGAGCAATTCGCTGTTCCTTCCGCTTTTCATGGCGGCCACGCTCGTTCCGGTGGCTCCCGTGGTCTTCTCCTCCCTGCTGGGGGTTTGGACCTCGCTCGTTCCGCAGGGTCGCTCGTGCGCCTGGTGCCTGGCGCGGCACACCGCGCGCTTCGGCCTTTTGGCCAGCACGTCGGTGGAAACGCCCATAATGGTGGGGTTCGGGCTGGTGGCCGGGATCTTTTCGCTTAGCAGCTCATTGACGGCCGTCATACGGCAGCAGGGCTCGACCCTCAACGCTTCGCTCGATTTCACCTCGGCCATCCTGCTGCTCGGCGGCCCCATCCTCCTGTGCGCCGTGGGCGCGGCAGTGAGCGTGGTCATGTCGTCGAAGACGCGCACTCGCGACGTGGCCCTGCTCGTCGCGAGCGGCGCACGGCCGGGAACGCTGCTGGGGGCCGCCGTGTGCGAGGCGCTCATCCACGCCGTCACCGCCACGTTCGTGGGGGCTGCGGTCGTGGTCGCGTCCAACGCCGTTATCGCCTACGCGGTGGGACTGCCCCTGTTCGCGAACCTCGCGTTCAGCGAGGGGCTCGTCGTCTCGCTCGCAGGATTCGCCCTCGTCTTGGCAGCGACCCTCGTACCTACGTGCGCTGCTCTCGGCCGAGCGCCTGCAGCCGTGCTGGCGGCGGGGGAGTGAGGCTCTCGTGTCTCCCTCCGGACAGCCGGTCGAGGCGGGAGCGCGGGCGAAGCTGCCCCGGCGCATACGGGCGGTCTCGGGGATTCTCGGTTCTCCGGGACGGTGCGGCTGCGGCCGGAGAGGGCCTTGGGCGTTCTGGCGGGACCTTGCCATCTACTTCTGCGTGTTCAGCGTGGCGGGGCACTGGATGGAGATCGGCTACTGCACGCTCATCCGCTTCGGGCTCATCCCCGGCACCTATGATCCGAGCTCCCTTATATGGTCGGATTGGCTCTACCCGTTCTGCGTGTACGGCTTCGGCGCTGTTGCCTGCGTGCTCGTGCTGTTCCCCGTCAAGAACCGCCTTGAGCGGCATTTCGGGGGCCGTGTCGCGCCGCTGCTCGCGAGCTTCGCCGCGAACACGCTCGCGTGCACGCTCATCGAGCTGGCCATGGGCCTCGTGCTGAACCGGCCCGGTCCCGACGGCATGCTGCCGCTGTGGGACTACAGCGACATGTTCTGCAACTTCATGGGCCAGGTGTGCCTGCAGAACGCCCTCGCGTTCGGTGCGGCAGCCACGCTCATGACCTGGGTCGTCCACCCGAAGCTTGCCGCTTTTCTACGGCAGGTGCCCGAAGGTGCCTTGAACCTCGTGTCCGCCGGCATGGGGCCGGTTTCTGCCTCTTGCTTCTGCCATAGCCTTGCGTCGCGCCGCGGGCACTGCCCGTCGGCGGCGCGGGCGACCAGGGAGACACGCAATCGCCGATTCCTTGCAGGAGGCAATGCCGGTGCTTTCGGTCCTTCCAGGTGCTAGCCGTGCCGCCCACGTGTGGTTTTCTTCGCGTACCCCCTGCCGGGCATGCGGTGGCGCGGGGCGTTGCGCTAGAATGGGGACGGTCAAAGAGCCTGCAACGCCCGGATAAGGAGTCCCTCATGTTCGAACCGGTGAAGATCGCACCGTCCATCCTGTCGGCCGACTTCATGAACCTCGGGCGCGACATCGCCCTCATCGAGGAGGCGGGCGCGGGATACGTGCACGTCGACGTCATGGACGGGCACTTCGTGCCGAACCTCACCATGGGCGTGCCGATAGTGAAGCAGTTGAAGAAGGCCACGTCGCTGCCGCTCGACGTGCATCTTATGATAGACAACCCGTTGGAGCAGCTGCCATGGTTCCTCGATGCGGGCGCCGACCTTGTCACCGTGCATGCCGAGGTCCTGGACGCCGACGGGCTCGCCCGTGCCGTGGCCTCCATCCATGCGGCCGGGGCCAAGGCGGCCGTCAGCCTGAAGCCGCGCACGGCGCCCGGCGTGCTGGCGCCCGTCATCTCCGACGTGGACATGGTGCTGGTCATGAGCGTGGAGCCTGGTTTCTCCGGGCAGAGCTACCTCGAGGGAAGCGAGGACAAGGTGGCCCGCGTGGCCGCGCTCGCCCGCTCCGTGGGCGCCTCGCCGCTCATCCAAGTGGACGGCGGCATCGGCGAGGCCACGGCGCCGCTCGTGGCCGGGGCCGGGGCCGACGTGCTCGTGTGCGGCAACGCCGTGTTCGCCGCCGAGGACCCCGCACGCGCCCTCGCCGAGGTCGCCGCGGCGGCCGAGGAAGCGCGCCTGGCCGCGCTCGCGGCACGGAAGGAGGCGTAGGCGGCATGCCTTCCTTCGACGCGAACGACTACGTCTACCTGGACTGGGCCGCCACGGCGCCGCTGTGCGAGGAGGCCGCCCGGGCCATGGCGCCCTACCAGGTGCCGGGCCGCGCCAACCTGGCCGTGGGGGGCAACGCGAACTCGCTGCACGCCCCCGGCCGCGCCGCATTCGCCGCCCTCGAGGACGCGCGCCGCTCGCTCGCCCGCGACCTGGGCGCCTCGCGGCCCGACGAGATCGTGCTCATGTCGGGTGCCACCGAGGCCGACGATGCGGCGCTGCTCGGCATTGCCCGCGCGGCCGCCGCCGAGCGCCGCCGCCTCGGCGGCGGCGACTTCGTGCCGCATGTCGTGACCACGGCCGTGGAGCACGACGCCGTGCTCGCCCCCGCCAGGCGCCTCGAGGCCGAGGGCTTCCGCGTGACGCGCCTGGCGCCGAACCGCCAGGGCTTCGTGGAGCCGGCCGCGCTCGAGGCCGTGCTGGACGAGGACGCCGTGCTGGTGAGCGTGCAGGCCGCGAACAGCGAGGTGGGAAGCATCCAGCCCATCGCGGCGCTGGCCAGCGCCGCGCACGGCGCGGGCGCGCTCTTCCACACCGATGCCGTGCAGGCGCTCGGGAAGGCGCCCGTGGACGTGGGGGCATGGGGCGTGGACGCCGCGTCGTTCTCGGCCCACAAGGTAGGCGGCCCCAAGGGCGTGGGCGCGCTGTACCTGAGGGCGCGCACCCCCTTCGAGCCGCAGGCGATCGGCGGCGGCCAGGAGTCGGGGCGCCGCAGCGGCACGCAGAACGTGGCAGGCGCCGCGGGCTTCGCCGCTGCGGTCCACGCGGCGTGCGGCCTGCAGGAGCGGGAGGCGGCGCGCCTGAGTGCGCTGCGCGACCGGCTCTATGCGGGATTGGCCGCCCACGACGCCGTGGAGGCCACGGTGGACGTGGCTCCGGGCAGCGTGGAATTCCTGCCGAACATCGTGCACGTGCTCGTGCGCGGGCTGGAGAGCGAGACGCTCATCCTGCGCTTCGACCTGCGCGGGTTCGGCGTGTCGGGCGGATCGGCCTGCTCGTCGCATTCGCTCGCGCCCAGCCACGTGCTGCATGCGCTCGGCATCGACGACGACCGCGCGCACGGGGCGCTGCGCATATCGATGGGACGCTACACGACAGAGCGCGACGTCGACGCCTTCCTCGGAGCCGTCGCTGGCGTGCTGGATTGGAGCTAGGGAACATGGAGCTGGTGACCACGCACACGCATACCTCGTTCTGCGGGCACGGCGAGGGCACGGTGGAGGAGCTCGCAACCGCGGCCGAGGCGGCCGGCGTCACGACCCTCGCCGTGACGGAGCACTACCCGCTCTCCAAGGCGTTCGACCCGCGGGACTACCTGTCCATGCCGGCCGCGCGCATGGGGGAGTACCTGGCGGCGATCGGCGAGGCGCGCGAGCGGCACCCGGGCCTCGAGATCATCGCGGGCTGCGAGCTGGACTGGCTCGGAGCCGACGACGACCGCACCATCGCGGCCGACGACCTGGCCCCGTTCCAGCTCGTGCTGGGCTCGGTGCATTTCGTGGACGCCTGGCCCTTCGACGACCCCTCGCAGCGCGGCCGCTGGGACGAGCCGGGCGCGCCCGACGCCATCTGGCGCCGCTACTTCGAGCTGTGGTGCGACGCCGTGTCCTCGGACGTTCCGTTCCACGTGATGTCGCATCCCGACCTGGCCAAGAAGTTCGCCTACTATCCGACCTTCGACGTGGCGCCGCTCTACGAGCAGGCCGCCGAGGCGTGCGCGGCCGCGGGCCGCATGGTGGAGGTGAACACGTCGGGGTCGTACTACGCCTGCAAGGAGATGTTCCCCGCGCCGGCGCTCCTGCGCCAGTTCTGCCGCGCGGGCGTGCCGTGCACCGTGGGCACCGACGCGCACCGTCCCGACCATGTGGCGCGCGACGTGGAGGCGGCCTACCGCCTGATGTACGAATGCGGTTATCGAACGGTAACGGTTCCCACCGCCACGGGCGACCGGCGCGAGATCGACCTCATACTGTGAAGCAAATGGTCGGCGACGTGCGGGAAGGAAGATGATCGACATGGCTGGATCGAAGAAGGACAAGGTGCAGAAGGGCCTCGCCCAGCGGGCTTCGGGGCCGCTCTCGAGGAAGACGTCCACCGTGACCGTGGGCGCGCTGGAGCGCGCGCTACTCAAGGAGTTCCCGGCGGCCGACGCCGAGGCGTGGGACCGCACCGGCATGACGGTGGGCGATCCGGCGCGCCTCGTGGAGGGCGTGGCCGTGGCGCTCGACCCCACGGTGGACGCCGTGGAGGAGGCCGCTTCGATGGGGGCGAACGTGCTCGTGACGCACCATCCCGCCTTTTTGCAGCCGCCCGACTCGTTCTCGCCGGCCTCCTCGGTGGCGGCGAACCCCGGGGCGCTCGTATGGGCCGCCGTGGCGCGCGGCGTGGCGCTGCTGTCGTACCACACGGCGCTCGACGTGAGCGCGCAGGCCCAGCGCGTGCTGCCCGGCATGCTGAACCTGCAGTTCCGCAGCGTGGAGGTGCCGCTGGCCTCCTCGAAGCGCAAGGGCTACGGCCAGCGCTGCACCGTGAAGGCGGGCGACGGGCCGCTCACGCTCGGGCAGCTGGCCGCACGCTGCACCTCGGTGTTCGCACGCCAGCCGCGCGTGTGGGGCGACTTCTCCCGCGAGCTGGAGCGCGTGGTGACCACGACGGGCTCGGCGGGCGACGTGGCGGCCACGGCGCTGCGCGACCAGGTGGACTGCCTGGTGTGCGGCGAGATAAAGTACCATGAGGCCTTGGCGCTCTCCCAGGCGGGGCTGACCATCGTGGAGCTGGGGCACGATACGAGCGAGCTGCCGCTGGCGGCCGTGCTGGCCGCGGCCGTGGAGGGCGCGGGGGTGCCCGGCGAGCTCATCACCATCATCGACCAGGGAGACAACTGGTCGTATCCGGAGACGACGCGCGTCTAGGCGCGTCGGGGGATTAGGCGCGCGAGCGCCGAACGAAGAGAAGGAAGCACATGCAAGCAACGACCGACGACCTGACCAACTTGCTGCGGATGCAGCAGATCGACCTCGACCTGATGAAGGCGAAGAAGAAGCTCGAGGAGCTGCCCCAGCGCGCGACCATCCTCGCGGCGCGCCAGAAGAAGCGCACCATCGAGCAGAAGTGCGACCAGGTGGCCGAGATGCGCGCCAGGGCCGAGGGCATGGCCGCGAAGCTCGAGGCCGAAGATGCCGAGCTGGCCGAAAAGCAGCGCCGGGTGCAGGAGGCCATCGACGGATCGCTCGGCAACTACCGCAACGTGGAGGCGCACACCAAGGAGCTCAACGGCTTCGCGAAGCGCCGCAACGCGCTGGAGGTGGAGCTCACGCGCCTGGGCGAGGAGCTGGCGAAGATCGAGGGCGTGCAGAGTCAGGTGTCCCAAGCGCTCGCCGAGGTCGATAAGCAGGAGGCCGCCGCCATCGTGTCGTTCCAGCGGGAGGGCGGCGCGCTGCAGGCCGAGATCGCGCGCATGAGCGCCGATCGCGAGGGCATGTCCGCCGAGCTGTCCCCCGAGCTGCGCGATACCTACAACCGTACGGCTTCCCGCACGGGCGGCGTGGCCGTGGGCCTTCTGACCGAGGGGCGCTGCGGCGTGTGCCGCACCGTCATCGACGGCGGCCGCCTCATCGACCTGAAGGCGGAGGCGCCGCTCGGCACGTGCCCGCACTGCAAGCGCCTGCTGGTGGTCATGTGATGGAGGGGCCGACGATGGAAGGCGGAGCCATGGAGCCCGGCCGGGATACGGCGCAGGAAACCTGCGCCGTGCAGAGAAATGCCCCCTACGGCGGCCCTGGCAAGCTTTCGGGCAGCATGCACCTGCACGTGGGCGGGGGCCACTACGAGCTCACGGTGAAGGACCATTTCGACGCGGCCCATGCGCTGCCGGGCTACGATGGCCCCTGCCAGTATCTCCATGGACATACCTGGGAGGTGGAGGCGACCATCGCGGGGCAGCATCTCGACGAGGTGGGCATGCTCTACGACTTCAAGGACGTCAAGCGCGACCTGCATGGCGTGCTGGAGAACTTCGACCACCGCTGCCTGAACGACGTGCCGCCCTTCGACGAGATCAACCCCACGGCCGAGCACCTGGCCCGTGTGGTGTTCTACGAGCTGGAGAAGACGTTTCCCGCGCATATCTCGCTTGTGGAAGTGGCCGTCTGGGAGAGCCCGGCAGCAAAGGTGGTCTACCGGCCGTAGGATGGGCCCCTCTTCAGCCGCCCCCCGGGAGGGGGCGGCTGAAGGCGAGGAAAAGGCGTCCAACGCAAAAAAGCCCGCGGTTGCGGGCTTTCGCTTGCAGGGCGGGAGACGAACCGGTTAGGCGCGCTCGACCTTGCCGGCCTTCATGCAGCTCGTGCACACGTTGGCCTTGCGGACGCGGCCTTCCTTGTCCTTGATGGTGATCTTCTGAATGTTCGGACGGAACACGCGGTTCGTCACGCGGTGCGAGTGGCTGACGTTGCGTCCCGCAACCGGATGCTTACCGCAAACTTCGCAAACTTTAGACATCGTTATCACTCCAGGTTCGTCTTGTTTCCGCACGGCTAAAATACCGTTGATGACAAAAAAGCCTTCATACTATAGCACATAAAACGAATGCCTTACAAGAATTTTTCGTGTAGTATGGACGGCGCCCAGAACAGGCCCGACGCACAGCGTTTCGCCCATGCGGTATACTTCGTCCATAGCCTGCGTACGTCCGCGCGGATTCGCGCCCGCGCTTCGAAAGGAAGAGCCATGAGCACTGTGATACCCGGCAACCTGCACGTTGCCAACGACGTCTTGGCCGACATGGTCGGCAACGCTGCGCTCGAATGCTACGGCGTCGTCGGCATGGCCGCCCCGTCCGCGGCCGACGGCATCGCGAAGATCCTGCCCACGTCCCGCCTGCGCCGCGGGGTTGTGGTCACCACGACCGATGCCGGCGTCCACGTGGAGCTCTACGTGGTCATAGAGTACGGCACGAACATCAACACCGTGTCGCAGAACCTCGTGGACCAGGTGACGTTCGCCCTGAAAGAGTACGCCCGCGTGCCCATCGACGGCGTCGAGGTGCACGTCCAGGGCGTCAAGGTGCGCAAGTAGCCGCGCGAAGAGAAGCGTATAGAGACGAGCCCCGCGCCTGCGGGCGGCCCGCCCCGAGGCGGCCGAGGGGGCGCGGGGTTTACCGCCGAGAGAGAGACAGACCTACCATGCCAGAATCCTATACCGCGAACGACCTGCTCAACGCCATAGCTGCCGCGAGCAAGACGCTGAGCGAGCGCAAGGACGAGATCAACCGCCTGAACGTGTTCCCCGTGCCCGACGGCGACACGGGCACGAACATGTCGCTGACGCTGGAAACCGTCGTCGAGAACCTGGCGAACCTGCCCATCGGCGCTGGCGGCACCGAGATCCGCAAGGCCATCACCACGGGCGCCCTCATGGGCGCGCGCGGCAACTCCGGCGTCATCACGTCGCAGATCCTGCGCGGCCTGTGCGAGGGCAGCGTCGGGCACGAGGCCGTGAACGCCGAGAGCATCGACTCCGCGTTCTCCCATGCCGTCGACGTGGCGTTCCAGGCCGTGCGCAAGCCGGTGGAGGGCACCATCCTCACCGTGCTGCGCGACAGCGCGGCGGCCGCCAAGCGCGCCCGCAAGAAGAAGCTCTCCACCGACGAGGCGCTGGAGGCCGTGGTGGCCGAGGCCTACGCGTCGGTGCAGCGCACGCCCGACCTGCTGCCCGTTCTCAAGGACAACGGCGTGGTCGACGCGGGCGGCTACGGCCTGGCCATCTTCTTCGACGCGTTCGCCGCGGCTCTCACCGGCAAGGAGGGCCCGCTGGGCGACGAGCTGGCCTTCGCGCGGGGTACGGCCCCGAAGGTGGAGATCGAGCAGATCAACGACTGGGAGGGCTCGGCTTACCGCTACTGCACCGAGTTCCTGGTGAACTCCGACACGCTGGACGCGGAGGAGGGCCTGGATTTCCTGGGCACCATGGGCGACTGCGAGCTGCTGGTGGGCCAGAACCCCAACTTCAAGGTGCACGTGCACACGAACACGCCCGACAAGGTGCTCGCCTACATGCTGGAGCGCGGCCAGATCGCCGAGGTGCACATCCACAACATGCAGCTGCAGAGCGCCGCTCGCACCGACGCGCTGGCGGCCGAGGGGGAGGCCGCGCGCAAGCCGATCGGCTTCGTGGCCGTGGCCGCGGGCGAGGGCAACGCGAAGATCCTCAAGAGCCTGGGCGTGGACGTGGTCGTCTCGGGCGGCCAGACCATGAACCCCTCGACGAAGGATCTGCTGGATGCCGCCAACGAGGTGAATGCGGACGCCGTGATCATCCTCCCGAACAACAAGAACATCATCATGGCCGCGCAGAGCGCGTGCGGCCTGTCCGACAAACCGTGCGCCGTCGTGCCCACCACGAGCGTGCCGCAGGCGTTCTCCGCGCTGTTCGGCCTGGACGAGGACGCGAGCCTCGAGGAGAACGTGGAGGCCATGACGGAGGCGTACGCCGACGTGCGCACCGGCGAGGTGACGCGCGCCATCAAGGACGCCAAGGATGCTCACGACAACCCCATCCGCGAAGGGGACGTCATCGGCATCGCCGACGGCTCCATCGAGGCCGTGGGCTCGGCCGTGGAGGACGTGGTCATGGACCTTCTGGCCCGCATGGACGCCGACGAGGCCGACACGCTCACGCTCCTGGCCGGCGAGGACTTGGACGACGCGGCCTTGGGCGCCCTCGTGGCGCGCATCGAGGAGGCGTACGACGAGTTGGAGATCGACGCGCACCGTGGCGAGCAGCCGCTGTACCCGGTGGTCATGTCGGTTGAGTAAGGAGTTCCGCCGTTCTGCCGAACGGCGGAACGGGCCGACGCTGCGGGGCGTCCTCGTGCCGGATCCCGGCCCTTGTGCACCGCGCGGCGCGTACCGAAGTACGCTTGGCAGTGCGGCGGGCCGATCTCCGGCACGAGGACGCCCCTCGCTGACTTTCGAACGACCTGGAGACGCACATGGACGCACCTGACCGCTTGGCAGCCACCCTCGCGCTCGACGAATCCGTCGGGCGCGTCCGTTTGGTGAGCCCGGCGCGCGCCCGTGCGCTCGAGGCGCTGGGCGTGCGCACGGTGCGCGACTTGGTGACGCACTTCCCCCGGCGCTACATCGACCTCTCGCGGCGCGAGACGGTGGCCTCGGCCGCCATCGGGGAGCAGTGCACGGTGGAGGGCACGGTGCACGAGATAAAGCTGAAGCGCCCCAAGCCGAAGCTGCCGCTTGTGGAGATAACGCTCGTGGACGGCACGGGCACGCTCATGGTGACGGCGTTTCGCCAGCCGTGGCTCATGGACCAGGTGCGTGCCGGCATGCGCATCGCCGTGGCGGGAAAGCTGGAGTTCAACTACGGCTTCAAGCGCATGACGAACCCCTACCTCGAGGCGCTGGAAGGCGCCGAGGGCGCGGCTGCCGGCATGGTCATACCCGTGCACCCCGCCACCGAGAAGCTGTCGGCCGCCTGGGTGCGCCGGCTCGTGGGCAACGCGCTTACGCAAGTGGCGGGGCTGTACGACCCGCTGCCGCTGGAGCTGCGCGCGAAGTACCGCCTCATGAGCCGCGGCGCGGCGCTCGCGGCCATCCACTTCCCCCGCAGCATGGACGAGGCTTCCGAGGCGCGGCGGCGCCTCGTGTACGAGGAGCTGCTGTTCCTGGAGCTCATGCTCATGGAGGAGGGCCGGGAGCGCGCCGAGGGGTGCGAGCCCGTGCGCCACGTGACGGACGGCCCGCGCCTGACGGCGCTCGCCGCAGCGCTGCCCTGGGAGCTCACCGACGAGCAGAAGGCCGCGCGCGACGACATCCTGGCCGCGCTCGCGGCGCCCGCCACGGCGAACCACCTGCTTCTGGGCGACGTGGGAACGGGCAAGACCGTCGTGGCCGCGCATGCGCTGGCCGCCGCGGCCGACACGGGCGGCCAAGCGCTGCTCATGGCCCCCACCGAGGTGCTGGCCCGCCAGCATGGCAAGAGCCTGGGGCCGCTGTTCGACCAGGCGGGCATCTCATGGGGGGTGCTCACCGGATCCACGCCCCCCGCCGAGCGCGAGGCGGTGCTCGCGCGCGTGGCGGCGGGAGAGGTGGACGTGCTCGTGGGCACGCACGCCCTCTTGGAGGACGACGTGCGCCCGAGGCGGTGCACGCTCGCGGTCATCGACGAGCAGCAGCGCTTCGGCGTGGACCAGCGGGCGAAGCTGCTGGCGAAGGGCGAGGCGCCCGACGCGCTCTACCTCACGGCCACGCCCATCCCGCGCTCGCTGGCGCTGGCGCTCTTCGGCAACCTCACGCTCTCCTACATCAGGCACCGCCCGCACGACACGTCGGCGCGCACGACGAAGGTTGTGGCGAAGCAGGAGCGCGGACGCGCCTACGACGCCGCGCTCGCCGCGCTCGCGCGCGGGGAGCAGGTGTACGTGGTGTGCCCGCTCGTGGGGGCGAGCGCCGAGGAGCGCGACGCGAAGGCCGGCAAGCGCGCGGGGCGCGAGGGCGACGAGGACGAGTACGCCTACGCCGCCATCAGCATCGAGGACGACGCCGACCTGGACGGCGGCAACGTGGCGGCCGCCGAGCGCGAGGCCGCCTTCCTGCAGCAGAAGACGTTCGTGGACTGGAAGGTGGAGCTTCTGCACGGGCGGCTGCCCGCTGCGGAGAAGCAGGACGTCATGGCCCGCTTCCGGGCAGGCGAGACGCAGGTGCTGGTGGCCACGACCGTCATCGAGGTGGGCGTGGACGTCCCGAACGCCACGGTCATGATCGTGGAGGACGCCGACCGCTTCGGCCTGTCGCAGCTCCACCAGCTGCGCGGCCGCGTGGGGCGCGGGGAGAAGCCCGGAGAGGTGTACCTGGTGAGCGCGTCGCGCACGGATGCGGCGCTGCGCCGTCTGGCGGCCATGGAGACCACCGACGACGGCTACGAGCTGGCGGCCTACGACCTGTCGCTGCGCCGCGAGGGCGATATCCTGGGCAACCGCCAGCACGGCGCCTCCGCGCTCAAGCTGGTGAACGTGGTGCGGGACGGCAAGGTGATCGAGGCGGCGCACGCCGACGCGCGCGCCCTGCTGGAAGAGGATCCGCGGCTCGAGGCGCCCGCGCACCGCGCGCTCGGGCGCGAGGCGCGGCTCGCGTTCAAGCGCGCCGGAGAGGTTCAGGGGGGCTGACATGCGCATCATTGCAGGAGAGTTCAAAGGGCGTACGATCAAGGCGCCGAAGGGGGACGGCACGCGCCCCACGACCGACCGCGTGCGCGAGTCGCTCATGAGCGCCGTGAACAGCGCCTGCGGCGGCTTCGAGGGCGCGACGGTGCTGGACGCGTTCGCCGGGTCGGGTGCGCTCGGGTTGGAGGCGCTCTCGCGCGGCGCCGCCTGCGCGCACTTCTTCGAGCGCGACGGCGCGGCGCAGCGCGTGCTGTGCGGCAACGTGCGCGCGCTCGGGTTGGAGGCGCGCCGCGCGCGCATCCACCGCGGCGACGTGCTGAGGGACCCGCCCGCCCATGCGCGCCCCCCGTTCAGCCTCGTGTTCCTGGACCCGCCCTACGCGCTCGCCGCGCAGGATGCGCTCGGCCTGGCGGCAACCCTCGCGGCCGACGGCGCCCTCGCGCCGGACGCGCTCGTGGCGTACGAGCACGGGGCGGGCACCTGCGGCGAGGCCGACGCGGCCGCCGCCGCCTGCGGGCTCGCCCTTGCATCGCGCAAGAAGTACGGCGATACTGTCGTGGACCTGTTCAGACCGAAGGAGCTTTGACCTGTTATGAGACGAGCACTCACGCCCGGAACGTTCGACCCCATCACCAGCGGGCACCTCGACGTCATCACGCGCGCGGCACAGCTGGTGGACGAGGTGGTGGTGGCCGTAGCCGCCTCCCCTAAGAAGAACCCGCTGTTCTCGCTCGAGGAGCGCGCCGAGCTCGTGCGCCAGGCCACGAGCCACCTGCCCAACGTGCGCGTGGAGCCCTTCGACGAGCTGCTCGTGGACTTCGCTGCCCGCATGGAGGCCACCGTGGTGGTGAAGGGCCTGCGCGCCATCACGGACTTCGAGTACGAGTTCCAGATGACGGCGCTCAACTACCAGTTGAACCAGGAGCTGGAGACGCTGTTCATCATGTCGCCCCCGCAGTACATGTACCTGTCTTCGTCCATCGTGCGCGAGATTGCCAGCCTGCACGGCGACGTGAACGGCTTCGTGCCCCCGTGCGTGAAGGGCGCCCTCGAGGCCAAGTTCGCGGAGTAGGCCCAAGGAGGGCCGCGCGGGTTCCGGTATGGCAACGAGAATACGACAGGGGCCTTCCGACCGGGTAAAATGTGCACGGTTTGTGCAGTGACGTTGGGTTATGGGTTCAAACCTGCTAGAATACTTTGACGCATGCGCGCAGGAAGACTCAAACCCCGTGCGCCGACGCACTTGAAACGCAGCACGCTTGGGTGGAAGGACAATCATGGACGAAACAGGAGTCTTGGGGCTGCTCGAGGAGCTCTCGATTCTTCTCGAGGACTCGAAGCCGGTCTTCGGCAAAAGCAACTTGCGCCAAGTCGACATAGCCGCGGCGTTCGAGATCATGGACGAGATCCGCGACACGTTCCCGAGCGAGTTCGCGCAGGCGCGCCAGATCGTTCGCGAGCGCCAGAGCCTGCTCGACGACGCCGAGGCCGAGGCCAACCGCATGATCGAGGACGCGCGCAGCCAGGCCATGACCATCGCCAGCGAGCAGGAGATCGTGCGCATCTCCCAGCAGCAGGCCGACCAGATCCTCGCGGACGCCCGCGAGCTGGAGCGCCAGACGCGCGCCGGCGCCGAGGATTACGCCGACGAGGTGTTCGGGCACGTGGAGCAGAGCCTCGACACGCTGCTGAACAACGTGCGCCGCTGCCGCGACCGCCTCAACGCCAACTCGCTCGCCGCGGGCCGCTGATGGAAACGACGCGCATCCCCATACCCTCGGAGCTCTTCGCACCTGCGGAGAGCTCGCATTTTGAGGGATCGTACACGGTGCCCGTCGTGAAGGCGGGGCCCGACCTGTACGATTTCGCCGAGCCGCTGTCCTGGCAGGTGGACGTGACGAACACGGGCGACGCGCTGCTCGTCACCGGCACCGTGGAGGGAGAGGCGAGGACGTCGTGCGCGCGCTGCGTCGACGACTTCTCGTTCCCCGTGACGGGCGAGGTGGAGGGCTACTTCCTGCTCGGCGCCGACAAGGAGGCGCCCGAGGACATGGACGACGACGAGTTCGACGTGCTGCCCGAGGACAACGTCATCGACCTGGAGCCGCTGCTGAACGCCGCGCTGCTGCTGGAGTTCCCGCTCGTGCCGCTGTGCGACGACGAATGCAAGGGCCTGTGCCCCACGTGCGGCGCGAACCTCAACGAGGGGCCGTGCGGCTGCGCGCCCGCCGAGGGCGACGGGGGCGACGACGTGCCGCCCAACCCGTTCGCCGTGCTGAAGGACTTCCCGTTCGAGCAGAACTGACCTCCTTTCCGCCATCGTGGAAGGTCTGTCCCTGCTATTTTCGATGAACCTGCCCGCGCCATTTTGAAACGCCCGCCCCCGGCGGGCGTTTCCTTTTCCCGACAGAGCAAGAAAAGTAGAGACGTGCGCCTCGTCGTTCTGGTTCAATGGAGCATCCGGGCCGAAAGGGAGGAAGGGAGGCTGGCATGGAGCCGGAGCACCTGCGCGCGGTGGAGCGGGCGGTGGCGTGTATCGAGGCGCACCGGGGCGGGCGGCTCGACCTGGACGCCATTGCGCGCGCTGCCGGCTACTCGAAGTTCCATCTGCATCGCCTGTTCGGCGAGGCGACGGGCATGACCGTGCATGCGTACGCATCGCGCCGACGGCTCACCGAGGCCGCCCGCGCGCTCGTGGAGACGGAGCGGCCCGTAGCCGACATCGCCCGCGACGCCGGCTACGACAGTCAGCAGACGTTCTCGGCGGCGTTCGCCGCGCTGTACAAGTCGCCGCCTGCGCGCTTCAGGGCGTGCGGTGCGTTCTACCCCCTGCAGCTGCCGCTGAAGCTGGACGCACTTGCCGACGGGCTGAGCGGCCCGGCGGCAGGTGCGGCTGATGGTCGGGCAGGCGAGGCGGGCGGCTGGGCCGACGGGGCCGGCCCCTGGGAGGCCAGGGCCGCGACGCCCGCCGACGTGCCGGCCTGGATGGATCTCATGCGGCTCGCCGTGGACGGCTTCCCCTGCCTTGACGAGCGCCGGCACGAGGCCTGGCTGCGCGAGGCCGTGGCCCGTGGGCAGGCGCTCGTCGCCCGCGGCGCGGGACCGGCGGCCCTCGCGGGCGCGGCGGCCTTCGACCCCGGGCGGGCCCGCATCGACGTGCTGGCGGTGCATCCGCGGCAGCGGCGGAGCGGAGGCCCGGCCCGCGTGCTCGTCGCGGCCGTGCAGGCCGCGGTGCCGGGGCGCGACCTGGCCATCGCCACGTACCGCGCGGGCGACCGCGCCGACACGGGGTACCGGCGCGACCTCGCGGCTCTCGGGTTCGAGGAGGCGGAGCTGGGCACCGAGCTCGGCTATCCCGTGCAATGGTTCCTGCTGCGTGCGGAGCCGCAGGATGAAGGCGGGAACGGGAGGAGGAATATCCTATGAGCGAAGGGCGCGACGCCGTCAGGGCGGAGGAGGAGGCGCGGCTTGCCGAGACGCTCGGTCTCGTGCGTGCAGCCCTCGGTGAGGCCGAGGCCCTGCATGGGCGGATAGAGGACGGCTACCGCGAGGCCAAGCGCTACCAGGTGGCGTACCGCGGAGAGATCGACCCTGCGGAGGCCTTCCAGAACGAGCTGGCGCTGGCCGAGGTCGACCGGCGTGCCGCACGCTCGCACGAGGCGGCCGCGCAGCTGCGCAAGATGCTCGATGCGCCGTACTTCGCGCGCGTGGATTTCGCGGCCGGCGGGGAAGGGGGGCCGGAGACGTTCTACCTAGGGCGTTTCTCGTTCGCAGCGGAGGGCCGCACCGTGGTGTCCGACTGGCGCTCGCCGGTGGCGGGCCTGTTCTACGAGCACGACGAGACGGGCCCGGCGGTCTACGACGCGCCCTCGGGCCGCGTGGAAGGCCTGCTTTCGCTCAAGCGCCAGCTGGGGGTGGAGCGGGGCGAGCTCGTGTACGCGGCGGACAGCGCCTCGAGCGTGCGCGACGAGGTGCTGGCGCGCGAGCTGGGGCGCGCCTCCGACCGGAAGATGCGCGCCATCGTGGCGTCCATCCAAGCCGAGCAGAACCGCATCATACGCGACGAGGAGCCGGGCACGCTGGTCATCCAGGGCGCGGCAGGCTCGGGCAAGACCTCCATCGCGCTGCACCGCGTGGCGTACCTGCTGTACCGGCGCCGTGGCGAGCTTTCGTCGCGCCAGGTGGCCCTCCTCTCGCCGAACCGCGTGTTCGCCGACTACATCGCCGGCGTGCTGCCAGAGCTCGGCGAGGAGCCCATCGAGGCATTCGACCTGCGCGGCGTCGTGGAGCGGGCGCTCAACGGCTCCGTGCGCGTCGCGCCCGCGCGCTCGAGCGTGGACGCGGCGGACGAGGCATGGCGCGAGCGCGCCCGCTTGAAGGGGACGGCCGCGTTCGCCGACGCGGTGCTCGCGTTCCTCGAACGGGTTCCCGAGGCGGCGTTCGCGGCCGAGGACCTGACGTTCGGCCGACGCGTCGTCGAAGCCGCGTGGATCGATGCGCGGTTCCGCGCGCACGGGGGCCTCGCCTTGGAGGAGCGGCTCGACCTCGTGGCCGCGAGCGTGGTCTACGAGCTGGAGTCCACGAGCGTCGGGCGCGACCGCCACGCCGTGCCGACGAAGCGGGAAGCGCGTCGGCGCCTGGCCGGCATGCTGCGCGCTAAGGACGCGCTTTCGCTCTACCGCCTGTTCCTCGCCGACCAGGGCTGGGAGGGTGCGCTCAAGATCGGGCCGAAGCGCACGGTGGAGTGGGAGGACGCCGCGCCGCTCGCGCTCTTCAAGGGCACGTTCTCGGGCTTCGAGGCCTACGACGGCGTCAAGCACCTCGTGGTGGACGAGATGCAGGACCTGACGCCGGTGCAGCATGCGCTCGTGGCGCGGCTGTTCCGTTGCGGCAAGACCGTGCTGGGCGACTGCTGCCAGGTGGTGGACGAGTGCGGCTCTGCCGCGCTCGAGGACGTTGCCCGGGCCTATGGCGCCGCGCGCGTCGTGCGGCTCACGCGCAGCTACCGTTCCACGAGCGAGATCGTGGCGCTCGCGAACCGCGTGAAGCCCGCCGCCGGCCTCGAGGCGGTGGAGCGGCATGGCGACGTGCCGCGTATCATCGACTGCGCGGACACGGCCGAGGTGCTCGCGCGGACGCTCGAGGCCGCCCAAGCCTTCCGCGCGAGCGGGCGCAAGACGCTCGGGATCCTGCACGCTTCCGACGAGCTGGCCGCGCGCTACGCCGAGCTGCTCTCCCGCGACGTGGACGTCCACCTGCTGACCGAGCGCACGGAGACCTTCGAGGAAGGCGTGTCGGTGGCGTCCGTCAAGATGGCGAAGGGCCTCGAGTTCGACGAGGTGGTCGTGCTCGACGCCGACGAGCGCTTCTTCTCCGGCGAGCTCGGACGCTCCCTCCTCTACGTCGCGGTCACGCGTGCCCTTCATCGGCTGACCGTCCTGCACCGGGGAAGGCCGAGCAGGTTCCTGGCGGAGTAGGGGCGTCCGCCGTCCTGGGGCAGCGACGAGGGCGCGACGCGAGGCGCGAGGGCCGTCCGAGATTCGCGGACGAGAACGAAGGCCCTGGCAACGGGAGCGGTGCCCGAAGTCGTTCGCGCAGCAAAACGTTCCGCATATCGCCGGCTCGTGCGTTGCGGACGCTTCCCCTGTGGAACTTATGCTCCCGCAGGTTCCCTATTCGTCCATGACGATGCAGGCAAGGGAATCGAGCGGCACGGTCGTGGGGCGGTCCCTGCCTGCGAGGGCGTGTTGCGGGCATTCTGGGAAACCGCATGAACATCCTATGTGAAAGAGGCTGAAGCGATTTTGCGTTCCCACGCCTCGAGCTCGCTCTCCATGTGCTAATATTGAATTCTAATTCAATGAAAGGAAGTTCAACAAATGGTGTCGAGGCAGGAGCAGCGGGAACGGCGGCGCGAGGAGATACTCCGGGCGGCGCTGCGCCTGTTCGTGCGCAAGGGCTACGCGGGCACGAAGGTGGGCGACATCGCCGAGGCGGTGGGCATGAGCACGGGGCTCATGTTCCACTACTTCGAGTCGAAGGAGGCGCTCTACGAGGAGCTGATAGGCTTGGGCGTGGGCGGGCCGATGGCGATGATGGACGGCGGTGCCGGGGGCGACGCGATCGCGTTCTTCGAAGGGGCCGCCGCGAGCATCCTGGCCTTTTTGCGCGAAGACCCCTTCATGGCCGACATGTTCGTGCTCATGGGCAACGCGCTTATGGACGACGCCATCCCCGAGCGCGCGAAGGAGCTGCTCGCGGGCTTCGACATGAACACGCCCACGGCCGAGATGGTGCGTCGCGGCCAGCGCGAGGGCACCGTCCGCGCGGGCGACCCGACGGCGCTCTCCATCGCGTTCTGGGCGGCCATCCAGGGCATCGCCGAGGAGCTGGCCGTGTATCCCGATATGCCGTGCCCGGAACCGGAATGGATCGTCGACATCGTGAGGAAGAGGTAGGGGAATGGATCAGCTGAAGAGCGAGCACGCAGGCGGGGGCACGGCCAAGAGAACGGATGTTTCACGTGAAACATCGGAGGAGCGATCGTCGCGCGCGACGGGCGCGGCGGGGGCGGGAGCTTCGTCGAAGCGCGTCGCCGTCGTGGGCGCCGGCATCGCAGGGCTCGCGGCCGGGGTGTACGCGCGCCAAAGCGGCTTCGACGTCACCGTCTTCGAGTCGCACGCCATCCCCGGCGGCGCATCGACCAGTTGGAGCCGCAAGGGGTACCTGTTCGAGGGCGGCATGCATTGGCTCACGGGATCGTCGCCGAAGACGGCGCTCAACGCGGTGTGGAACGAGATCGGCGCGCTCGATGCGGACGTGCCGATATACGTGCGCGACCCCTTCCTCGCCTACGAGTTCGAGGGGAGGACCGTCTACCTGTACCGCGACGTCGACCGCCTCGAGGAGCACCTGCTCGACGTCGCGCCCGAAGACGCGCGCCAGATACGGCGCCTCGTCAAGGACGTGCGCGCGTTCATGAAGGTGAGCATGCCCGTCTTCGACCTCAAGGGCGTGAAGGCGGCCGTGCCGCGCAAGGCGGGCATGGGGGAGATGCTTGCCATGCTGCCGGCGATGACGCGCATGCCCGCCTACGCGAACCAGACCGCCCGTGCGTTCGCGGATCGCTTCTCCAACCCGCTGCTGCGCACCCTGTTCGCGAGCATGGTCGGCGAGGACATGAGCGCGATGGGACTCGCGTTCACGCTCGCGACGCTCGCTGCGGGCGACGGCGGGTACCCGCTCGGCGGCTCGCTCGCCATGGCCCGGCGCGTCGCTGAGACGTTGGAGCGGCTGGGAGGTCGGATCGAGTACCGGAGCCTCGTCGAGCAGGTTGCCGTGCGGGACGGGCGAGCGGTGGGCGTGGTCGTGGACGGCGAAGAGCGGGCGTTCGATGCCGTCATCGTGACGCAGGATCTGCGCATGGCCGTCGACGAGCTCTTCGACCCGCCGATCGTCGAGCCTTGGGCGGAGCATTTGCGGGAGCACGTGCATCCGATCCTCGACACGTTCGTCAGCCTCGGCATCCGAAGCGACCTCTCGGACGTGCCGGAATGCGTCGGGTTCCCCCTCGACGAGCCCGTTTTCTGCGGAGGGCAGCGACACGACGCGCTTTCCTTCAACAACTACGCCGCCTACGAGGGCTACGCGCCCGAGGGCTGCACGGCCATGACGCTGTTCATGAACGGCGACACGTACGACTGGTGGGCCGCGCGCAAGGCCGACGGCACCTACGCGCAGGAGAAGCGCAAGCTCGCCGAGGCAGTGATCGCCGCGGTGTCGAAGAAGTGCCCGCAGGTGGAGGGCAAGGTGGAGGTATGGGACGTGGCCACGCCGCTGACCTACGAGCGCTACCTGCGCTCGTACAAGGGCTCGTGGATGTCGAACATGCTCCCCGGCGAGAAGGCGCGGAGCTACCCGGCGAAGCCCGAGGGCATCGCGGACGTGTACTTCGCCGGCCAGCGCCTCGTCGCCCCCGGCGGCCTGCCCACCGCGGTCGACACCGCCCGCACCGCCGTCCAGCACCTCTGCCGCGACACCGGCACGGTGTTCCAAGGGGCGCTCTGACGGGTCGCCCCGCGGCGGTCCTCGGATGTTTCACGTGAAACATCCGTTCGTTTCAATTTGCGGCGCGCCGGGTCATGGACCCGACGCGCTCTTTCCTCTTGCGAGGCGCATTCCGCTCGGGATGACGCAAGGGGCTCGTCAACCGGAGGATGCACGCCGGGTGGCGACTCATTGACGACGCCGCCTCCGGCTCCGTCGCCCAACGCAGTCTCGCCTACCATATGAGGGATAGGCAAGGCGACGAGGCGGGGAGGCGGACATGGCGAAGCGCGAAGCGGAGGGCGGCGGCGTTGATCCCTCCCAGGTCGTGCGCCACTTCCTGTTCGCTCTCGCGGCCGGCGGGGCCGGCGCGGCGGCCTCCATCGCGCTCTCGCTCGCCGTCGACCTCGCGGCGCGGCTCTCCGGGCGCTTCCCGTGGCTGCTCCTCGCGCTGCCGGCGCTCGGCGCGGCCTCCGTTCTGCTGTACCGTGCGCTCAAGCTGCCCGCGCACCTGGCCACCGACACGCTGGTGGACCGCCTGCGCCGCAACGACCGCGTGCCGCCCGCGCTCGCGCCGGGCATCCTCGCGGGCACGTTCCTCACCGTGCTCGGCGGCGGGTCGGTGGGCAAGGAGGCCGCGGCGCTGCAGATGGGGGCGTCGCTCGGCGCGCTCGTCGGCCGCCCCTTCAAGCTGGCCCCCGTGCGCCGGGGCGCGCCGGCCATCCCCCAGGGCTACGCGGCAGCCACGGGCATGGCGGCGTGCTTCGGGGCGCTCTTCTTCGCGCCGCTCGGCTCGACGATGTTCGTGCTCGAGCTCGCCCGGTTCGACCGGACGGTCGCGCGCCACGTGCCCACGCTGCTGCTCGCGTCGTTCGCGGCGTTCGGCATCGCGCGCCTGACAGGCATCGGCGACGTGATCCCGCGCATCGCCGTGCCCGCCTTCTCCTGGCCGCTCGTCGCGCAGTGCGTGCTCGTGGGCCTGGCATGCGGGGCGGCGGGCACCGTGTTCGGCACGGGGCTGCGCCTCGCGCGCCGCGTCGTGCGCCGGCGGGTGGGCCGGCCGCTGGTGGCCGCCGTCGCGGGCGGCCTCCTGTTCGCGGGCATCGTGCTGGCGTTCGGGTGGCAGGGCTTCGAGGGCACGGGCATGCCGCTTCTGCGCGGCGCGCTCGCGGGGCATGCGGGCGGCGCCGATTTCGCCGTGAAGGCGGGCCTCACGGTGCTCGCGCTCGGCTTCGGGCTCAAGGGCGGCGAGATCATGCCCATGTTCACGGTGGGCGCGCTTTTGGGCTGCGCGCTCGGCGGCCTCACGGGGGCGGCGGCGCCGTTCTCGGCCGCGCTCGGGCTGGCGGCGTTCTTCGGGGCCGCGAGCCGCTGCCCGCTGGCTGCGCTTCTCATGGGCGCGGAGATATTCGGCCTGGCCGCCGCGCCCTATCTGGCGCTCGCGGTGGCGGTGGCCTACGCGGGCAGCCGCGACGTGGGCGTGTTCGGGCACGGCACGGCGAGCGAGCTCGCGCGCCTGCGCGCACGGGCCCGCGATCTCGCGCGGCGCCGGGAAGGGCGCTGAGGCATGGGGCGCGCGACGGGCCGCCTTCCCGGCCAGCTGGCGCGCCACGCCGCGTTCGCGCTCGCGGCCGGAACGGCCGGGGCGCTCGCGGCGTCGCTCGCCACCCTCGCGCTCGACGCGGCCTCGGCGCTCTCCGCGCGCTTCCCCTGGCTGCTGTTCGCGCTGCCGCTTCTAGGGGCGGCCTCCATCGGGCTCTTCAAGCTGCTCGGCCTGCCGCTCGGCGCGCAGCCCGGATCGGTGGTGGAGGACGTGCGCGACGATGGCCGCGTGCCGCTCGCCCTGGCGCCTGCGGCGCTCGCCGGCACGCTGTTCACGGTGGCGGGCGGGGGGTCGGCGGGAGCGACGGCAACCTCGCTCGCCATGTCGTCCTCGGCGGCGTCGGAGCTCGGCAGGCTCGCGCGGGTCGAGCCCCTGGCGGCGTCCGGCGCGCGGGCGCCCCGCCGCGGCTGGACGGCGGCCTGCGGGATGGCGGCGGCGTTCTCGGCCCTGTTCGGCGCGCCGCTCGCGGGCGCCGCGTTCGCGCTCGAGCTCGTCCGGTTCGACGGCGCCGTCGCGCGCCATCTGCCCGCCGTGCTCACGGCCTCCCTCGCCGCTTGGATCGTTTCGCTGCCGCTCGCCGGCGGTTACGCGCTCCCTGCGGCGGCTCCCCCGGACGCGTCGTGGCGCGCGGGCGCGCTCTGCTTGCTGGTGGGCCTCGCGAGCGCTGCGGCCGGCACCGTGTTCGGCTGGTCGCTGCGCGCGCTCAGGCGGGCCTTCGGGCGCGCTCGCGTCCATCCCGCCCTCGTGGCGGCCGCGGGAGGCGCGCTCGTCTGCGCGCTCGTGCTCGCGTTCGGCTTCCAGCGCTTCGAGGGATCGGGGCTCTCGCTTGTCGCGGACGCCTTCGCCGGGGATGCCGGCCCCTTCGACTTCGCCGCGAAGGCGCTGCTCACCGTGGTCACGCTCGGCTTCGGCTTCAAGGGCGGCGAGGTGATGCCCGCGCTTTCCGTGGGCGCGCTTTTGGGGGCCTCGTGCGCGGGGCTCATCGGCGCCGCGCCGCCGTTCGCAGCGGCCATGGGGGCCGCGGCCTTCCTCGCGGCCGCCGCACGCTGCCCGCTCGCCGCGGTGCTCCTGGCCGGCGAGGCGTTCGGGTGGGCCGCCGCGCCGTGGGCCGCGCTCGCCGTGCTGCCCGCCTATCTGGGCAGCGTGGACGTGGGCATGTTCGGCCGCGGGATCACGGCGTGGCGGACGCGCTCGCGCGCTGCCCGCGGGCAACGAGAGGATCGACGACGCGGGAGAGGACGGTAAGCGCTACAATGGCAACCATGGACACCAAGAAGAATCCCCCAGCCCCCGCGGTCGACCCCGCGGCCCCTTCGGGCGCCGACGAGCCGCGCGTTTCCGCACGCCAGGTGCTCGCGCGCTTCGTCGCCTATTACAAGCCCTACAAGTTCCTGTTCTTCTTCGACCTCGTGTGCGCCTCGGTGCTCGCGGCGGTCGATCTGGCCTTCCCGCAGTTCCTGAACTTCTTCACGAGGCAGTTCTTCCTGGAGCCGCCCGAGGTCATCCTCTCCACGCTCGGGTGGATAGCGCTCGGGTTCGCCGCGCTGTACGCCCTGCGCACGGCCTGCCAGTACTTCATCACGGCGTGGGGCCACATCATGGGCGCGCGCATGGAGGCCGACATGCGCATGGACCTGTTCAAACAGTACCAGCGCCTGTCGTTCAGCTACTACGACCGCAACAACACCGGCGAGATGATGAGCAAGCTGCTCACCGACCTGTTCGACATATCGGAGCTGGCGCACCACGGGCCGGAGAACCTGTTCATCTGCATTCTGAAGATCGCAGGCTCGTTCGTGCTGCTGTTCATGATAAACGTGCCGCTCACGGCCATCATGCTGGCGGCCACGGCGGTCATGGCGGCCTACGCGTTCTGGCGCAACTACAAGAAGCGCGTCATCTTCACGGAGAACCGCAGGAAGATGGCCGACATCAACGCGCGGCTGCAGGACTCGCTCGGCGGCATCCGCGTGGTGAAGTCGTTCGGCAACGAGGGCGTGGAGATCGGCAAGTTCAGCGGCACGAACAAGCGCTTCGTGGACACGAAGGAGAGCTCGTATAGGTTCATGGGCGCGTTCCATGCGGTGAACTCGGTGTTCACCGGCGTTCTGTACACCGTGACCATCGTGGGCGGCGGCTACTTCGTGGCCACGGGGGGCCTGGCGCCCGCCGAGCTCGCCATCTACGCCCTGTACATCGGCATCTTCCTGTCGCCCATCGAGCAGCTCATCAACTTCACCGAGCAGTTCCAGAAGGGCTACGCGGGCTTCCGCCGCTTCATGGAGGTGCTGGCCGTGAGGCCCGACGTGCGCAACCGGCCCGGCGCCCTGCCGCTTGCGGCCGCCGAGGTGGAGCGCGGGCGGGCGGACGGGTTCGTGGCCGGAGAAGTGCGCTACCGTGGCGTGCGGTTCGGCTACGACGGCGAGCACGAGGTGCTGCGCGGTCTGGACCTGGCCATACCGGCCGGTACGACCGTGGCGCTCGTGGGGCCGTCGGGCGGCGGCAAGACCACCACGTGCTCGCTTCTGCCCCGGTTCTACGACCCGGGCGCGGGCTCGGTGGAGATCGACGGCATCGACGTGCGCGACGTGACGGTGGAGACGCTGCGCGAGGCCATCGGCATCGTGCAGCAGGACGTGTACCTGTTCGGCGGCACCGTGCGCGAGAACATCGCCTACGGGCGTCCCGATGCCTCGGACGACCAGATCGTGGAGGCGGCGCGGCGCGCGAACATCCATGAGTTCGTCATGGGCCTGCCGGAGGGCTACGACACGTTCGTGGGCGAGCGCGGGGCGCGGCTGTCGGGCGGGCAGAAGCAGCGGATCGCCATCGCGCGCGTGTTCTTGCGCAACCCGCGCATCCTCATCCTGGACGAGGCCACGAGCGCGCTCGACAACGAGAGCGAGCGGGCCATCCAGGCGTCGCTCGAGGAGCTGTCCGAGGGCCGCACCACGCTCGTCATCGCGCACCGGCTGTCCACCATACGCGGCGCCGACCTCATCGCGGTGGTTGAGGACGGCCGCGTGGTGGAGCTGGGCACCCACGACGAGCTGCTGGAGCTGGGCGGCACGTACGCGCGCTATTACGAGATGCAGTTCGGTCGCCCGTCGGAAGGGCTCTGAGCGGCCCTTCGCGCCCTCGGGGCCCCGCCGTGTGGAGCACGTGTGGCATGTCGAAGAAAAGCGCAGATGGGGCCTTGCGCGGCGCATGAACCTTTGGTACTATACCGTTTCGCATGTTTACTAAGCGAGGACGGGCGGCACGGGTTCGCCCGGCTTACAGAAGGAGCATAGATCATGGCAGTACCTAAGCGCAAGATGGGCCGTATCCGCACCCATAACCGTCGCAGCAGCAACGATAAGATCGGTGCGCCCGCCCGTTCCGTGTGCCCGCAGTGCGGCGAAGTGAAGCTTCCGCACCGCGTGTGCCCGAACTGCGGCTTCTACAAGAACCGCGAGGTTATCGAGACGGAATAGCGCATCCGCGCTTTGGCGCGCGCTCTTCGGCCGCGTTGAAAAGCCTCCCCGCACGTCAGCGCCCGCTGATGCATGGGGAGGCTTTTTCAGGTTGGTTGAGCAAGGCGCGCGCGGCCGGGGCCCGGCAGGGCCGCGGTTCGCGCAGGAGGCCGGCCTCGCGGGAGGCCGTCGGCAGGAGGAGGCAATCATGTCCGAGGAAGTCACGATAGCGGTCGATGCCATGGGGGGCGACGATGCCCCGGGCGTCGTGCTCGACGGCGTGGCGCAGGCGCTCGAGGCCGACGGGGCCCTGCACGTGGTGCTGTGCGGCCCGGCCGAGGTGGTAGAGCCGTTCGCGGCGGCGCACGAGCGCTGCGAGGCGCGCGCGACGACCGAGGTCGTCGGCATGGGCGAGCACCCGGCCGAGGCCGTGCGCAAGAAGAAGGACTCGTCTGTCGTGGTGGGCTGCCGCCTGGTGAAGGAGGGCGCCGCGCAGGGCTTCTTCTCCGCCGGCTCCACAGGCGCCTGCCTGGCGGCGGGGACGCTCGTCATGGGCCGCATCAAGGGCGTGTCGCGGCCGGCGCTGGCCACGGTCATCCCGTCGCCCGTGCGCCCGGTGGTCATGTGCGACATCGGCGCGAACGCCGACTGCAAGCCCGCCTACCTCGTGCAGTTCGCCCAGATGGCCACCATCTACGCCGAGCGTATCGTGGGGATAGAGAACCCGCGCGCGGCGCTGCTGAACATCGGCGAGGAGGAGGCGAAGGGCTCCCAGTTCGCCCAGGAGGCCTACGCGCTGCTGAAGGAGCAGCTGCCGAACTTCGCCGGCAACGCCGAGGGCGGCGACATCCTCCCCGCGAAGTTCGACGTCATCGTGACGGACGGCTTCACGGGCAACGTGTGCCTCAAGACCATCGAGGGCACGTCCAAGACGCTGTTCAAGACGCTCAAGGGCGTTATGATGAAAACCCCCGTCACGAAGCTGGGGGCTCTTGCCATCAAGGGCGGCCTGAAGGAGCTCATGGCGCAGGTGAGCCCGGACACGTACGGCGGTGCGCCGCTCCTGGGCGTGAAGGGGGCGCTGCTGGTGGGCCACGGCTCGTCGAATGCCTTCGCCGTGAAGAACGGCGTGCTCACCACGGCCGGCGTGGTGCGCGCGGGGGTTTCTGAAATAATCGCGCAGACCGTGGCGAAGGGCGCGTAGTCGGCTACAATGAACCGAACGGCAAGGTGGCCCCGGCGCGTCCGCGTCCGGGGCCTTCCTTGCGCCCGGCCCCCCGTCCTGCCGGGGGCGCGGGGCGGCGCCGACGGACCGGAACACGCGAACGAAACGACCAGCAGAGGGCCGAACCTTCATGATATTGACCGAAGAGCAAGAACAGAAGCTCGCCAGAGCGCAAGAGATACTCGACTACCGCTTCGATAGCGAGCACCTCCTGCTCTCTGCCATCACCCACCCCTCGGCAACCGAGGGCAAGTCCGTCAAGTACTCCTACGAGCGCCTGGAGTTCCTGGGCGACAGCATCCTGGGCGCCATCGTTGCGGCCATAGCGTTTCACCGCTTCCACGACCTGGACGAGGGCGGGCTCACGCGCATCAAGGTGGCGCTCGTGTCGGGCGCGAGCCTGTCGGACGTGGCCGACCGCCTGGGCTTCGCGGACGTCATCGTGTTCGGCTCGTCGGAGACGGGCACGGGCAAGCGCGGCCTGCACTCCGCGCTGGAGAACGTGTACGAGGCCGTGGTGGCGGCGCTCTACCTGGACGGCGGCATCGGGGCCGCTCAGGAGTTCGTGGAGCGCACGCTCATCCCGCGCATGTCGCTGGACATGGCGCGCGAGCCGGAGAACCCCAAGAGCGCCCTGCAGGAGAAGCTGCAGGAGGACGGCATAACGCCCACGTACAAGCTCGTGGAGACGCAGGGGCCGCCGCACGACCGCACGTTCGTGGCGCAGGTGTTCGCCGGCACGCAGGGCCTGGCCCGCGGCACCGGCCGCACGAAGAAGGAGGCCGAGAGCCAGGCGGCCAAGAGCACGCTCGCGCGTCTCGGCGAGTTCTTCGGGCTGGGCGTGGACGAGGAGACGCGTGCCGAGAAGGCCGAGGCCGCGAAGCTGGCCAAGGCCGAGAAGGCGGCGGCGCGCGCCGAGGAGAAGGCGCGCAAGAAGAGCGAGCGCGCCCAGGCCAAGCAGCGCAAGCAGGGGTAGGCCGTGTACCTGAAGTCGCTCGTCCTCAAGGGTTTCAAGTCGTTCGCCGACCGCAGCGCGCTCGCGCTCGAGCCGGGCATCACGGCCGTGGTGGGCCCGAACGGCTCGGGCAAGTCGAACATCTCGGACGCGGTGCTGTGGGTGCTGGGCGAGCGCAATGCGAAGAACCTGCGCGGCCAGGCTATGGAGGACGTCATCTTCGCGGGCTCGTCGGCGCGCAAGGCCACGGGGCTGGCCGAGGTGGACCTCGTGCTGGACAACTCGGACGGCACGCTTCCCGTGGATTTCGCCGAGGTGGCCATCACGCGCCGCATGTACCGCTCCGGCGAGAGCGAGTACCTGATAAACGGGGTGGTGGCGCGCCGCATGGACGTGCTGGACATCTTGCACGACACGGGGCTCGGCACGGGCACGCACTCCATCATCAGCCAGGGCTCGCTCGACTCCATCCTGCAGTCCAAGCCGGAGGACCGCCGCGCGCTCATCGAGGAGGCCGCGGGCGTGCTCAAGCACAAGCAGCGCAAGGCCAAGAGCGAGCGGAAGCTGGAGCACATGGACCAGCACCTCGCGCGCGTGAAGGACGTGGCGGCCGAGGTGGAGCGCCAGCTGGGGCCGCTCGAGCGCAAGGCGAAGCGCGCGCGGGCCTACCAGGGGCTGTCCGCCGAGCTCTCCGAGCTCACGTTGGCGCTGGCCGCGGACGACCTGCGCGTGCTGCAGCGCGCCTGGGACGAGGCTGTGGAGCGCGAGCGGGCCTTGGACGAGGAGCTGGCGCAGAAGAAGGCCGCCATCGCCGAGGCCGAGACGCGCGCCGAAGAGCTGCAGGAGCGGATACGCCGCGAGAGCGCCGACGCGGGCGAGCTGGCCAAGACCCATCGCCGTGCGTCGTCGGCCGTGGAGCGCTTCGACGGCGCCACGCTGCTGTTGCATGAGAAGCGCCGCGCTGCGCAGGCCCGCGAGGCCGAGCTGCGCGTGGCGCTGGAGGCGGGCAAGGCGCGCCGCGCCGCGGCCGAGGCCGAGCGCGCGCAGGCGGCGGCGCAGGTGGGCGAGGTGCGCGCCGAGCGCGAGCGCGCCGACGCCGACGTGGCGCGCCTTGCCGAGGAGCACGCGTCGCTCACCGAGCGCCACCGCGCGCTCGACCGCGAGGCGGCCGCGCTCACCGAGGCGCGCCGAGGTGCCGAGCGCGCGCAGGAGCAGGCGCGCCGCGAGCTCGCGGCCACGCAGGAGTCGCTGGCCAGCGGCCTGGCGCACGTGAAGCTCATCGAGGGCCACGGAAAGGAGCTGGAGCTGCAGCTCCAGCGCTCGCAGACCGATGCCGCAGCGCTTGCCGAGGCGGCCGCGGTCGCCGGCGCGGCGCTGGAGGCGCTCGCCGACCGCGAGGCGGCGGCGCGCGGGGCGGTGAGCACGGCGTTCGCCGCGCGCGAGGCCGCCCGCACCGCGCTCGAGGAGGCCCGCGACGAGGCGTCGCTTTTGGCCTCGGAGATCAAGGGGCTCGAGGAGGTGGAGCGTGCGAGCGCCGCCGCAGGGCCCGCCCGCGCCTGGCTGCTCGATCACTCCGACGAGCTGTCCTGCGCCTTGGCACCGCTCTCGCACGTGCTGCGGGCCGAGGCGGGGTCGGAGGCCCTCGTGGAGCGCCTGCTGGGCGGCGACGTGGCGGCGCTGCTCGTGGACGAGACCGCCGGAGCGGCCGCCGTGGCAGCTGCGCTCGCATCCTGCGACGAGCAGGGCGAGGTCGTGCTCGTGGCCCGCGACGACGCCGCCGGGCCCGGCCACGCCGCCGACGAGCTGCCTGCACGCGCCGCCGCGGCGGCCGGGCTTGGGCGCGCGCTCGTGGACGGGCTGTCGTACCCCCCCGAGGCCGCCCGCGCCGTGGAGGCGCTGATGGGCGATGTGGTGGTGTGCGACGGCCTGGACGCTGCGCTCGCCGCCCATGCGCGCGACGGCTTCGGCGCCCGCTTCGTCACGGAGGACGGCTGCGTGGTGTGGCCCGGGGGCAAGGTGACGCTCGGCGCCGCTGCAGCCGACGATGCCGAGGGCGTGCTCGCCCGCGCCCGGCGCCTCGACGGTTTGCGGGCCCGCCTCGCCGAGGCCGACGCCGCCCGCGACTCGGCCCAGCAGGCGTCCGCCGCGGCCGAGGAGGCGCTGCGGCAGGCCCAGGGCGAGAGCCTGCGCCTGTCCCAGGAGCTGGCCGAGCTGCGCGGCAAGACGGACGCCGCCCGCGCCGACGCGCGCCGCGCCGAGGAGAAGCTGGCGGCCGTGCGGCGCGAGTTCGAGGACATCGAGCGCCAGCGCGCCGAGGCCGAGCGCACCGTGGCCGAGGCGCGGCCGTCGGTGGAGGCCCTGGAGCAGCGCCTGGCCGGCCTGGCCCAGCAGCTGGAAGACGATACGGCACGCCTCGCCGAGGCGCAGGACGCCGTGGTGCCGCTGCGGAAGCAGGCGGCCCAGGTGCGCGACGCGCTGGCAGAGGCGAAGCTCAAGGCGGCCACGCTCGCCGAGCGCGAGACGTACACGTCCCGCGTGGCGGATGCGCGCGCCCGCGAGATCGAGCAGGCGGCCGCGGCCGACGCCGATGCCCGCGAGGGTTTGCTGCGCAAAGTGGTGGCGCAGCGGCGCATCGAGCCCTTGCTCGCGATCATGGAGGAGCTCTCCGACAGCGCCCGGCGCCGCACGCGCGCGCTCGAGGAGGCTGCGAGCGCCGCCCAGGACGCCGCCGGGGGCATGCACCAGGCGGCCAACGAGGCCCGTGCCGCCGCACGCTCCGCGCACGACGCGTTCGACGAGGCCAACGCCCGCATGGGCCAGGCCCGGGTCGACAAGGGCCGCCTGGAGGTGCAGGTGGAAGGGGCGGTGAACGCCATCGTCCACGACTGCAAGGTGCCGCTCGACCATGCTCTCGCGCTGCCCGCGCTAGACGACCGGGGCGCGGTGGAGGACCAGGCGTTCAAGCTGCGCCGCCGCATCGCCAACATGGGTACCATCAACCCCGATGCCGCCGACGAGTACGAGCGCCTCAAGGAGCGCTACGACTACCTGGCCGCCCAGCTGGCCGACCTCGACGGCGCGCGCCGTGCGCTCGGCAAGATCGTGCGCGTCATAGATGCCCGCATGAAGGACGACTTCGTCCGCACGTTCGACGCGGTCAGCAAGAACTTCAGCGAGATCTTCGCCGTGCTGTTCCCGGGCGGCTCGGCCGAGCTCTCGCTCGTTGACCCCGACGACCTGGAGAACACGGGCGTGGAGGTGACGGCGCAGCCGCGCGGCAAGCGCATCACGAAGATGATGCTCATGTCCGGCGGCGAGAAGTCGCTCACGGCGCTCGCGCTGCTGTTCGCGGTGTACCGCATCCGAACGACGCCGTTCTACATCCTCGACGAGGTTGAGGCCGCGCTCGACGACTCGAACCTGCGCCGCCTCACGTCGTACCTGGAATCGCTGCGCGACACCACGCAGCTCATCATGATCACGCACCAGCGGCGCACCATGGAGATGGCCGATGTGCTGTTCGGCGTGTCCATGCAGGCCGACGGCGTGACGAAGGTGGTCAGCCAGAAGCTCGAGCACGCCTTGCGCCACGCGGAATAGCGCAGCGGCCTGCGTGCGGGATGGGGGGCGGGCGATGGCCGCGCTCCCGCCGCGGCCGCTATTCCTACTTCGCGATCAGGTAGACGATGTTGGCGAGCGCCCAGACGAAGAACAGCACGCAGTTGGCCCTCGCCAGGACGTTGAGCACCTTGTTCGACAGTTTCTCGCCTTTGACCAGCACGTCTGCGTTCAGCAACGAGAAGAAGAGGATCATGAGCGAGTAGCTGTTCATGTTGCCCTCGTTGCCCGTGGCCAGCGAGTAGACGAAACCCGCCCATATGAAGGGCAGCATGACCAGGGTTATCGCCTGGAACAGGCTCGCATCCTGCCGCTTGCGAAACTCGGGGTCCTTCCGCTGCTCGAACCAGCCCTTCGCCTGCCCGCTTGCAGCAGCTTCCAAATGCTCTTCAGCCATGATGAGACGCTCCATTTCCAGATAGAGTATAGTGAGAACCGAAAGTATTCGCTTGCAAGCAGGCTGATTGTAGCATAGTATCCATCATTGATATAGTAGAGGGAGTGAAATGGCGAAGAGGAGCCCGTATGAGACGGGGGAGCTGTCCGACAGCATCTTCCTCATCCTCTTGGCCACGCTCGAGCCGGTGCACGGCTACCGTATCATGCAGGGCATCAAGGAGTCCACGCAGGGCACGGTGGAGATCGGGCCGGCCACCATGTACACGACGCTCAAGAAACTCAAAGGCGCGGGCTGGATCGCGGAGATTGCCGACGCGCCCGAGGGGCCCGAGGGGGAGAGCCGTATCCGCTACGCGGCAACCGACGAGGGACGCGCGGTGCTGCGGCGCGACTTCGAGCGGCGCCGACGGCTGATGGTGCTCGCAGAGGGGCTGTTGGGCGGGAAGGACGGGAGCACCGCGGACATCGGGGCGATGGGCGAGGGGGAGCATGGCGAAGACGACCTATAGAATGTGCGGGGGCCTTGCAGTGATGCCGGGCCATGACATGGCGATGCTCAAGAGGATGAGCGCGAAGGGCTGGCATGTGACAGGTGTCAACCGGGCGCTCCTGTACTGTTTCGAGCGCGGCGAGCCGCACGGCTTCGACTACGCGGTGGACTTCCAGCGCGACTTCTCGGAGGAGGCGCGGGAGCTGTACGGCCTCGGCGGCTGGGAACCCGTCGTGCTGGGGCCCGGCTGGCAGATCGTGCGCGCCGAGGCCGGCACCACGCCGCTGTACACCGACGACGACGCGGAAGCGGAGACGCTTCGGGAGAGCCGGAAGGGGCTGGGCCTGCGCGCGCTCCTCTGCGCGGTTGCCGCGGCGTTGCTCTTCGTGCTCCAGTCACGGCTTTCGGCCCAGGGCAACGAGCCGGCGTCGTGGGCCTGCCTCGCGGCGTGCATGGTCCTCGCGGCCGGGTTCGTCTTCTCGCTCTTCCCCTTCGTCGGGTATACGCGTTCCTTGCGCAAGATCCACGCCGAGCAGGAGGCGGACCCACGCTGCTGACGTGCGGCCCCATTTGGGATACACTGTTCAGGTTGTTGAGAAAGGAGCCCGCACATGGGATTTTTCGATAGGATCAGCGAGGGGCTCTCCCGCTCGCGCGACAAGTTCAAAGAGCAGATGAACGTCCTTCTGGACCGCGGCCCGGATCTGGACGACGAGTTCTGGGATGGCCTGGAGGAGACGCTCATCCTGGCCGACATCGGGGGCGCGGCGGCCAGCGAGATCGTGGAGAACCTGCGTGACCAGGCCACGCGCAAGGCGCTGCCCGATGCTTACGCCGTGCTCGACCTGCTGAACGACCAGATAGCCTCCACGTTCACGCCCGGCGGCGAGGACGTGTTCGGCGGCGGGCCGGCCGTGGTGCTGTTCGTGGGCATCAACGGCACGGGCAAGACCACCACGGTGGGCAAGCTGGCCAAGGAGGCCACGGACGCGGGCCGCACGGTGCTCCTGGGCAGCGCCGACACGTTCCGCGCGGCGGCCATCGAGCAGCTGGAGGTGTGGGCGCGGCGCGCGAACGTGCCCGTGTGCACGCGCGAGCGCGGCAGCGACCCGGCGAGCGTCTGCTACGACACCCTCGAGCGCGCCGAGCAGGAGGGCGCCGACCTCGTGCTGGTGGACACAGCCGGGCGCCTGCACACGTCGGCCGACCTCATGCGCGAGCTGGAGAAGGTGGTGGCCGTGGTGCGCAAGCGCTCGAATCTGCCCGTGTTCACCGTGCTCGTTATCGATGCCACCACCGGCCAGAACGGCCTTCAGCAGGCACGCGAGTTCGACCGCGCGCTCGATCTGGACGGCGTGATCGTCACGAAGCTCGACGGCACCGCGAAGGGCGGCATCGCGCTGGCTGTGAGCCACGAGCTGGAGCTGCCCGTGCTCAAGATCGGCGTAGGAGAGGGCCTCGACGACCTCAAGGACTTCGACGCGCACGACTTCGCGCGCGCCCTCGTCGGCGACTTCGACGAGCGGGGCTAAGAGCGCATGGGGTCTGGTGCTCGGTAGAACCATGGCACTGCGAAGGCCGTATTCGTAATTGTTCGGAAGACCACCCCCAGTCGTTGAAAAGGTGAAGTTCGCGTCCGCATGCGTCGATCAAGTATAATCTCCCATTAAGCGTACGACATGACCGACCGATGGGAGCGCACTTCCATGCTCGAGAACCTCTCCGAACGCCTTCAGGGCATATTCAGCGGGCTGCGCGGCAAGGGCCGCCTGACCGAGGACGACATCAACGACGCCATGCGCGAGATCCGCATGGCGCTTCTGGAAGCCGACGTGAACTTCAAGGTGGTGAAGGGCTTCATCGCCCGCACGAAGGAGCGCTGCCTGGACGCGGAGGTGCTCGACTCGCTCACGCCGGCGCAGAACGTCATCAAGATCGTGCTCGACGAGCTCACCGAGCTCTTGGGCCGCACGGACAGCAAGCTCGTGCTCTCCAGCCGCATTCCCAACGTCATCATGCTCGTGGGCCTGCAGGGCTCCGGCAAGACGACGGCCGCCGCGAAGCTGGCCTACCGCCTGAAGCAGGGGAAACACTCGCCCTTGCTGGTGGCCTGCGACGTGTACCGTCCCGCCGCGGCCGACCAGCTGCAGACGCTCGGCGGCGAGATCGGCGTGCGGGTGTACCGCGGTGACGGCCAGGACCCGGTGCGCATCGCCACCGAGGGCATCCAGGACGCCATCGACAACCTGCGCGACGTGGTGATCGTGGACACGGCGGGCCGCCTGCACGTGGACGACGAGATGATGGACGAGGCCGAGGCCATCAAGCGTGCGGTCAAGCCCGACCAGATCCTCATGGTGGTGGACGCCATGACCGGCCAGGACGTCGTGAACGTGGCTGCCGCCTTCTCCGAGCGCGTGGACTTCGACGGCGTGATCATGTCGAAGATGGACGGCGACGCCCGCGGCGGCGGCGCGCTGTCCATCAAGCAGGTCACGGGCAAGCCCATCAAGTTCATCTCGTCCGGCGAGAAGCCGGACTCGCTCGAGGAGTTCCACCCCGACCGCATGGCGAAGCGCATCTTGGGCATGGGCGACGTGGTCAGCCTCATCGAGAGCGCCGTGAAGGTGCAACAGGAGGAGGTCGAGCAGGAGCAGGCCGAGCGCATGATGCGCGCGAACCTCACGCTCAACGACTTCATCGACATGAACCGCCAGATCCGCAAGATGGGCGGCATTTCCAAGCTGATCAGCGCATTGCCCGGCGGCGACAAGGCCATGTCGCAGGGCCAGGTGGACGAGGGCGCGCTCGACCACATGGAGGTCATCATCAACTCCATGACCAAGGCCGAGCGCGAGAAGCCCGACCTGCTGAACGGCTCGCGCCGCGCGCGCATCGCCGCCGGCGCGGGCGTGACCGTCTCGGACGTGAACCAGCTGATCAAGAAGTTCAACGAGACGAAGAAGATGATGAAGAAGATGATGCCCGCCGTGGAGGACCTGCAGGGCGGCAAGAAGGGGAAGAAGGGCAAGAAGAGCCGGCGGCGTCGCATGGGCCTGCCCGGCATGGGAGGCATGAGCATGGCCGACATCAAAAAGCTCCAGGACATGATGGGCGAATAGGCATGATGCGGCGGCAACGGGGCCGCCGCATTCGTTTGAGGAGGGGCGCTATGCAGGGTTACGAGAGCAAGGAAGCGCTGATCGCCGAGATCCGGAAGACGGCCGGGCTGTTCGCCGCGGAGTTCGACGACGTGGCCGAGGCCGACGCCGACTCGACGGTCGAGGGCGTGGACCGCACGCCGCGCGAGATGCTGGCCTACCAGCTGGGGTGGATGGGGCTGTTGCGCGGCTGGGACGCCGACGAGCTGGCCGACATGGACGTGGCCATGCCGGCGCCCGGCTGCAAGTGGAACCAGATGGGCGTTTTGTACCAAGGCTTCTACGACGAGCATCGCGCGGAACCGTTCGAGCACCTGAAGCGGTCGTTCGAGGACGACGTGGACGCGCTCGTGCAGTGGGTCGACGGGTTCTCCGACGAGGAGCTGTTCGAGCCGGGCGGCAGGGCCTGGGCGCAGTCGACCCCTTCGAACTGGCCGGTGTGGAAATGGATTCACACGAACACCGTCGCGCCGTTCAAATCGTTCCGCAGCAAGATCCGCAAATGGAAGAAGGCGCGCGTTTAAGCGACGTCGGGCGATGCCCCGAGGGTCGCGCGCTTCTGCGTGCTGCGCTGTCAGCGGGTGTACACGCTTCTGAGCGCTTGGTCGAGCGATACGGTCTGGCGCACGGCGAACAACCGGTTGAGGTCGGCGCAGTATACGGAGGTATCATCGTCTCCGGTGTTCTTGCGGCCTTCGGTGTCCTTCTTATCCTGTGGGTCGCGCTCTTGGCCGCTTAAGTCGTTCGACGCTCTGGGTGTCCCAGTGCTTTGCGTCCCACTGTCCTGTGGTGACTCGGCCTCCTGAGTGTCCTCGTCCCAAAACGCGTCCTCGTCGGTCTCTGGGTCGCCCAGTTCGCCAGCACTAACATCGTCACCGACGCTACCGCCGCTGCTATCGCCACCTGCCGCCGAGTA
This sequence comes from Gordonibacter urolithinfaciens, assembly GCF_900199375.1. Classification (NCBI taxonomy): domain Bacteria; kingdom Bacillati; phylum Actinomycetota; class Coriobacteriia; order Eggerthellales; family Eggerthellaceae; genus Gordonibacter; species Gordonibacter urolithinfaciens. The sequence continues at coordinate 3,099,896 of NZ_LT900217.1, forward strand.
TCGGCCGAAGCCGCGGTACACCGTCCCGGCCGCGAAGGCGAGGAAGGCGAACGCTGCGTACGACGCGCAGCCTGACAGGACGGCGTTCGCTATGGCTAGCTCGTTGCCTGCCACGGGCACACCTTGGGTCAGCTGCGCCGACACGTTCGTCCAGGTGGCAACCGCAGCGAGAACAAAACAGGCTGCGAGGATGCCGCTGGCTGCGTACGAGGCGATGGTGAAGGCCGGGATGGTGGGCACGGCGCGAGCGCCGATGCGACCTGCGCGCTCGCGGCCCCTCATGATCGGCTCCTTCCCCGCGGAGCATTTCGGCGGGAGGTCGATCCGACAACGGATGAACCGACGTCCTCTTGGCTCACCACACCTTTCTTCAACCTCAGCACGCAGTCGGCCTTGCGGGCCAGCTCACGCGAGTGGGTGACCACCACCACGCACTTCTCCATCTTGTGGGCGCAGCTGCGCAGGATGCCGGTTATCTCGGCGGCGGTGTCTTCGTCGAGGTTGCCCGTGGGCTCGTCGGCTAGGATGACGGGCGCGTCCGTCGCCAGTGCGCGGGCGATGGCCACACGCTGCTGCTGGCCGCCCGATAGCTTCAGCACGTTTCGGCGCGCCTCCTCGCTAGTCAGTCCCAGTTCTTCCAGCAGCGGGTAGGGCGACGAGCGCGTGATGGGCGCCACGTTTTCGGCCGGAGTGAGGTAGTCGATAAGGTTGAAGCTTTGGAAGACGAACGCCACGTGATGCTTGCGGTGCTCGGCGAGTCCCGTGTCGGCAATGTCCTCGCCGCTGAAGCGGACGGTGCCGCCGTCGGGTGAGTCGAGTCCGCCCATAAGGGACAGCAGCGTGGTTTTGCCGCAGCCGGACGGGCCGAGTATCGCGTAGAGCTTTCCCGGTTCGAGCGCCAGCGACACATCGCGCAGCACGGGTTGTGCGGAGCCGTAGGAGTAACGTACGTTTTCTAGTTCCATTAGGTGCATGACAGAGTCCTTTCTAGCTCATCTTCGTGAGTATTTCTTTGGGCTTGAGGCGCAGTACCGGCAGCGCAGCCGCGGCCACCGAGCCGATGATGAGCACGCCGCCCGCCAGGTAGACGCCTACGAGCGCTGCGGGATCGATGACGACCTCAATTTTCGTCATGTCGCGGTTCTGCTCGAATTTCGGCGCCATCGAGCTTGAGTTGGCTGCCATCATGCCGTCTCCGCTGCTCGTCGGCCCCTGTGCGCCTGATCCGCCCACGTCGCCCGCCTGCTCGGTGGCGTAGTCGAGCAGCTGCGCAGCCGCCGTCTGGGCCACGAGCCCGCTCGTGAAGTACGAGGCGCCAAACGCGAGCACGGCCACGAGGGCGATCTCCACGAGGTACTGCGCGACGATGGCCCGCTTGGTCACGCCGAGCGAAAGCAGCACGCCGCTCTCATGGATGCGCTCACGCACCCGTCCGGCCAGCACGAGATAGAGGATGATCGCGCCGATGACCACCATGACCGCGATGAGCCCGGTCATGAGGCTGTCCATGTTCTCGAGCGGCTCGATGACTGAATCGACGTTGCCCGTGTCCACGTCAACCGTGAAGTCGGTGGGGTCGAGGCCGTCGAGGTTCTTCACTTCCTCGACGATGCGGTTCACCTCGGCGGGATCGTCCACGTGGAAGTCCACGCGCTCGTAGCTCTCGCCGCCCGTCTCGGGGCGCACGTGCTGGATGACCTCAAGCGAGGTGAACACTGCGTTGTCGATGGACCAGTTGCTCATGACGGCGCTCGCCTTGGCGGTGGGCTCGTACAGCCCCACGATCTCGACGTCTATCTTCGTGTCTTCGGGATCGATGCCGTTCATCTGCGCTTTCGTCTCGCTCTGCTGGAGAGTGAGCCTATCGCCCACCGCGAGGCCGTTCTTCTCGGCCAGCTCCTTGCTGATGAGCGCCTTGCCGGTTTCGCCGTGCTCGAGGTGCCGCCCGTCCACGAGTTTGAGAAAGCCCTGGGCGAAGTAGGAGTCGAAAGCGGTGTCGGTTGCGCCGAAGGCGGTTGAGGTCTTGTTCATGTCGCCCGACGAGGCCAGCATCGCGCCCAGCCCTCCGCCGTCCTCCGCGTCCGATTCGACGAGATCGAGATAGGCCCCCTGCTTCTTCATGAGCACGGTGGACTGATAGGATGCGTTGTAGCCCTTAATACCGTCCACGCTTCCCATGATGCGGTCGGCCAATTCCTTCGTGATGGGCTCGCCGCGATAGAACCCCTTCGAGCCGTTCGATCCCTGCTGGACCGACTCCCATTTGCTCGCGTCGCTCGTGTTCTGCTTGAGGGCGAACGACCCGCCCAGCGCCTCACGCACGTTGAGCTGCGCGGTTTGCGCGGCCTGCTTGATGGCCAGCCCTGACAACGCCATCGTGGCGATGACGAGCAGCAGCAGGAACAGGATGAGCGTCTTGCCCCGCTTGCGCGTAAGGTACAGCAGGGCGCGTTTGCCAAGTCCCATGAAGACTCCTTTCCGTTCGGTGGAATTCCACTATCGGCCAGAAAGGCGAGGATCCGGTTGAGCGTCGGTTTAGATTCGGTTTAGATGCTGCGGCCCTTGGGGAAGCGCGCCCAGAACGTGACGCGGTCGTTCGCACTGTCGAGCGCGAAGCGGATGCCGTAGCGGTCGAACGCCGTCTTCGCGATATAGAGACCGAGGCCGCTGCCGCCCGTTGCGCGGCTGCGCGAGGCTTCGGCACGGAAAAACGGCTCGAACGCGCGGGCCAGCTCGTCGTCGGAGAGTTCGATGCCCGTGTTCTCCACGACGAGCGTCCCGTCGGCGAGGCGGACGGACACCTGCGCGCCGGGCGGCGAGTACGTCACGGCGTTCCCGACGACGTTCGCCAGCGCCTTGGCCACGAGTGCGCGGTTCGCCCGGATGATGGCGTCGCGCTGCACGTCGGCGTCGAATGCGAGCCCCCGCTCGGCCGCCCGCGGCGCCCACGCGTCGACGGCCTCCTGCACGAGCGCGGTCGCCGAGACGTCCTCGCAGGCGCGGTCGATGTCGTCGGCCTCCATGCCGGCGACGAGCACGATCTCGCCGACGAGCCCTTCGAGGCGCTCGGCGGTCTCGAGCGCCACCGGCAGGTGCTTGTCGCGGTCGGCGAAGTCGCCGATACCGTACAGCATGCACTCGATCTGGGCCTTGAGGGCGCACAGGGGCGTCTTCAGCTCGTGGGACACGGCGGCGAAGAAGTCGCGGCGCTGCCGCTCGGCGCGCTTGGCATCGGCCACGTCGGCGACGAGCCGGTTGATGATGCGGCTCACGCCCCAGGCCACGAGCACGGCCGCGGCGAGGATGGCCGTGACGACGGCGGGCAGCATGCTCCAGAACGCCGAAGGCAGCTCGCCGGCGGCGGGCAGGTTGGCCACGATGGTGAGGTAGCCGCTGTCCTGGTCGGCGAACCGCACGTTGGTCGACAGGGCGACGGCCGATTCGCTTCCCGTGTCCGGCTCGGTGCCGAAACGGGACGAGTCGTTGCCCACGACGAGCACGGCGGTTGCGTTGTTCTCGATGCAGAAGTCGTAGATGGGCTGGGCCGCATCGGCGTAGGGCGTTTCGGCGAGCTGCGCGCCGAGCGCGTCGAGGCGTTCGTGCACGCGCGATGTGGCCACGTTCTCGTAGCTGGCGGGCAGCGCCACGGCCACGAGCGCGTAGATGAGCGCGCTCGTCAGCGCGAGCGCGGCGGCCACGGCCAGGAACACCTTGAGTCCGAGGCGGCGCCGTCGCCTGCTCTCGTCGCTATGCCGCCTACGCCTCTCCAAGCTTGTACCCAATCCCCCGAACGGTGGCCACGAGGCCGGCGCCGAGCTTCTTGCGGATGTTCATGACGTGGATGTTGACGATCTTCGGATCGCTGGCGAACTCGTAGTGCCACACGAGGGAGAGCAGCTCGTCGCGCGTGAACACCCGGCCGGGATGGGCGAGCAGCAGCTCGAGCACGTCGAATTCGGTGCGGGTAAGGTCCACGGGGCTTCCGCCGCGGCTCGCCGTGCGGCCGGCGGGGTCGAGCGCTACGTCGCCGCAGCGCAGCAGTCCGTCGGCGCCGTCGGCCGGAGCGTGCGCGGCCCGGCGCAGCAGGGCCTCGGCGCGCCGCAGGACCACCTTCACGGAGAACGGCTTCGTCACGTAGTCGTCGGCAAGAAGCTCGAAGCCGCGCAGCTCGTCGGACTCGGCACCGAGCGCCGTGAGCATCATGACGGGAACGTCGGATTCCTGCCGTATGAGCTCGCACACGGTGAAGCCGTCGATCTTCGGCAGCATGAGGTCGAGCACGACGAGGTCGCAAGGCCGCGCGTGGAACGCCGCGATGCCCTCCATCCCGTCGGCGGCGAGCGCCACGTCGTGGCCCGCGCTCTTGAACACCTCGGCGAGCACGGTGCGGATGGCTGGTTCGTCTTCGATGGTCAGCATGTGGGCCATGGGGCACCTCCTGCGCGCATGGTATCACAGCCCCTCGCTGCTGCGCCCGAACGACACAGGTTCTGCGAACGGCTCGCCGGATCCGCGCGAAACCCCCGTCCCGCGAGGGCGGTCGGCGTCGCTCCTTGCTACAATGGAGGCGTTCCGCCCGATGCGGGGAAGGGAGCGAGGGAAGGGGAGCGATGCCGAGCGTACTCATAGTCGACGACGACGCGGATCTGTCCGCCATCGTGGCGCGCTACCTCGAAAGCGAGGGGTTCGCGGTCGTGCGCGCTGCGAGCGCCGAAGAGGCCTACGACGTGCTGGGCGCCCGTCCGTTCGACCTCGTGCTGCTCGACATCAACCTGCCGAGCGACGACGGCTTCGCGGCGTGCGAGGCCCTTCGGCGCGCGAGCGACGTGCCCATCGTGTTCGCGTCGGCGCGCACGAGCGAGACGGACCGCATCGTCGGGCTCGACACGGGCGGCGACGACTACCTGCCCAAGCCCTACTCTCTGCGCGAGCTGCTCGCGCACGTGAACGCGCTGCTCAGGCGCTCTCGGGGGCGCTCCGGCGGCGCGGGACGGCCGCTCGTCGCGGGACCGTTCGCCCTCGACGAAGCCGCCGGGACGCTCGCGAAGGACGGCGTCGTCGCGGCGCTGTCGCCCAAGGAGTTCGCGCTCGCCCGCTTCCTGATCGCGCATGAGGGCGAGACAGTGTCGAAGGAGCGCCTGCTGGCCGAGGTATGGGGCGCGTTCTCGGAGGTGGAGCCGCAGACGGTGTCGGTGCACATGAGCTGGCTGCGCGCGAAGGTGGAGGACGACCCTTCCCGCCCGGCCCACTTCAAGACCGTGCGGGGGAGGGGCTACCGCTTCGACGCCGAGGGCGGCGCGTCGTGACGGCGGCTTCGCGCGAGGGCGCGCGCATCGCGCGACGGCTCGTCGGCATCGCCGCCTCCGCGACGCTAGCCCTCGCCCTGGCGGCGCTCGCGGCCACGGCCCTGCTCGCGGGCGACGGGCCGGCCGCCGAGATGCGGGCGCAGACCGTGGAGCTGAACGCGGCCCGCGCCGAGCTGCCCGAAGGCGCGGACGTGGAGGCCGCCGACGCCGCGCTCTCGCGCGCGCAGGATGCGCTGCGAGCGGCCGCCGACGCGCGCGGCGGCCTCCCCGTCGCGCTCGTCTGGGCGCTCGCCGCGCTCGGCGCGGCATTCGCATGGGGCGTCGTCGCCTACCTCTACGTCGGTGTCGTGCGTCCCTTCATGCGGTTGGAGGCGTTCGCGCAGGACGTGGCGACGGGCAACCTCGACGCCCCGCTCGCCTATGAGCGCAGCAACCCGTTCGGCCGATTCACCTGGGCGTTCGACAACATGCGCGCAGAGATCAAACGCGCCCGCGCCGCCGAGGCCGAGGCCGTGGAGCGGGGCAAGACGGCCGTCGCCGCGCTGTCGCACGACATAAAGACGCCCATCGCGTCCATCCGCGCCTACTCCGAGGCGCTCGAGCTGGGCCTCGCGCGCACGCAAGCGGAGCGCGAGGGCTACGCGCGCACCATCGCGCGCAAGTGCGACGAGGTGACGTCGCTCACCGACGACCTGTTCCTCCACGCGCTCGCCGACCTCGACCGCATCCAGGTGCGCTGCGAGGAAGCGCCCATCGCCCGCGTCGTGGCTCGGGCGGTCGCGGACTTCGACGCGGGCGGCAGGGTGACGCTCGGGCGCCTCGACGAGGCGCAGGCGAGCTGCGACCCGAAGCGCCTCGAGCAGGCGATCGGGAACCTGTTGGCGAACGCCGCCAAGTACGCGCCCGGCGCGGACGTGGAGGTGGAGGGTGTCCTCGACACCGCCGCGCGCGCCTATCGCGTGCGCGTGCGCGACCGCGGCCCCGGCATCCCGCCCGAGGACCTGCCGTTCGTCGCCGACCGTTTCTACCGCGGCTCGAACGCCGGCGATGCGCCGGGCGCGGGCCTCGGGCTGTTCATCGTGCGCTACCTGGTTGAGCAGATGGGAGGCGGCTTAAGCCTCGAGAACGCCGAGCCCGGCCTCGCCGCCGTCCTCGAACTCCCCCTCGCATCTTAAGGACGCCTTAATGTTCGCGCGGCTACGATGCCTTCCAACGAATAGGCGAGACGAGAGGGCATCATGAAGAATCCCATCATCCAAACCGAGCGGCTGTGCAAGAGCTACGCGGCCGACGGGGTGCAGACCCACGTGCTGAGCAACGTCGACCTGACGCTCTACGAAGGCGATTTCACCGCCATCATGGGGCCGTCGGGCTCCGGCAAGTCCACGCTTCTGTACTGCCTTTCCGGCATGGACGCCCCGACGGCCGGCGACGTGCGCTATCGAGGCTCGTCCATCACCGGCTTGCGCGAGCGCGACATGGCCGAGCTGCGCGCGCAGCGCTTCGGGTTCGTGTTCCAGCAGGCTCACCTCGTGTCGAACCTCACGCTGTTCGAGAACGTGGCCGTGCCCGGCTATCTGAAGGCCGGGCGCTCGGCTGCCGACACGCGCGCGGTCGCGCAGGCGTTCGTCGAGCGCATGGGGCTCGATGCCGACGCGCATCATCTTCCCAGCCAGGCCTCCGGCGGCCAGCAGCAGCGCTGCGCCGTGGCCCGCAGCGTGGTGAACGATCCCGACATCGTGTTCGCCGACGAGCCCACCGGCGCGCTCAACCGTGCCAACACGCTCGAGGTGCTCTCGCTGCTTTGCGAGCTGAACGGCAGCGGCCAGTCGATCTGCATGGTCACGCATGACGTGCTGTGCGCCCTGCGCGCGAACCGCGTGCTGTACCTGGAGGACGGCTCGATCAAAGGCGAGCTCGAGCTGCCGGCCTTCCGCGGCGACGGCGGCGGCGCCTACCTCAAGGCCCGCGACGCCCAGGTGAACGCCTGGCTGTCGTCGCTGGCTTGGTAGGGGGGTGGACGTTATGGCGCTCATGCGCACGCTCGTCGCGGCCGGCCTCAAACGGGGGAAGGGCTCGTTCGCGGGCATCTTCCTGCTCATGGCCCTCACCGCCGCTGCGCTCACCTTCACCGTGAGCATGTACGCGGACTTGAACGCCCGCGAGGAGGCCGCGCTTGCCGAGATCGGGGCGGGCGACGTGTATGCCGTCGATATGGCGACGAACCTCACTGACGAGGTGGCCGCCGAGGTGGAGGCGCTGTCCGAGGTAAGCGAGGCGCGGGTGAACGGCGCCCTCTCCGTTCCCGTGAGGTTCTACGATGCGGGCGGCGAGGCCGTGGACAAGAACCCCACCTCGGGCACCGCGCTTGTGGCTTGGGGCGACGCCCTCGGCTTCCGCCTGTTCTCCGACGACGGGACGCATCTCGTCGACGAGGCCCGCGAGCCGGGCCCCGACGAGGTCTACGTGCCGGCGTCGCTCAAGGTCGCTCCTGGCGTTCAGGTAGGCGACGAGCTGGAAGTGCTGGTGGGCGACGAGGCACGCCGCTTCACCATCGCGGGATTCTTCGAGGATCCTCAGCTTGGCACGCCGTTTCTGGAGATGAAACGCTACGTGGTGGCGCAGGGAGCCTACGACGAGGTGGGCTCGCTCGTCGACGCGACCGTCGCGCAGGGCGGCGAACCGGCCGACGTTCTTTCTTCCTCGTCGAAGATGTCGGCGTATCGCATGGCCGAGATCAACGTGCGCTTGTCGGACGAGGCCCGCGCGACGGGCACGACCTCGACCGACCTCGCCCGGCTCATCGCGGATGAGGTGGCCTGGGCGAACACGGCAACGGGCATGTTCGCCGCCGACACGCTTGCCGGCTATGCGATGATGGTCGTGGTCATCGGCGGTGCCGTCCTGGGCGTGTTCGCGCTGCTGTTGTTCGTGATAGCGCTCGTCATCTGCACGCACGCCATCGCGACGTCCATCGAGGAGGATTACGCGGACTACGGCACGCTCAAGGCCCTCGGCTTGTCGAACCGCTCGCTGCGCGGCATGCTGGGCGTGGAGTACGTGGGCGTGAGCCTTCTGGGACTCGCGGCCGGCCTCGGGTTGGGCTGGGCGCTCGTGCCTCCCGTCCTGCCGTTCTTCGCGCAATTCACCGGCGTGCTGGCGACGAACGCAGCGCCTCCTGCGGCGGCGCTGCTCCTTTTGGCGGCGCTGCTGGCGCTGGTCGCGGCCGTCGTCGTATGCAAGACGCACAAGCTCTCGCGCATCTCGCCGCTCGTCGCTTTCCGGGGCGGCGCGGCCGACGTGACGTTCCGCAGCCGGGCTGCCCGCCCGTTGGGCGGCTCCCATCTCGGTTTGGGGTTGGCCGTGCGCGCTATCGTGTCGGCGAAGCGCCGCTACGTGGGGCTTGCGGGATGCGCGCTGGTCATGTGTGCATTCATCGTGCTCGTGTTCGGCATAGGCGGCGCGCTCGGCGGCCCGAATGCGGCGAAGGAGGCTTTCGGCATGTGGACGAGCGACGTGTCGGCCACCCTCGTCTCGCCCGACGCGAGCTTCGACGAGGTGGAGCGGGTCATCGAAGAGGTCAGCCCCATAGAGAAGTCGTGGAAGGAGTCGTTCGCCATGGTGAGCTTCGGGGGCGAGAGCCACTCGTTCGCGGGCTTGAGCGACCTTTCGCTGGTGACGGGTGTGGTGGCAGGGCGTCTGCCGATTCACGACAACGAGGCGCTCATCGGCGGAAACCTTGCGAAGTCGATGGGTCTTGGCATTGGAGACGAGCTGGCTGTCGACGGGGCGGACGGCGAGGAGCGCCGCTTCGTGGTGTGCGGGCTGCTCTCCGCCATGTTCAATGCCGGCTACGGCACCATCCTCACCTACGACGGGGTGTGCGACCTGGCCGGAAAAGGCGCGGACGTCGCCGAGACGGCGCGGCAGTACGTCCTGGCCGATCCGCAGAAGGCCGACGAGGCGCGTGCGGCCATCGAGGCGCGCTTCGGCGATGCGGTGGACGCGCGGCCTGCCGGCATGTTCAGCGATACCGAGGGCATGGTCGGCCTTATCCAGCAGCTGTTCACCATCATGGGCTTCGCCATGGCGACGGTCGCCGCGACGCTCGTGTTCCTCGCCGTGTCGCTCATCATCGGGCGCATGTTCACGGCCGAGCGTCACGACTTGGGCGTGTACCGCGCGCTCGGGTTCACGACGCGCGCGCTTCGCGTGCAGTTCGCCCTGCGCTTCTTCCTCGTGGCGCTCGCGGGCTGCTCGGCGGGCGCAACGCTGGCGGCGCTCGGCGGCAGCTGGCTCATGGGGCAGCTGTTCGGCCTCTTCGGCGTTTCGCGGTTCGCCATCGACACGAATCCGCTCATGGTAGGCGGCCTCACGCTGGGCCTTTCGACGCTGTTCCTGATCGCCGCCTACGCGAGCGCCCGCAAGGTGAAGCGCGTGGACGTGCGCAAGCTAGTGGCGGAATAGTCCTGCTCCGTCGGCTTGCCGGCCGTCGGAACCGCTCGATGCCGCGGCCGGCCGTGGCGCTCCGCCTTCGCGCGATCCCGGAGACCCGCATATCTGTTGTGCGTTTCGCCTTCGCAACCCCGCGAATCTGCCGCATCACGGCCGCCGTCGCTGATTCGCTGCGCCAACCTCGCCGGATCTTGCTTCCTCCTGCTCTCGACGGTTGCCGCCGCGTCGCGTGGACGGGGAGGCAGGGCGCGGCGCCCTCTGCTATACTGGCGCCGCATGGTGAAGCCCGCGAGAAAGGATGCGCCCATGGGCCTGGAGATTCGGCCGTACCGCGAGGAGGACCTCGCGGGAATGCTCAAGGTGTGGAACGAGGTTGTGGAGGGTGGCGAGGCCTTCCCCCAGATCGAGCCGCTCACGTTGGAGACCGCCGCGGAGTTCTTCGCGGCCCAGACGCTTTCCGTGGTGGCCGACCTCGACGGAAAGGTCATGGGCCTGTACATCCTGCACCCGAACAACGTGGGGCGCTGCGCGCACGTGGGCAACGCGAGCTACGCCGTGGCCTCGAGCGTGCGCGGGCTGGGACTCGGTCGTGCCCTTGTTGAGGACTCGCTCGCGCAGGCTGCGCGCAAGGGCTTCCGGGGCCTGCAGTTCAACGCCGTGGTGGCCGACAACGCCGGTGCCATCCACCTGTACGAGGACCTGGGCTTCACCCGCGTGGGCACCGTGCCCGGCGGCTTCGTGAACTTCATGGGCGGCTATGAGGACATCCATATCTACTACCGCGACTGCGTCGACACGCGCCGTCCCTGCTGAGGCTAGGAAGGCCCCGGTCGGGGCTGCCAGGGGGAGGGAATGGCGTCGGCTCCCCGAACCGCCCTCCCGGGCTGCCTGCCGTCCCGAGCAGCGGGCAGCCTCCCGGTCGTGGCACGCCGCGGCCTTCTCGCCCGGTTCGCCAAGCCCCCCACGTGCCGAGCGCAGGGGGAGCGCCCGAAACGTGGGCTTTTCGAGGACGTGGGGGGTCGGGGATGCTGGCTTTGCGGGGGTTCGCGTACAATAGCGGGCACTACGAGACGACAATCGCTTGTCAAACGGAAGATTACGCCGTATCATAAGCAATTGCTGTTTTGCGGGAATCGTGCGCGCGCCCAGAAGGCGCCGCCCAACCCGCCCGACCTGACGTAAGAAGCAAAAGGAGTTCACCTTCATGGCAGTCAAAATTCGCCTGGCCCGCCACGGCGCCAAGAAGCGCCCGTACTACCGCATCGTCGTCGCCGACGCGCGCTGCCCGCGCGACGGCAAGTTCATCGAGGAGGTCGGCCGCTACAACCCCTGCGCCAACCCCACGATGGTGCAGTTCGACCTGGAGAAGGTCGACCAGTGGATCAAGAACGGCGCCCAGCCCACCGACACGGTGGCGCGCCTGCTCAAGAACGCCCGCGAGAACGCGTAAGCGCCATGGCCGAGCAGACGGAAGACATCGTCGGCCTCGTCGAGTCCGTCGTGCGCCCGCTCATCGAGTTTCCCGATGAGCTGCAGATCGAGGCGAGCGATGCCGAGGACGGCTCCATCCTCGTGGAGCTCCGCGTGAACGAGGAGGATGCCGGCAAGGTCATCGGCCGCCAGGGGCGGGTCATCAAGGCCATCCGCACGCTCGCCCGTGCCGCCGCGTCGCGCACGAACACCCATGTCGAAGTGGAGCTCATCGACTAGATGCGCGCTTGGACGGACGTCGCCGTACTGGCGAGAACGAAGAACCTGCAGGGAGGGTTCGTCGCGCAGAGCGCGGCGGGCCTTCCCTTTTTGCTGTCGGAGGGCCTGGAGGTGGCCTTCGTGCCGCCCGTGTCGGACGCCCCGCGCTGCGCGCGGGTGACGACCGTGTCTGCCATCGATGACCGCACGGCCGTCGTGGCGTTCGACGCTGTGGAGGGCATCGACGCGGCCGAGGCCCTCGTAGGCTGCCACTGCCTCGTGCGCCGCGCAGACTTGCCAGAGGGGGCGCTGGACGCGCATGCCGGCACCTGGGACGGCTGGGAGGTGCACGACGCGCGCGCCGGCCTCGTGGGCACGGTGGCGGGCATCCAGGAGCTGCCGGGCCAGGACCTGCTGGAAGTCGTCCCAGCGGCCGGAGGCCGGACGGTGCTCGTGCCGCTCGTCGACGCGCTCGTGGCCGGCGTGGACGAGGAGGCGCGGCGCATCGACGTCGACCTGCCCGACGGCCTGCTCGAGCTGTAGCAGCAGCGCCGCCGTACCGCCTACCGATTGGACTTCCCATGATCATCGAGACGCTTTCGACGTTCCCTTCCATGTACGACTCCGTCATGGGCGCGTCCATGATGCGCATCGCCCAGGAGAAGGGCATCATCTCGTTCAAGGCGCACGACCTGCGCGACTGGACGCACGACCGGCACCGCACGACCGACGACGACCCTTACGGCGGCGGCGACGGCCTTGTCATGAAGTGCGAGCCCCTGTTCGAGGCTTACGACGACTTGACCTGCGGAGCCGGCGCTGACGGCGAGGCCTTGCCGTGCCCCTGCACCATCTTCCTGGCCCCGCACGGCCGGCCTTTCGACGACGCGCTGGCCTGCGAGCTGGCGCGCGAGGAGCGCCTTCTGTTCGTGTGCGGCCACTACGAGGGCATCGACGAGCGCGCCTATGCGCTGGCCGACCGCACCGTCTCGCTGGGCGACTACGTGCTCACGAGCGGCGAGCTGGCCTCCATGGTGGTCATCGACGCCGTGGTGCGCAAGCTGCCCGGCGTGCTGGGGGCGCCCACCGGCGCCCAAGGAGAGAGCTTCGCCGACGGCCTGTTGGAATACCCCCAGTACACGCGTCCGGCAACGTTCCGGGGCAGGGACGTGCCCGCCGTGCTGCTCTCGGGCGACCACGGCGCCGTGGCCCGCTGGAGGCGCGAGCAGAGCCTCGAGCGCACGGCGCGCCTGCGCCCCGACCTGCTGGACGCGGCCGACCTCTCGGACGCCGACCGCAGGTTTCTGCTACACTTGGCGGACGGAAGCGGGCGCTAGGCCCGCACGGAACAGAGGGAAGGCGGGATCATGGACCACGGCCGGCATGCGCGCACGGGCGCGCCGAGGGCGCCGCGCAGGATCGTCGCGGCGCTCTGGTGGGCAGCCTTCGTCGTTGCTTTGGCGTGGCTCCAGGTCACGTTCGTGCACCAGGCCTTCGCCGTGCCCTCTGGCTCCATGGAGAACATCATCATGACCGGCGACCGCGTCTACGCTGAGAAGGTGAGCTACCTGTTCCGCGACCCCCAGCCCGGCGACATCGTGACGTTCCAGGACCCGGAGATCCCCGGCCGCGTGCTCATCAAGCGCTGCATCGCGGTGGGCGGCCAGACGGTCGACCTCGTGGACGGGCGCGTGGTGGTGGACGGCGTGGCGCTCGACGAGCCCTACACCCGCGGCCTGCCCTCCGAGCCGCTCAAGACGGCGCTCGGCGTGGAGGTGTCCTACCCCTACACCGTGCCCGAGGGGCACCTGTGGGTCATGGGGGACAACCGCACGAACTCCAACGACTCGCGCTACTTCGGCGCCGTCGGGCGCTCGTCCGTGACCGCGCGCGGCGTGGCCGTCATCTGGCCGCTGGAGGACGCCGCCCTTATCGGGTAGGGGCGCCTGCGGGCGGAGCAACGGGCGCGCGCGGGCCGTCCGCCCGGATTTCGCCCGCTGATCGGGAATTTCTGAAGAGTTTATCGAACGCGCCGGGCGTGCTGGCGCGAAGCGCTATCATATACGCTCGTGACTTCATCCGGGCGCCCTCCGCGCCCGTTCGGAAAGGATAGACAACCTTCATGGACTCCGGGCAACACGCCGAGCCGCGCCGATCGGGCGCGTTCAGGACCATCCTCAGCCTGCTGGTCATGGTGGCCTTCATCTTCGGGCTGTCATGGGCGCTGCGCACGTTCGTATTCCAGCCCTACGAGATACCCTCCGGCTCCATGGAGAACACCATCATGACCGGCGACATGGTGTTCTCGGAGAAGATCAGCTACTACCTGCGCGACCCCCAGCCCGGCGACATCGTGACGTTCCAGGACCCGGAGATCCCCGGCCGCGTGCTCATCAAGCGCTGCATCGCGGTGGGCGGCCAGACGGTCGACCTCGTGGACGGGCGCGTGGTGGTGGACGGCGTGGCGCTCGACGAGCCCTACACCCGCGGCCTGCCCTCCGAGCCGCTCAAGACGGCGCTCGGCGTGGAGGTGTCCTACCCCTACACCGTGCCCGAGGGGCACCTGTGGGTCATGGGGGACAACCGCACGAACTCCAACGACTCGCGCTACTTCGGCGCCGTCGACGAGGACACGCTCACCGGACGCGCCGCGCTCGTGTACTGGCCGTTCAACAACTTCGGCCTGCTGGACTAGCAGGCCCGCACCCAGGGATCGAAGCCGCCTCGCGCGACTGCATAGGATAGGGAAGACAAGGAGAGCCATGCCAACCGAAACCGAGCCCGCCGCCCGTGCGGCGGGGCAGGCGGCCGCCGAGGCGCTGCCGCCCACGTTCCAAGACGTCATCATGAGCCTGCAGCGCTACTGGGCGGGCGCGGGCTGCGTCATCCTGCAGCCCTACGACAACGAGGTGGGCGCCGGCACGAACGCCCCGGCCACCACGCTGCGCTCGCTGGGCCCCGACACGTGGCGCACCGCCTACGTGCAGGGCTGCCGCCGTCCCACGGACGGCCGCTACGGCGAGAACCCGAACCGCACGCAGCACTACTTCCAGTTCCAGGTGCTCATGAAGCCCTCGCCCGACGACATCCAGGAGATGTATCTGGGGTCGCTGCGCGCCATCGGCATCGACGTGGACGCGCACGACGTGCGCTTCGTGGAGGACGACTGGGAGAGCCCGACGCTCGGCGCGTGGGGGCTGGGCTGGGAAGTGTGGATCGACGGCATGGAGGTGACGCAGTTCACCTACTTCCAGCAGGTGGGCGGCTTCGAGTGCAACCCCGTGCCCGTGGAGATCGCCTACGGCCTGGAGCGCCTGACCATGTTCGTGCAGGGCGTGGACTCCATGTTCGACATCGTGTGGAGCCGCGGCGCCGACGGCGTCACGTTCACGTACGGCGACGTGTACCTGGAGAACGAGCGCCAGTACTCCACGTTCAACTTCGAGGTGGCCGACACCGATTTCCTGTTCCAGGAGTTCAACGACCGCGAGGAGGAGTGCAAGCGCACGCTCGCGGCGAACCTGCCGCTGCCGGCCTACGACAGCGTGCTCAAGTGCTGCCACACGTTCAACCTGCTGGACGCCCGCGGCGTGATATCTGCCACGGAGCGCATGGCCTACATCCTGCGCGTGCGCACGCTGGCAAAGGCCGTGTGCGCGAGCTACATGGAGCACGTGGTGGGCATGAAGCCCGCCGAGGAAGGGGAGGAGGCCGACCGTGGCTAGCCTGCATACGCTCGCCTTCGAGATAGGCACCGATGAGATTCCCGCGTTCGACCTGCACAAGGCCACGGGCCAGCTGGAGAAGCTCGTGCCCGAGGCGCTCGACGCCGTGCGCATCCCGCACGGGACCGTGTCCGTGCACACCACGCCCCGCCGCCTCATCGTGCTGGCAGAGGACGTGGCCGACGAGACCGAGGCGCTCCAGGAGGTGTTCCGCGGCCCGTCCGCCAAGATCGCGTTCGACGCCGAGGGCAACCCGACGAAGGCCGCCATCGGCTTCGCGCGCGGCAAGGGCCTGGACGTGGAAGCGCTCGAGCGCCGCGAGGAGAACGGCGCCGAGTACGTGTTCGCTGAGCGCAGCGTGCCCGCCCGCGACGTGGCGGAGCTTTTGCCCGGCGTGCTGGAGGGCGTGATCACCGGCATCTCCTGGCCGAAGTCGTGCCGCTGGGGCACCCGCAGCGAGTTCTTCTCGCGCCCGGTGCGCTGGCTCGTGGCCCTGCTCGACGAGCGCGTGGTGCCCGTGGAGTTCGCGGGCCTCACGGCCGGCAGGCTCACGCGCGGCCACCGCTTCCTGGCCCCCGGCCCGCACGAGGTGGCCGCGGCCGCCGACCTGCTCCCTGTGGTGGAGGGCGCCTTCGTGGTGACGAGCGAGCAGGCGCGCGAGCAGCGCATCCGCGCAGGCGTGGCGGAGGCGGAGGCCCAGACGGGCTACCGTGCCGAGCTGCCCGAGAAGACGCTTCTGGAGGTGGTGAACCTCTCCGAGTATCCCACGGTGCTCGTGGGCACGTTCGACGAGGAGTTCCTGCGCGTTCCCGAGGAGATCATCGTGGACGCCATGCTCATGCACCAGCGCTACTTCCCGCTGTACGACGGGGAGGGCAGGCTCACGAACAAGTTCATCGTCGTGACGAACGGCGACCCGGCGCATGCCGCCACCATCATCGACGGCAACGAGCGCGTGGTGCGCGCGCGCCTGTCCGATGCGAAGTTCTTCTACGAGGAGGACCTGAAGCACCCGCTGGAGACGTACGTCGACCGCCTGGACGAGGTGGTGTTCCAGGAGGTGCTCGGCACCATGAAGGACAAGACCGACCGCATCGCGGCGCTGGCGCGCCACCTGGCCGCCGACGCGCAGCTGGGCGCGGCGGACGCCGCCGATGCCGAGCGCGCCGCGTACCTGGCGAAGGCCGACCTCGTGACGAACGCCGTGGTGGAGTTCACGAGCGTGCAGGGCGTCATGGGCTCGTACTACGCCGAGGCGTCGGGCGAGAACGAGCAGGTGGCCCGCGCCATCGCCGACCACTACCGCCCGCGCTTCTCCGGCGACGAGCCGCCTGCGTCCGACGTGGGGCGCGTCGTGGCCATGGCCGACAAGCTGGACACCATCTGCGGCCTGTTCGCCGTGGGCCAGGGCCCCACGGGCTCGTCAGACCCGTTCGCGCTGCGCCGCAGCGCCATCGGCATCGTGGCCATGCTGGAGGCCGGCCTGCCCGTGTCGCTCATGGGGGCCGTGGACGCCTCGCTCGCCACGTACGCGGATGCCGGCATCGGCTTCGATCGCGACGACGTGCGTGCCCAGGTGGCCGACTTCTTCGTCACGCGCACGAAGGTCATGCTGCGCGACTCCGGCGCGTCCCCCGACGCCATCGACGCCGTGCTGGCGGCAGGCGTGGAGGAGCCGGCCCAGGTCATCGCCCGCGTGCGCGCCCTCGAGGCCGCCCGCACCGGCGAGCGCGAGGCGTTCGACGATCTGGCCACGGCCTACGCGCGCGCCAACAACCTGCGCGACGCGGAGCTGGGCGAGGAGGTGGACGAGGCCCTGATGGGCGACGCCGAGCGCGCCCTCGCGTCCGCCGCGCGCGACGTGGAGTCGCAGGTGGCCGCCGCGCTCGCCGCCGACGACTACGCGGCGGCCCTCGCGGCGCTCGCCGACTTGCGCGCGCCCATCGACGCCTTCTTCGCCGACGTCCTCGTCATGGACGAGGACGAGGCCGTGCGGGCGAACCGCCTGCGCCTGCTGAACCGCTTCGTGGGCGTGTTCACGGACGTGGCCGACTTCGGCAAGATGGCGAAGGGCGGCAAGTAGCGCCATGGACGACCTCGTCTCGTACGGCACGCCGAGCGCCGGCCCCGGGGGCCTCCCCACCATACACGTGGTCAGCGACTCGGTGGGCCTCACGGCCCAGGCGGTGGCCCGCGCGGCCGCCGCCCAGTTCGGGGTCACGAACCCCGCCATCGAAGTGCTGCCGAAGGTGCGCACGTTCGAGGAGATCAAGTCCTTCATCGACGAGCACGGCGCCGTCCACCGGCAGAACTCGGGCGACGGGCGCATGCTCGTGTTCTACACGCTGGTGAACGGTCATCTGGCGGGCCAGCTGGCTGCCTATGCGGCAGCTCGCGACGACATCGTGGCGGTGGACCTCATGACCGACGCCATCGGGGCCATCGCGCGCATGACGGGGCGCGATCCGTCCACTAAGCCCGGCGGCCTGCACGTGGCCGACCAGTACTACTTCAAGCGCATCGAGGCCATCGAGTTCACCATCGCCCACGACGACGGGCGCAACCCGCAGGAGCTCTCCCAGGCCGACATCGTGCTCTTGGGCGTGTCGCGCTCGTCGAAGACGCCCACGTCCATCTACCTGGCGCAGCAGGGCTACAAGGTGTCGAACATTCCGCTCGACCCCGCCACCGAGCCGCCGCGCGAGCTGCTCGACGTGGAGCGCACGAGGCTGTTCGGGCTCATGACCACGGCCGAGGTGCTCATCGGCATCCGCCAGCGCCGCCTGGGCAATGCGAGCGTGGTGGCGTCGAGCTACGCGGATCCCGAGTACGTGTACCAGGATCTCGAGAAGGCCCGTGCGCTCATGCGCAAACTCGGCTGTATTGTCATCCACACCGAAAATCGCGCCGTTGAGGAAACGGCTCAAGAAATTTTGCGCTACTATGAGCGCGCCCACCCTCCATCCGCTGATATGATGGGCTAGGCCTGCGAACCAGCAAGGGGTTCGGTACTCTGTACGATTGAAACGTCGCGTTTAAGGAGAAAAAGGTGACCGAAGAAGTCAAACGAGTCTATGCATTCGGCAAAGACGCTCAGGGCAACAACGTAACCGAGGGCAACACGCACATGAAGGCGCAGCTGGGCGGCAAGGGCGCCAACCTCGCCGAGATGGCCAACATCGGGCTGCCCGTGCCTCCCGGCTTCACCATCACGTGCCAGACCTGCATGGAGTACGCCAACGCCGACAACACGTGGCCCGAGGGCGCGCTCGACACCATCCAGTCCTACCGCGAGGACCTCGAGGCCCGCATGGGCAAGAAGATCGGCGATGCGGCCGACCCGCTGCTCGTGTCCGTGCGCTCCGGCGCGCCGATGTCCATGCCCGGCATGATGGACACGGTGCTGAACCTCGGCCTGAACGACGAGTCCATCAACGGCCTCATCGCCCAGACCGAGAACCCGCGCTTCGCCTGGGACTCCTACCGCCGCTTCATCCAGATGTTCTCCAACGTGGTCATGGGGCTTGACGGCGACCTGTTCGAGAACGCCATCACGTCCATGAAGAACGTGCGCGGCGCCGCCTCCGACACCGACCTCTCGGCCGACGACCTCAAGGAGCTCGTGGCCGAGTTCAAGCAGATCTTCTCCGAGAACGTGTCCGCCGAGGAGTACCCGAGCCTCGTGGTGGACGGCTCCGTGCAGTTCCCGCAGGACCCGAGCGCGCAGCTGCAGCTGGCCATCGAGGCCGTGTTCGGCAGCTGGAACAACCCGCGCGCGGTCCTCTACCGCAAGCAGAACAAGATCGCCGACGACCTGGGCACCGCCGTGAACGTGCAGTCCATGGTGTTCGGCAACAAGGGCAACACGTCGGCCACGGGCGTGGCGTTCACGCGCAACCCTGCCAACGGCGAGAAGGAGTTCTACGGCGACTACCTGGTGAACGCCCAGGGCGAGGACGTGGTGGCCGGCATCCGCAACACGAGCCCCATCGCAGACCTCAAGCACGTGGAGGGCCTGGAAGAGGCCGGCCGCGAGCTGGAAGAGGTGTTCGTCACGCTGGAGAACCACTTCCGCGACATGTGCGACATCGAGTTCACCATCGAGCAGGGCAAGCTCTGGATGCTCCAGACCCGCGTGGGCAAGCGCACCGCCGCCGCCGCGCTGCACATCGCCATCGAGATGGAGAAGGAGGGCCTCATCTCCAAGGAGGAGGCCGTCATGCGCGTCGACCCCGAGCAGCTCGACCAGCTGCTGCACCCGCAGTTCGACAAGAACGCCTCCTACGACGTGGTGGCCAAGGGCCTGAACGCGTCCCCCGGCGCCGCCGTGGGCGAGGCCGTGTTCTCGGCCGCCGACGCCGTGGCCGTCACCGAGGCCGGCCGCAAGTGCGTGCTCGTGCGCTGGGAGACGAACCCCGACGACCTGGCCGGCATGATCGCCGCCGAGGGCATCCTCACGTCGCATGGCGGCAAGACGAGCCACGCGGCCGTCATCGCCCGCGGCATGGGCGCGCCGTGCGTCTGCGGCGTGGAGGCCCTGAAGATCGACGCCGAGAAGAAGGAAGCGGCCGTGGCCGGCACGGACATCGTCATCCGCGAGGGCGACATGGTCTCCATCGACGGCACGACGGGCTCCGTGGTGCTGGGCGCCGTGGATCTCGTACTGCCCGAGCTCACCGGCGACCTGGACACCATCCTGGAGTGGGCCGACGAGTTCCGCACCATGGGCGTGCGCGCCAATGCCGACAACCCCGAGGACGCGGAGCTCTCCCGCAGCTTCGGCGCCGAGGGCATCGGGCTCTGCCGTACCGAGCACATGTTCCTGGGCGACCGCAAGCAGATCATCCAGTCCTTCATCCTGAACGACGAGCCGGCCATCCGCGAGAAGGCGCTCGCCGACCTGCTGGAGGCCCAGACGGGCGACTTCTACGGCATGTTCAAGGCCATGGACGGGCTGCCGGTCATCGTGCGCCTGCTCGATCCGCCGCTGCACGAGTTCCTGGAGAGCCCGCGCGACCTGGAGGTGGAGATCGCGCGCCTGGAGGCGTCGGGCACGCCGGCCGCCGAGCTCGCCGACAAGCGCCAGCTGCTGAGCCTGGTGGACGCCATGGCCGAGGCGAACCCGATGCTCGGCCTGCGCGGTTGCCGCCTGGCCATCCTCTACCCGGAGCTGCCGGCCATGCAGACGCGCGCCATCGCCACCGCCGCCGCCCGCCTGAAGAAGGAGGGCCTGGACCCCGAGCCCGAGATCATGATCCCGCTCGTGAGCGTGCTTCCCGAGCTGGAGACGCTGCGCGGCGAGGTTGAGGCCGTCATCGCCGAGGTGTGCGAGGCCGAGGGCGTGGAGCTGGACATCCCCATCGGCACGATGATCGAGCTGCCGCGCGCGGCCGTCACCGCCGACGAGATAGCCACCCAGGCCGACTTCTTCAGCTTCGGCACGAACGACCTGACCCAGACGACGTTCGGCTTCAGCCGCGACGACGTGGAAGCCAAGTTCATCCCGCGCTACCTGGAGCGCCGCATCCTGCCGTGCAACCCGTTCGAGACGGTCGATGCCGGCGTGGCCGCGCTCGTGGACATGGGCTGCACGAAGGGCCGCGCCACGAACCCGGACATCCAGCTGGGCGTGTGCGGCGAGCACGGCGGCGACCCCGACTCCGTGAAGACGTTCCACAAGATCGGCCTCACCTACGTGAGCTGCTCGCCCTACCGCGTGCCGCTCGCGCGCCTCGCCGCCGGCCAGGCGGCGCTGGCCGAGAAGATGGGCGACCACCGCGACAAGTAGGCCGTTCGCCAGCACCCGGCACCTCACGGAGGGCCCGCAGCTGCGGGCCCTCCGCCGTTTTCGGGAAGCGCGCCCACGCAGCTGCGCGCGGACGGCGGGGAGGGCGGCCGGTTCCGAAGGCCGCGAGGTCGCTTTCGTCCGGGTGCGGCGGCGCGTGGGCGCCCAGGCTATACTCCCGATGACCCCGCCTCTCCAAGGAGGCGGGGAGTGCTCGCCCGGCCGGGGAGCGGTGGCTCACCACTCACCTGCCGGCGAAGGGGACGTCGTCTTCCTCCTCCTGCCTTGCGGACGGAGGCTGCGGGAGGATGGCGGCCTGCCCGATGAGCTCCGCTGCGCGGGCGGGATCGCCGACGAGCCAAACGCGGTCGCCGGCGAACAGCCGCGTGTTGCGGGAGGGCTTCATCCTCAGGAGCGCCTCGTGCTCGTGGGCCACGACCAGGCTGCCGAAAGTGCCCTTGAAGTCATTCGCGGCTATGGTCTTGCCTGCGAAGGGAGAGCCGGCCTCAACGTCGAGCGCGAAGCAGGCGGCGTCGAAGCGCGCCGGGCCGTGCGCGAGGTAGGTGTCGAGCATGGCGCTCTCGGCCTCGTCCTCTTCGAGCGAGCCGTCCTTGAGCATGCTCTGCAGGTAGGCGTCCACCTCGGCCTCGGTGCCGAGGAACGCCAGCACGTCGCCCTCGCGCACGCCGAGGGGGTCTTCCGGGTCGTTGATGCGTCGCGTCAGCTCCTCCTTCGAAAGGCGTGCTACCTCGTTCTCTCCCACCCGCCGGCCGTCGCGCACGATGGCCATGAGGTCCAGGTTGTGCGCGATGCCGAACATCACGTCGGTGGAGCGCTCGGAGCCGAGCAGCCTGAGCGTGCGGGACGCCTCCACCTCCACGGCGT
This sequence comes from Gordonibacter urolithinfaciens, assembly GCF_900199375.1. Lineage (NCBI taxonomy): Bacteria > Bacillati > Actinomycetota > Coriobacteriia > Eggerthellales > Eggerthellaceae > Gordonibacter > Gordonibacter urolithinfaciens. The sequence continues at coordinate 3,121,741 of NZ_LT900217.1, forward strand.
ACAGGTGCTTTTCCACCCAGTTGGCATGATCCTCGTGGGAGAGGCTCGCCCGGCGCTCGGCCAGCACGCTTTCCTTGAGGTTGCCGGTGAAGCTCGTTTCCAGCTTGAGGAACAGCGAGTGCAGCGTGCGCGAGCGGCCGAGCACGAGGGTGCAGGCAATGCCGAGGAGCGCCATCCACGCGAGGTTGTCCGCTCCGGCCGCGTAGGCGATGAACAGGACCGACCCGAACGAGACGGCGATGCCCGCCGTCGAGAGCGCCACGAGGGCGGGGCGGTTGCGCCGGCGGCGCATCCACAGCGCGCCGAACTCGTTCTTGCGCCACGTGTAGAACAGGTTCGCCATGAAGATGCCCGTGACGAGGATGCCGAGGACCGCCATGCCCACGGTCAGCAAGGGCGCGGGCGCTATGCCGTGCAAGAGGCGCGGCACCATCCTCACGAGCACCTCCACCGAGGCCACGGCGCTGAGCACCACGAGCCCCGCCTTGAAGAACCAGCGCTTCAGGTAGTCGCGCCACAGGTTCTCGCCCTCGTCGTCGGCATCTTCCTCGGCCGCCTCTGCGCGCCGCTCGAGGAAGGCGAGCGCTCGTGCGGGCAGCGCGCGCACGAGCAGGCGGTAGACGCGCTCGGAATTGCGCACGAGCAGGGGCGAGGCGAGCGAAGTGACCACCGATACCGTGACGATGACGGGGTAGAGGAAATCCGCGGTCGCGCCGAGCGAGAGCCCGAGCGCTGCAATGATGAACGAGAACTCGCCGATCTGGGCGAGGCTCAAGCCCGCCTTCACCGCCGTCCTGAGCGACTGGCCGGACAAGAGCGCGCCCAGGCAGCAGAAAAGCGAGCGGCCCGCCACCGTCACGACGGCCAGCAGCACGACCGCTCCCAGGTTGTCGAGCACGGCCAAGGGCGCTACCAGCATGCCCACCGAAACGAAGAACACGGCGCCGAACAGGTCCTTGAGCGGTTTGAACAGGGCTGCGATGCGCGGGGCCTGCACGGTTCCCGCGAGGATCGACCCGGCCATGAACGCGCCGAGGGCCGAGGAGAACCCGATGCCCACGGCGAGCGCCGCCATGCCGAAGCACAGCGCGATAGAGGCGACGAGCAGTATCTCGTCGTTAACCGTGTCGCGGATGCGCTTGAGGGCGCTCGGCACCACGATGACGCTCAGCGTGAACCATACGATGAGGTAGAGGGCCATGCGGCCGATCTTGAGTGCGACGTCCGCCGGGTCGGCGCCGGCGCCGGCGCCGACCGTGGAGAGCACTGCGAGCAGGAACACGGCCGCGATATCCTCGATGACGAGGACGCCGAACACGAGCTCGGCGAAGCCCTGGCCCTTGATCCCCAGGTCGGTGAACGTCTTCACGATGATGGACGACGACGAGATGGCGAGCATCCCGCCGAGGAACAGGCTCATGACGAACGGCCAGCCCAGAAGCGTGCCCACGATCAGCCCGAGCGCGATCATGAGCGACATCTCGGTGGCGGCGGTCACGATGGCAGGACGGCCCACGGTGGTGAGCTTGAGCACGCTGAACTCCAACCCCAGGCCGAACATGAGGAATATGACGCCGATGTCCGACCACGTGGTAATGCTGGCCGTGTCCACCACGGTGGGCACCCATACGATGGCCGGGCCCACGAGGAAGCCCGCCAGCACGTAGCCCACCACGAGCGGCAGCCTGAAGCGCCGGCACGCGATGGTTACGACCGCCGCCACCGCGAGGATGAGGGCGAGGTCGGTGATGAGCTGCGGCAGGTTCTGCATGGGTTCCTTCCTGGGCGGGGGGTGCCCGGCGTCGCAGGAGCGCGGCATCCAACCACCCTATTCTAGCAGGTCGATGCTCCTTGCGCCCCGCCGCATCTCGTGCCGCGGCGTCGCTGACCGATCGGAGCGCATGCCGATCGGTGTCCCGCACGTGCGCCTTGCCGACAGCGGGCCGCGGCCAGGCAGTAAGGGGGGCGGCAAGGGCGAGGAGGTCCTCTCACCGGTCCCGTGCCACCGAAAGAAGGAGCCCGCCGGGAACGGCGGGCTCTAGGGAGCGGGTCGGTTCGCTGGTCGGATCCGGAGGAGCTTACGCTCCCTGCGGGGCGGCGTCGTCCAGGTCGGGCTTGGGATCGCTCGGCAGCTGCGGCGCGTCCTCGCGACGGGCCATGGCCTGGTCGTAGTCGCGCGTTCCCACGAACACCTCGTTCAGGTACGGGTTCACCTTGAGCTTCCTGGCGCGGTACATGATGTAGGCGAAGGCGGCCACGTTGGCGACGAGGGCGATCACCGACACCACGAGGTTCACGTTCGGGTTGTTCACCGACTGCACGCTGAACACGCTGTAGTCCTGGAACGCGGGGAACACCTGCGCGAACATGCACCAGATGGCCAGCGTGAACGCGCGGTTCTGGATCCAGCCGCCCTTGTTCCAGAACATGGCCGCCACGGTGGGGGCCAGAAGCAGCGCGAGGCCGCAGTAGAACGAGTGCGTGGGCAGGCAGTTGTAGGTATAGCAGAAGTTCCACAGGTCGTAGGCCAGGATGAACACCCACGTCATGTCGGGCCACAGCATGTCCTGCTTCTTCTTGGACACGTAGATGCCGAACCAGCCGGTCATGCAGGCGATGTTGATGAGGCCCGCCACGCCGTTGAACACGTTGTGCCAGCCGCCGTAGAGCGTGACGCCCTCGGAGGACACCCAGGTGGTGCCGAACGCGCGGAAGGCGCTCTCGAAGTCGCTCACCACGGCGATGAGGATGTTGATGGCCACGATGACGAACGGGAAGCACTTGAACCAGTGCGACTTGCCGATCTTGCCCCACCGGTACTTGAGCGCCATGAAGCCGATGCACCCGATGGTGGCGGCGTAGAGCTTCGCGTAGTGGAACCAGCTGTTCATGTGCAGGTACGTGGGGTTGTTGAGCGCCCAGTCGGCGCCCATGCCGGCGCCGACGTAGATGGCGACGAAGTACGCCGTGAGCGCCAGCGGCACGCCGATGAAGCAGACGGTGCCGCCGATCTTCGAGCGTCGCGCGACCTCGTTGATCAGGATGAGGCCGATGAACACCATGGCCCAGCCGAGCCACTGGTACAGGGCGTTCTCCCCGTAAACTTGGAACAACATGGAAACCCTCCTTTGTTCGGGTATGCTTCGCACAGGCCGCCTTCCGGCCTGCTGATTCCTAAGATGAGATGGTCGCGTGCCCTTGATGTGCCCGAGGCGCCGCGTGCGGCTAGCTTCCGCCGGGCGGGCTCGCGTCGCCGCGGTCCATGTGCAGGGTCTGGGCGATGAGGTCCTTCAGCACCTCGTCGCTGGCGTCGGGGTGCGTGCGCAGGTAGCCCACGATCCCCAGGATGAGCACGTAGAACGTCTCGTAGACGTGCTCGATGCGTATCTCGTGGAGCGCACCGTAGTCGCGCACCGTCGTCTCCACGATGTAGGAGGCCACGCGATCGGCCACGCGGTTCACGAAGTCGATGTAGAGCGCTGCGTTCTCGCGCGAGGCGAGCGAGCGGCGGAAGGCGTCGTGCTCGAACACGCCCAGCCGCATGAGCCTCACGACGCTGGCGAGCGCGCTCTCGATGTCGCCGGGATGGCGCTGTGCGTTCCAGTAGTGCGTCGCCTCGATGAAGTCCGCCACGTAATCGTCGAGCACGGCCGAGGTCACGGCCTCCTTGTCGGGGAAGTAGTGGTAGAACAGCGAGCGCGTCACGCCCACGCGGTTCGTGATGTCCTGGACGGAGGTCTTCGAGAGGCCCTGCTCCTCGTACAGCTCGCGGGCGGCGGCCACGATGTCGGCGCGCCGTTCTGCCGATGCCGCGTTGCGTGCTTTGTCGCCTGCGGTTTCCATGCTGCCCTCCTTGCGCTGCGCGGACCGGCTGCCCGGCGCGCCGGGCGTTCCGCGCCTGATCTGTCCGACCCCTGATGAGCGCAGCATACGCCCCTCGTTGACGGAGCGTCAATAGACAGTTTCGACGATTCGTCAACCCGTTGGGAGGGCGACGGGAGCGGCTCGGCGCGGCTGGCGCGGAGCGGTTGCTGACGGATGGCGCGCTGCCGTCAACGGCGGCTTCCGCATGCCCTCGAAAGGTGCTAGCATGCGCCCAAGAAGTTCAGAAATGAAATAAAAAAGAAACACAATTGAAGCAAAACAAGGAGCGGAGGAGGGAGACCATGGAAGAGAAGCAGGGGGCGGAGGCCCGCAGGGACGCAGTGGGAACGCCCGAGGTCCGAGCCGGCGCATCGCACGAGGCCGGAGAGCCGGCAGGCAGGCGGCGCGGGAGGCGCTGGCCGATCGTCGTCGGCGTGGTGGCGGTGGTGCTGGTTGCCGCCGGGGCCGGGTTCTGGGCCTGGCACGAGCAGCCGGGCTTCTGCAACGCCGTCTGCCACGACCCGATGGACGCCTACGTGGAGGGCTACTACGAAGACGCCGCGCTCATGGCGAACGAGCACGCCCGCGCCGACGTCGCGTGCCTTCAGTGCCACGAGGCGAACATCGAGGAGCAGGTGACGGAAGGGCTTGCCTGGGTGCGCGGAGACTTCGCCACCGACGAGTCGGGGCATCTGACCGTGCAGGGCGTGACGGCCGACAAGAAGATGTGCGCGACGGGCGGGTGCCATGACTGGGAGGACGTGAAGGCGACCACCGAGGACTGGGGCGGCGAGGCGGGCGTGAACCCGCACGCGTCCCACCAGGGCGAGGCCATCGACTGCAGCAACTGCCACGGTGCCCACGGCCCGTCGTATATGTACTGCAACGCCTGCCACGACTACGACGTGCCCGCCGGCTGGGAAAGCCCCCGATAGGGTACGCGAGAAGGAGGAAGCGATGATGAGGAAGACGGCAACGGCCGTATGCGGGGCAGCCGTGCTCGCGATGGGCATGACGGGCTGCGCCTCGACCTTCGAGGGGTCGGGGTCGAAGGATGCGGCGAGCGCCGAGCAGCTGGCGATGCGCCTCGACGACCCGTGGGCGCAGGAGGCATCGTCCGACGCGCGGGCGAAGGCCGAAGGGACGCTCGCCGACGGCGTGTACACGGGCGAGGGCAAGGGGATGGAAGGCCCCATCACCGTCACCTTGCTCGTGCAGGACAACCGCATCTCGTGCTTGGAGACGGCCCAGGAGGGCGAGAGCCAGAGCCGCGGCGGCTACGAGGCTATCCGCGACGGCAAGTTCGCGACCATGATCGAGGCTGCTCAGGGGGCCGACATCGACGCGGTGAGCGGCGCCACCATCACCACGGCGGGCGTCAAGCAGGCGGTGGAGGACGCGCTCTCGCAGGCGGAGGCCGCAGCTGCGGGCGCGACCGCGAGCCAGGGGGGAGAGGCGAGATGAGCGAGAGCATGAAGAAGAGCGCGCGGGGCCTCACCCGGCGCGGCTTCCTTGCGGGGGCGGCGGCCGCCCTGGGCGGCACGGCGGCCGCTGCGGCCGTGCCGGGGGCTGCCTTTGCCGTGCAGGAGGGCTTCATCGGCGACTGGGCGGCCGACGGCTCGAAAGACGTGTCCGTGCCGCCAAGCGCCGCCACGAACGCCTCGTGGTCGGACGGCACGTACCGCGAGCACAACGGCGCGGCCTTCCCGGCCGACGACGCGAGCCCCATCCCGCCGCGCGCGGTTCCCGCCACGTGGGACTACGAGTGCGACATCTGCGTGGTGGGCGCGGGCGGCGGCGGGCTGAACGCGGCGGCGCGCGCGGCCGAGCAGGGCGCGCGGACCATCTGCGTCGAGGCCATGGGCCTGCACGGCGGCAACGCCCAGGAGGCCGGCATGTGCGCCATCCTCGGCGGCTCGAAGCTGCAGGAGTCCAAGCGCTTCGCGTTCCCCAGCTACCCCTTCGACGCGCGCAAGCTGGCCGACTGGGCCATCGACGAGTACCACTACGCCTGCGACCCGCTGCTCATCCACCGCATCGCCGAGGCGGGCGGGAAGTGCATCGACTGGATGGCCGACTGCGGCGTGCGCTGGCGCTTGGGCGAGGTGCCGGTGTACGTGGCGCCGAAGAACTCGACGCTCGACCACCACGTGCTGAAGATGAAGGACGCCACCGACGCCATGTTCGCGTTCGGGCAGCGCCACGGCGTGCAGTACCTCTTCCAGAGCCCGGCCGAGGCGCTCGTGCAGGACGGCGACGGCCGCATCGTCGGCGTGGTGGTGCGCGAGGGCTACGGCGAGGAGAAGTACATCCACGCAGAGCGCGCCGTCATCCTCACGGCGGGCGGGTTCTGCAACAACAAGGCGCTCTTGCAGCGCTACATCCCCACGGCGGCCATGGGCTGCGCCTCGAGCTACCTCACGGCGGGCGAGACCGGCGAGTGCTTCCGCATGGGCCTGGGCGTGAACGCCGACGTGTCGGGCTTCAACAGCTCGGCGAGCTTCGACGGCGGCGTGGACTGGGAGGCCGAGGGCGGCCAGTGGGCGCGCTTCCTCTACGACGGCATGACGCAGCTCTCGCGCCAGCCGTGGTTCACCGTCGACCGCTGCGGCAACCGCCTGCGCTACATGGACAGCCGCGTGGGCGAGGACGGCGCGAACGCCATCTACGCGCTGGGCGACCTGGCCACCATCCAGATGACCCCGCCGGGGCATCGCTCCTACATCGTCTTCGACGCCCACTACGAGGACCACCTGGCGGGCTTCGCGCAGGAGCACTGCCGCAAGCTCATCACGCCCGACCTGGAGCAGATCGACAAGGTGCCCGAGCACTACCGCGACTGGCACCACGGCGTCGAGGACGCCATCGAGGCCGACGTGCTGAAGAGGCGCGACACGCTCGAGGAGCTGGAGCGCGACTTGGGCTTCGAGCCCGGCGTGCTCGTGGAGGCCGTGGAGAAATGGAACGAGTGCTGCGAGCGCGGCGAGGACGACTTCATGTACCCCATGCCGCCCGAGTGGCTGCACGCCATCAAGGACCCGCCGTTCTACGGCTGCCGCATCGGCGGCAACCTGTACGGCACGAAGGCGGGCCTCATGATCAACGACGAGATGCAGGTGATCTCGACGAAGGGGCGGCCCATCCCGGGCCTGTACGCCGGCTGGCACACGGCCGGCGGCGCGTGCGGCGAGAACAGCTACATCGGCGACCCCATCCTGGGCTCGCTCTTGGGCGACGTGAGCCTGGCGTTCTGCGGCGGGTATTTGTGCGGCACGTTCGCGGTGGAAAACGAGATGAAGGGAGGGGAGTAGCATGAAAGAGCAGATGAAGGCCATGGCCCGGCCCTACGCGACGCTGTTCCTGATCGCGCTCGCGGTGGCGCTCGCAGGGCGCGTGGGGCTGGCCGTGATGGACGTGACCGGCACGCTCTCCTACGACTACATCTCGGCGGCGAACGTGCCCATCCTGGACGTGGTGTGCTCCATCCTGACGGGCTCGGCATTGGTGGCGTTCATGTACGCGGCGTCGCTTGCGATGGTGGTGTCCACGGCGGGGGTGGCGCTCTACGGCTTCCTGGCTTGGCGCGGCGAGGGCGCCCCTGCGCGGCCCGCAGCGGCGTTTCTGTGGGGTTGGGCGACGGCGCTCGTGGCCATCGCGTGCCTGCTGGTCACGGTGAGCGGGATCCTGTCCGCCGTGCAGGTGGCGTCGATGAGCTCGAAGCTGCCGGGCATGCCGGTGCTGGTCCTCGCGCTCGTGGGCTTCGCGGCGTTCCTCGGCACGCTCCTGGGCGCGGCGTCGATGGTGGTGCGCGCGTGCCTCGCCCGCAAGCGCCCCGGCCGCGCACTCGTGCTCGCGGCGCTCGGGTGCGGCCTCGTCGTCATGGTGCTCACCGTGGGCACGTTCTCGGCCATCAACACCGCCAACATCAACCTGGCCGCCGTCGGCGGCTGGTTCGCAGCGGACACAGCGGTGAACCTGGTCATTCTCTTCGGGGCGAACGCCCTGGTCAAGAAGGCTCCTCGTTCGATCTGAACAGGCGCCCGATGCTGTTCTGCGCGTGTCGGGAGGGCGGTCCCCCCCGACACGCGCGAACGGGCAGGGCATCCTTCCCGAAATCGGTACCTCCGAGTCACCGTTTTGAACGCTGTGAAGCGTTTCGATGGGTCAGGAGGCCTTTTTGATCGATCTGTTTCGACGGCGAAGAACGTTTTCGCAGGTCGGCAAAATCGGATCCTCGCCTCTGGGAATGCGAAAGCTTCAGAGCGGCAAAAACGGTGACTTCAACCTGCCGATTTCGGGAAGAGGGCGCTTGGAGAGAAGGAGCAGTCCCTTTTATGCCAAACGTCCCAATGGGGACCGTCCCCCTTCGGGACGTCACTCGATGGGCTGCAGGAGCTCGAGCGCGGCCTTGCGGTCGAGCTCCTTGCGCGCCTGGACGTCGGCGATGACGACGCGCCAGGTGCGGGCGAGGGCGCGCCGCCGGTCTTCGTCGAGGCGCGCCCATAGCTGCGTGCGCGCGAGGACGTCGACGGTGCGGGCGATGACCTTCTGCTTGCACGCGCCCTCGTCGGTGGCTGCCACGAACACGGCCTTGCGGTCGTTCGGGCTGGCGAGGCGCCGCGTCCATCCGCGCCCGGCCAGGCCGTCCACGGCGCGGGCCACGGCCACGGGGCTCATCTGCAGCTGCGTGGCGAGGTCTCCCACGCGCAGGGGCTCGTCCACCTCGCCGAGGCGCTGGAGCACGCGGCACTCGGCGAGCGGCGCCCCCGCCGCGCGGCGCAGGGCGCCCTCCATCGCGCGCTTCACCAGCTCGAGCGACACGAGGGCGCGCGAGGCGGCGAAGCGGGAGGCGACGTCGCCGGAGAGCGGCGGGTCGATGCTCGCGCCGGCGGCGATGGACGCTTCCAAGATGGCGCGGTGGTCGGCGTCCTCGGTGGGGAAGAGTGCGTAGAGGCGCTCGACGATGGAGGCGTTTGCGCGGGCGACGTGCTCCTCGCCGGCCCCGGTGGCGCGCGCGGTGCGCGTGCGGCCGTCGGCCCCCTCGCTGCGCAGGCGTTCGGCGAAACCGGCCTCCTCGAGCGCGTTCAGCGCCTGCGTGACCACGTTGGGCTTGAGGTCGAGGAGGCGCCCCAGGTCGGACTGCGCGAAGCCGTCAGGACCCGCGGCCAGCAGCTTCACGAGCATGCGGTACTGCGTGACGTTGAGCGGGCTCGCCGCCGCGAGGCCGCTCTTGAGCGCGCGGTGGGTGAGGTCGAACGCGACGAAGAAGGTGGAGTCGAGCGCCAGGTCCTCGCCGCCGTCTTCCATTCCGCACCTCCTCCGTCTCGGATTCTTTCATCGTTGAAACGATATTCTACCGCGAGGGAAGGCGGTTCGCCGAAAACCCACGCAAGGGCCATCGGGCGGTACCGGAGCCTCCGCCTTGCTGCATCTGTAAGGTCGAAACAGGGTCAGACCTGCGCGATGCCGCCCTCGCGACAGGCGTCGACGGTCTCGTTCAGGCGCCGGCGGTACACGGACTTGGATGCGTAGAGGCCGGCGCAGGCGTTGTGACCGGTGACGTGGTCTTTCGTCACGAGCGTGGTCGTGGGGGCGTGCGAGTGGCGGTAGAACAGCGTGTCGTGTCCCACGCACAGGCCCATGACGATGTTCAGGTCGGTGCCCTCCTCCTCCAGGAGGCGGGCCTGCATGACGGGGTTGCACAGCACCGGTCCCTCCCCGCCGCCGGCGGCGGGCGCCAGGCCGAGGTCGGCGCGGCGGTTGCCCTCCACCTTGCAGGCCACGCCGAACACCTCGAAGCCTGCGCGCTCCAGCAGCTTGCGCAGCGTGCGGCTCTCGTCGAGCAGCATCGTGCAGGTGGCGATGCCGATCTTGCGGGCGCCCATGCGCGCGGCGAACTCCATGGTCTCCTGCACGCGGGTGAGGTTCGCGCAGCGCTCGCTCGTGAGCGCCGCCGCCTGCATGATGCGGTGGTTCTCCGGCTCGCGGTAGCGTTCGCGCACCTCCTCGCGGACGACCTCGCCCACGAGCCCCTCCACGCACTGCGGCGGGTTGCCGCCCGTCTGGAACTCGCACGCCTCGCCGGCGCAGCTCAAGCACGAGAACCCGGTACCGTCCATCAGCTTCCCCTTTCAACGCCTCTTCCCAGGAAGCGCGGCCGCCATGCGGCGTCCGCGCCCGTCAGACCCCAGTATAGACGATCGTGCGCCCCGCGTCCGGATGCGGGGCGCCTGCTGGAGAGAGGCGGCGGGCCGCCCGTGTCGCGCCCGCCCGCAGGCTAGCCCCGCAGGCCGGCCGTCCCCTGCCCGCGCCGCGCCCTCCAGCGTCCGATGGCCTTCGCCGCCTCGGTCTGCACGAGCGAGAGGAAGGCCAGGCCCAGCACCGTTGCCCACTGCCACGCGTCCATGGCCGCGCCGCCGAACGCCTCGCGCACGGGCGGCACGAGCAGCACGACGAGCATGAGCGCCGTGCTGGCGGCCACGGCCCAGGCGAGCTGCGGGTTGCGGCCGCCCTCGCGGTCCCATACGGGGTCGGTGTCGGAGCGCTGGTTCACGGCGCGCAGCACCTGCGAGAAGGCCAGCACGCCGAATGCCATGGTGCGCCCGACCGCGTCGCCGCCCGCCTCGCGCCCGACCACGAACGCGAGCAGGGCGAAGGCGGCCACGAACAGCCCTTGGAACACCACGCGGCGCGCCTGGCGCCCCTCCAGCAGCGTGCCCGCGCGCAGCGGCGGGTGCTCCATGATGTGGCGGCTCGCCGGCTCCACGCCGAGCGCCAGCGCGGGCAGCGTCGCCGTGGTCAGGTTCACCCACAGGATCATGACGGCTGTGAGCGGCGCGTTCCAGTTCAGGGCCACGGCGGCCAGCAGCACCACGATCTCGGCCAGGTTGTCGGCCACGAGGAACTGCACGACCTTCTGGATGTTGCGGTGCACGCGCCGCCCCTCGCGCACCGCGTACACGATGGTGGTGAAGCGGTCGTCCAGAAGCACCATGTCGGCGGCGTCCTTCGCCACGTCGGTGCCCGTGATGCCCATGGCCACGCCGATGTCGGCGGCCTTGAGCGCGGGCGCGTCGTTCACGCCGTCGCCCGTCATGGCCGTTACCTCCCCGTCGTGCTTGAGCGCGCGCACGATGCGCAGCTTGTGGTAGGGGGACACGCGGGCGAACACGCTGGCGCGACGCACGGCGTCGTCGAGGGCCGCGTCGTCCATCTCCTCCAGCTCCTCGCCCGTGACCACGAGGTCGCCGGGGCGGTAGATGTCAAGCTCCTCGCCGATGGCGCGGGCCGTGGCGGCATGGTCGCCCGTTATCATGACGGTGCGCACGCCGGCCGTGCGGCATGTGTCCACGGCCGCACGAACGTCCGGGCGCGGCGGGTCCATCATGCCCACCAGCCCCACGAGCACGAGCTCTCGTTCGATGTCCTCCTCGTCGCCGGGCACGGCGGGAAGCGCCCGCGTGGCGAAGGCCAGCACGCGCAGGGCCTCGTCGGAGAGCCGTGCCGCCACCTCGATCGCATGCGCGCGGTCGTCGTCGGTGATCGGGCGCGGCCCGTCGTCGTCCATGACGAAGGCGCAGCGGGGCAGCAGGCCGTCGAGGGCGCCCTTCACGGCCGCCACCACCTGGCCCTCGCGCTCGTGCACGGTGGCCATGCGCTTGCGGTCGGAGTCGAAGGGGCGCTCGGCCAGGCGCGGGTAGGATGCGCGCAGGGCCGCCGGGTCCACGCCTATATCGCGCGCCATGACGAGCAGCGCGCCCTCGGTGGGGTCGCCTATCACGGCGTCCGGGGCGGCAGTGCCGTCGGCGGCAGCAGCAGGCGGCCTTCCGCCTTCGGTCGGGCCTCGTTCGCCCTCCGCGCCCCCGTTCCCCGCGGCCCCGGGCGCCTCCTCGCCCTCCGCGAAGCTCGCGTCGTTGCAGAGGGCCGCCACGAACGCCAGGTCGCCGAAGAGCGCGGGGTGCGCCGCGAGCGCCGCGGCAGGCTCCTGGGCCGTGTCGCGGTCGAGGTCCGGGCCCAGCGCCACGCGCACGACGCTCATGCGGTTCTCGGTGAGGGTGCCGGTCTTGTCCGTGCAGATGACGGTGGCGCCGCCGAGCGTCTCCACGGCGGGCAGCCGCCGCACGAGCGCCTCGTGCCGCGCCATGCGCTGCACGCCCAGCGCCATGACGATGGTGGCCGTGGCGGGCAGGCTCTCGGGGATGACGGAGATGGCCAGCGACACGGCCAGCAGCAGAAGCGGCACGAACGGCCGGCCGTAGGCCAGGCCGATGGCCACCACGGCCAGCGCGGCCGCCACGCCCACGATGGTGAGCAGCTTGCCGAACGAGGCCAGCTTGCGCTTGAGCGGCGTGTCCAGCTCCTCGTCGCCCTCCAAAAGCCCCGCGATCTGGCCGACCTCGGTGCCCATCCCCGTGGCTGTCACCACGCCCCGTCCTCGCCCGCCCGTGACGATGGACGTGGCGAAGGCCATGGTGGAGCGGTCGCCGAGCGGCGCGCCGGGGGCGACCGCCGCATCGGCGTCCTTCTCGGAGGGCACCGACTCGCCGGTGAGCGAGGCCTCCTGCGCGCGCAGGCTCGCCGAGTCCAGCAGGCGCAGGTCGGCGGGCACCATGCTGCCGTCGTCCAGCAGCACCACGTCGCCCAGCACGAGATCGCGGGCGGGCAGGATCTCCTCGGCGCCGCCGCGCACGACGCGGGCCGTGGGCGCGGAGAGCGACCGCAGCGCCTCGAGCGACGACTGCGCCTTGCGCTCCTGCACGATGCCTATCACGGCGTTCACCACCACGATGGCGAAGATGATGCCCGCCTCGGCCCACTCCCGCAAAAGCGCCGAGAGCACGGCCGCCACCACGAGGATGAGCACCATGGGGTCGCCCAGCTGCTCGCGCACCATGGCGCCGAGCGTCTTGGGCGGTTTCGAGGCCAGCTCGTTGGGTCCGTTCTGGGCCAAGCGGCGGCGTGCCTCGGCGTCCGTCAGGCCGTCCGGCGAGGTCTCGAGCGCCGCGAGCACGACGTCGGTGGGCTTTGCGTGCCAGGGGGTTGCCGCGGCCTCTGCGCGCGGGGAGGGGGCTGCTGCGGCGGCCGTGCCCTCGGGCGCGGCAGGGGAGGGCGTGGTGCGGGGTTCCATAGGGTTCCTTTCGGTGGCGCTTCCGCGTGCGCACGGCTCGGCGCGCACAGGGCCCACGATACCCGAAGCCCTCGCCCGTCCGCCGAACCGTCACGCCGCGGTCACGGAGCCTTTACGTGCGCGCCGGCGCCCCTTTGCAGGCTCTATGCGCTAGAATGGCAGCGATGAAGAAAGGATGCCCCATGAGCCAGCCCCTCTGCTTGGAGAATCTGCCGCGCACCGTCGAGCTCGAGCGCGACGGCGATGGGCGGCCCCGCCTCGCCTACATCGACCAGCGGCGCCTGCCCGGCGAGCTCGCCTTCGAGCGCACGGGCGACTGGCGGGTCGTGGTGGACGCCGTCAAGTCGCTCGCCGTGCGCGGCGCCCCCGCCCTCGGCATCGCCGGCGCGGCCGCCGTGGCGCTGTGGGCGGGCAACGTCGGCGCCGCGCACGCCACGTCGCGCGGATGCGCAGGGGAAGGGCCATGCTTCCTGGAGGAGCTGGGCCCCGTGGCCGACGAGGTGGCTGCCGCACGTCCTACCGCCGTGAACCTGGCCTGGGGCGTGCGCCGCGCCGTGGCTCGGGCGCGCCGGGCCGTGGCGTCGGGGGCGCCGTCCGCCTTGGTCGCCGACGAGCTCTTCGACGAGGTCAAGCACATGGAGGCCGAGGACGAGGCCGTGAACCGCGCCATCGGCGCCCACGGCGCCGAGCTGCTTGCGCCCGGCTCCCGCATCCTCACGCACTGCAACGCCGGCAGCCTGGGCACCGCGTTCTACGGCACGGCGCTCGGCATCGTGTACGCGGCCGCAGCGCAGGGCAAGGTGGAGCGCGTGTACGCCGACGAGACGCGCCCGGTGGGCCAGGGCGCCCGCCTCACGGCATGGGAGTTGTCGCGGGCGAACGTCCCCTGCACGCTCATCTGCGACGACATGGCTGCCAGCCTCATGGCCGCCGGTCGGGTGGACGCCGTGCTCGTGGGCGCCGACCGCATCGCCGCCAACGGCGACGCCGCCAACAAGATCGGCACGTACGGCGTGGCCGTGCTCGCGCGGCACCACGGCATCCCGTTCTACGTGGCCGCGCCCACGTCCACCATCGACCCGACGCTTCCGGAAGGCTCGGGCATCCCCATCGAGGAGCGCGATCCCGCCGAGGTCCTGCCGCAGCCGCTGCCGGGCGTGGAGGTGTGGAACCCGGCATTCGACGTCACGCCCGCCGCCCTGATCACCCGCATCGTCACGGAGCGCGGCGTGTTCGAGCCGGGCAAGCTGGTATACTGAGGGCGCCTACGACGAGCAAGGAGGTCCGCCATGCGCATCATCCATCGCGAAGACCAGGAGGAGCAGGCGCACGAGGCGCTTTCGCCGGACGCCTCGTTCGCCGACGAGAGCGAGGGCCGCGCCCGCTCGGCCGAGCCCGACATCCTGCGCAACGATTACCAGCGCGACCGCGACAAGATCCTCCATACGAAGTCGTTCCGACGCCTGTCGCATAAGACGCAGGTGTTCCTGGCCGCCGAGGGAGACCATTTCCGCACCCGGCTCACCCACACGCTCGAGGTGGCGCAGATCGCGCGTACCATCGCGCGGGCGCTCGGGCTGAACGAGGACCTTACCGAGGCCATCTCGCTCGGGCACGACCTGGGGCACACGCCGTTCGGCCACACCGGCGAGGAGGCGCTCGCGCGCAGCATCGCCCGCCACCGGGGCATCGACCCCGCCTCGCCCGAGGCGGAGGCGCTCTACCGGCACAACGAGCAGAGCCTGCGCGTGGTGGAACGCATCGAGAACGGCGGCAAGGGGCTCAACCTCACGCCCGAGGTGCGCGACGGCATCCTCAACCACACCGGCGACCTGCGGGCCGAGACGCTCGAGGGGCGCATCGTGGGCACGGCCGACCGCATCGCCTACGTGAACCACGACATCGACGACGCCATCCGCGCGGGCATCCTGTCCGAGGGCGACCTGCCCGACACGACGCACGCGGTGCTCGGCCCCGACCACTCCTCGCGCATCCAGACGCTCGTCATGGACATGGTTGAGACGTCGGCCGCCTGCGACGACATCCGCATGAGCGATTCGGTGTGGGATGCCATGATGGAGCTGAGGGCGTTCCTGTTCGCGCGCGTGTACACGGCGCCCGTCGTGATGGCGGAGGTGGACAAGGCCACGCGCCTCGTGGGCGCCCTGTTCGACTACTACGTGGCGCACACGGAGGAAGTGCCCGAGGAGTACCGCGCCATCGCCGAGGGCGACGATCTGCGTGCCGTGACCGACTACGTGGCCGGCATGACCGACCGCTTCGCCAAGAACCTGTTCCAGCAGCTGTTCATCCCGCACTCCGTGCATTATTAGGCGCCGCGGCCCCGATCGGGCCTGCCTGCCGGCGTTTGCCCGGGGCTCGTCCCGGTTTGGCGAGGGGCGGGGATAACGCCACGTTCCCCGACGCGCTCGGAGGCGGTGAGGCTCCCGCGAACGTGACATTATCCCCGTCCCTCTGCCACGCCCTCTGCCACACCCTGCCGCGATCAAGATACCCGTTGATCGTGGGCGCGGAACTTGTATAATCGGGAGGCTGTGCTTTCCGGGGACCACATACGACAATCGCTCTCAGCCGCGCTGCCCATCATGCTGGGTTACGTGGCCATCGGCATTCCCTGCGGCATCCTGTGCGCCTCCATCGGCCTGAACGCCCTGCAGGTGTTCCTGCTCTCGGCACTGTTCTACTCGGGTGCCGGGCAGTTCATGATCCCGAACATGTGGCTGGCGGGCTCGCCCCTGGCCTCCATCGTCGCCAGCGTGTCGCTGGTGAACACGCGCCAGATGCTGTACTCCGCCGCCTTCGCGCCGGCGTGCAAGGGCGTGAGGAAGCGCCTGGCGTTCCTGTTCGCCGCCACCGTGACCGACGAGAGCTACGGTGTGAACACGGCCAGGTTCGAGGCGGGCGACTGGTCGGTGGGGCGCGCCACACTCGTGAACCTGTTCTCGCAGAGCTCCTGGGCGCTCTCGAACGTGGCGGGCGTGCTCGTGGGCAACGCCATCGGCGTGCCGTTGGCCATCGCGGCGTTCGCCATGACCTCCATCTTCGTCTGCCTGCTGGTCACCCAGAGGCCCACGCCGGCGAACCTCGTGGCCGCTGCCGTGGCCGTCGCGGGCGTGTTCGCCTGCAAGGCCGTGGGGCTCGGGGGGCCGGCCATCCTCGTGGGCGCGCTCGCGGGCGTTGCGGCTGCGCTGGCGTTCACCTGGGTGAAGGAGCGTGGCTGATGGAGCCGATGGGCTGGGGCGACTTCCTCGTTGTGTTCGCATGCTGCGCCGTCACCATGCTCGTGTGCCGCACGGTGCCGCTGTTCGCGCTCAAGGGCAGGCAGCTGCCGGAGGGGGTGGAGAGGGCGCTCGGGTTCATCCCGCCGGCCGCCTTCGCCGCGCTCGTGGCGAACGACCTGCTGACGCCCGGCATGTTCGACGCGGGCCTCTGGCCGGCCGCCGCCCCGCTTCTGGCTGCCGGCGTCGTGGCGCTCGTGGCATGGAGGACGAAGTCGCTTCTGTGGTGCGCCGTGTCGGGCGTGGCCTCCTATGCGCTGCTCTCGCTTGTGTGAGGCGGCGCGGGCCCGCCCGGCGGCCTCCGCCGGGGACGTCCCGCGCCCCGCGTCCGGGTTGCGGCTCGGCGGTGCCCGCGGTGAAACGATGAGCCCAGGGCGCGCCGAATCTGGGATTTGCGTGGAGTACGGGGCGGTTTCGGGAAAAAATGCAGGAAGACAGCGCTTTTTTCCTTGCGCGAGCGGGCGTGGGGCAGTATACTGTCCAATTGTGTCTTTCCACAGAACACGATACGAGATTCAATCTGAACGCATAGAAGGATAACGAACATGGACATCATTCGCGCTATCGAACAGCAGCAGATCAAGCAGGACCTCCCCGATTTCAACGTGGGCGACAACGTGAAGGTCCATTACCGCATCGTCGAGGGCAGCCGCGAGCGCATCCAGGTGTTCCAGGGCGACGTCATCCGCCGCCACGGCGCCTCGAGCCGCGAGACGTTCACGGTGCGCAAGGTCAGCTTCTCCATCGGCGTGGAGCGCACGTTCCCCGTGCATTCCCCGAAGATCGAGAAGATCGAGGTCATGCGCAAGGGCGACGTCCGCCGCGCCAAGCTGTACTACCTGCGCGACAAGGTGGGCAAGGCTGCCAAGATCAAGGAGAAGTCCTTCAGGTAAGGTTACGGCGGCCTCCGGCCGCCGTAACTGCTCGACGCTGCGAAGCCCCCTCGCACCGATCCTCGGCCCTTTTTCGCTTGCCTTCGCGTACCGAAGTACGCTCAGCCGCGAAACGGGCCGATTATCGGCACGAGGGGGCTTCTCGCTGTCTTGCCACGCCAACCTGGGTGTTTTGCTTTCGCGCTGCGCGCGAAGGGGGGGGGTGCTTGTGCTCGCCGTGTTCTTCTGCCGTCCGGTTGGGCGGCTTTTGCTATCATGGGGGAGACGGGATCGGGCGCGGCCGCGGGGGCGGGCGCGCGGAAGAGAAGGGACGTGCGGGCGCATGGGGCCGACGGTCGCCGAGATAAGGCAGCGGTTGCAGGAGGCGGATGCACGGGAGTTCGCCGTGCTCGAGCGCGCGCTCGTGGCCGACACGCGCAAGGGCGTGCGCGACGCCGTTGAGGTGGCGCGGCGTCGGATCGAGGCCGAGCAGGCCGAGCGCGAGAGGCTGGCCTCGCTGTACGCGTTCGAGCGTGCGCTCGCCGAGGGGCGCGGCGCCGGCGTGGTCGTGGGGCTCGACGAGGTGGGCCGCGGCCCGCTCGCCGGCCCGCTCGCGGTGGGCGCCGTCGTGCTCCCCCTCGAGCCCGCGGTGGAGGGCCTCAACGACTCCAAGCAGCTCAAAGCCGAGGTGCGCGAGCGCATCGCCCTCGAGGTCAAGCGGGTGGCCGTGGCGTGGACGGTGGAGTACGTGGAGGCGGCCGACATAGATGCCGCGGGCATGACGGCCTCGCTCGTCACCGCGTTCAGGCGGGCCGTGGCGCACATCGAGGCCGCGGGCGTGCGCCCGGACGTCGTCCTGCTCGACGGAAACCCGCTGCGCCTCGACGACCGCGAGGTGAACGTGGTGAAAGGCGACTGCCGCTGCGCGTCGATCGCCGCGGCCTCCATTGTGGCCAAGGTGGAGCGCGACGCTCTCATGTGCCGCTACGCCGAGGACTACCCCGAGTACGGCTTCGATTCCTGCAAGGGCTATGCGAGCCCCGCCCATATCGAGGCTATCAAGCGCTTCGGCCTCACCCCCCTCCACCGCGCCACATTCTGCACGGCTTTCACGCAGCCGACCCTGTTCTAGGGCGCCCGCATCCTGCCCGGATACTCGCCGAGCCGACGCTCCCGCGCATATCGCTCCGGCGGCCCTTACCGCGCTCCGCGGTTTTCCACCATCGTGCGCGCCCCTCTTGCCGCCGGCGCACAAGGTGCCGGCCAGCGCTCCTGCGTGTTCCACCTGCGGAGTTGTCCCCGCATCGGCCGGCTGCCGAATTTCCGCCGGTTTTCTGCCATATCCGCGCAAGAAGCGCGCCAGGTTCGTGCGGCTGCCGTGCAAGGGCCGTGCATGATCGGGGCGGTTCCGAGCGGGCCTTCGCGACGGTTCCCCGGCAAGGTTGCGGCCCTATGATGCCCCTAGAGAAGAAAGGGGCGACGAATGGACGAGAACGGAACGGCGGCTGTGCAGGAGCGGCTGCAGGAGGAACCGAGCGCCGTGAAGGGGGAGGGGGAGCGCCCGGCGGGGGCTTCCGCCAAGCGCCGCAAGCCGCGCGCGAAGGCGAAGCCGAAGCGGGAGCGGTCCGAGGACGACGGGGGCGCCGAGGCGATCGGCTGCCGTAACCGGGAGCTTGGCCGACGCGGCGAGGATGCGGCGGCGCGATTCCTGGACCGGCGCGGCTACGACATCGTCGAGCGCAACTGGACATGCGCGGCGGGCGAGGCCGACATCATCGCGCGCGACGGGGAGGCGCTCGTGTTCGTGGAGGTGAAGACGCGCTCGAACACCGAGAAGGGCCTGCCGTCCGAGGCGGTGGATGCAGGCAAGCGCCGTCGCTACGAGCGCATCGCGGCGTTGTTCTTAGTGGACTACGACGTGGTGGACGTGCCGGTGCGCTTCGACGTGGTGTCGATCGTGGTGGTGCCGCCCGACCGGGCGTTCATACGGCACCATATCGGCGCGTTCTCGGCAGGGTGAGCGGCGTGTTCGGGCGCTTTGCCGTGCAGGGCGCGACGCTGCGCGGGGTGGAGGCCGTGCCGGTGGACGTGGAGGTGGTCGTGGGCAGCGGCATGCCCGCGTTCTGCATCGTCGGGATGCCCGACGCCGCCGTGCAGGAGGCGCGCGAGCGCGTGCGCGCCGCCCTGCGGGCCGGCGGCTTCTCCATGCCGAACGAGCGGGTGGTGGTGAACCTGGCGCCCGGTGCCTTGCGCAAGACGGGGTCGGGGTTCGACCTGCCCATCGCGGTGGGCCTGCTCGCGGCCACGGGGCAGGTGGACCCGCGTCTGGCCGAGGGCGCGCTCATCGTGGGGGAGCTCTCGCTGGAGGGGGCCGTGCGGCCCGTGGACGGCCTGCTGGCCTATGCGTTGTGCGCGCGCGACCTGGGATGCGCGCTCGTCTGCGCGGACGCGCCGGAGCGCCTTGTGGCCATCGACGGCCTCGAGCAGCGTGCCGTGCGCACGATCGCCGACTTCCGCACCGGCGAGTTCCCCGCCCTCGCTCCCCGGCGACCCTCCCGAACGTTGCCTGCGCCCGACTTCCGCGACGTGGCCGGCCAGGACATGGCGAAGCGTGCGCTGCAGGTGGCCGCCGCCGGCCGCCACGGCGTGCTCATGATGGGGCCGCCCGGCTCGGGCAAGACGATGCTTGCCTCGCGGCTGCCCTCCATCCTGCCGCCGCTCGAGGAGGACGAGGCGCTCGAGGCCGCGCTCATCCATTCGGTGGCGGGCGAGGAGATGGGCGCCCTGCTCGGCGGCGTGAGACCCTTCCGCAGCCCCCACCACTCGGCCACGACCGCCGGGCTCGTGGGCGGCGGCACGCCGCCGCGGCCGGGCGAGGTATCGCTCGCGCACCAAGGGGTCCTGTTCTTGGACGAGCTGCCCGAGTTCCGGCCCTCGGTGCTGCAGGGCATACGCCAGCCCATGGAGTCCGGGCGCGTCACCGTCACGCGGGCCGACGGCAACGTGTCGTTCCCGGCGCGCTTCATGCTGGTGGCGGCTGCGAACCCGTGCCCCTGCGGCTACTTCGGTGACGACGAGCATGCCTGCACGTGCACGCCGGCCCAGGTGAGCGCCTATCAGAACCGCATCGGAGGGCCGCTCATGGACCGCATCGACCTGCACGTCGACGTGCGCCGCTCGGCGCCGCGCGACGTGCTGGGGACGGGCGGCGGAACATCGTCGGAGGACATGCGCGCCGCCGTGCGGGGCGCGCGCGAGTACGCCTCGTGGCGGCGGGCGCGCGCCGGCGGCGGCGAGGGGCCGGAGACGCTCGTGCGCTCGTGCGCCCTCGCGCCGGCCGACGAGGCCTTCTTCGAGGACGCGGCGCGGGCTGCCCGCATGAGCGGGCGCGCCATCATGCGCACGCTCGCGGTGGCGCGCACCATCGCGGATATGGAGGAGGCGGCGTCGGTGGGGCGGGGGCACCTGTGCGAGGCGCTGGCGTTCCGCCTGCGGGAGGGGGTGGGGGCATGCGGCTGAGGGGTCCCCGCTTCGAGCTTTTGCCCGGCGACGGCGCCTTCCCTGCGGCGCTCGCGCGCGTTCCCGACCCGCCGCGGCGCCTCTACGTCGTGGGCGACCCGGCGGCGCTCCAAGAAGGTTTGGCCGTGGTGGGCGCGCGCAAGGCGACGCCCTACGGCACGGGCTGCGCCCGGCGCTTCGCCGGCGCGGCGGCGCGGCGGGGCGTCGTGGTGATATCGGGCGGTGCGCGCGGATGCGACGCGGCGGCCCACGAGGCCGCGCTCGCGGAGGGCTCGCCGACGGTGGCGTTCCTCGGGGGCGGCTGCGACGAGCCGTACCCGGCGGCGCACGCGGGCCTGTTCCAGCGCATCGTGGACGGCGGCGGGGCGGTGGCGTCCGAGCAGCCGTGGGACCGGAAGCCGCGGCCCTATATGTTCCGGCAGCGCAACCGCCTCATCGCGGGACTCGCCCGGGCCGTGCTCATCGTGGAGGCCGGGCTGCCGTCGGGCACGTTCTCCACCGCTGACGAGGCGCTCGCGGCGAACCGCGACGTGCTCGTGGTGCCCGGCGCCATCACGGCGGCCTCGTCGCGCGGCGCGAACCGCCTGCTGTACCAGGGGGCGCTGCCCGTCGTGGACGACGAGACGTTCGAGGACGCCCTGTTCTCCCTGTTCGGATGTTTGAGGCAGGAGCAGTGGCCGCCTGCGGGGGAGCATGCGGCAGCCGCCGGCGCGGGCGTCGGGGGCCCGGGCGATGCCGGCGGCGGGGCGGCCGCAACGGCGGACGGCGCCGCGGGCCGTGCGGGGATGCGCCCGCCCGCCCTCGCCGCCAACCCCGTGGCCGCGGCCCTCGCCGCCCAGCCGCTGGGCATGGAGGACCTCTACGCCGTGGCCCGCGCGTCCTGCGGCTCCGCCGAGCCGCGCGCCTGGCTCATGGAACGCCTCGTGGAGGCCGAGCGCATGGGCCTCGTCGCCCGCTATCCCGACGGCCGCTGGGGGCCGGCGGGGTGAGGGGCATCGCATCGGCGGATGAGCGGGAAGGCGGAAGGAGGGGCGAGATGGCGACGATCTCCATGTTCTTCGGCATAGTGGTCATCATGTATAATGAGTCGGCTGGAAAGCATCACGCACCGCATGTCCACGCCCGTTATGCGGAGTTCAGCTGCTCGCTCGATTTCGAGGGCGAGGTTCTCTACGGGTACCTCCCGCCGAGGAAGCTGACGCTGCTTAGAGCATGGGTCGTCCTTCATCGGGAAGAGCTCGAGGCCGACTGGAGGCTCCTCTCGGAGGGACTCGATGCTTTCAAGATCGATCCGTTGCGATAGGGAGGAGGTGGTGCGCTCATGGGGGAGCCGGTCTTGGCCGACGAGGTTGCCTGCGGGATGGGCAAAAGCCAGCCCGACTTGACGAAGGTCGAGCCGAAGGGCGGAAGCGAGCTTCTGCTCGAGTTCGAAACGGGGGAGAGGCGCCTTTTCGACGCCGCCCCGTTTATCGACTGCGGCGGATCGTACGGACGCTTGGCGGAAGAGCGATACTTCGCGCAGGTGCGCATCATCGACGGGGGCTTGGCCCTTGGATGGCCTGAAGGCCAGGAAGTATACCCCGAGGCCCTGTACGAGTTCAGCACGCCTGTCGGGTAGCGGCGCAGGCGGCATCCGCTTCTGGCCGGCTGCACCGGGCGCCTGCCTGGCGCGCCCGGTGCGCTGCGCCCCTCCGGCGATCCGCCGGTTTTTCTCGCCTGCCGTTTCCCGCGGCTCCGAGGTTTGGTATCCTTGCAGGCATGTCTGACAACGTGACCATACTCGGCGCCGGCCTTGCGGGGAGCGAGGCGGCGCTCCAGCTTGCCGGCCGCGGCTTCCGTGTGCGCCTCGTGGAGATGCGCCCCGGCACGCCCACGCCCGTGCACGCCACCGGCGCGTGCGCCGAGCTCGTGTGCTCGAACTCGTTGAAGTCGACCAAGCCCGAGAGCGCGGCCGGCATGCTCAAGGCCGAGCTCGAGGCGCTGGGATCGCACCTGCTGGCCGCCGCGCACCGGCACGCCGTGCCCGCCGGGGGCGCGTTGGCCGTGGACCGCGAGGCGTTCGCCCGCGACGTCACGGCGCTCATCGAAGGGCACCCGCTGGTCGACCTCGTGCGCGGGGAGGCTGCAAGCCTGGCCGAGGAGGCCCGCGGCGCCGATGCGCTCGTGGTGGCCACGGGGCCGCTCACGTCCGGTGCCCTCGCCGCCGACCTCGCCCGCGTCGCCGGCGCCGGCCACCTGGCGTTCTACGACGCCGCCGCGCCCATCGTCATGGCCGACTCGCTGGACGGGGAGCGCCTGTTCCGGCAGAGCCGCTACGAGGACGGGTCCGACGGGGCGGGCGACTACCTGAACGCGCCCTTCACGCGCGAGGAGTACGAGGCCTTCGCCGCCGAGCTCGTGGCCGCCGAGCGCGTCGTGCTGCGCGACTTCGAGACGCGCGAGCTGTTCCAGGCATGCCAGCCCATAGAGGAGATCGCGCGCAAGGGCCTCGACGCCCCGCGCTTCGGCCCGCTCAAGCCCGTGGGCCTCGCCGACCCGCGCACGGGGAGGCGCCCCTGGGCCGCGCTCCAGCTGCGCGCCGAGGATGCGCACGGCACGTGCTACAACCTGGTGGGCTTCCAGACGAACCTGACGTTTTCCGAGCAGCGTCGGGTGTTTCGCCTGATCCCCGGCTTAGAGCATGCGGAGTTCGCCCGCTTCGGCGTCATGCACCGCAACACGTTCCTGGACGCACCGCGCCTGCTCGACGCCAGCCTGCGCCTCACGGCTTCCGGGGCCGCCGCGTTGGACGTGCCCGTGTTCGTGGCGGGCCAGCTCGCGGGCACCGAGGGGTACTGCGAGGCGCTGCGTTCGGGCCTGCATGCCGCGCTCGCCGTGGCGGCCGAGCTCTCGGGGACCGGCCTGCCGCCGCTGCCGCGCGAGACGGCCTTCGGCGCGCTTCTGGCCTACGCCACGAGCCCCGAGACGAGGGCTTACCAACCGATGCACGTGAACTTCGGCATCATGGAGCCGCTGGCGGAGCATGTGCGCAACAAACGCGAGCGTTACGCCGCCTACGCCGCCCGCGGCGCCGACGCGCTCGCGGCCTACCGTGCCCAGCTTGCGGACCGCGGCCTCATGCCGAAAACGGCTCCCGCCGCTGATGCGCCGGTCGAAGGCCTGCCAGAAGGCAGCTCCCGTGCCTGATGCCGTGCCCGTGCCCGACGACGGCATGCCCGCATGCGATCCGCGCGCCGCATCCCTCGTCGAGGGTTTCTGCGACGCCCTGCGCGTAGAGCGCAACGCCTCGGTGCATACGGTGCGTGCCTACCGCATCGACCTCATGGACTACGTGCGCTGGGCTGCCCGGGAAGGCATCGACCCCCTTGCGGCCACCCATCGACAGCTGCGCCGCTACCTGGGCGAGCTCGACAGCGCGCAGTACTCGCGCACCACCGTCAACCGGCGGCTCTCGGCGCTGCGCAGCTTCTTCCGCTGGCTCAACGTGACGGACGTGTGCGACTGCGACCCGGCGAGCATGCTCTCGGGCCCTCGCAAGCAGAAGGACCTGCCGCACGTCATCCGCCCAGCCGACATGGCGAGGTTGCTCTCGGTGCACGGCAAGCGGGACGGAGTCGGCAACCCGCGCGAGCAGTCGCCCGCCGACCTGCGCAACCTGGCGCTGCTGGAGTTCCTGTACGCGTGCGGCGCGCGCGTGTCCGAGGCGTCGGGCCTGCTCGCAGACAACGTCGATTTCGAGCGTGGCCAGGTGAAGGTGTTCGGCAAGGGGGCGAGGGAGCGCATCGTGCCGCTGCACGACCTGGCGCTCGCCTCCATGCGCACCTACCAGCTGCTCGGGCGCCCCCGGCTGCTCAAGGAGAAGGAGTGCCCGTTCTTCTTCGTGTCCACCCGCGGCAACGGCATGACCACCGACGCCATCCGCAAGATGTTCAAGGAGTCCCTGCGCGCGGCCGGGCTCGACGAGACGCTCTCGCCGCACGACATGCGCCACACCTTCGCCACCGACCTCTTGGAGGGCGGGGCCGACCTGCGCAGCGTGCAGGAGATGCTGGGGCATGCGAGCCTGTCCACCACCCAGGTCTACACCCACCTCTCGCCGGGGCGCCTCAAGCAGGTGCACCGTCGCGCCCACCCGCGCGGCTGATCGCACGGCCCCTCGTGCAGCGGTTCTCCGCTCCGCGAGACGCTCCTTGCGCGAAGGTTGCAGCGCCGTGACCGACGGCTGACGGTTGCCCGGAACCCCTCGCGCACGGCGCCGATGTCCCTCACAATCGGAACCCGATACCACGCGCGCCTCGTCGCGCGGACACCTGCGTCGAAGGGACACGATTATGAACAAGCGCAAGATGAGAATGATGGGCATGGTTCTGGCCGGCGTGCTGGCGATGACGCCGTTTCTGCACGGGTGCGCCACCGACGACGGCGGCTCCTCGAACGACAACGGCTCGCAGAACTCGACCGAGCAGCAGGAGCAGAACGGATCCGAGCAGCAGAACACGGGCAGCCAGGGCGACGTCGTCTACTATGGCCAGGTCATGGGCGTGAACGGCGACGAGATCACCGTTGTCCTGGGCGACCTGAGCGCCGCGGACGGCGAGGGCCTGCAGAAGTTCGAGGCCCAGGAGGACGAGGTCACCTTCAACAAGGGCGACGTCGTCATCGTGGACGAGTCCGGCGCCGTCGTCGACGACCCCACCGTCTCGGCCGACCAGATCGTGGTCATGAGCGGCTCGGGCGACGGTCCCGACTTCCGGCCCTCGAAGCTGGAGATACTCCAATCCAACGCCGACGGCGCCGTGAGCTCCGCGGCCGCGGAGCAGGGCCTGGACCAGTAGCGGCTCTCCTGCCTGCCGCGAAGGACGACCCCGTCGGGAGCGGCAGCCTGCATCCTCGGTTCGTGCCGGCCTGCGCAGCTCCCAGCCGGCAGCACGATGGCCCGGCTCCGAGCGGGCCCGTGCTGGTTCTGCGAGGCCGCTCGGCCTCGTACCGGTGCCGACCTGCCGCGCAACGGGCCGCCTTTTCGCACCGTGCGGCCCTCTTGCTCTCGCGCAGCGGGGCGCCCCACCTTTCGCAAGCGGTTTATGAACATTGTTCATAAACCGCTTGCCTTGTTCTAGCGCCCCGCTATAATGGGATAAGCAAAATGAACGAGGTTCAAAGAATGATGGGAGGTGCGGCCATGGCGCGGCAGGGCATCGATCGGGCGGCGATAGCCGAGGCGGCCTACGCGCTGGCGGAGGAGCGCGGGCTGGCGGGCCTGGGTATCCGCAGCGTGGCCGAGGCCTGCGGCGTGTCCGTGGGCACGATCTACAACTACTTTCCGACGAAGGACGACCTCCTGGTGGAGGTTATCGGCACGTTCTGGCAGCGCGCCTTCCACGAGGACCTGTGCCTCATCGTGGAGGGGGAGCGCTTCGACGCCTTCGTCAGTCGGGTTTACGCGGCTATGTCCTCGGCGCTCGCAGCGTTCCGCTCGGACTGGCTGCCCCAGATCAGCGCGCTGTCCATCCAAGGACGCGACGAGGGCAAAATGCGCGAGTCCGCGACGTTCGACCATATACGCGCCGGCATGCGGGGCGTGCTGGAGGCCGACGCGCAGGCCGACCCCGGGCGCGCGGGCATCGAGCCGGCCGAGCTCGTGGCATTCGTGCTCGAGAGCATGATCGCCGGATTGTGCGCGGGCGAGCCCGACTGCCGCGTGCTCTCGGCGCTGCTGCGCGCGGGGCTCTATGGACCGGACGCGCCGGGTGCGGAAGATGCGGCAGACGGCGCGGGAAGGCTGGAGCCCCCCGCGCGCAGCACGGAAGGGGCGGCCGCGGCGGCCGCCGGGGAAAGGTGATGGCAATGCTCAAGATCTCAACGAACAAGCTCATGCTCGTAGCGGGCATCGTGTGGGCCATAGCCGGCGCGAACATCGCCAACATCGGGCTCACGGCCTACCGGCACGACTGGGGCTGGGTCATCTGGGCGCTCCTCGTGGGCTCGGCGGTGATCTTCGTGCTGTTCCATTCGCGCATCTTCCAGAAGATGGTGGGCAAGCACGCCAAGCGCATCGGCGGCTACGAGGAGGCCAAGACGAACATCCTGAAGTTCTTCGACAAGAAGGGCTACATCATGATGGCCATCATGATGGGCGGCGGCATCGGCCTGCGCATGTCGGGGCTCGTGCCCGACTGGTTCATCGCGTTCTTCTACACGGGCCTGGGCATCGCGCTCACGGTGGCGGGCCTCACCTTCCTGCTGCGTTACTTCATGAACGTGGAGCCGGGGTGCCCCCTGTTGCCGCGCACCTACGCGAAGCGCGGCTGACCGGCCGGTCTGCCAGAGCTGCTGCGGCGCGCATCGTTGCGCCATGCGGAGGAAGCGGTGCCGGCACCGCCCGAAACCAACGGGTTCGCTGACGGCACGTTGACGAAACGGTTACGGCTCGGGGGCGTTCGCGCCCCCTTGCCATAGTATGAGGGGCGAACCATGGCATCGGCCCCGAGGCGCGGTGCGAGAAACCGAGTGTGAAGGAGGCCCCGTGGCCCGGATATTCGTCGTGGAGGACGACGCGGCGCTGCGCGGCGAGCTCATGCGCCTGCTGGAGCTGCAGGGGCACGTTGCGCTGGCCAGCACGGCGTTCGACCGCATTGCCGACGAGGCGCTGGCCGCCGATCCCGACTGCGTCCTGCTGGACCTCAAGCTGCCCGGCGACGGCGGCCATGCCGTGTGCCGCGACCTGCGCCGCGCAAGCGACGTGCCCATCGTCATGCTCACCTCGTCGGACAACGAGTTCGACGAGGTCATGAGCATGAACCTGGGCGCGGACGACTACGTGACGAAGCCCTACAACCCCGCCGTGCTGCTGGCGCGCATCCAGTCGGTGCTCCGCCGCGCGGCGCGCACCGAGCCGCCTGCGCGCATCGAGCACAAGGGCGTCGTGCTGGACGTGGCGAAAAGCCGCGTGGAGTACGAGGGCCGCGGGGTGGAGCTCACCCGCAACGAGTTCCGCGTGCTGCACCTGCTCATGGAGAACAAAGGGGCCATCATCTCGCGCCAGGAGCTCATGATGGAGCTGTGGCAGTCCGACGCCTTCATCGACGACAACACGCTCACGGTGAACGTGAACCGGCTGCGCAAGAGCCTGGCCTCCATCGGCGTGCCCGAAGGCTTCCTGGCCACGCGCCGGGGGCAGGGCTACCTCGTCTGATGGGCGGTGCGCTGCCATGAGCCTGTCCGCCTATCTGCGCGACAACCTCGCGGCCATCGGCGTGGGCGTGCTGTGCTGCCTGGGCGTGGCCGGCATGCTGGCGGTGCTGGGCGTGGGCACGGACGCCACGGTGCTCGTGCCGTGTTTCGTGGCGCTGTGCGGCGCGGTGGTGCTCGGCATCGGCTACGTGCGCAGACGCCGCTTCTATACCGAGCTCGCGCGCATCGTCGAGGACCTCGACAGCACCTACTTCGCCTCGGAGCTCGTGGAGGATCCCGGCTTCCTCGAGGGGCATCTGGCCCACGAGGCGCTCGAGGCGGTGGGAAAGGCCGCGGCCGACGATGTGGCGTTCCATCGGCGGCAGGCCGAGTCGTACCGCGACTACATCGAGCTGTGGATACACGAGATCAAGACGCCCATCGCCGCCGCCCATCTCATGGCGGCCGACCTGCACGGGGGCGTGGCTGCGAAGCTGAAGGCCGAGCTGGACCGTATCGAGTCCTACGTGGAGCAGGCGCTCTACTATGCGCGCTCCACCTCGCTCGCGCGCGACTACGCCATTCGCGAGCTGCCGTTGGCCGAGGCCGTGCGAGCGGCCTGCAAGAAGAACGCGCGCTACCTGATTGAGCACGGCGCCATCCCGTCCATCGAGGTGGGGGACGATGTCTCCGTGTTTGCCGATGCCTCCTGGCTCTCCTTCGTATTGGGGCAGGTCGTGGTGAACGCGGCGAAATACGGCGCGACTGCCGTGCGCTTCACCGCGCGCGAGGAGGGCACGGGCACGAGCGCGGCGCGCACCGTGCTGGAGATCGCCGACAACGGGCGGGGAATCCCCGCTGCGGACGTCCCGCGCGTGTTCGACCGCGGCTTCACCGGCGAGAACGGCCGCGCCCAGGGCTCGGCCACCGGCATGGGCCTGTACCTGGTGGCCACGCTCTGCGAGAAGATGGGCCTCGGCGTGGGCCTGGCCTCCGAGGAGGGCACCGGTACCCGCGTCATGCTCGCGTTTCCGCACGACCGCAGGCGCAGGGACGTCGGGTGAGACGCGGGTGAGACGCGGGGACGGGGATGATGTCTCGTTTGGCGTGGCAGAGGGACGCGGACAATGTCGCATTCCCCCTGATCCTGGCGTGTTTGGAAGACATCAGGGAACGTGATATTACCCCCATCCCCCTGTCGCATCCTGTCACGGGCGCCCCACCCTTGCAAATTCGTAAGGTTGCGGTAAGCCTCTTCGATGGCGGGTGCGGCGCCGCGGACGTACTATCTTGGCAGACCCCGAGAGAAGGAGATTTGCCATGACCGAAGTTTACGCGACCCCGTCGGCGGCTTGCGCGCAGCAGGCGCCGGCCGCCTATGCGTCCGGCTCCCGGCCCATCCTGTCGGTTCGCCAGATAGAGAAGGTGTACGGGAGCAAAGATTCCGTCACCAAGGCGGTGCGCGACATCAGCTTCGACGTGATGCCGGGCGAGTTCGTGGGCATCATGGGGCCCTCGGGCTCCGGCAAGACCACGCTGCTCAATTGCGTGGCCACCATCGACACCGTGACGAGCGGCCATATCCTCGTCGACGGGCGCGACGTCACGGGGCTGCGCTCCCGCGCGCTCGCGAAGTTCCGCCGCGACGACCTGGGCTTCATCTTCCAGGACTCCAACCTGCTGGACACGCTCACCGGCTTCGAGAACATCGCGCTCGCGCTTACGGTGAAGGGCGAGCCCACCGGCCGGGTGAAACCCAAGGTGGACGCCATCGCGGCCACGCTCGGCGTGTCCGAGGTGCTGGGGAAGTACCCTTACCAGATGTCGGGCGGCCAGCGCCAGCGCATCGCCGCCGCCCGCGCCATGGTGGCCGATCCGAAGCTCGTGCTTGCCGACGAGCCCACGGGCGCGCTCGACTCGCGCAGCGCCACCGTCATGCTGGAGACGCTCGAGATGATGAACTCCTCGCTCGGCGCCACCATCATGATGGTCACGCATGATTCCTACGCCGCCTCGTTTGCAAGCCGCATCCTGTTCGTCAAGGACGGCGCCGTGTTCAACGAGATACGCAAGGGCGACACCTCGCGCAAGGACTTCTTCAACCGGATCATGGAAGTGGTCACGTTCCTGGGCGGTGACGTGCGCGATGCTCGCTAAACTCGCCTTCCGCAACATCCGCCGCTCGGTCAAGGACTACGGCGTGTACTTCGTCACGCTCGTTTTCGGCGTGGCGGTGTTCTACGCGTTCAACTCGGTGTCGAGCCAGTCCATTCTCTTCGACCTCGAGGACACGGCCTCGGCCAGCGTCTTCTCGCTGACGGGGCAGTTCCTCGGCATGTTCAGCGTGCTCATCGCCTGCGTGCTCGGCTTCCTCGTGCTCTACGCGAACGGCTTCCTCATTAGGCGGCGCAAGCAGGAGTTCGGAACGTACCTCATGCTGGGCATGAATCCCCGCAGCGTGTCGGCTATCGTGCTCATGGAGACGGCGGTGGTGGGCCTCGTGTCGCTCGTGGTGGGCCTGGCGCTCGGGTTCGCGCTTTCGCAGGGCATGTCGTTCGTCACGGCGGGCCTGTTCAACATCGAGATGACGCAGTACCGCTTCATATTCTCGTTCGACGCCTTTTTGCTCACGCTGGTGTGCTTCGCGCTCATCTTCGCGGTGACGGCCCTGTTCAACACCGTGTCCATCCGCCGCTACAAGCTCATCGACCTGCTCTCCGCCCGCTCGAAGAACGCGCGCTTCCGCGTGCGCAACCCGTGGATCAGCCTCGCCGGGTTCGTTGCGGCCGTGGGCCTGATCGCATGGGCGTACGCCACGCTCGTCGAAAACGGCCTTCTGGAGTTCGACGACGGGTTCTGGAAGGCCACGGCGCTCATGGTGGTCGGCACGTTTTTGCTCTTCTGGTCGCTTGCCGGCTTCGCCATCGCGGTGATCGAGCGCACGCGCGGCGTGTACTTCAAGGGCCTCATGATGTTCACGATGCGCCAGATAGCCAGCAAGGTGAACACGGCGTTCGTGTCGCTTTCGGTGGTGTGCGTCATGCTGTTCTTCTCGCTCACCGTGTTCTCCACCGGCATGGGGCTGGCGCGCGCCTTCAGCGGAAACATCGAGGACGGCACGGTCTACGACGCCACGCTCACGGCCAACGTGTACCTGAACCAGGGCGGCACGCGCGACCCCGAGGCGCTCGCGCAGATGACCGAGGAGGACCGCGAGTACCAGAAGGTGGCCGACGAGAAGGCGGCCGCCATCGAGGCCGACGCGGAGGCCTACGGCTGGGATATCGCCGCGAAGCTGGCCGACGCCTCGTCGGCGTGGGACGAGCTCGTGGCGAAGTCCGCTCAGATCGACGCCTTCGTGAGCGACGAGACGTCCTACGGCGAGCTCATGGGGCGCTACGGCCAGGACACGGGCAATGCGAAGCAGAACGAGGCCCTGCACAACCAGGGCGTCACGCTCATCGGCGTCTCGCAGTTCAACGCGCTCGCAGAGCTTGCGGGCCGGCCGACCGTGGACGTGGGCGAGGACGGCTACGCGGTGAACAACACGCTCGACGCCATGAAGGCGCTTTCCGAGGCGCTTGCGCGCAAGGGCGAGACGGTGGTCGCAGGCGGGCGCGTGCTCGAGTCCTCGGGCGAGCTGCGCAGCCAACCGATGGAGGACACCACGTTCTCTGCGAGCGGGGCAGAGCTCATCGTGCCCGACGCGGTGATCGCCGGCCTGCGCGCCCAAGGCGCCGTTCCCGAGCAGAGCATCCTCAACCTCATGTATCGGACGGACCGGGCCGAGGGCGACAAGCTGCTCGAGCAGGTGCTCGCCGAGGCGTCGCCCGCCAACCCGGAGGTGGCGGCATCCGGCTGGAAGTTCAGCCCGAAGCCCTGGCCCGTGACGCTGTCGTTCACGGCCGAGGAGGTGCTCGTGCAGTCGGGCGGCATGAACCTCATGATCTCGTATTTGGCGCTCTACATCGGCTTCGTGTTCCTCATCGCCACGGCGGCCGTCCTGGCCATCCAGCAGCTGTCCGAGGCGAGCGACTCGCTGCCGCGCTACCGGGTGCTCGCCGAGATCGGCTGCGACCGCCGCATGATCGTCCAGTCGCTGCGCGCGCAGGTGCTCGTGTACTTCCTCGTGCCGTTGGCGGTGGCCGTGTGCCATACCGTGTGCGCCGTGGGCGTCATCAGCGACTCCGTCATCTCTCAGCTGGGCGTGTCGGTGCTCGAGCCTGCGCTCATGACCGCCGTGCTGGTGGCGGTGGTGTACGGGGCGTACCTCGCGGTCACGTACTTCGCCAGCAAGGGCATCATCCGTGCCTCGCTGGGCAAGAAGCTCGTGGGGTAGGGCGGGGCCGCCGCGCGCTGCTCCGCCCGAGCCGCCGCCCGTCGCGTCGCGGGGAAATCCCGCTCGCGGCGCGGCGGCGGTTCTGCTACCATGTTCGCCATGGGTGACTCGCCGAAAACCGCCAAGCGCCGCGTGCGCGAGAAGCGCACCATCTCGCAGATGGTGGCGCTTTACTGCGCGGGCAACCACGACGCCGCAGCTCGCACCGAGCGCGCCCATTGCGGCGAGGCCGTGTGCGCGGACTGCGCGGCCATCGATGCCTACGCGGTGCTGCGTACCGAGCGCTGCCGCAAGATGGAGGTCAAGACCTCCTGCGAGGAATGCGGCAACCACTGCTATGCCCCCGAGAAGCGCGACGAGATCCGTGCCGTCATGCGCTACGCCGGCCCGCGCATGCTGGGGAGGCACCCGGTGGCGGCCGTGCGGCACCTGCTGGGCCGCTGAACGTCCGCGTGCGCCGCGGATCTGTTTCTCGAACGTATCCGTTCACGCCGCCCGTTGTCTCCGTTCGGGGTACAATGGCTTCGACGAAACGGTGAGGACGGGACGGAAGGGCGGGCATGCTCGACAAGGTTGACGCGCTGTTCGCGCGCTTGGAGGACGTCATGGCGTTTCAGGCCATCCGCCAAGGGCTCATCCTCACCATCCCCGTTCTGCTGGTGGGGTCGTTCTGCCTCATCTTCCTCAACCTGCCGCTCGCGCCCTACCAGGACGCCCTCGCCGGCGCGCCGCGCGTCGAGGGCCTGCTCGACCTCGTGTACGACGGTACCATGGGCATCTTCTCGCTCTACGTGTCCGTTGCCGTGGCGCTGCGCTACGCCAACGCCTGCGCCGAGCGCTTCGGGGGCTTCTTCGTCCAGGGCGCGCCCTTCGCCGCGCTCGCGGCCTACCTCATGTCCGTGGGATTCGGCACCGAGGGCTTCGATCCCATCGTGCTCAGCACGCGCTCGCTGTTCATCGCCATCGTGTGCGGGCTGGCCTCGTCGGTGCTGTACTGCCGGCTCGTGCGCCTGCGCCGCACCCGGCGGCTGTACGGCGACAGCCTGGACAACGTGTTCAACCAGGCCGTGTCGGGCCTCCTGCCCATCGCGGCCGTCATCGCGCTCTTCGGCGCGGCGAACGCCGCCGTGGCGGCGCTCTCGGGCTCGAGCTGCATCGAGCAGCTGTTCTTCGACAGCGTGAGCGCGCTCTTCCCCCTGGCCACGGCCACGTTGGGCAGCGGGCTTCTGTACCTTTTCCTGAACAACGTCATGTGGTTCTTCGGCATCCACGGCGGCAACATGCTCGACGGAGTGGCGCAGAGCGTGTTCGTGCCCGGCACGGCCGCCAACGCGGCGGCGCTCGCGGCGGGCGGCGAGCCCGTGCAGATCGTGACGAAGACGTTCCTGGACGTGTTCGCCTCTATCGGCGGGGCCGGCGCGCTGCTGTCGCTGCTCGCGGCCATCCTGCTGTTCGGCCGCCGCAGGAGCGCGCGGCGGCTCTCGGCGTTCGCGGCCGTGCCCATGTGCTTCAACATATCCGAGATCATGCTGTTCGGGCTGCCGGTGGTGTGGAACCCGGCGCTGTTCGTGCCGTTCATCGCGGTGCCCCTGGTGAACATGGTGGTGTCGTACGCAGCCATGGCGGCCGGGCTCGTGCCGCCCGTGGTGGTGGACGTGTCGTGGACCACGCCGCCTCTCGTGGGCGGCTGGGTGGCCACGGGCTCGCCCGCCGGCGCGGTGCTGCAGCTCGCGTGCATCGTGTTGGGCACGGTGCTCTACCTGCCGTTCCTACGCCGCTACGAGCGGTTGGCCGACGCCCACGCGCGGGTGCAGTACGATGCCCTGCTCTCGTCGTTCCAGGACGACGAGCGCGCCGGGCGCTCGGTCGAGCTCGTGACGGCCGCGGGCTCGCTGGGCGCGGTGGCCCGCTCGCTCGCCGAGGACGTGCGGGCCGCCGTGGACGCGGGGGCCTTCGAGCTGCGCTACCAGCCGCAGTTCGACGCTGACGGCCGCGCGGTTGGCGCGGAGGCCCTGCTTCGCATGGAGCACCCCGTGTACGGCTGGCTCTACCCGCCGCTCGTCATCGAGCTGGCACGCGAGGCCGGTGCGGGCGGCGAGCTCGAGCGCGCCGTGTTCGAGCGGGCGCTGGCCGACGCGCAGGCTGCGGAGGCGCTCGCGCATGCGGGCGAGCTCGATGCGGGTTTCAGCGTGAGCGTAAACGCCACGGCCACGATGCTGCAGGACGAGGCGGCCGTCGGCTTCGTCATCGACGCCTTCCGCGCCCGCGGGCTCGATGCCGGCCGCGTGGTGGTGGAGGCCACCGAGCGCGAGGCGCTGCTGTGGGACGCGGGCGCGCACGACCTGCTGCGCCGCGTTGCGGACGCGGGCATGCCGCTGGCCATCGATGACTTCTCCATGGGCCGCACCTCGTTTCAGTACCTCGAGACGAGCGTGTTCTCCGTGGTTAAGCTCGACGGGACCATTGCCAAGGGCGTCATGGAGAACGAGCGCTACGCCGAGATCGTCTCGTCCATCGCCGACCTCTCCGAGCACCTGGGCTTCACGGTTCTGGCCGAGTACGTGGAGACGGCCGAGCAGCGCGACGTGCTGAAGACGCTCGGCTGCTCCTACTTCCAAGGCTACCTCTACGCGCCCGCGCTGCCCTTCGACGAGATGGTGGAGCGCGCACGGCTGACGGGAACGCTCCGTTAGGGGGAACTTCTCTTTCGGGGTAGATGATTCAGGATGATGCGTCATCCCGCGCCCTGCGTCACCCTCGCGGCTGAACTAGAGGGCAGTGCCGCTGCCCCCCCCTCCCGGCACGCTGCAGCATTGGAAAGCGAACGAATTGTGCGCATCGTTTGAACGCTGGAACACGAACGTATGTTTTCGCTGGCTCTTTCCGCGCGCTGCGCTAGAATGAACGATTGCACGGAAATGATAGTTTCCCGGTAGCCTAATTTGCGACCCACGGCACGCGACGCCGGGGCACGGCTGCCGGCTGCGGATGCGCAAGAGAAAGAGCGATAAGCCACATGGGACAGAACGCCATCGTCATCAAGGGTGCCCGCGAGCACAACCTCAAGGACATCGACCTCATCATCCCGCGCGACGAGCTCGTGGTCATCACGGGTCTGTCAGGCAGCGGCAAGTCGAGCCTCGCGTTCGACACGATGTACGCCGAGGGCCAGCGCCGCTACGTGGAGAGCCTCTCCAGCTACGCGCGCATGTTCTTGGGGCAGATGAGCAAGCCGGAACTGGACAGCATCGACGGCCTGTCACCGGCCGTTTCAATCGACCAGAAGACCACGAGCAAGAACCCGCGTTCCACCGTGGGCACCACCACCGAAATATACGACTACCTGCGCCTGCTGTTCGCTCGCGTGGGCGTGCCTCACTGTCCCGAGTGCGGGCGCGTCATTCGCAAGCAGACCACCGACCAGGTGACCGACGAGATACTGGCGCTCGCTCCCGATGCGAAGGCCATCATCATGGCCCCGGTCGTCACCGGACGCAAGGGCGAGTTCGCGAAGCTGTTCGCCGACCTGCAGAAGGAGGGCTTCAGCCGCGTGCGCATCGACGGCGAGATCGTGAAGCTCGAGGCCGAGCCGCTCACGCTCAACAAGAAGATCAAGCACTTCATCGACGTGGTGGTGGACCGCGTGCAGCTGAAGGAGAGCGCCACGAGCCGCATTGCCGAGGCGGTGGAGCTGGCCACGAAGCTGGCCGACGGGCGCGTGCTCGTGCAGGTGCTGGGCGAGGACGGGCAACCGCTCGGCGAGGGCGGCGGCAAGTCGAGCGGCGCTACGGGTGGCCTCGGCGCCGGCGAGCATATCTTCTCGCTCGCGCTTGCCTGCCCCGAGCACGGCCATTCCATGGACGAGCTGCAGCCGCGCGACTTCTCGTTCAACGCCCCCTACGGTGCCTGCCCGGACTGCCTCGGCATCGGCAGCCGCGAGGAGGTGGATCCCTCTCTCGTGGTGCCCGACCCCTCGCTCACGCTGGCCGAGGGCGCCATCGCGCCGTTCAAGACGGGCAACTACTACCCGCAGGTGCTGCGCGCCGTGGCCAAGCACATGGGCACCGACGAAAACACGCCCTGGGAGGACATGCCGAAGAAGGCCACCGACGCGTTGCTCTACGGCCTGGGCGACGACAAGGTGCGCGTGGACTACGTGACCGTGGACGGGCGCGAGACGTACTGGTACATCGAGTGGGAAGGGGCGCTCGCCGCCGTGCAGCGCCGCTACCAGGAGGCCCAGTCCGACAACCAGCGCGAGAAGCTGTCGGAGTACTTCGCCATCGTGCCGTGCCAGACGTGCGGCGGCAAGCGCCTGAAGCCGGAGATCCTGGCCGTGACGGTGGGCGGCAAGTCCATCCACGATGTCACCGAGATGAGCGCGGCCGATTCGCTCGACTACTTCGAGGGCCTGGCCTTTCACGGCTCCGAAGAGCATATCGCCGGTCCCATCGTGAAGGAGATCAAGGCGCGCCTGCGCTTCCTGGTGGACGTGGGCTTGGACTACCTCACGCTCGAGCGGGCCACGGCCACGCTCTCGGGCGGCGAGGCGCAGCGCATCCGCCTGGCCACGCAGATCGGCGCGGGCCTCATGGGCGTGCTCTACATTTTGGACGAGCCGTCCATCGGCCTGCACCAGCGCGACAACGAGCGGCTCATCGCCACGCTGGAGCGCCTGCGCGATTTGGGCAACACCGTCATCGTGGTCGAGCACGACGAGGACACCATCCGCAGCGCCGACTACGTCATCGACATGGGCCCGGGCGCGGGCGAGCACGGCGGCGAGGTGGTGGCGGCCGGCAAGCCCGACGAGATCGTGAGATTCGAGGGCTCGCTCACGGCCGACTACCTTTCGGGCCGCCGCACCATCCCCGTCCCGGAGAAGCGCCGCAAGCCGCGGCGCGGGTCGCTCAAGCTCACGGGCGCCTCGGAGAACAACCTGAAGAACCTGACGCTGGAGGTTCCCTTCGGCACGCTCACCGTGGTCACGGGCGTGTCGGGCTCGGGCAAGAGCTCGCTGGTCACCGACACGCTGGCACCGGCGCTCGCGAACCGCGTGAACCATGCGCACCGCCGCTCCGGCAAGTACAAGAAGATCACCGGCCTGGACAAGATCGACAAGGTCATCAACATCGACCAGAGCCCCATCGGGCGCACGCCGCGCTCGAACCCGGCCACCTACATAGGCCTCTGGGACGACATCCGGGCGCTGTTCGCCAGCACGCAGGAGTCGAAGGCGCGCGGCTACGGGCCGGGGCGCTTCTCCTTCAACGTGAACGGCGGCCGCTGCGAGGCCTGCAAGGGCGACGGCCAGATCAAGATCGAGATGCACTTCCTGCCCGACATCTACGTGCCCTGCGAGGTGTGCGGCGGCGCGCGCTACAACCGCGAGACGCTGCAGGTCACGTACCGCGGCAAGAACATCGCCGAGGTGCTGGACATGACCGTGGACGACGCGCTGGCCTTCTTCGAGAACATCCCCGGCATCAAGCGCAAGCTGCAGACGCTGCACGACGTGGGTCTGGGCTACATCCGCCTGGGGCAGCCCGCCACCACGCTTTCGGGCGGCGAGGCGCAGCGCGTGAAGCTGTCGAGCGAGCTGCAGCGCCGCCAGACCGGCAAGACGTTCTACATCCTGGACGAGCCCACCACCGGCCTGCACTTCGAGGACGTGCGCCAGCTCTTGGAGGTGCTGGAGCGCCTGGTGGACGCCGGCAACACGGTGCTCGTCATCGAGCACAACCTGGACGTCATCAAGTGCGCCGACCGTATCATCGACCTGGGACCCGAGGGCGGCGACCGCGGCGGCACCATCGTGGCCCAGGGCACCCCCGAGGAAGTGGCCGAGGTCGAGGGCAGCTACACGGGAGCCTTCGTGAAGAGGATGCTGGAGGCGTAGGCTCCCCGGCGCACGCCGTCCCCGTTCGGACGGCACGCTGGCAACAGAAGAAAACGAAGCGGCGAGCGCCTGGCGCTCGCCGCTTCGTTTTCTGCGGCGCAGCAACGCTTCCGCAGGGCCCCGTCGTCTTCAAGGAAAGATCACCACCCCTTGTCACGTGTTTCCGGTGGTTTCAGATGCCCGGGCGCTTCCTATACTTTCTCGACAGGAGGACAGCAATCGAGAAAGGAGGAGACCATGTGCTTCAGACCTGCAGACGTGAAGGCCCAGGCCAATACCTGCCGCAAGTGCGGCGCGGACAATTTGGAGTATGCGGCTATCTGTGAGAAGTGCGGGGCCGAGCTCGAAGGGCCCGACGCCGCCGCCCCGGGGTTCGCCGCCCCGGCAGGTGCACCCAAGGCACCAGGCGCGCCGAAAGCGCCGAGCGCCCCGAAGGCACCGGGCGCGCCGTCGGCTCCGATGGGGTGATTGCATCCCGCCTCGGAAGGCCTGTCGGCATAGCACCGGCGAGGGCCCGCTGCGGGGCGCCGCATCGCAAGGCAAGCGATCGAAACACGAGGAACGGAGGATGAGAAACGTGGAGAATGCTCAGACAGGCACCGAAGGCGAGACGAGGAAAGTCTATGCCGGCTGCCGATCCTGCCACCTGAACTGCCCTGTGTGGGTGACGGTGAAGGACGGGCGCGCCGTCAAGGTCGAGGGCGACCCGAAGCTCGGTCCGCCCAACATGGGCAAGGCATGCGTGAGGGCCTCGGAGGCCATCCAGTTCGAGTACAGCCCGACGCGCCTGCGCTACCCCCTGAAACGAGCGGGGAAGCGCGGCGAGGGGAAGTGGGAGCGCGTCTCATGGGATCAAGCCGTGGACGAGATCGCAGCCAAGATCCATGAGATGGTGGAGAAGCACGGCGCGGAGACGTTCGTGCTCCCGGGACGCACCGGGCGCCATGACATGGGTTGGGTCGCCCACCGCATCGCCCGGACCATCGGCACCCCCAACAACTACTACGGGGCCATCCAGGTTTGCTACCTGCCGCAGTTCCACGAGCAGGTCAACTACGGGTTCTACACGGCGACCGGCGGCGGCTCGGCTGCGACGAAATGCCACGTGAGCTTCTCCGCCGAGCAGGCCTACGCGTGGCCGATCCAGGCGCAGACCATCATGGCGAACAAAGAGAACGGCATGAAGCTCATCGTCGTGGATCCCGTCCAGGGAGTCTATGCCAGCAAGGCGGACGAGTGGGTCCCCGTGCGTCCCGGCACCGACGTCGGCTTGATCATGGGCATGGCGAAGGTGATCATCGACAAGGGCCTCTACGACAAGGACTACGTCGTGCGCTGGAGCAACGCCCCCTTCCTGGTGCGGGGCGACACGGGCGGTTTGCTGCTTGAGAGCGACATCGTGGAGGGCGGCAGCGACAAGCGCTTCATGGTGTGGGACGAGAAGGAGGACCGCCTGAAGTACTGGGACGCCGAGGAGATCCAGTGGGAGGGCGGCCCCTCCGGCAAGGCCCATTACGACCATCTGGTGGAGCTGTTCGAAAAGAACAAGACCTCGACCGAGAAGTCGCCGGCGGCCGACCTGCCCGACTCCATCATGCCCGCGCTGTTCGGCGAGCACGAGGTGGAGCTCTGCACGCGCGGAGGAAAGATCACCTGCATCCCGGCCTTCCAGATGCTCGCGAACAACGTCGCGGAATGGACGCCCGAGCACACCGAGTCGATCACGGGCGTTCCCGCCGACCAGGTGGAGCGCGTGGCCACGATGATCGGCACGCTCAAACCCGTCGACATCAACCAGGGCATGCAGTACATGTCCACGAACGTCTCGCAGTACGTGAACGCCATCAACGTGCTGAAGATCATCACCGGCAGCGTGGACGTGGCGGGCGGCAACGTGCTCGGCGCCTTCTACCCGGTGACGCCGCACGCCTTCCCCAGCGAACTCGACCTTTCCTGGGCCGACGGGCTGCCCTTGGAGCAGAAGCGCAAGCGCCTCGGCTACTACACGCACCGGGTGGGCTGCGGCTACGCCTGGGAGGAGATGGTGAAGTGGCAGCCTATCCGCCCGCAGAACGCCGACGGCGCCATGCTGTTCCCCGACCTCACGAGCGTCATGGAGGCGGCGGAGACGGGCCGTCCCTATCCCGTGCACGGCATCATAGCCATCTCGTCCAACTGGCTCATGCACGATCCCACCCTCGCGCGCTGGCTCAAGCTGCTCGAGGACGAGACGAAGATCGAGCTGCACGTGGTCACGGACGTGGTCATGACCCCGACGGCCGAGATGGCGGACTATGTGCTGCCCGCCGTCACCTGGATGGAGCGCAACTTCCTCAACTTCGGCACCGGCGGCGGCTCGAGCCCGCTGCACCAGGCCTACAACAAGGCCGTCGAGCCCCTCTGCGAGGCGCGCCACGACTACGATTTCGGCGCGATGCTCTCCAAGGCGCTTGGCAAGTACGACAAGCGCTACGTTGAGGGCCGCCTCAACCACGAGTGGACCAACCACTGGGCGGGGGAGTACGGGAAGTTCTGGCCCGCCGACACCATCGACGGACAGCGCGACCTCCTGTCCCGCGAGTTTTTGGGCATGCCGTTCGAGGACGTGCTCAAGCGCCGCGTGGTGGCGGTCCCCGGTGCCGACACGCCGCCGTCCACGGAGCGCTTCCTGATAGCCGGGAAGTTCCCCACCGACACGGGCAAGGCGAACCTGTTCTCGACGATCCACCAGAAGTGCGGCTACCCGCCCCTGCCGGTGTACGTCGAGCCGGCCGAGTCCCTGCTGTCGCGCCCCGACCTCGCAAAGGACTATCCGCTGGTTGGATCGTACGGCAAGCGGCAGGCGGGCTTCTTCCACTCGGAGTTCCGCCAGCTGCCTTGGACGCGAGAGATGACGAGGACGCCCGACGTGTTCATCAACCCGGAGACGGCCGCGCAGTTCGGCGTCGCCGAGAACGACTGGATATGGGTGGAGTCCCCGCCCACGGGAGGGCGCGCCCCCTACAACAAGATCATGGGCAAGGTGTCGTTCAGGTTCATGGTCGCTCCCGGCATTGTCTCGTACTCCCAGCACGCGTGGTGGCGTCCCGAGAAGACCGTGGAGGAGGAGCTGCACGGTGCCTTCGAGTGGAACACCGAGGCCCTGATCGAGGTGGAGAACAACTGCCCCGAGACCGGATCGGGCGGGTACCGCTCGCAGATATGCCGTATCTACAAGGCAACCGAGGAGGATATCGCGCGCTACCGGCCCGAGATCACGCGCGAACAGCTCGAGGCGCTCATGCCCATGACCCCGGAGGAGTGTGCAAAATGACGCAGCTAGGTTTGGTCGTATCCCTTGACCGTTGCATGGACACGCGCGGCTGCATGGGGGCGTGCAAGCAGGAGAACAACGTCGACCTCGGCGCGTTCTGGGTACGCACGTACACCTCCACCACCGGCGGGTTCCCCGATGCGGAGACGTACTTCATCCCGGT
Source organism: Gordonibacter urolithinfaciens (assembly GCF_900199375.1). NCBI lineage: Bacteria > Bacillati > Actinomycetota > Coriobacteriia > Eggerthellales > Eggerthellaceae > Gordonibacter > Gordonibacter urolithinfaciens. Next base: position 3,163,306 of record NZ_LT900217.1, read on the forward strand.
GATGTGCCAGCATTGCAGAAAGCCCTCCTGCGTTCCGGCCTGTCCCGAGCAGGCGATACGCAAGCGCGAGGACGGAATCGTCGTCATCGACACGGCACCTTGCGCCGCCTGCGGGGGGAAGGAGTGCATGGACGCCTGCCCCTACGGCGCCATCAGCTACAACGAGCGCGACAACACGGTGGGGAAGTGCGATATGTGCGCTGCCCGCGTGGACCAGGGGCTCGCTCCCGCCTGCGCGTTCGCCTGCAACTCGAACGCGTGGATGTTCGGGGACGTGGACGATCCCGAGAGCGGTATATCGCAGGTTCTCGCAGCGATGGGCGACAACGTCCACCAGCTCAAGCCGGAGACGGGCAACGAGCCCTCCTGTTACTACCTATTGAGCTCGAAGCGGTGGCAGGACATGGACGGGCTGCGCGCCCGCTAGCAGGCACGCCGGCAGGCCGGGGCCTCTGCCCCGGCCTGCCGGGAAACAGGGAAGGAGGGGCTTCGATGGAGAACCATGATGCCCTCGGGGAAGGTTTTTGCAAAGCTCAGGCCGAGCGTCTGAGCCTGCTCGCCCGGATATTCTGGAACGTCGCCGACCGCGAGGCGCTGGAATCGCTCGATCTCGCCCCGTTCGACGGCATGGGAGAGGCCGTCGAACGGGCGAGGGAGGGCGTCGAGCGGGACCGGAGGCGCGCGCTCGCCGACGACGGCGCGGCGCGCGACCTGAGGGTGGAGTACACGGCCCTGTTCGCGAGCTCGCGGCTGGGCGCGCCCCTGCCCTACGAGTCGCTGTATGCCGACGGAGGGGGCCTTCTCATGCAGGGGGCCCGCGACGAGGTGCGCGAGCTGTATCGGGCGGGCGGTTACGCTGCGGGGCAGGAGGACGGCGAGCCGGAGGACCATCTTTCGAACGAGCTGCGCTTCCTCGCCTTCCTGTACGATCGGGCACGCCTCGCCCAGGAGGCGGGGCGGGACGCGGAGAGGGACGGGGCGCTGTTGGAGGCCTCGGCGTTCAAGGAAGCGCATCTGGCCAGATGGGTCCCTTTTTTCTGCGACCGCGCGTCCGCTACGGCCGAATCCGATTTTTACCGAAGCATCCTGGTCCTTCTGAGGTCGTGCGTGTGCGATCGGGCCTCTTGCCAGGATAGTGCTCACCCAGAGAGGGGATGATATCGTGTCAGAAAAAGCAAAGGGGAAGTTCTTCACCCAAGGTTGGATCCAGGTGTTCCTCGTTTTCATCGTCTGCATCGTCACGCAGGGGTTCGGGCTGTACTCGTTCAGCATGCTCCGCATTCCCATGACGGAGATGCTGGGAGCCGAGGCCTCCGTCGTGAGCCTGGGATTCTCGGTGTACCTCGTGGTGTCGGGGGTCGCCGGTCTCGCCGTGAACGGCCTGGTCTCCCGTATCGGCATCAAGGGATGCCTGCTGATCGCCGCGGTCATGTACTCGGGCGGGTTCCTGATACTCGGCTTCGTCGACTCGCTGTGGATGGTGTTCTTGGCGTACGCCGTCATGGGCATCGGCAACGGATGCGGCGGCTTCGTGCTCATCACGTCGATACCGGCGAACTGGTTCGTCAAGCGTCGCGGCCTCGCGACCGGCATCACGCTCTGCGCGACGTTCCCCGCCTCGCTCATCACCACGAACCTGGTTGCCGTGCTGGCCGCCGCCGGCAGCTGGCAGAACGCCCCGCTGATCTTGGGCCTCATCTCGTTCGTCGTGCTTCTGGTCTCGGCGTTCCTCATCAAGTTCCGCCCGCAGGACGTCGGCCTGTACCCCGACGGGATGACCGAGGAGGAGGCGGCGCAGGTGAAGAGCGAGGAGACCGCCGGCGCGGTCAAGGTGGTCGGACTCAACCGCTCGCAGGCGGTGAAGACCTTCACGTTCTGGGCCATCATATTCAGCTTCGGCCTGATCGGCATCGGCGAGCAGGGCGTGTTCCAGAACTTCCCCACCTACATCGTCTACACCGGGTTCGACTTGGCGACGGCCGGCGTGTTCATGACGTTCCTCTCCATCGCGGGCTGTGTGGGCAAGCTCCTGTCCGGCTACTTCATCGACCGGATCGGGCCGCGCATCACCTACGTCGTGGTCAACGTGCTCGCCGCCTGCGGCCTTCTGCTCATCGTGCTCTTCGGCGCCAACGTCGCGGTGCTCTACATCGGCGGCTTCTTCTTCGGCGCCGCCCTGAGCTCGGCGCCCGTGTGCTTCACGTCTGCCGTGTCCAAGTACCTGGGCCCCGCCTACTTCGCCGCCCTCTACAGCATCGCGTTTTTGGCGAAGACCGTCATGGACGCCATCGGCGTCCCCGCGCTCGCAGCGGTGGGCGGCTCGGCCTTCGGCTGGGACGGCGCGCTGATCGTCGGCGCCGCGTTCATCCTCGTGTCGGCTGCGTTCATGCTGTTCGGCGCCAAGAAGAGCAAGGAGCTGACGAAGATGGAGGAGGACGCCGTCAAGGAGCTGGGAGAGAGGGCGTAGGCCGACGCGCTTTCCATCCAACAACCTCGCGCAGCGGTTGCGGGCGGGTGTCGCCGACTTGCGGTCGGCACCCGCCCTTTTCTATCCATGACCGAAATACGCGGCAAAAGGTGTGGTAGAATCCTGAAAAAAGGTTCGGGTAAAGACGAACGGCCTTTCCGCCGCTATGAAGCGAACACCCGGCATGTCGGGGAAAGCCGGTGGGAAACGCAGGGTTTGCACGAAGGAGTCAGCGAGGCTCGGCTTATGGAGAACCTTTCCGCATTGCGAACGGATCCCGGCGTATTCCCCTCGACGAAGCTCCGCGCCCCGCGCCTTCCCAACCGCCTCTACCCGCTTGGCGAGCTTTACGAGCTGGTGGAAAGGGCCTTAGACAAGAACTCGCTCATCCTCGCGGCCCCTGCCGGCTGCGGCAAGACCTCGCTCGTCGCCGCCTGGGAAAGGCATGCGAGGCAGTCCGAGGACGGTACGCCGACGAGCGTCTCGTGGGTCAGGCTCGATGCCGACGACAGCGATTACGCGCGGTTCTGCAGCCTGCTCCTTGCCGGTTTGGAGGCTTTCGTCCCGGACGTGCGGCAGCAGTTTTGCGAGGTGCTGGGGGACGGCGGGCCGGATGCGGTTCCGGGCGCCCTGGTAGTCGCCATCGAACGTGCCGGCCTGCCGGCGGCTTGCGGCAGGAACGTGCTCGTACTCGACAACTTCGAGGCTGCGAGCAACGGCCCGGTCGACCGCCTCGTCAGCTATCTCATCGCCTACATGCCGGCCGGGTACAAGCTCGTTGTGTGCAGCCAGGAAGCGCCCTCTCTCTCAGCAGCGAGCCCGGTCCCGGATTTCGACGACATGGCCGCGCTCGTCACTGCGGAGCAGCTCGTGCTGGACGATAAGGCGGCCGCGGGGTTCCTCCGTTCCTCTCTCGGGGAGGAGGCAGGGGTGCCCGAGAGCATCCTCGGCTCGGCGGTCCGGGCGGCCGGCGGTCGGCTTCCGGCCTTGAACGTGGCTGCGCGCTGCCTTGCCGAGGCGCGGCCCCGCATGGACGAGGTTCCCGATTCTGCTGCATGCGGCCGGCTCTCGCTGCTGGACGAGCTCTTGGCGGCGCTCTCCGAACGGGAGCGGGACCTTCTGGTGAAAACGTCCTTCCTCGACTTAGTGAGCCCGCCGCTTTGCGACGATGTCCTTGAAGCCGAGGGGTGCGACGGCGTCCTGGCGTCGATCGCGGCGAAAACCGGCGTCCTCGTGACGGTGGACGGCAAGAGGCGCTGGTACAAGGCGCAGAGCCCTTGGCCGCATTACCTGCAATCGAAGTTCAGGAAGCTCGATCGCGCCGAGGTGAGGGGGCTGTGCAAGAGGGCCAGCGCCTACCTGAAGAACCATAACCATGTGGGGCAGGCGATCGACTGCCTGTGCAAAGCGGCCCTTTGGGACGAGCTCGAAGACCTGGTCGGCGAGCATCACCTCTCGCTCATGTTCGACAACCGCTTCGACGTGTTCGGCGAGGTGCTCTCGAAGCTGCCGCGTCACGTCCTCGAATCATCCCCGAAGCTGAGCATAGCCCAGGCATGGGTGCTCGCCAAGGCCGGCTCGGTCGAGGAGTCCGTACGCTTCGTGAAGATGTCGGAAAGCCTTACCGATGCGGATTCCCCCGATGCTTCCCAGCTTAAGGCGGAACGCTTGGCCGTGCTATCCCTTTGCTGCGGTCACAGCGGCGACATCCGGGCGGGGAAGGATATGGTGGCCGAGCTTCTAAGCTGCGGCCAGGGCGACCCGGGAGTGCTCGCCAGCCTGGTGTACAACGCGGCGGGGTGCATCGTGGCGAGGGAGAAGGAGCCCGCAAGGGTAGTCGATTACCTCGAAAACTGCTTGGAGGTAGCCGCGGGCCAGGGTAACAGGCCCGCATGCTCGGTGCTTTGCTATTTCGCAGCGCGACAGCGCATCGATGCGGGGGACTTGCGGAGTGCCGAGAAGACTGCTTGGAGGGCAAGGGACGGCCTCGGCTTCTCCAGCATGGACGAGCTCGAGGTCCTCCCCGAGGTGATAGAGGCGACGGTCATGCGGAAAAGAGGGGAGTTCGCACGCGCCGAGGAGGCTTACTCCCGCTGTCTCGGCTCTCTCGGCCCCTCTTCGGGGATCGAGTTTTTCGCCGAGGCGGGGTGCGGCCTCGCCTTGGCGCTGCGCGCGCAGGGCAGGATGGGGGAGGCCGCCGACACGGCCCGCTCGATCCTGCAGCTCTGCGACAGGAGCCATGCGGAGCGGCCGCGGCTGATAGCCCTCGTGTACCTGGCGATGATCGAGATAGACGCCGGGAACATCGACCAGGCCGCCGACCATGTTCGGGCGCTGAGGGGCGCGAACCCCGCCTCGGCGGATCTTATCGGCGACCTGATCGCGCTCGCCCTTGCGCGCTTCCGCTTCGCGAGCGGCCAGGTGGAGGAGGCGGGGAAATCCCTCGACCGGCTTGCCGGGGCGTTCGAGGAGAGCGGGCGCTACGGGCTCCTCCTTTCCGCGCTCGTCGCCAAGGGCATGGTCCTCTACGCCCAGGGCCTGCAGGGGCCTTCCTCGCATGCGGTCTTGCGCGCCTTGGAGCTGGCCCGGGACACCGGCGAGATAGAGGCGTTCGTCAACGAGGGGTTCTCCATGACGCGCCTGCTCGGGGGGATGCGCGAAAGGAGGCTCGTGGGCGACGGCCTGGACGCCCTTGCGCAGAGGATAACGCAGGAGATCGCCGAGCTGAACATCCCGGAGCCCGCATGGCGCCTCGAACGGCGCGACGGCAGCCCCCTGACGGCACGCGAGCGCGAGGTCTGCGAGCTGCTCGCCCTCGGCTACAGCAACCGGCAGATCGCCGAGAGCCTGTGCGTGTCCATCAACACCGTCGACACGCACCGCAAGAGGATATACCTGAAGCTGGGCGTAAACAACCGGAAGGACCTGGTCGAGAAGATCGGTGCAGCGGGGGGACGGTGACGGGGGCTTCCCGTCGCGCCCCCGCTTTGCGAGAATCTTACCGAATGCCTCCTTTACCTGCCCGCGTGCTCGTGCGACAATGCGCTGCGGCCTTTTCCGGCCGGGAATCCAGCGGACAACGAGGGGAGCGGGTGCAGGTGACAGAGGCGGCAGGGGCTCCGGCGGGAGGCCGGCATATGGCGCGCGGCATCGTGTGCGCGCTGGCGGGCGGGGTGTGCTGGGGCTTCTCGGGCACCTGCGCGCAGCTGCTCATGAACGACTACGGCGCGCCGGCGGAGTGGATCACCTGCGTGCGCATGGTCATCGCCGCCGTGTTCTTCCTGTTCCTAACCGCAGTGCGCGACTGGCGCGACCTCGTGGCCGTGTTTCGCGACCGCCGCTCGCTCGTGCAGATCGCGCTGTTCGCCGTCTTCGGCGTGCTGCTCACCCAGATGAGCTACCTGAACGCCATCAGGTACACGAGCGCCGGCGTGGGCACCACCATCGAGCAGATCGGCCTCGTGCTCATCATGCTCTACGTGTGCGTGCGCGCCCGGCGCCTGCCGCGCGTGCGGGAGGCGCTGGGGCTCGCGTGCGCCCTGGGCGGCATGCTGCTCATCGCCACGCAGGGCGAGATCGACCAGCTGGCCATCCCGCCCGAGGGGCTGGGATGGGGGCTCGTGTCGGCCGTGGCGCTGGCCTTCTACACGCTCATGCCCGTGCGCGTGCTGAAGAAATGGGGCGCCATGCTGGTCACGGGGCTGGCCATGCTGTTCGGCGGCTCGGCGGCGTCGGCCGTCGTGCAGCCGTGGGCCGTTCCGGTGCAGCTTTCGGGCGGCGCACTGGCGGCGCTCGTGGCCATCGTGCTCGTGGGCACGCTGGGCGCCTACATGCTGTACCTGCAGGGCGTGGCCGACGCCGGCCCGGTGAAGGCCAGCCTGCTGTGCTGCGTCGAGCCGGTGTCGGCCATGGTGCTGGCCCTGTTCTGGCTGCATACGCCCGTGTCGGTGTGGGACCTGGCGGGCTGCGGCCTCATTGTGGCCATGATCTTCCTCGTGACCGAACGGGAGAAGAAGCCGCGGGCCGCAGACGGAGTCGCGGAGCCGATTGCCGCCGGCATGGTCGCCTACGACGATCCGCCGCTGTTCGCCGGCCGCGCCTCGGTGCTGGGCTACTACACGAGCCGTCCCGCCGTGCGCGAGGACTTCGACCAGGTGTCGGCCCTGCTCGATGCCGGGCACGAGACGTTCGCCGCGCTCGGCATCGACGAGGGGCGCAAGAAGTACCCCTCGGCGCGCCGCCTCATGCACAGCATAAAGAACGGCACGACGCACGTGGTGGAGGACGCGCATGGGCATATGATAGCCGTGTTCGCCGTGTCGTTCTCGCCCGACAAGAACTATGCGGCGGGCATCGACGGCGCCTGGCTCACCGACACGGACGAACAGCCCCAACCCTACGCCGAACTGCACTGGGTTTCGGTGGCGCCCGCGGCGCGGCGGCGCGGCGTGGGTCAGTTCATCCTGGAGACGGCGGGCCGCATCGCGCGCGCAGGCGGGCGCCGGAGCATCCGCGCCGACGTGTACGAGCGGAACGTGCCCATCCAGAAGCTCTTGGAGAAGCACGGCTATGCGCGCTGCGGCATCCTCTCCATGAGGGACGTGTTCGGCCGCCGGAAAACCCGGGTGGCCTACGAGCGCCTTCTGTAGGCAAGGGCCGTCTGCGCCCGGTTTTGGGCGCATGATCAAAAACGACGCAAAAGGCTCGCCAAACCTCTTTACCGTGGTGGGCTTCCGTGGGACAATGCGCTGATGGATGCAAGGGGGGCAAAGCCCCGCGAGACAAGGAGAGGGGGAGGGCCATGGTCGGTCAGGCGGCAATCGCGCAGGCGGCGCCCAGGAAAAGCCATGTGGCACGCGGCATCGCGTTCGCGGCGCTCGGTGGCATCTGCTGGGGGTTCTCGGGAACCTGCGCCCAGCTCATGACGAGCGAGCTCGGGGTGCCGGTGGCGTGGATCACCTGCGTGCGCCTGCTGCTGGGAGCCCTCATCTTCCTCGTGGCGTGCCTCTTCAAGAACTGGCGCAGCCTGCGCGCCGTGCTGCGCGACAAGCGCTCGCTGCTCCGTATCGCGGCCTTCTCGATGTTCGGCGTGCTGCTCACCCAGATGAGCTACCTGTCGGCCATCTCCTACACGAATGCGGGCACGGGTACCGTGCTGGAACGCCTTGGACTCGTGGTCATCATGTTCATCGTGTGCGTGCGCGTGCGGCGCTGGCCGAAGCCGCGCGAGCTGTTCGGCCTCGTGTTCGCCCTGGGCGGCACGTTCCTCATCGCCACGAAGGGCAACATCGGAGCGCTCGCCATACCGGCCGAGGGGCTCATGTGGGGCGTCGTGTCGGCATTCGCGCTGGCGGCCTACACGCTGCTTCCCGGCAAGGTGCTGGCGAAGTGGGGCAGCTTCATCGTCACGGGCCTGGCCATGCTCCTGGGGGGCACGGTGGCCACCGTGTTCGTGCAGCCGTGGAGCATCCCCGTGGACATCACGCCCGAGCTCGTGGGCGTCATGGGTGCCATGGTGATCATCGGCACGTTCGCCGCGTACCTGTTTTACCTGCAGGGCATCACCGATGCCGGCCCGGTGCGTGCCGGTCTCGTGGGCTGCGTCGAGCCGGTGTCGGCAACGGTCATCTCGGCCGTGTGGCTGGGCACGCCCGTCACGCCGGTGGACGTGGCGGGCATCGCCATGATCGTGGTCATGGTGCTCTTGGTGACGCAGCGCGAGGAGGCGCCCGCGAAGGGCGAGGGCGGCCTGGACGGCTCGCCCGACGACCTGCCGCCCTTCGAGGGACGCGCCTCGCTTCTGGGCTATTATCGCTCCCGTCCTGCCACGCACGACGACTTCGTGCGCTTCCAGGAGGTGCTGGAAGACGGCCACGAGGCGCTGGCCGCCTTGGGCATCGAGGAGAAGGGGTCGAAGAAGTACCCCTCCGAGCGCCGCGTCATGCGCGCCATCGACTGGGGCACCGCCCATGTGGTCACGGTGCCCGAGCGCACCGGCGACGAGGAGGCCGGCGGCGAGCGCATCATCGGCGTGTTTGCCGTCGACCCGCGCGGAGACGAGGCCTATGGCCGTTCCTCGGGCGCGGACTGGCTCACCGAGTCTGCCGAGCCTCCTGCCGGGGAGGCCCCGTATGCGGCCCTGCACTGGGTGTGCGTGGCATCGGAGGCGCGCCGCCGCGGCGTGGGCATGTTCATCCTGGGCGAGGCCGAGCGCCTCGCGAAGGCTGCCGGCAAGCGCAGCCTTCGCTGCGATGTGTACGAGGGCAACGAGCCCATGCGCGCGCTGCTCATGGAGTACGGCTTCTCGTCCTGCGGCACCGCTGTCCTGCGCGACCGCCTGGGCCGCGAGAGACGCCGCGCCGCGTTCGAGCGCCTGTGGTGAAGGCGGGCGGCCCCGCCGGCCGTGCAATCCTCTGACCGCGCCCCAAGGCGCCCCTGCGACCTGCGGGTCGACGCTTTGTTTCGAACGGCTCCTTTGAGAAGAAAGAGAACATCCCCGTGCAATTCCGCTCAACCCGCGCGTCGGACGTCGACCGCATCATGGACATCCTCGCCGACGGCCGGCGCGCGCTCGCCGAGCTCGGCATCGACCAGTGGCAGGGCGGGTACCCGCATCGCGAGGCTATCGAAGCCGATCGTGCACGCGGAGAGTCCTACGTCGTGGTCGGCGACGAAGGCGACGTCGTGGCCACGGCTATGGTGGGCTTCTCGGGCGAACGCGACTACGACCTGATCGATCGGGGCTCATGGCTCACCAACACGCGCTCGGATGATGCGTGCTACGGCGTGGTGCACCGCGTGGCGGTCTCGGCCTCGTGCAAGGGGCGCGGCGCCGCCTCGTTCTTGCTGGCCTGCGCCGAGGAGCTGACGCGCGACCGAGGATGCGAGAGCGTGCGCATCGACACGCATCCTGGCAACCTGCCCATGCGCCGTTTGCTGGAGAAGAGCGGCTACGCCGAATGCGGCGTCATCTACATCGCGCATGCCGAAGCGGGCACGCCCGAGCGCATCGCCTACGAGAAGCTGGTGTAGACCGGGTGAGCGGTCGCGCCGTCATCCCTTGCAGCGCCCGCGTCGGCGGGAGCGCGTAGCTGTCGAAATTCTGTCGGTTGCCCATCTGGGGGACGGCCTCAATGCGGCACGGTATAATGCTGAGCATTATGTCGGTGAAATCTCGCGAGAAAATAGCGCTCTTCGTGTTCCTGGTCCTTATCGTCCTTAGCCTGTGCGGCTTGGGATGGTACCTGGTGGCAGGGCACTCTTGGAACGTGGCGGCATCGAACCTGGATGACACGTTCGGAAGCATGGACGGCTACACCGCCATCGTGTACCCGGGGACTGCCGTCGAACCGGTGGCCGGGAAGGGTGCGGGGGATGCGGCTGCGGAGGACGATGCGGTTGGGGACGCGGCCGACGGCAAGGAATCGGCCGAAGGCGCGGCTGCCGGCAAGGAGGCCGATGCCGGCTCGCCGGATGCCCCGGGGTCGTCCGGCGGCAAAGACGCCACCGGCACGGCAGGGACCGCGTCCGTCCCGGGAACGGATGCCGGGGAGAGCCTGCTCGGCTCGAAGAAGAAGACGCTCAGCGCCCAGGAGGCAAAGGAAGGCTACGAGGAGAAGGGCGCCACGGTGTTCTCGCTCGACACGGTCGACCTCGACGCGTACCGCGAGGGCGTCATCCTGAAGAAGGGCGGGCACCGCTTCGGCGTTTTCGGCATCGCCGAGCCCACGTCCACCATCGTGCTGGAGAAGCAGATCGCCTACTTCAAGCGCCACAAGGTCGATTTCATCGTGCTCGTCACGCCCGACAAGGAGTACGCCGAGGACGTCTCGGGCATCGACATCGTGGTGTCCACCCAGGACGAGGACCTGTTCGTCATGGGCGAGACCATCGACGGCACGTTCTACGTGGACGCCCCGGCCGTCGGCTCGGTGGGCGCCATCCTCATATCCCCCAGCAACGTCGTGTCCGCCAAGGTGCTGCAGGCCTCGTAGGGCGTCGTCCGTTAGGCGCGGTTGGTGCCTCGTACGAGGCGGGCGAGACCGTGTAGAGAGGTTCAAGCAGGCGGGAAATCCTCCCAGTTCAAAGCCTTTCACCATGCTACAATGCCTCCGTGGATCTAAAGGCGAAGGAGCGATACGTAATGGCGGGCGAGGCGGGCAACGGGCAGGGGGCCTCCAGGTTCTCGTACAAGCAGATGGCGCTCTACGGTGTCATGCTGGCCGTTGTCTCCGTCATGGTGGTGTTCGCCTTCGGAGCGTTCATGGCGGTCTCCGACATGCGTCACGAGGCGGACGTGTCGATCGCGGCGGCCCTTCCCCGCGTGGAGGGGCGCATTGACGAGACGTTCAAGCTGCTCGAGACGCTCGCGGAGAGCGAGACGCTCTATGATCCCGACGTCGACGTAATGGAGAAGGTAGATTTCGTCGACAAGGTAAACGAGCATTTCGGGTTCTTCCTGCTCTGCTATGTGGACGCCGACATCAACGTGTGGGACGCAACGGGACCTGCCAGCCTGGCCAGCCGCTCGCACATGCAGCGCGTGTACTCCACCGGCGAGCGCTACGTCACCGACAGCTTCGTGGCGGGCGCCGACGGCACCACCCTCAACTACACCGTGATCGTGCCGTTGCGCGACGGGCAGGGTGCCATGCCACGTCGGGGCACGTGTACGACGATCCCTTTCTCGAGCCCATCCGCGATTCCATCGCCTTCGGCATGACCGCCGACGTCGTGCAAAGCGAGCTTCTGGACCTGAACCCGGTGGCGTTCTGGACCGTGGACGGCCTCGATGTGCGCTACTACACTGCCTCTCCCGTGGCGGGTACCGAGTGGGACGTCGTGAGCGTGGCAGGGTTCTGGGACGCGTATGCCAAGGTCATGCGCGTCATCTTCCCGCTGGCCATCGTGGCGGTGGCAGTCATCGCGGCGGCCTTCCTGCTTATGCAGCGCCCCTTCGCGCGCCAGATGAAGAAGGCGCGCCTTTTGGAGAAGTCGGTTGCCGAGCTGCAGAAGAAGGTCTACAGCGACGGACCCGCCGACAGCGGCTTCGCCGACCTCATCGAGCTCACCTCATCGGGGCTTTCCGACGGCCTGACCGGCACGGTGACGCGCTCGGTGTTCACGAGCCGGCTGGCGAACGCGCTGGACGGCGCCGGCGACGGCATCTACGTGCTCTGCTTCATCGATATCGATGACTTCAAGGGCATCAACGACACGTTCGGCCACGCAACCGGAGACATGGCGCTCAAAGCCGTGGGCTTCCTGCTGCGCGAGTTCGAGCGCCGCTACGACGGATTGGTCGGCCGCTACGGGGGAGGCGAGTTCACCTTGCTCATGACCGACTTCGACGACGAGGCCGAACTGCGACGCGTCCTCGACGAGCTCACCGAGCGCCTGCACGTGGATATCCGGGCTGGAAGCGCCTCGTTCGCGGTGCACTGCAGCATGGGCGCGTCGGTGTGGGATCGCCAGGTGGACGCCGACGAGCTCTTGGAGCAGGCGGATCGTGCGCTGTACCTTGTCAAGCAGCGTGGCAAAGAAGGCTACTGCGTCTACCAGGACGAGGAGTGGTCATGAGGCGTTCGGCGTGGCGAGGGGGCTTCGGATTCGCGTTGCTCTCCCTCGCGGCGGTCGCGCTGTGCGCCGCGCTCGGCATGGCCGTCTACAACGAGGTGAAGGACATTCGCCGGACCGATGCCGACAACCTGCTCGCCTCATTCCAGCAGACCATCGAGTTGAAGCTGAAGGGCGGCTTGGGCGAGACGGGCGATTTGGTGGCCGCCCTCGAGGTCGATCCTTCCGACGAGGCATGGTTGCCCGCTGCTGCGGATGCCCTCCTCGCGCGCGACGAGGTGGTCGGCGTTCTCTACGTGGTGGACGATACGATGCGCTACGCGTTTCCTGAAAGCGACTTCGGCAACATGGTGGGGCGCGACCTCTCCCAGTTCACCTACGTGTTCACCTTGGCGAAGTATACCGACGGCTTCGTCGTGGAGGGGCCGGTCACGCTTGAGAACGGCGTTGAGTCGTTCGTGTTCGTGGAACCCGTCGATGTCGACGGCGCGTACCATGGCGAGGTTGCGGTGGCCCTCAAGGCGGATTTCGTCATCGAGCAGCTCGACCTTTCCCTGCTCGAGCAGGGCGGCTACCTCTACGAGCTGTGGGCGGTAAGCCCCCAGGACGGTCGCAAGGACGTCATCGCCGTTTCGGACGGGGGGCACGATTTCTCCCATGCGGCGAAAGCGACCTTCGGCATGCCCTCCGAATGGACGCTGTCCGTCATGCCGGCCGACGGCTGGGTTCCGGGCCTCTGGACGGCGGCCATCGTGGCCGTGGCGACCGCAATCTCGCTCCTTTTAGTCGGCCTTATGTTCCTCGGTGAACGGACGAGGCGGATGGAACGATGCGTCGAACGGGCGAAGCGCACCGATCAGGAGACGGGCATGTACAACTTCGACGGCTTCGTTGAGATGCTCGAGAAAGAAAGGCTCGGCCCCGATTCGCCGCTCACGCTCATCTGCGCGACGGTGGACGATTTCGAGGAAACGTCCATCGCAATGGGCCGGGACGCGCGACAGGAGTATCTTGGCAAAGTGCTCGGGGAGATAGACGCGGCGGTGCGCGGCAACCAGGTGGGCGCACGGGTGGGCTGCGGAACCTTCGCCGTCGCCATCCGCGGGCGGGTGGGCAAGCAGGTGCTCGTGGACACGATGCGCTCGCTCGAGCTCGCCCTCATGTGGAAGGTGCGCGCGGGCGACCGCAAGGCGTTCTGCCGCGCACGTTCGGCAGCTGTGTACTATCCCGAGGACGGCGACGACCTCGTGGCGCTCTTGGAGCGGACGATCAAGCTGCTCGATCGCGACAAGCCCGAGGGGTTCGGCTCCAATCGCAGGCGCCGGAAGTAGAACATGAAGAGGCCCCGTCGATCGACAGGGCCTCTTCATGCGCTCGCTTCGTCGCGTTCGCGCTACACGATGCCTTGGGCCATCATGGCGTCGGCGAGCTTCTTGAAGCCGGCGATGTTCGCGCCCATGACGTAGTTGCCCTCGTGGCCGTACTCCTTGGCCGCGTCGTCGGCCGCGTGGTAGATGTTCTTCATGATGCCCTGCAGCTTGGCATCCACTTCCTCGAACGACCAGGAGAGGCGCTCGGAGTTCTGCGACATCTCCAGGCCGGACGTGGCAACGCCGCCGGCGTTCGCCGCCTTGCCGGGGCAGAACACCACGCCGTTCTCCATCAGGTAGTCGGTGGCGTCCATCGTGGTGGGCATGTTCGCGCCCTCGGCCACGATCTGGCAGCCGTTCGCCACGAGCTGCTTCGCGTCCTCGAGCAAGAGCTCGTTCTGCGTGGCGCAGGGCAGGGCGATGTCCACGGGCACGCTCCACACGCCGCGCCCGTCGTGGTACTCCACGCCTTCCTTGCGCTTCGCGTACTCGCTGATGCGGCCGCGCTCGACCTCCTTGATCTGCTTGACCAGGTCCACGTCGATGCCCGCCGGGTCGTGAATCCAGCCGGTGGAGTCGGAGAGCGTGACCACCTTCGCGCCGAGCTGCTGGGCCTTCTGCGTGGCGTAGATGGCCACGTTGCCGGAGCCGGACACGGCAACGGTCTTGCCCTCGAAGGAGTCGTCATGGCAGTTCAGGTACTCCTGCACGAAGTAGATGAGGCCGTAGCCCGTGGCCTCGGTGCGGGCGAGCGAGCCGCCGTAGGACAGGCCCTTGCCGGTGAGCACACCCTCCCACACGTTCTTGATGCGCTTGTACTGGCCGAACATGAAGCCCACCTCGCGGGCGCCCGTGCCGATGTCGCCGGCCGGCACATCGGTGTCGGCGCCGATATGGCGGTAGAGCTCCGTCATGAAGCTCTGGCAGAAGCGCATGACCTCCAGGTCCGACTTGCCCTTCGGGTCGAAGTCGCAGCCGCCCTTGCCGCCGCCCATGGGCAGCGTGGTCAGGCTGTTCTTGAAGATCTGCTCGAAGCCCAGGAACTTGATGATGCCCAGGTTCACCGACGGGTGCAGGCGCAGGCCGCCCTTGTAGGGCCCGAGGCAGCTGTTGAACTGCACGCGGTAGCCGCGGTTCACGTGCACGTTGCCCTCGTCGTCGACCCACGGCACGCGGAACATGATGACGCGCTCCGGCTCGACGATGCGCTCGAGCAGCCCCGCCTTCTCGTAGGCTGGGTTGGACTCGATGACCGGTTCCAGGGACTTCAGCACCTCGGTGACGGCCTGGATGAACTCCGGCTGCTCGGCATCCTTGGCCTTCACCTGCTCGATGACGCGATCGACGTAGCTCATGGTGGGGGAACCTCCTTCGGGGAATTTTCACATGCCCTCATTATAAGGTGCGAACGGTGATGACAATGATTATTTAAACGTTTTGAAACAAATCCGCTCCGGACGGGCGCATGCGGGATGCGCTCCCGCCCCTCCCGCCGCGTCCGACGGCGGAGGCTTCGACGAGTGTTCCGGACGTGGGACTGCCAGGGGCGGGCGGATGCGGTAGAATCGTCGGGACGCGAGAAGGAGAGAGCATGAACGAGATCAAGTGCCCCCATTGCGGCGGGATGTTCACCATCGACGAGGCCGGCTTCGCGGCCATCCTCAAGCAGGTGCGCGACGCCGAGTTCGACAAGGAGGTGCGCCGCCACGCCGACTTGCTGGAAACCGAGAAGCGCCAGGCGGTGGAGCTCGCCGTGGCCCAAGCGCTCGGCGATGCGCAGGGAGCGGCGGCGCAGAAGGAGGCGCGCATCGCCGAGCTGGAGGCCCGCCTTGAGGCGGCGGCGCGCGAGCGCGAGAGCGAGTCGCGCCTGGCCCAGGCCGAGCGCGAGCGGGCGCTGGCCGACGCGGCGGCGGCGAAGGATGCCCGCATCGCCGAGCTCGAGCAGCGCCTGTCCGCGCAGCAGCGCGCCAACGAGGCCGAGAAGCAGCTGGCGGTCCAGCAGGCGCGCTCGGCCCTCGAGCGCGAGCGCGACGAGCTTGCGGCGCAGGTCAAGCTCAAGGATGCCGAGAAGTGCCAGGTTGCCAGCGCCCTCAAGGAGCAGCTGGCCATCGAGCTCAAGGCGAAGGACGACATCATCGCCTACAAGGAGGGCGAGATCGAGCGCTACAAGGACATGAAGGCGCGCCTGTCGACCAAGCTTGTGGGCGAGTCGCTCGAGCAGCACTGCGAGGTTGAGTTCAACAAGATCCGCGCCACGGCGTTCCCGCGCGCGTACTTCGAGAAGGACAACGATCAGTCCGGCGGCAGCAAGGGCGACTTCATCTTCCGCGAGTGCGACGAGGAGGGAAACGAGATCGTCTCCATCATGTTCGAGATGAAGAACGAGTCCGACGAGTCGGCCTACCGCCACAAGAACGAGGACTTCTTCAAGAAGCTCGACGCCGACCGCACGAAGAAGGGGTGCGAGTACGCGGTGCTGGTCACCTTGCTCGAACCGGAGAGCGAGCTGTACAACCAGGGCATCGTGGACGTGTCGTACCGGTTCGAGAAGATGTACGTCATCCGGCCGCAGTTCTTCATCCCGATGATCTCCATCCTGCGCAATGCGGCGCTGAACTCGATGGCGTACAAGGCGGAGCTGGCCGTCGTGCGCAACCAGAACATCGACATCACGAACTTCGAGGAGTCGATGGAGGCGTTCAAGACGGGCTTCGCGCGCAACTACGACCTGGCCAGCCGCAAGTTCCAGACGGCCATCGACGAGATCGACAAGACCATCCTGCACCTGCAGAAGACCAAGGACGCACTCGTGTCGTCCGAGAACAACCTGCGCCTGGCGAACAACAAGGCCCAGGACCTCACCATCAAGCGCCTGACCAGGAAGAACCCCACCATGAAGGCCGCCTTCGAAGCATTGAAGGCCGATCAAGACGGCGACGAGTCGTAACGACGGGGAAGTCGGCATGCAGCCGCCCGCCTGTACGGGGCACGCGCGGGCGGGCGCGCTCGTCGCAGTGCTCGCGGCATCGTCGGCTCGGTCGCCTCGGGCTCGGGGAGGGCGGGTTCCCGCTCCGCGCGGACTAGGGCGGCTTCGTCGAGAACGGCACCGGACCGCGCGTATCGGAAAGCGTTCGTCGAGCGGCGCCCGCACGGCATGAAGGGCTTGCAGCGGGGAATGGACGGGGCGGTCATCGGGTTCTCCGACCTGTCGGCCGAGGGCGTGCTGCGCGCGAAGGCGATCGTCGGCAACGACGACGCCTCGTCGGGCTACTGGGGAGAACATGCCCGCCGCATGATGCGCCGGCTCTCGGGACCCGAAGGGCTCCCGGCCTTCACTGAGGCGCATGTGCGCTACAAAATCACCGATTTCGGCGTTGTGGCAAGTCGGGGAACGCCCCGTGCCTCGTATTGATTCGGAAGCCCTAGTCGAAAGTCCTGGTGGAAACGGTATCGAGGGTAATGGTTTTGCGACGGGCCTTTCGAGATCCCGTCGATGCGCCGAAATCGGTGATTTTACAGAAGGAACCTTCGCCAGCTAGTGCTCTCGTTCTCCGTCGCGCAGCGACTCCTCCACGAGGCGGCGCAGGTTCGCCGCGAAGCGCTCGCGGTCGTCGTCCTCGAAGGGGGCGGGGCCGCGCGTGCGCCCGCCCTGCCGGCGCACCTTCTTCTCCTCGTGGCGGATGTGCAGGTCGAGGTCGATGGTGGCCAGCGTGAACACGCGCCCGCGCACGCCGATGGCTCGCGCGCGACGCCCGAGCGCCATGGCGGCCAGGCCGATGTCCTGCGTCACCACGATGTCGCCGGGCTGGAGTTCCTGCACGATGGCGAAGTCGGCCGCGTCCGCGCCCACGCCTACGGGCAGCGTGTCGACCCAGAACCCGCCGGTGGGCGTGCGCGGGTCGCCCCGCCGCAGATGGCGCGCCAGGTTCTGCGTCGAGTTGCCCGCGATGACGGCGGGCACCTGGCACGCGCGCGCGACCGCGAGCGCCTCGGCCGTGACCGGGCACGCATCCGCATCCAGGTAGATGGTGGGTTTCATGGCACCTCCGTCGCTTTCTGAACCCCCAACCAGTATAGGGCTGCGAACCGTGAGGTTTGCGCGCATTCCGTAACGGGCCGGTGACCGTTCTGTCAGGAGTCTGTGGCCGCAACAGCGCTTCCATAATCGGGTCCTATCTTTGATCCGCCCGCTTGAGGAACGCAGTCGGGCTTCAACCACGACGAGAGAGACGGGGCGGTGGTAGATGGCAGAGGAGAACGGATTCTTGCTTTCGGTTGAGAAAGCGGTGCGGTTGCGTCCGCAGGCGCCCGCCTACCGCGCGGCCGACGGGACGACGATGACGTACGGGGAGCTGTGGAAGCTGTCGGACGCCATCGCCGCGACGCTGGCGGCGCGCACGGACGACCGCGCGCCGGTCGTGGTGCTGGGGCACAAGGCGCCGCTCATGGTGGCCGGCTTCCTGGGCTGCCTGAAGAGCGGGCACGCGTTCGTGCCGGTGGACACGGAGATGCCCGCCGCGCGCCTCATGGACATCGTGTCCCAGCTGGGCGCGCCGCTGCTGGCAGCGACGGTGCCGGTGCCGGAGGCGCTGCGCGGCTGCGTGCCTGTCGGCCGCATCGTGGACGTGCGCGCGATCGCGTCGGCCCCCTGCCCGGTGCGCGCGCCCGACCGCGGGCGCTGGGTGACGGGCGAGCAGACGCAGTACCTCATCTTCACGTCCGGATCCACGGGCCGCCCGAAGGGCATCGAGGTGAGCGCGCGCAACGTCGCGCGCTTCATGGACTGGGTGCGCACCTTCCCGGTGATCGGCGAGGGCGGGCGCGTGTTCCTCGACCAACCGCCGTACTCGTTCGACCTGTCCGAGTACGAGGTGGTGGGCGCGCTGTCCACGGGCGGCTGCCTGCACGCCGTCGCGCGCGAGGAGACGGAGGACCTGCGGGCGCTGTTCACCGACCTGCGCGCTTCGGGCGTGGAGGTGTGGACGTCCACGCCGTCGTTCGCTGACCTGTGCCTGGTCGACCGCAGCTTCGACGAGCGGCTGCTGCCCGACGTGCGCCTGTTCCTGTTCTGCGGCGAGGCCCTGCGCCGCTCCACGGCCGCCGCCCTGCGCGAGCGCTTCCCCCGCGCCCGCATCGCGAACACGTACGGCCCCACCGAGTCCACGGTGGCGGTCACCTACGTCGAGATCGGGGACGCCGAGCTCGCCGGCGAGCGCCCGCTGCCGGTGGGCGCGGCGCGCCCCGGCACCGAGCTGCGCATCGTCGACCCCGAGACGGGCGCCCCGTGCGAGGCCGGGCGGACCGGCGAGATCGTCATCGTAGGCGACACGGTGGCCAAGGGCTACTTCCGCAACCCCGAGAAGACGGCCGCAGCCTTCTTCGACGCGACGCTCGCCGACGGCTCGCCCGCGCGCGCCTACCGCACGGGCGACGCGGGGCACCTCGACGAGAGCGGCATGCTGTACTGCGACGGCCGCTTCGACTCGCTCGTGAAGGTGAACGGGTTCCGCATCGAGCTGGAGGACGTCGAGGAGAACCTCGGCGCGCTGCCGCTCGTGAAGCAGGCGGCCGTGGTGCCCGTGCGCCGCCGCGAGCGGGTGGCGTACCTGAAGGCGTGCGTCGTGCTGCGCGAGCGTCCGGCCGGCACCGACTTCGAGATCGCGCGGCTCATCAAGGCGCGGCTCGCCGAGCGCGTGCCCGGCTACATGGTGCCGCGCGCGGTGACGCTCGTGGGCGAGCTGCCGCTCACCTGCAACGGCAAGGTGGACCGCAAGGCGCTGGCCGAGGCATGAGGCATGGCGAGCATCGATGACGTTCTACGCCGATCCGAGCTTCTTCGCGCTGCTGGCGCTGACCGTGGCGGGCGCCGCCTTCCTCGGCCTGCGCGAGAAGCCGCTCGCGCGCTACGGCATGGCCGCCTCGGCAGCGTTCCTGGCGTGCCTGTTCTGCAAGGACCTGCCCGGGCTGGCCGTGGCGTTGTGCTTCGTGGCGGTGGCCGTGCTCTCGACGCGCTGGGTGCTGGCGAAGCCCCGCTCGAACAAGCGCTTCGCCGTCGCGTTCGCGCTCATCCTCGCGCCGCTTCTCTCGGCGAAGGTCGGCGCGGTGTTCGACCAGAACCTGCTGGGCTTCATGGGCGTGTCCTACATCACGTTCAAGGCGCTGCAGGTGCTGTTCGAGGTGCGCGACGGCATCATCGAGGAGCTCGGCCTGTTCGACTACCTGTACTTCCTCCTGTTCTTCCCGGTGTTCACCTCGGGCCCCATCGACCGGTCGCGCCGGTTCGCCGAGGATGCGCACGCGGTGCGCTCGCGCGACGAGTACGCGGGCCTCTTGGCGCGCGGCATCCTGCTTTTGCTGGCCGGGCTCGTCTACACCTTCGTCGTGGCCGCGTGGCTGCATCGGTTCTACGCGCCGGCGGCCTGGGGCTCGGGCCCGTTTCTGGCCGAGCTGGGCGCGCAGGTGCAGACGGCGTACGCGTACGGGCTGTACCTGTTCTTCGACTTCGCAGGCTACAGCCTCATGGCCATGGGAGCCAGCTACTGCTTCGGCATCCGGACGCCGCGCAACTTCCGCGCCCCGTTCGCCTCCATCGACATCAAGGACTTCTGGAACCGGTGGAACATCACCCTGTCGTTCTGGCTGCGCGACTTCGTGTTCATGCGCTTCTCGCGCCTGGCGCTGAAGCGCCGCTGGTTCGACAGCCGGCTGGCTGTCGCGTGCTGGGGCTTCGTGTTCGACATGGCCCTCATGGGCGCCTGGCACGGCCTCACGGCGGACTACCTGCTGTACGGCCTGTTCCACGGCCTGCTGCTGGCCGGCACCGAAGCGTTCCAGAAGAAATCGAAGTTCTACAAGGCGCATAGGAAAGACCCCGCGTTCAAGGCGCTGTCCTGGTTCGTCACGCTGCAGCTGGTGATGTTCGGGTTCGCGCTGTTCTCGGGGCAGATCACGATGCTCGTGAAAGGAGCGTTCCATGGCTGATAAGACGCACGAGGAGCTCGAAGAGAAGATGCTCGACATCCTCGAGGAGGTGTGCGGCGACGACGAGGTGCGCGTGCGCCGCGACGAGGACCTGTTCGCGCTCGGGCTGCTCGACTCGATGGGCGCCATCGAGCTGCTCGTGGACATCGAGGACGAGTTCGGCGTGTTCATCGCCCCCACCGAGGTGGAGCGCGCCGAGATGAACACGGTGAACCTCATCATCCACCAGGTGGAGATCAGGCTGTAGGCGACCATGGCGAACCGGTCGGACACCCCGGGCGCGGCTCCGTCGGGCATGCGCCTTCTGCGCGCGGTGCTGGCGGGGCTGCTGGCGGCGGCGCTCGTGCTGGCGGGCGCGAACGCCCTGCTGCCCGCGCAGACCGCGCACGACCCCGCGCGCCTGTACGACTACGTGTACTCGGGCACGAAGTCCGAGAGCACGGCGTTCACGCTGGCCACCATGAGCGACGACGGCTACCTGGCGTTCGGGTCGTCGGAATTCTACATCTCGAAGGACAAGGTGGCGCAATGCCCGCAGCAGGTGCTCGGCGAGAACGTGACGGGCGTCGACCTCACCTACGTCGGTGAGGCGTACGACCAGAGCCTGTGGCAGGCCATCGCCGCGGGTGCGTACGGCAGCCAGGTGAAGAACAGAAAGGCGATGATCGTCGTATCGCCCCAGTGGTTCTTCAAGGGCAACGGCGACCAGGGCAAGTTCGCCTCGAAGTTCTCCTACGCGCTGTACCGCCAGTTCGCGGACAACCCGAGCATCTCGGATGAGACGAAGGCCTACGTGCGCTCGCGCGTGGAGCAACTGGGCGTGGACGCGAAGACCACGGCGTCGGCGCATCGCGACACGCCGCTCGACGCGGTGAACGACGCGGTGCGCACGGCGGCCGACGACCTGCGATTGCGCTCCGAGCTGCCGAGCGTGGTGGGCCAGGCGCCGCTCAAGAGCGCCGTGCGCGCCGCGGGCGAGCCCACCGGCGAGCCCGACTGGGACGCGCTGCTCGAGGAGGCCGACGCGTCGGGCGACGCCGCCTGCACCACGAACGATTACGGCGTCTACGACGCGTACTGGCAGAAGAACTCCGGCTACGACGCCGAGCGCGGCCAGACCTTCTCGCAGGCCGACGAGGAGTACGCCGACCTCGCGTGCTTCCTCCAGGTATGCCGCGAGACGGGGATCGAGCCGCTCGTGGTCATCCTGCCGGTGCACGGGGCCTGGTACGATCGCGAGGACGTCTCCGCCGACGAGCGGCAGGCGTACTACGAGCGCGTGCGCGGCATCGCCGACGCGGCGGGCGCGGCCTACGCCGACTTCTCCACCTGCGAGTACGAGAAGTACTTCCTCTGCGACACCGTGCATCCCGGGTGGCGCGGCTGGGTGCGCATCGAGCAGGCGTTCTACGACTTCGTGCACGATCGCGACGACGCCTTCCTCGGCGGCGGCTCGTTCGGCGCGGCCGAGGGCCTCGACGCGGCGGGCAACGCGGGCGCGTCGCTGGCGGGCGCGGGGGAGGCGGCCTCGTGATGGCGCGGGCGATGCGGGCGGCGGCCGCGGTGCGCGCCGCGGTGGAGGCGCGGCCCCGGCTGCTCGGCGCGCTCGCGGCGCTGGCGACGTCGGCGATGGTCGCGCTGCTCGCGTGGTTCCTCGTGTTCTCGGGGCTGAACGGGCCGGTGCAGTTCGTGTACAGCAGCTTCTGATGGCGCGCGACGACGACAGGCGGGCGCGCGCGTCGCGCGCGGGACGGGTTGCGCGGGCGCTCGCCGCAGCGGCGCTCGCGCTGGCGTGCGCGCTGCCGCTGGCATCGTGCGGGGCCGAGGCGGATACGGCGGATGACGAGGGCTTCGCCGCCGAAACGGCGGCGACGGCGGACGAGGGCCCCGCCGACGACGAGGAGGGGCCCGAGGACGCGGACGGCGCCGCGCCCGCAGGGCTCGAGCCGACGGGGGAGGACCTCGCCGCGCGCCTGGACGCCTACCTGTCCGCGAACTTCCCGCAGGTGGGCATGCCCGGGGCGGCGGTCGCCGTGGTCGACGCCGACGGCGTGCGCTACCTCGCCACGCTCGGCGACTGCCCCGGCGCCGACGCGCCGTTCGTCGTGGGCTCGCTTAGCAAGTCGTTCACGGCCGTGGCCGTCATGCAGCTGGTCGAGCAGGGGACGGTGGACCTCGACGCCCCCGCCGCCCGCTACGCGCAGGGCTACGACGTGCCCGACGAGGTGACGGTGCGCAGCCTGCTCAACCAGACGAGCGGGTTCGGCTCCCGCGATTCGCTCTCGGAGGCCGCCGACGGGCGGCTGGGCGACACGTTCGGCTCGTTCTCGTACGCGAACGCGAACTACGACCTGCTCGGGCGCGTCGTCGAGGGCGCGTCGGGCGAGCCGTACGCGCGCTACCTCGACGAGCACGTGCTGGGCCCGCTCGGGATGACCGCTTCGACGGCCGATCCCGTTCGCGCCGAGACGCTCGGCATGGCGCCGGGGCACCGCGACTGGTTCGGCCTCCATCTGGCCGACGGGTTCCGGCACGCGCAGGGCGACGACGCATGGGGCGGCCCCGCGTCGGGCTACGTGGCGTCCAGCGTGCAGGACATGGCCGGTTA
This sequence comes from Gordonibacter urolithinfaciens, assembly GCF_900199375.1. Lineage (NCBI taxonomy): Bacteria > Bacillati > Actinomycetota > Coriobacteriia > Eggerthellales > Eggerthellaceae > Gordonibacter > Gordonibacter urolithinfaciens. The sequence continues at coordinate 3,186,308 of NZ_LT900217.1, forward strand.
CCTGCGCATGTACCTGAACGGCGGCGCGGCCGACGGCGGCGGGCGCGTGCTGTCGGCCGACAGCGTGCGGCGCATGTTCCTCGACCGCGTGCCCGATCCGGAGGGCGACACGTACTACGGCATGGGGTGGACGTCGTTTAACTGGGACGACGGCGAGCTCGTGCTGTCCCACGACGGCCAGGTGGAGAACTACGTGGCCAGCATGTGCCTGCTGCCCGAGCGCGGCATCGGCGTGGTGGTGCTGGCGGACGCCAACGACAACGCCGGCGGCAACAGCCGATTCTTCGACCTGGTCAGCGGCGTTGTGACCGCGGCGGTGGGCGGTGTGCCCGCGCCGGTTGACGCGCAGTGGACCGCGCTGTGGCGCCAGCGCACCGACGTGCTGTACGCGTGCGCGGTGCTGGTCTGCGCCGCCCCGCTGCTGCTGGTACGCCGCTGGCCGCGGAGGCTGGCCTCGGCGCCTCCCCGCCGCCTGCTCGCGCAGGGACTCGCGCTGCACGCGGCGCTGCCCGCCGTCCTCCTCGCGCTGCCGCTCGCACGGGGCGTGCCCTGGCGCGACCTGCTCGCGTTCGCCCCCGACGCGGCGCTCGTGCTCGTCCTGAGCGCCGCGCTGCTCGTCGCCGCGGGGGCGGCGAAGCTCGCGTGGGTCGCGCTGGCGCGAAACGCTGCGCCGCCCGCGAACTTGCGGTAAGATGGCTCCTTCACCGATGAGATCGCAGCGCAGGCTCTCGCCATGCGCACGGCGGGAAGGGATGTCGTGGAGATACTGGTCGTCATGGTCGCGGGGGTGCTCGTGGGAGCAACGGTGTTCCCCGCGCGGCTCAAGGGGCTGAACGAGAAGCTGACGCTCGCGGCCACCGGGCTGCTCATCTTCTCGATGGGCGTGCTGCTGGCCGGGCGCGAGTCGTTTCTGGAGGAGCTCGGCACCGTGGGGTGGGCCAGCGTCCTGTTCTGCCTCGTGCCGGTGGCGTTCTCGACGATCGCCGTGTACGCGCTGACGAGCCTGTTCATGTCCGACATCGCCCGCCGCCCGGCCGGTCCGCGCGTGGCCGCTGCGCAGGACGGCGCCGAGGGCGGGGCGGGCGTGCGCGGCGAGGCCGCGATGATCGGCGTGGCAGTGGGGGCGCTCGCGCTCGGCGCGGCGTACGGGCTGGCAAACGTGCCGATCGCGCCGGTCGACTTCGTAGCCGGCCATTCCGAGGCCATCCTCTACGCGCTCATGTTCTTCGTGGGCATCAGCGTGGGCGGCAGCCGCGGCCTGCTGGGCAAGTTGCGCCAGTACCACGTGCGCGTGCTCATCGTTCCGGCGGGCATCGTGATCGGCTCGGTGCTGGGCGGCCTCGCGTGCGCGCCGCTTGCGGGCATGCCGCTGCCCACGGGCGCGGCCGTGGCGTCGGGCCTGGGATGGTACAGCCTTGCGGGCGTCATGATGACCGACATCGCCGGCGCCCAGGTGGGCAGCATCACGTTTCTGGCGAACCTGCTGCGCGAGCTCGTGTCGTTCTTCAGCATCCCCTGGATCGCGAAGCACCTCAACTACCCCACGTGCATCGCGCCCGCCGGCGCTACGAGCGAGGACACCACGCTGCCCATGCTCATCCGCTGCACGAACGGCGAGACCGTGGTGCTCTCGGTGCTCAACGGCGTCATCTGCTCCGCGCTGGTCCCCGTGCTGATCGAGGCGTTCCATCAGCTGATGTAGGGGGTGGGGCCAAGGGCCGCACCGTGCCGGCTTGCCGCATGGATCCCTCGTCCTGCCCCGGGTCCGTTCCTGCCGTCCCCTGGCCGCATTGGTCCTCCGCCCCCTGGCCGCGTCGGACCTCCGGCCCCTGGCCGCGCCGATTCCCCGTCCCCTGGCCGCGTCGGACCTCCCCGCGCGGCTCCGCCGCGCCGTCGCAAGAATGTTTCACGTGAAACATTTGTTCGGGAACATCCGTCCGTTTTCTGCTACACTGTACCTATGGAACAGACGATCGAGACAACGACGAGCGTACGGCAGGACGAAGACGACGGCCGAACGCGCCTGAACGCGGCCCAGCGCGAGGCCGTCGAGGCGACCGAGGGGTACGTGCGCGTGATCGCCGGCGCCGGCACGGGCAAGACGCGGGCGCTCACCGAGCGCTTCGCCTACCTGGTGAACGAGTTGGGCATCATGCCGGGCACCATCCTGTGCGCCACGTTCACGAACAAGGCGGCCAGCGAGATGCGCCGCCGCATTCGACGGCTGATCGGCGACAGCGACACGGGCTACATCAACACGTTCCACGGCTTCTGCGTGTCGGTGCTGCAGGAGGACTGCCACGCCGTCCAGTACCCGAAGAGCTTCCTCGTGCTGGACAACGCCGACGTGGACGCCATGCTGCAGGTCGTCTACGAGGAGCGCGGGCTCACGCTGCGCGACATGACGTTCTCGAAGGCGCGCGACATGATCGAGATCGTGAAGCTGAAGGAGCGCCCGGACTACTACCGCGACATACTGGCCCTGCCGCTCGAGGGCCTGCGGCAGAAGTACCTCGATGCGACCGCCGCGAAGGACGTCATCTTCTACGGCTACCTCTACCAGGAGAAGAAGTGCTTCGGGCTGGACTACAACGACCTCATCGTGTTCGTGCTGCACCTCTTCGAGCAGAACCCCGACATCCGGTCGAAGTGGCAGAAGCGGCTCGAGTACATTATGGTCGACGAGTTCCAGGACATCGACGGCCTGCAGCACGAGCTCATGGAGGTGCTCGCCGGCTACCACAAGAACCTGTTCGTGGTGGGCGACCCCGACCAGACCATCTACACCTGGCGCGGCGCGGACGTGCGCTACCTGCTGGACTTCGACCGCGCGTTCCCGGGCACGCGCACCATCATGATGCTGGAGAACTACCGGTCGGCGCCGCGCGTGGTGGCCGTCGCGAACTCGCTGATCGAGAAGAACCGCGAGCGCATGCCGAAGAGGCTCGTCGCCGCGCGCGCGGCCCATGGGCCCACGGTGTGGCATCACGCCAAGAGCTCGGCCGACGAGGCCGCGTGGATCGCCCAGGGCGCCCTCGCGCTGCACGGCGAGGGCGTGGCGTACCGCGACATGGCGGTGCTCTACCGCGCCCATTACGCGTCGCGGCCGGTGGAGGAGGCGCTGCTGCGCGCCGAGGTGCCCCACGCGGTGTACAGCGGCGTGCCGTTCTTCGGCCGGCGCGAGATCAAGGACGCGCTGTCGTACCTGCGGCTCGTCGCCTACCAGGACGACCTGGACTTCGCGCGCGTGGCGAACGTCCCCAAGCGCAACCTGGGCCAGCGGCGCATGGCCTTCCTGCGCGAGAAGGCCGACGAATGGGGATGCAGCCTCATCGAAGCGCTCGCGCGCTCGGCGGACGACGAGCTGTTCAAGCGCACGAAGGCGCGGCAGCTCCTGCAGCTGGTCGATCGCTTCCGCTCGTCGTACGAGGGGCGTCCCGTGTCCGAGGTGCTGGCGGCCGTGCTGTCGGAAAGCGGCTACGAGGGCATGCTGCGCACCGAGGGCGGCCAGGAGCGGCTCGACAACCTGGCCGAGCTGAAGCAGTCCATCTACGAGTTCGAGTCGACATGCGGGGAAGAGGTGACCCTCGAGCACTACCTGGCGCACGTGGCCCTGCTCACGAACGCCGACGCGATGGACGATGCGCAGGACAAGGTGCGGCTCATGACCGTCCATGCGGCGAAGGGCCTCGAGTTCGCGCACGTGTTCCTCTGCTCCATGAGCGAGGGCGTGCTCCCGTCGCGCAAGACGAGCACGCCGCAGGGCATGGAGGAGGAGCGCCGGCTGGCGTTCGTGGCCATGACGCGGGCGCGCGACGGGCTGTACCTCACTGAGGCGGAGGGGCGCTCGCACGAGGGCGCGCCGCGCTACCCCTCGCGCTTCCTGCTCGACATCGACCCGGCGGCGCTCGAGTTCTCGAACAAGCCCGACGAGCGGCGGATCGAGGACGCGCGCGCCGCCTACGCGCTGACCGACCGCTGGATCGCCGACCTCGTCCGCGACGCGCGTTTCTCCCCGGGCGACCGCGTGGCCCACGCGGTGTTCGGCGTCGGGCGCGTGGCGGCCGTCGACACCGAGAAGCGCGCCTACGAGGTGGAGTTCGACGACATGGACACGCCCCGCACCATCTCGTTCAAAGCCAAGCTGGAAAAAGCCTGACGGCTTTTTTCGCCATACGCAGGCTGCGTTGCGCAGCCTGCGCCTGCGTCCCGTTCGCGGCCCGTATTCCGCGCGGCTCGTGCGCCCGCATCCGTGCCCCAAACGTCTGCTTTCCGCGCCTCGAGCGTCCGATGCAGGATGTTTCACGTGAAACATTTGTTCTGACCCTCTCCTTATCGCGCAGGACCGCGGACAACCACCCCGGCCCCCTGCGCGTGGCGGCGCCGATCCGGCAAGTGCCCACGTGAAACGTCGCCGAGGCGGGCGAGGGCCGCCCTGCAACCCCGCGCGGCGCCTGTCGGCATCGGGGCAGCGCGCGAAACCCCCCGTTCGTGGCATATTTCGACGGGAAATGATCATCGGCTCGGGAGCCGGTCGGCGACTCGAAGCCGCACGCCCTGCCGACCTGGGGCGATGCCGAAGGGGCGGTTTCGCCGCGGCGCTTTCGGCCCGGTGCGGGCTTCTCGATGATCATTTTCCGTCGAAATCTGCCACGAAACACGGTTTCGCGTGCGCTGGGCGGTCGGGAAGGCCCGAACGGCGTCCGCCCTGTGCGCGACGAGCAGCGCCTTCCCCGAACACCCTTCCTCTCGCGTTTCCGGCGGGGGCTCGGGTGGCGGATCGCCCGTCGTCGGGGGGGGGCTTCCTTTTGCATTCCGCGTGGAGCGGAGCGTGCCCAGGGGAACGCTTGTGCGGTTTGCTATACTGGCGGTATGGACGAACTCAACGAAACCAACAACGGAGCCGCCTCGTTTGACGTGGACGACGGCCTCGGGCCTGCCGACGCGGGCGGGTTCGAGCGCCTGGATCCCGAGCCCGCGCTCGATCCCGAGGACGCCGAGCGCCTCGAGCGCGAGGGCCGGCGGCGGCCCGCGCTCAACCGCGCCGTGCGCGAGCGCGGGGATGGCTCCGCCGCCGACGATGCGCTCGCCGCCAAGCTCGAGCGCATCAAGCAGGAGCTGAACGCCGTGCCCACGCTGCCGGGCGTGTACCTGTGGAAGGACAAGTCCGGCCAGGTCATCTACGTGGGCAAGGCGAAGCAGCTGCGCGCCCGCATGCGCCAGTACGTGAACTACCAGGACGAGCGCGCGAAGATCCCGCTTCTGGTCGACCAGATCGACAGCTTCGACTACCTCGTGGTGGAGAACGAGCACGAGTCGCTCGTGCTGGAGAAGAACCTCATCAACCAGCACGCTCCGTTCTTCAACGCCGACTTCAAGGACGACAAGTCCTACCCGTTCATCGCGCTCACGAAGGGCGACGTCTTTCCCGCCATCAAGTACACGCGCGAGAAGCACCGCCCCGACACCAAGTACTTCGGCCCCTACACCGACAGCCGCGCCGCCCGCGACATGGTGGACATCGCCCGCCGCGTCGTGCCGCTGTGCGCCACGTCGTGCGCCGACTGGCGCGGGCTCAAGCGCCGCCTCGACAAGGACCCGCTCGCCCTGCTCGACCGCGACGCGCGCCCGTGCTTCGACGCGCACGTGGGCCTCGGCCCCGGCGCGTGCTGCGGCGGCATCACGCCCGAGGAGTACCGGGTCAACGTCAAGCGCATCGAGCGCTTCCTGTCGGGCCAGCACCGCGAGTTCGTCGAAGAGCTGACCGAGGAGATGCAGACCGCCGCCGCCGAGCTCGACTTCGAGCGCGCGGCGCGCATCAAGGCCCGCATCGACACGATCAACAGCCTCACCGACAGGCAGCACGCGGTGTCAACGCGCAACCTCGACGCGGACGTCGTGGGCCTGTTCCGCGAGGAGACGGTGGCGGGCGTGCACGTGTTCATGGTGCGCGAGGGACGCATCATCAACTCCAACGAGTTCGTGCTGAACCGCGGCAAGGACGTGCCCGACCAGGACCTGCTGCACATGTTCCTCCTGCGCTACTACGACGCCACCACCTCCATCCCGCACGAGGTCATCCTGCGCGACGAGCCCGAGGACACCGAGGCCATGGAGGCATGGCTCACGGAGAAGCTGGCCAGCCCCCATGGCGCCAAGGTGCGCATCTGCGCTCCGCAGAAGGGCGAGAAGGCCGAGCTCGTTGGCATGGCCGAGACGAACGCGAAGCACACGCTCATGCGCTACAAGGTGCGCACGAACTACGACGACAAGCGCATCAACAACGCGCTTCTGCAGCTGGAGAGCGCGCTCGCCCTCGACGAGCCGCCGATGCGCATCGAGTGCTTCGACATCTCCACCATCCACGGCTCCTACACGGTGGCCTCGATGGTGGTGTTCACGAACGGCAAGCCCGACAAGAACCAGTACCGCCGCTTCAAGATCAAGACGCCGCTCGACGAGGCGAACGACTTCCTGTCCATGCAGGAGGTCATGAGCCGCCGCTACGCGCCCGAGCGCATGGCCGACGAGCGCTTCGGCAGCAAGCCCGACCTCATCATCCTCGACGGCGGCAAGCCGCAGCTGTCCGCGGCGCTCGAGATGTTCGACCGGATGGGCATCGACGACATCGCGATGTGCGGCCTGGCCAAGCGCGACGAGGAGCTGTTCGTGCCGTGGCAGGACACGGGCCCCGTCGTGCTGCCCTCGGGCTCGGCGTCGCTCTACCTGGTGAAGCAGGTCCGCGACGAGGCGCACCGCTTTGCCATCACGTTCCACCGGGAGCTCCGCGGCAAGGGCATGACGGCCTCCATCCTCGACGACGTGGTCGGCATGGGCCCCGTGCGCAAGAAGGCGCTGCTCAAGCACTTCAAGTCGTTCAGGAACCTGAAGGCCGCCACGCTCGAGGAGATCAAGGAGGCGCGCGTCGTGCCGAACGAGGTGGCCGAGGAGCTCTACCGCGTGCTGCAGCAGTATAATAGGGATCGCAAGGACGAGCGCGTCGTGGGCGGCGGAGTCGGGAGGGCGGAGGGCCCTGGCACATCCGAGGCCGCGTGCGGCCCGGACGCCTCCGACGCGCTCGACGAGCGTGCGGCCGCCTGCCCGCCCGCGGGCACGGGGCCAGCCGCCACGTGGTCGCCCGCCGTGGACGAGGCGGTGCGCGCGGCCGTGCAGGGCAGGGAGCCCGGCAGGGAAGGAAACGAGGGAAGGACGATCGCATGACCGACGAGAACACCGAGCTGGCGAGCATGCCCGAACTGGTCATCGTGAGCGGCATGAGCGGCGCCGGGCGCACCGAGGCCATGCACTCGTTCGAGGATCTGGGCTACTTCTGCGTGGACAACCTGCCCTCCAGCCTCATCGGCAATCTGCTCGAGCTCACCGGCATGCCGGGCCAGCCCGACGAGCACCGCCGCCTGGCCGTGGTGTGCGACGCGCGCAACCGCGACTTCTTCGCCAACCTCACGGCCGAGCTGGCGAAGCTCAAGGCCCAGGGCATCGGCTACCGCATCCTGTTCCTGGATGCGGCCGACGAGAAGCTCGTCGCACGCTACAAGTCCAGCCGCCGCCGGCACCCGCTGTGCGCCGACGGCGCCTCCATCGCGCAGGGCATCGACCGCGAGCGCGACCTCCTGTTCGAGGTGCGCGAGGCGGCTCACCACGTGGTGGACACCACCGACATGCTGCCGGCGCAGCTGCGCGCGACCATCCGCGCGCTGTTCGCACCCGGCTCCGAGCAGCAGGGACTTGCCGTGACGGTGTACTCGTTCGGCTTCAAGCACGGCGCGCCGCTCGACGCCGACCTCGTCATGGACGTGCGCTTCCTGCCGAACCCTTACTACGAGCCGCAGCTGCGCGCGCTCACGGGCCTCGACAAGCCGGTGCGCGACTACGTGCTCTACCGACCGGAGACCGAGGAGTTCGAGCAGCGCTGGCGCGGCCTGCTGGATTGCGTCATGCCCGGCTACGTGGCCGAGGGCAAGCAGCAGCTCGCCATCGCCGTGGGCTGCACGGGCGGCCAGCACCGCTCCGTGGCGCTGGCGGAGTCCACGGGCGACTACCTAAAGACGAAGGGCTACCGGGTGAGCATCGCCCATCGCGACCTGGCGCTCGCCGAGGGCGCCGACGGCCGCCTCGCAGCGGACCCGCAGGCGGCGGCCCCCGGCCCCGACCCGGCGGCCGCCCCGCAGCCGCCAGCCCCGGCCCCCGACGGCCCCGTGGCCGCCCCGCAGGCGTAGGGCGCCCCCATGGCGAAGCCCGCGTTCACCCACGATCCCTCGGCCACCGCCGCCTTCGCGGCGCTCGGCTCCACGCCTCCCGTGGTCGGGCCCGGCGAGCACCTGCGCGCCGTGGTCATCGGCGGCGGTACCGGCGCCCCCGTGTCCATCCGCACGCTCCTGTCCATGGGCCTGGACACGGCCGCCGTCGTGGCCATGGCCGACGACGGCGGCTCCACCGGCGTGCTGCGCGAGGAGGCGAACGTCACGCCCCCCGGCGACGTGCGCAAGTGCCTGGCCGCCATGGCGGCCGATCCCGCCGACCCGCTCACTCGCGCGTTCAAGTACCGCTTCCCGTTCGCGGGCAACCACACGCTGGGAAACCTCATGCTCTCCGCGCTCGAGGACGCGGCCGGGTCGTTCCCGGAGGCCATCGCCATATGCGAGCGGCTGCTGGGCGCCCAGGGCCGCGTGTACCCCTCCACGCTCGACCGCGTGACGCTCGTGGCGCGCACGCGCGACGGCCGCGAGCTGGAGGGCCAGGCCGTCGCCTGCCATTCGCGCACGGCGCTCGAGCGCGTGACGCTGCGCGCCGACCGCTCCATCGAGGCCTACCCGCCCGCCCTCGAGGCCATCCGGAAGGCCGACCTCATCGTGCTGGGCCCCGGGTCGCTCTTCACATCCATCATTCCGAACCTGCTGGTGCCGGGCGTGGTCGACGCCATACGCGCATCCCAGGCGAGCACGCTCTTCGTGTGCTCGCTCGCCGACATGCAGGGCGAGACCTGGGGCCTCACGGCCCGCGAGCACGTTGAGGCGCTCATGGACCACGGCCTGCGCGGACTCGTTGACTACCTGCTGGTGCACACGCCGGTGCCGCTGCGCCCCGACAGCCCGGCCGCCGGCGTGTTCGGCGCCATGACCGGCGCCGAACCCGAGCACGCCTCCACGTCGGGCCTCGACGATGCGGAGCTCTCGGGCCGTATCCGCCCGGTGAGGATCAGCTACCATGACGTGCAGGCCATCCAGGCCCAGGGACCGGTGGTCATCGCGCGCAACCTCGTGGACAGCGGCAGCCCCACGTGGCATGATCCGCAGGCCCTGCGCGACGCGTTCTCGGGGGTGTTGAAGCTATGTCGTTCACGGCAGAGGTAAAGGACGAGCTCGCGCGCGTGCCGCCCACCTGCTCGCACTGCGAGAAAGCCACGCTGGCGGCGCTCGTGCGCATCGAGGGCACGCTGTTCTTCAGCGGGCAGGGAACCTACCGCATCGAGATAGCCACGGACGTGCCCAGCGTGGCGCGCCTCATCATTAAGCTGCTCCACGAGCTGTACCACCTGAAGACCGAGCTCACCGTGCGCCGCAGCGTGCTGCACAAGACGCCGAACTACCTTATAGAGGTGCCGGCACAGCCCCATCTGGCCGATGCGTTGCGCGACATGGGCGTGCTCTCGGAGGAGGGCGGCCTGGAGCTGGGCATCAAGGAGAGCCTCGTGGCGAAGGAGTGCTGCACGGCGGCCTACCTGCGCGGCGCTTTCCTCGGGAGCGGCTTCGTTTCCGACCCGCGCGGCGACTTCCACTTCGAGGTCACCGTGGAGAGCGGGGACCTGGCCGAGGGGCTCGTGGATCTGCTCGACCGCAAGGGCATCAACGCGCGCGTCATGCAGCGGCGCAGCTCGCACATGGTGTACTTGAAGAGCGGTGCCGCCATCCTCGAGTTCCTCGCGTTCACCGGCGCGCACCAGAGCGCGCTGTCCATGGAGAACGCGCGGGTCATCAAGAGCGTGCGCAACGACGTGAACCGCATGACGAACGCCGAGATTGCGAACCAGGCGAAGGCGGCCAGCGCCTCGGTGGACCAGATCTACGCCATCAAGGAGGTGCTGGAGGCGCACGGCATGGAGAACCTGCCCCCGGCGCTGCAGGAGTTCATACGCCTGCGCGTGACCTATCCCGACGCCACCCTCAAGGAGCTGGGCGAGCGCGCGACCCCGCCCCTGTCCAAATCGGCCGTTTACCATCGCGTTCGCCGGATCGAGCAGATGGCGAAAGAGTTACACCGCTAGAATGGTTTGCGTACGTGTTGTATCATCGTCTCAGCTTCAGCGAGCAAGAGTATCTTATGAAAGGGGATACGCATGGCAATCAAAGTAGGCATTAACGGATTCGGTCGCATCGGCCGCCTGGCGTTCCGCGCGATGGTGGAGGATCCCGAGATCGAGGTCGTGGCAGTAAACGACCTCGGCGACATTCCGACGATGGCCCACCTGCTCAAGTACGATTCCATCCACGGGCGCGCCTTCGACACGGTCGAGGTCACCGAGGACGGCTTCGTGGCCGACGGCCATGCGGTCAAGGTGCTCTCCGAGCGCGAGCCGGCCAACCTGCCCTGGGGCGAGCTGGGCGTCGACGTGGTCGTGGAGTCCACGGGCTTCTTCACCGACGGCACGAAGGCCAAGGCGCACCTCGACGCGGGCGCCAAGAAGGTCGTCATCTCCGCGCCGGCCAAGAACGAGGACATCACCATCGTCATGGGCGTGAACGACGACCAGTACGATCCCGAGAAGCACAACATCATCTCGAACGCCTCGTGCACGACGAACTGCCTGGCCCCCTTCGCGAAGGTGCTCATGGACAACTTCGGCATCAAGCGCGGCTACATGAACACGATCCACTCCTACACGAACGACCAGAAGATCCTCGACCTTCCCCACAAGGACCTGCGTCGCGCCCGCGCGGCCGCCATGTCGATGATCCCCACCACCACGGGCGCCGCCCGCGCGGTGTCGCTCGTGCTGCCCGAGCTCAAGGGCAAGCTCGACGGCTTCGCCACCCGCGTTCCCACGCCGGACGGCTCGATGGTCGACCTCACGGTTGAGCTTGAGAAGGACGCCACCGCCGAGGAGATCAACGCCGCGATGAAGGCCGCCGCCGAGGGCCCGCTCAAGGGCATCCTGGAGTACACCGAGGACCCGATCGTCTCCATCGATATCGTGGACAACCCGCACTCCTCCATCTTCGACAGCAAGCTCACCATGGTGCTGGGCGGCGAGGGCAACTTCGTCAAGTGCATCTCCTGGTACGACAACGAGTGGGGCTACTCGAACAGGGTTAAAGATCTGGTGAAGATTTTGCTCTAACGAGCAAAATCTCTGTCGACGCTGCGGGGCGCTGGGGCACCCGATCTTCGCACGATGCCGCGGACTCGCGTACCCAAGTACGCATCGCCCGCGCCATCCCGCGAATCTCGGGCACCGCAGCGCCCCTCGCTGTCTTACTACGCCAACCTGTGCGCCTGTTTTCACGCTTCGCGCGAATTAGACGCGCTTCGCAGAAGGAGGGCCCTATGGCCGATATCAAAACCATCGACGAGCTGGACGCCGCCGGGAAGCGCGCGCTCGTGCGCGTCGACTTCAACGTGCCGGTGAAGGACGGCGCCGTCGCCGACGACACGCGCATCCGCGCCGCGCTGCCCACCATCGAGAAGCTCGTTGCGCAGGGCGCGCGCGTCGTGCTCATGAGCCATCTCGGCCGCCCGGCGGGCGAGGGCTTCGAGGAGGCGTTCACGCTGCGCCCCGCCGCGCAGAAGCTCTCCGAGCTCTTGGGCAAGCCCGTCGTGTTCGCAACCGACACGGTGGGCGACGACGCGCGCGCGAAGGCCGCGTCTCTGCGCGACGGCGACGTGCTCGTGCTGGAGAACCTGCGCTTCGACAAGCGCGAGATGAAGAACGACCCCGCGTTCTGCGAGGAGCTGGCCGCGCTCGGCGACGTGTACGTCAACGACGCGTTCGGCACCGCGCATCGCGCCCATGCCTCCACGGCCGGCGTCGCGGCGCTGCTGCCGGCGTACGCGGGCTACCTCATGCAGCGCGAGGTGTCCACGCTCTCGGGCATGCTCGAGGCGCCCCGCCGCCCGTTCGCGGCCATCCTCGGCGGCTCGAAGGTGTCCGACAAGATCAAGGTCATCGATGCGCTCATGGACACCTGCGACACGCTCATCATCGGCGGCGGGATGTGCTTCACGTTCCTGCTGGCCCAGGGCAAGCAGGTGGGCACGTCGCTCAAGGAAGATGACTGGGTGGAGCGCGCGGCTGCCATGATCGAGAAGGCCGAGGCGCGCGGCGTGAAGCTGCTGCTGCCCGTGGACGTCGTCGTCGCCGACCGGTTCGCGGAAGATGCCGAGACGCTCACGGTTTCGGTCGACGACATCCCCGGTGATATGATGGGCCTCGATATCGGGCCCGAGACGGCGAAGCTCTACGCCGACGCCGTGGCAGAGGCCCAGACCGTGTTCTGGAACGGCCCCATGGGCGTGTTCGAGATGCAGCCGTTCGAGGCCGGCACGAAGGCCGTGGCCGAGGCCGTGGCCGCCAACGCCGACGCGGACACCGTCATCGGCGGCGGCGACAGCGTGGCCGCCGTCAACAAGTTCGACCTGGCCGACAAGATGACGTTCATCTCCACCGGCGGCGGCGCCTCCATGGAGCTCGTCCAGGGCGAGGCGCTTCCCGGCGTTGAGGCGCTGCGGTAGGACCCGTTCCGTGCGGCCCCTGCAACGTGGACGGGCCGCACAACACTCGAAGGAAAGGATACCCCAATGGCACGCAAACCCATGATGGCGGGCAACTGGAAGATGAACAACACGGTGGGCGAGGCGGTGGTGCTCACGCAGGAGATCTCGAACCAGTACGAGAAGGAGTGGCCTGAGTCGGTCGACATCGTCATCTGCCCGCCCTACGTGGACCTCAAGCCGGCCAAGACCGTGCTCGACTTCGACAAGACGAAGATCGCCGTGGGCGCGCAGAACGTGTACTGGGAGCCGAAGGGCGCCTACACCGGCGAGATCTCGGTGCCCATGATCAAGGAGATCGGCTGCGCGTGCTCCATCGTGGGCCACTCCGAGCGCCGCGAGCTGTTCGGCGAGACGAACGAGGACGTCAACCTCAAGGTGAAGGCGCTCGTCGAAGGGGGCCTGTACGCCATCGTGTGCGTGGGCGAGTCGCTGGCCGTGCGCGACGAGGGCACGACCGACGAGTACGTCACCGCCCAGGTGCGCGCCGCCTTCGCCGGCGTGGATGCGAGCGATGCAGCAGGCTGCGTCGTGGCCTACGAGCCCATCTGGGCCATCGGCACGGGCCGGACGGCCACGCCCGAGCAGGCCGAGGCCGTGTGCGCCGCCATCCGCGCGACGCTCGCCGAGCTCTTCGGCGGCGAGGCGGCCGAGGAGATGCGCGTGCTGTACGGCGGCTCCATGAACCCCGGCAACGTGGAGGGCCTGCTGGCCCAGCCGAACATCGACGGCGGCCTCATCGGCGGCGCCAGCCTCAAGTGCGAGTCGTTCGTGCAGCTGATCGAGGCGTGCCTGTGATGGAGCGCGCTCGTCTCACGCTGCCGGCCTGCCTCGTCATCATGGACGGGTTCGGCTTGGCCGAGCCCGGCCCCGGCAACGCCATCTCGCAGGCGCGCACGCCGAACCTCGACGCGCTGTTCGCAGAGCGTCTGTGGACGTGCCTCGAGGCCTCGGGCGAGGCCGTGGGCCTTCCCGAGGGACAGATGGGCAACTCGGAGGTGGGGCATCTCAACATCGGCGCGGGGCGCGTGGTGTTCCAGGAGCTCACGCGCATCAACCGCGCCTGCGCCGACGGCTCGCTGGCGGCGAACCCCGTGCTGAACGACGCGTTCGCCGCGGCGCGCGAGCCGGGCGCGGCGCTGCATCTCATGGGGCTCGTGTCCGACGGCGGCGTCCATTCCTCCAACGAGCATCTCTACGCGCTCGCGCGCGCCGCGAAGGAGGCCGGGGTCGGGCATATCGCGGTGCATTGCTTCATGGACGGCCGCGACGTGCCGCCGAAGAGCGGTGCGGGCTACCTGGAGGAGCTCGAGGCCGTGCTGGCCGAGCTGACCGACGACGCGTGCGCCGCCGAGATAGCCAGCATCTCGGGGCGCTACTTCGCCATGGACCGCGACAACCGCTGGGAGCGCGTCGAGCAGGCGTGGCGCGCCATCGTGGCTGCCGATCCGTGCACGGACGCAGCGCCGGCCGAGGTCATGGCGGCCTCCTATGCCGAGGGCGTCACCGACGAGTTCGTCGTGCCCACGGCGCTCTCCGGGCGCGGGGTGCAGGACGGCGACGCCGTCGTGTTCTTCAACTTCCGGCCCGACCGTGCCCGCGAGATCACGCGCGCGCTGGTGGACCCGGCGTTCGAGGGCTTCGGGCGCAGCCGGTTCCCGCGGGTGAGCTTCGTGTGCCTGACCGAGTACGACCCGGAGATCCCCGCGCCGGTGGCCTACCCCAAGGAGTTCCCCGGCAACGTGCTGGCCGACGTGCTGGCGGCGGCGGGCCTGCGCCAGTACCACATCGCCGAGACCGAGAAGTACGCCCACGTGACGTTCTTCCTGAACGGCGGCCGCGAGGAGCCGAAGACGGGGGAGGAGCGCGCGCTCATCCCCAGCCCCAAGGTGGCCACCTACGACCTCAAGCCCGAGATGAGCGAGCCGGACGTGGCCGCCACGCTGGCCGCCGCCATCGACGCCGACGAGGCCGACGTCTACCTCGTGAACTTCGCGAACTGCGACATGGTGGGCCACACCGGCGTCATCCCGGCCGCGGTGGCCGCCGTCGCGGCGGTGGACGCGGGCGTGGGCGAGGTGCTCGCCGCGCTCGAGCGCAAGGGCGGCGTGGCGCTGATCACGGCCGACCACGGCAACGCCGACAAGATGCTCGGCGAGGACGGCTCGCCGTTCACGGCGCACACCACGGCTCCCGTGCCGCTCGTGCTCGCGGACTTCGCCGGAACCGGCCGCACCCTCGACGGCCGCGAAGGTGCGCTCTGCGACATCGCGCCGACGCTGCTCGAGCTCATGGGCTTGCCGAAGCCCGCCGAGATGACGGGCAGGAGCCTGCTCGCGTAACCCGGCATGATCGGCCGACCCCGAGAGGCGTTGCGGCCCGAGCCGCGGCGCCTCTCTTCTTGGTCGCGGGCGGCCCTGTGCCCATCGGGCTGTAGCGTAAAAAGCCCCCTTATGCCAAAAAAGGAGCGGTTTGGCAATCGTGGGAAGTGATTCGCCGCCTGCCTTTCCCATATCGTCCGGGAAAGGCCAGGTCGCGTCTTGCGACTTGGCCGTCGAGGGCGGCCTCCCTTGCCAAACCGACTCATTTTTGGCAGGGGAGGCCCGAAATGGCGACAAGGGGGCTGCACGCAACAGGGCTTCGTCGTGCACGGCGGGGTTCTGCCAGGCACGACAGAGTACCGTCGTGCCTGGCAGAGTTACGTCGCGCACGACAGGGTTCTTCTGCGTACGGCAGGGTCCCTCCAGACGCGGCAGGCGGAGCCGGCCGTCCGAAACCAAGGTACGGCCGGCTCCGAACCAAAGCCGGGCCGTCAGGCCGACGGCAGGGCGGCGTCCTGCATGTCGTCGGCGCGCTGTTCTGGACGTTTTGCGATACCCACGCCCTGTGACCCATCCCGCTTGCCAGGGAAGGCGCTTTTCGGGTATACTTCATGACTTGTGTAAACGTTCGTTCTCAATGGAAAGAAGAGAGACGCCTTGAACCCGTTCCTTATCATCATGCTCATCCTGCTCGTCGTCTCGGGCTTGGGCCTCATCGTGTTCATCCTGCTGCACTCCGGCAAGGGCACGGGCATATCCGACATGATCGCCAGCTCCGTGTACTCCACGCAGACGGGCACGAGCATCGTGGAGAAGAACCTCGACCGCATCACCATCATCTTCGCGGTAGTGTTCCTGCTGTCGCTCATCGTGCTGATGATCATCTACCCGCAGGGAACGATCGCAAAATAGCGAAAATTCGCTCTTCACAAGCAGCGAGGGTTCGGGTAGAATAACCAGCGTTGCTTGTGAGCAGCATATGTCGGAGTGGTGGAACGGCAGACACGCTAGCTTGAGGTGCTAGTGCCCACACAACGGGTGTGCGGGTTCAAATCCCGCCTCCGACACCATCGAAGCTAGAAGGAGAGTCCGAGTGGCTCTCCTTTTTCGTATTCTGGCCCCTGACGAGAAGATGCGGAGGAATCGAGCATGGCGAAGGCGCTTGCTGCCAAGGACGCGGTCTCCACGCGCATGCGGTCGATCCGCCGGGTGCTGTGGATCGTGCTCGTGCTGAACCTGGCCGTGGCGGCTGCGAAGTACGTGTACGGCGCCGTCACCGGGTCGGCGTCCATGCAGGCCGACGGCATCCATTCGGTGTTCGACTCCGCCGGCAACGTGGTGGGGCTCGTGGGCATCGCCCTGGCCTCGCGGCCGGCCGACGAGGGGCACCCCTACGGCCACGCGAAGTTCGAGACGTACGCGAGCCTCGTCATCGGCGTGCTGCTGCTCCTGGCCGCCTTCGAGGTGGGATCGAGCGCCGTAGCCAAGCTCGCGTCGGGCTCCTATACGGCAGAGGTCACGCCGCTGTCGTTCGTGGTCATGGCAGGCACGCTGGCCGTGAACCTGGGGGTCACCACCTACGAGCGGCGCTGCGCCAAGCGCCTCAAGAGCGAGGTGCTGGCGGCTGACGCCAACCATACGCTCTCCGACGCGCTCGTGTCCGTCGGCGTCATCGTGGGCTTGGCGGCCGTGGCGCTCGGGTTCCCCATGGCCGACCCCGTCATGGCGCTCGTGGTGACGCTCGCCATCCTGGCCACGGCCTGGGACGTGTTTAAGCACGCTCTGGCCACGCTCTCGGACCGGGCGCGCATTCCCGAGGAGGACGTGCGCGCGGCGGCCCTGGCGGTGCCCGGCGTGCGCGACGCGCACCGTATCCGCACGAGGGGCACGGAAGGGGAGGTCTACGCGGATCTGCACGTGCTCGTCGCGCCGGAGATGACGGTGAAGGACGCCCACGGCCTCTCGGAGCGCGTGGAGCGCGCCGTGGAGGAGCGCTTCCCGAACGTGGCGGAGGCGCTCGTGCATATCGAGCCCGACGACGGGCACGTGGACTAGGAGGGGAGCCGCATGGTGGAGGCCGTTTTCTTCGACGTGGGATCGACGCTCATCCGGCCGTGCCCGTCGGTTGCCGA
The DNA here is from genome assembly GCF_900199375.1 of Gordonibacter urolithinfaciens. NCBI lineage: Bacteria > Bacillati > Actinomycetota > Coriobacteriia > Eggerthellales > Eggerthellaceae > Gordonibacter > Gordonibacter urolithinfaciens. Next base: position 3,203,547 of record NZ_LT900217.1, read on the forward strand.
GACGATGGCGCGTGCAGCCGCCGAGCGCGGGCACGCGCTGACCGTGCGCGACTTCGAGCTCCACATGCCCGCCATGGACGCCTACTACGAGGCGGAGTACCTGCGCGACGGGGACTTCTGGTGCTCGCACGAGGGCTCGACGGCCATCTGGCTGGACCAGTACCGCTACGTGTGCCACCTGGCGGGCATCGGGCACGACGCGGAGGGGATGGCTGCCGCGGTGAACGGGGCGTACCGCCACGCGGCGAGCTGGGAGGTGTACGCGGACGTCGCGGGCTGCCTGCGCGCCCTCAAGGAGCGGGGGCTCGCCCTGGGCGTCGTGTCGAACTGGGACGCCGAGCTTGAGGACTTGCTCCGCGACCTGCGGCTGCTGCCGTACTTCGACACGGTGGTTTCGAGCGCCGCAGTGGGCTACCGCAAGCCGAACCCCGTGATCTTCGACCTCGCCTGCGAGCAGCTGGGCGTGCGGCCCGGCGCGTGCGCGCACGTGGGCGACCGCCCCGACGCGGACGGGGACGGGGCCGCGGCCGCCGGCATCCGCCCCGTCATCATCGACCGTCACGGCGCCGAACCTGACTGCCCCTACGACCGCGTGGAAACCCTCGGAGACATCCCGAGCTTCCTATAAGGAATCCCCCACAGGTCGACCCCTCTCGCCCCGCACGGGCGCCCGGGCCCCCGGTTGCAAAAGCACACCACGGCACCGAGAGGCCCTGTAGGCGGCGGCAGGCGGGACGAGGAGCTTTCGCGCAGTGTGTGCGACGAGTTCCGCCTGCCGCCGCCTACAGGGCCGGCCTCGCAGGTCCGTGGAGCTACTTCCGCCTCCCCGCGTTAGGCCCGCTCGTCCAGTGCCCCTCCTCCCACAGGCGCTGCGCCACGGGCTCCCAGCGGTCGGCTGCGGCGTGCGTCTTCGCGCAGAGCGCCGCCGCGTCCTCCGGCTCCTCCAGGTCGGTGGAGCGGGCGCCCGAGGCCTCCACCATCTGGGCCAGGCGGTCCTTGTTGTCCAGCACGGGGCAGGGCCGCAGGTGGTTGCCGTTGAAGGGCTGGTTGTCGTGGTAGGCCATGAACAGCGGCCGCTTGAGTGCCTCCAGAAGGGGGGTGTCGCGGATGTTCGCGTCCGAGTAGTGGATGAACGCGCAGGGCTCAATGTCGCCGTTCGCGTTGATGTGCAGGTAGCGCCGCCCGCCGGCGATGCACCCCTGCGTGAACTCGCCGTCGTTCCAGAAGTCCATGGTGAACAACGGCTTCGTCTCGCGAAACGCGCGTATCCGGCGGTACATGAACGCGCGGTCCTCGGCCGTGGCCAACAGGTCGGTCGGTGCGGAGGCCCCTACGGGCATGTAGGTGAAGAACCAGGCGAACTTCGCCCCGCGCGCCACGAGGTCGTCGAAGAACGCCTCGCTGCCGATGGAGGCGGCGTTTGCGTGCGTGTAGCAGCACGACACGCCGAAGGGCAGGCGATGGCGCCTCAGCACGTCCATGGCCCGCACGACGGCGGCGTAGGTGCCCTTGCCGCGGCGGGCGTCCGTGGCCTCCTCGAAGCCCTCCACCGAGATGGCGGGGATGAGGTTCCTCACCCGCAGCATGTCCTCGGCCAGCGCGTCGTCGATGAGCGTGGCGTTCGTGAACGCCGTGAAGGCGCAGTCGTCGTGCTTCTCGCACAGGCGGATGACGTCGCGCTTGCGCACGAGCGGCTCGCCGCCCGAGAACAGGTAGAAGAACACCCCCAGCTCCTTGCCCTGCTCCACGATGGAGTCCAGCTCCTCGAACGTGAGGTTGAGCCGGTCGCCGTACTCGGCTGCCCAACAGCCGGTGCAGTGCAGGTTGCAGGCGCTCGTGGGGTCCACGAGCAGGGCCCATGGCACGTTGCAGCCGTGCTCGGCCGCCGCGGCGTCCTGGCGGCGCAGCCCGATGAGGCTCGCGTTCACGAGGAAGTTCTCCAGCACCTTCTGGAGCACGCCAGGGTCGATGTCGGCCCACAGGCTCTTCAGCAGCACCATCCAGTTGTTGTCGGGATGGTCGATGACCTCGTGGAACAGGGCGCGCTGTTCCACGAGGTAGTCCTTGGGAACCAGCGCGTCCACGGCTTTGAGCATCTTGGGCAGCTGCACGTCGGGGTCGCCTCCCTGTGCGTACGCCAGCAGCTTGCGCGCGACTGCCGACTGCGCGCCCTCCGCGATGGTCTTCTTCGTGGATGACATTGGTCTGCTCCTTTCCGGGGGATATCGCAGAACATGATGGCAGAAGGCCTGGAACAGGGGGCGGTTTGTCATCCGGTTGGAACGGGGAGGTTGTCGAGCTGTTGGAGTGCAGCTGCATCGGGGGGGGGCTGGCCGCGGGACGCTGCCGGACGAGGGAACCCGTCGCCGTATGCCGCAGGATAAGAAAAAACCCGCCGGATCGATGTCCGGCGGGCGGGGTTTCGTGGAGCGGACGACGGGGTTCGAACCCGCGACCCCGACCTTGGCAAGGTCGTGCTCTACCAGCTGAGCCACGTCCGCATTGTGAAGCGTGCAGTGCTTTGGTCATCCGTCCTCGCAAGGAGGAGCGAATGGAGGCGACGCCCGGATTCGAACCGGGGGTGAAGGCTTTGCAGGCCTCTGCCTTACCACTTGGCCACGTCGCCGTGTTGCGGCAAAACCGTCATGGAAAAGGCCGGCCAAAACTTTGGAGTATGACCGGCCTCGTGATGACGATGGAGCGGACGACGGGGTTCGAACCCGCGACCCCGACCTTGGCAAGGTCGTGCTCTACCAGCTGAGCCACGTCCGCGTCGCGAGGAGATATAATACTGGAACGACCACTTTCGCGCAAGACCCCATTTCTGATTTTTTCACATCTCGATGACAACTCTTTCCAAAGGCCGCGTTTTCCGCTGCGCTGCGGGATACCGCGTCCACGCCAAGCCCGCAATTCGAAACTTTTCGTCCGAAAAGTGAAAAGGCCCTTTGACACGGCGCCGTGTTCTGGTAACATACCAATTCGTCGGTACGGACGGCGTCCGAACCGCGGAATGTGCGCGATTAGCTCAGGGGGAGAGCATCACCTTGACACGGTGGGGGTCGCAAGTTCAAATCTTGCATCGCGCACCATCGAAACTCGAAAGGCACCCTTGCGGGTGCCTTTTTCATGCAGCCGCCCCTCGCGGGCGCCTGTCTGGCGCGGACCTCGCGCAGGCCGGCACCCTTGCGGGCGCTGGCCTGCCATCGTTTCGGCCCGCGCGCGTCAGTCCTCGTCCTCGAGCTTCTCGAACTCGTGGTGGCCGCAGTTGGGGCAGGCGGGCAGCTTCTCGGTATCGCTCGTAATGCGCACGATGTAGCCGCAGTTCTTGCAGCGGTAGCGCCCTTCGCCGGGCTGGTCTCCGGTATGGAACTCCATGTCGCGCTCCTTTCGCTTGTCGGGGGGATCCTTCGGCAAGCAGCCTACCACGCGGCCGCCCCTGGGCGGTGGCGGCCCTGCAACGGCACGGCGAGCATTCGGCGACGCCCCTGCGGCGGGCAAGGCGCGCCGCAGGCTCCTGCGCAGGCGCGCGCGGGCCGAATGTCGTGCAACGGCACGCGAAATAGGGGATAATGGGGAAGAGCAAGGGGAGGCCGTTTCGCGGAGACGGCGGCAGCTGCATCCGCACCGAGGCGAGGGGGAGAGGCATGGGGGCGTCGAATTTCTGCGAGGACGTGCTTGCGGGCAGGAGCGAGGTCTACGCGCGTGTCGTGGAGGACCTGAAGGAGCGCTACGGGTTCGACTTCGTGGGCTTGGGGTTGACGGCGTTTTTGGGGGCGCCGCTCAAGTGGATCTACAGCGCGGGCGCCACCGACGAGCGGCACCACCGCATCGTGCTCGCGCCCGGGCACGGCATCGGCGGCATCGTCATCAAGGCGGGAAAGCCCATGCTGTTCACGAACATAGATGCCGAGATCGACCCGCGCGAGTACTCGTCGTACCCCATCGTGTTCGCCGAGGACCTGCACAGCTTCTGCGCCCTGCCGCTCGTGAAGGAGGGCCGTGTCGTGGGGGCCATCCTGTGCGCGTTCCGCACCGTGAGCGACGCGCACCGCACGAGCTACAGCCGCTTCATAGCCGACCAGAAGGGCCGGCTCGCCGACTTCGACCTGGTATCGAGCGACTTCATGGACTTCGAGCGCATCGCCGAGGAGAAGCGCGACGACGAGGCGGACAGCCCGCTGCTCGTCCACTCGGAAGTGTCGCGCGTCATCGCCGCCCAGGAGGCCGAGCGCAAGCGCATCTCGCGCGAGCTTCACGATGGCATAGCCCAGGAGCTCCTGGGCATCTCGTTCGTGCTCAAGCGCCTTGAGCCGTACCTGAGCCGCGACGCGGAGGCGCGCCAGCTCTTCACGGAGGCCAACAACGACATCGACCGCATCCTGGACGAGCTTCACAACATCTCGGTGGAGCTGCGCCCCTCGGCGCTCGACCACCTGGGCTTCATCCCGGCCCTGCGCTCGCAGGCGGCCGTGTTCGAGAAGACCTACGGCGCCGAGATCGTGTTCGAGGGGAACCTGTCGCGCAAGCGCTTCGACCCCGCGCTCGAGACGCAAACCTACCGCATCTGCCAGGAGGCCGTGCTGAACGCCTGCAAGTACTCGGGCGCCGACAAGGTCTACGTGACGCTGGAGGACGCCGACGGCTGGATGCACGCCACCGTCGTGGACCATGGCTGCGGCTTCGACGTGGAGCACCCCGAGGTGAAGGGGAGCGGCTGCGGGCTCTCCGGCATGCGCGAGCGCGCACGTCTGATCGGCGCCACCCTCACGATGGCCTCCGACGGGGGCGGCACCGTCGTGACGCTCGTCGCGCCCATGAAGATGGCGGAAGGCGGTGCGGCATGATACGCGTGGTGCTGGCCGACGACCACGAGGTGGTGCGCGCCGGGTTCAAGATGATCTTGGAGCAGGACGCCGAGATCAAGGTGGTGGCCGAGGCTGCGGACGGCACGCAGGCCTATACGATAGTCTCGCGCGAGAGGCCCGACATCCTGCTCATGGACATCTCCATGCCGCCCGGCCAGAGCGGCCTGGTGGCCTGCGAGAAGATCGCGCGCGACTTCCCCGGCACGCGCATCGTCATCCTCACCATGTTCGCCGAGCCCGAGTACCTGTTCTACACGCTGCGCGGGGGAGCTGCGGGCTACGTGCTGAAGAACTCCACGTCAGAGGAGCTGCTCTCCGCCGTCCACGCCGTGGCCGGGGGCGGCAGCTACATCCACCCGAAGATGGCCGCGCTGCTCACCAAGCAACTCGTGGGCGCCGGCGAGGAGGAGGACCGCTCCTACCAGCAGCTGTCGAACCGCGAGCTGGAGATACTGCAGCTTCTGGCGAAGGGGTACACGAACAAGGAGATATCGGAGCAGGTGTACCTCTCCGTGAAGACCGTGGAAGCCCATCGCTCGAAGATCTACAAGAAGCTCGGGTTCAAGACCCGTGCCGATTTGGTGTCCTACGCCCTGGAGCACAAGCTGCTGGACGTGTGAGCCCTTGTGGCCGGCCGGAGGGGAGCTTGCCTGTTGGGGGAGGTGCTGTCCGGCGCATGCGATCGACCTCGGCGGGACCGCCCGGCGTGCTGGGCGGTCCCGCATCGCGCAGGTGCCTTCGACCGGCTATGGGAGCGCCCTTACGCTTTCGCGGGGACCTCGTCGGCGGAGGCTTCGGGCGCCTCCTTGGCGCCCTTGCCCAGGCCCAGCGACAGGGCGCGGGTGGGGCAGGCATCCACGCAGGAGCCGCAGGCCATGCAGTCGCCGGCGCGCACGTACGTCTCGTCTCCGGCGAGCACCGGGTTCAGGATGGACGGGTCGGCCAGGCACGCCTTGCGGCACGCGTCGCAGTGGATGCAGGCCGTGCGGTCGTACCTCGCGTTCACCACGCCCACGCGGCCGATGGCCTCGTAGAAGCCGCCGAGCGGGCAGAGCGCGCGGCACCACACGCGGTGGCCCCAGAAAAGCTCCGCCGCCACGATGGCCCCGAGCGTCCAGAGCCCCGCCACGCTGCCGAAGAGGATGCCCTTGTTCACGGCGCCGATGGGCGAGAACGACTCGAACAGCGGCACGCTGGTGGCCGCCGACAGCACGAGCACGGCCAGCGCGACCCCGATCTTCGCGCGGCGCGGCACGGGCGCCTCGCTTACCTTGATGCCCAGCTTGCGGCGCAGCGCGTCCACCAGCTCCAGCAGCAGGTTCACCGGGCACACCCAGCCGCAGAACGCCCGGGCGCGCACGAGTCCGTAGAACGCCACGACCGGCAGCGCGAACCAGAGCCACTCGAGCTCGAACGTCTTGGAAGCGGCGACGACCTGAAGAACCCCGAACGGGTCCAGGAGGGTGACCCCTCCTATCGATGAAGAGGAAAGGCTGCCGAAAAAGGGAAGGTCGGCAGGAGTGGGAACAGGGTCGTCGCCGCCGACGGACACCCCGAACAGGCCCCAGCCGGCAACGAGCAGCGGCGCGGCGAACAGCAGCAGGGCCGCTATCTGCACCGCGTGCCGCAGCCAGGACCACTTGAGTGAATGCGAGGTGTTCGGGGTGCGCATCATCTCTCGGCTGCCTTCTGCACCGTGGGGTCGTCCTCGAAGTTGGCGTACACCAGGTTGATGCCGATGACGCCCTCGAGGGCGACGAACGTGCTGGCGATGTCGTGCGACTCGTCGAGCGTCTCGGCCTCTATGGTCACCACGACCTTGTAGCCGTTCGTCTCGTGCACCTCGACGCCCTCGATGCGGCCGAGGTCCTCGGCCACGCGCGCCGTGGTTTCGGGCGTCGTCTCCACGACGAGGCTTGATATGACCATGCTGTTCTCCTTGCATTCGGGTGCCCCGCATCGGGGCACGTTCCGTTTGGCTGTCCGCGAAAGCGGTCGCAGGGAACGCTTTCGCGGACAGCCAAGGTGGCGAAGGGGGTTGGGGCGGCGGAGGGAGCCGCCCCAACGGGGAAGGGTGCTTTCTCGACGTGCTAGCCCTGCACGTGGCAGGTGTTGCACTGGTCGTGCGTGGGATCGAGCTCGAGCGTCTGGGACGAGCCGTCCGCATAGTGGTCCTCGGGCATGGCCTTGGAACCGTTCAGCATCGGGTTCGAGCGCTCGCTCGCGCCGTGGCAGCCGTAGCAGCCGGAGGCGCCCAAGGTCTCGAACCGGTCCTGATGGGTGGCGGGCATGAGCGGCGGCGCGCCGACCGGCACGTTCGCGTTCACGTCCTCCGCGGGCGCGGGGCCCGAGCATCCGGCCGCGGCCAGCGTACCGAACGCCATCGCAACCACGAGGGCGCCGGCAACCAAATGTTTCCTCATAGCGATCACCCCTCGACCTTCGTGATAGAGACGCAGGTCTTCTTGTAGTCGGGCTCCTTCGACAGCGGGCAGTACGTGTCCTGCACCGCCAGGTTCACCAGCGTCTCCTCGGCGAAGAAAGGCGCGAACACGATGCCCTCCTGCGGTTCGGTGCGACCGGCCGTGGAGGCCTTGATGTCGAACTCGCCGAAGCGCGATTTCACGTGCACGAGGTCGCCGTCCTTCACGCCGAGCTTCGACGCGTCGTTCGGATGGATGTTCAGCAGCGCCTCGGGCAGCGCGCGGTCGAGCTCGGGCACGCGGCGCGTCATGGTGCCGGTGTGCCAGTGCTCCAGGAGGCGCCCTGTGCAGAAGTAGAACGGGTACTCGTCGTCGGGCTCTTCTGCCGGCGGCTCGTAGGGGCGGAACACCACCGAGGGCTTCAGGTTGGCGGACTTGTAGAACGACAGGTTGTTGGCCAGGCCCTGCTTGCCGTACTTCGCCACGCCTATCTCGTCGAAGCCGTCGGCTTGCTTGCCGTCGGCGAAGCGCCAGTGCGTCTCGAGCCACTTTCCGTCCACGTTGCGCACGGGCCAGGTCATGCCGTGGCGCGCCAGGTACTCCTCGTAGGGCGCCAGCTGCTTGGCCTCCATCTTCAGCTTCGCGTTGAACTTCCCGTCGGCGTCGTCGTTGATGGCCTTGGCCTTCTCGTTCATCTCGGGGTTCGAGAAGATGCGGTACTCCTCCCACAGCAGGCGGTTCGTCTCGCGCCCGTCGTTCTTGAAGTCGTGCGCGCCCTTGTCGTAGATGAAGCCGAACAGGTGGTCGAAGGCGTCCTTGCCGTCGATCTGCTCGCCGTCGAGCACGCGGTGCGCCACCTCCATGAACGCCCACAGGTCCCACTTGGCCTCGCCCGGCGGGTCCACGGCCTTCTCGAACACCGCCGTGCGCCGCTCGGCGTTGCCGAACTGGCCCTCTCGCTCCACCCACAGGGCCACGGGCAGCACGACGTCGGCGTACTGGGTGGACAGCGTCGGGTACACCTCGTTCACCACGATGAACGTGTCGAAGATGCCCTTCTTGTCGCCCTGTCCCAGGAAGCGGGTGAGGTTCGGCATGGACTGCGCCCAGTTGTTGTGCGCGGTCCACAGGAAGTCGAGGTTGCCCTTCGACATCTCGCGGAAGATCTTCACCGTGTGCATGCCGGGCTTCTGGATGGCGTCGAGGTAGCCCTCGGGCAGATCCCAGATGGCCTCGGTGTAGCGGCGGTGCTGGGCGTTGGCCACCAGGAGGTCGGCGGGCAGGCGGTGAGAGAACGTGCCCACCTCGCGGGCCGTGCCGCAGGCCGTGGGCTGGCCGGTGAGCGAGAACGGGCCGCAGCCGGGGCGGGCGATCTTGCCGGAGAGCAGGTGGATGTTGTAGAGGTTGTGGTTCATCCAGGTGCCGCGGTTGTGCTGGTTCACGCCCATCGTCCACAGCGACATGATGTTCTTGTCAGGGTCGGCGAACTCGAGCGCGAGCGCCTTCAGGTCCTCTGCCGGCACGCCGGAGAGCTCCGAGGTGTACTCGAAGGTGTAGGGCGCCAGGCGCGCGGCGTACTCCTCGAACGTGATGGGGCTCACGGCGTCGACGGTCTTGCCCACGTCGCTGGCGTCGTAGCCGTCGTCGGTGGCATTGCCGATGTTCTCGGTGCCCTGCTTGAACTGCAGGTGGTCGTTCACGAAGGCCTCGTCGTACTTCTTGTTCTGCACGAGGTAGTTCGCGATGCAGTTCGCGATGGCCAGGTCGGTGTTCGGCTTGAACAGCATGACCGTATCGGCGCTAACAGACGTGCGGGTGCGCAGCGTGCCCAGGTCGTAGTGCTTCACGTTCTTGCCCGAGAGCTTGCGGGCCGTGAGGCGCGAGTACAGCATGGGGTGCGCCTCGGCCATGTTGGCGCCCCAGGTGACGAACACGTCGGCGTTGTCGAGGTCGGCGTAGCAGCCGGCCGGCTCGTCGGTCTGGAACACGTTCATGAAGCCCACCACGGCGCTGGCCATGCACAGGCGCGCGTTCGGGTCGACGTTGTTGGACAGCAGGCCCGCCTTGATGAACTTGGCGCAGGCGTAGCCCTCGGTGATGGGCTGCTGGCCGGAGAGCCAGAACGCCAGGCGGGTCTTGTCGGCCTTCCACGTTTCCTTGAGCTTCGCGGACACGAGCTCCAGCGCCTCGTCCCACGTGGCCTCGCGCAGGCCCTCGTCGGTGCCCTTCGTGGCCTTGTCCTCGCGGATGAGCGGCTTGGTCAGACGGTCGTCACCGTAGAGGATCTTGCCCAGGTAGTAGCCCTTCACGCAGTTGAGTCCCTTGTTGGAAAGGTTCTCCGGGTCGCCCGTCACGCTCACGAGCTTGCCGTCCTTCACCTCGCAGATCACGCCGCATCCGCAGCCGCAGAACCGGCACACGGCCGTGTGCTTCTGCCCCTCGCCGCCCGACGCGGCGCCCGTGGAGCCCGAACCGCCGCCCGCGCAGCCGGTCATCGACGCTAAGCTGCCCGCCGCTGCGGCGCTCGCCAGCGCGACGGCCGTCGCCTTGACGAATGCTCGTCTTGAGATGTCCATGACACCCCTCCTTCTCTCCCTTTTAGCTCTTAGCTTTTAGCTCTTCGCTCTTCTATCCCACCGTTCCTCGAACGGATTGGCAGTGCTTGGGTCAGGCGCCGGCACGGGGATGCTCGGCGTCGGTCCTGATGCGGATGGCGACGTCCGGCTCGTCCACCACGCAGCGCTCGACGCACAGGCCGCAGCCCACGCACTGCTCCTCGTCGATGACGGGAGCGAACACGGAATGGATGGCATCGCCCTCGCGCAGGCGGTAGTCGATCGAGATAGCCTGGTCGATGAGCGGGCAGGTGCGGTAGCACACCTCGCAGCGCATGCCCTGGAACGCGATGCACAGATCCTCGTCGATCACGGCCGTGCCCATGCGCACGTCGGAGCGCTCCTCGATGCCGCGCAGCGCGTTCGTGGGGCAGGCCTCGACGCAGGGAAAGTCCTCGCACAGGCGGCAGGCCTGGGCGCGCGCGTCGACCATGGGGGTCCCGGCGGCGAGTCCCTGGTTGCCGGGTGCAGGGAAGAGGGCGACGTACGGGCAGGCCTCCACGCACTTGCCGCATTTGATGCAGCGGGCCGAGAAATCGGCCTCGCCCTGCGCCCCGGGGGGTCGCAACAGGCTCTTTGCGGGGCCCTGCACGGCATAGGCGACGCCCTGGAAGGCCACGGCAGCGGCTGACAGGCCGGCTATGACGCTTGATAGTCTCATTCGCTCCCTCTTTCCTCACCTCGTATGATGCGCCGAAGGCGAGGTCCTGCCAATCGGGGTAGCCCCGAGGATGCACCGGGGAAGCCCCTCAAGGGGGCAAGGGTTTTCTTCTATTTTTTGCGGTGGATAATTAAAGAGGAGACAGGGGAGACAGGGGGACGGGGATAACGTCATCATTTTTGGCAAACAAAAATGATGACGTTATCCCCGTCCTGTGTCACGCTGCGTCATGTCCTGTGTCATCAGGGAGGTACCGCCCTTGGCTGCGCCGCAGAACGAGGCATCGTTCCCGTCCCCCTGTCTCACCTGCCTCCTGCGGCGGGGCGTCTAGGCGTACAGGCGGATGCCCACGTACACGGCGGTGTCCGGCAGTCCCTTGATGTCGTAGACGCTCGAGAGCTTGATGGCGGACACGCGCCAGTGGTACGTGGCGTCGCCTGCGGCGACCGTGCCCTCCTGGAACGTGTTGCCCGACTCGTCGACGGCCATCTCGCCGGCCGTGGCCGGATCGAAGCCCTCGGAGGCGATGGCCGTCTGCACGGCGGCCTCCACGCTGCCGGACGAGAAGTCGGCGTACTTCACGCGCATGTTCACGGAACCGCCCGCCTCGGACGTGAACTGCCATGATCCGTTGAGCAGCAGGGTGGCGTCGGCCGCGGACAGGCTGGATACGTTGCTGTACATGAGAAGGGCCTGGGCCTCGCTCACGTCGTCGGGCAGCTTGATGAGGTCCAGGTTGCCGCTTTCGTCGCCGGAGAGCGCGCCCTTGTCGGCGATGGACCAGCCGGATTCCGCGAACGCGGTCTTGACGCCCTCGGCATCGAGGCCGACGAGCGAGGCGAGGTTCGGCAGGCTGGCCATGGAGGCGGGGCGTGCGAGGTTCTGCTCGACCGTCGCCCGCGTGCGCTCGGCCGAGTGCGTCACGTTGTCGATGACGTTGAACAGGAAGACCCCGCCGATGACGGCTGCGGCCAAGACGAACGCGGCCATGGCGAGCATCTGGGGCCGGGGCGCCTCCAGCGGGCGGGTGAGCGAGCTGCCGTCCAGGTAGCGGACGGGGCCGTCGCCCGCGTCGTAGCCGTTCTTTCGCGCGTTGAAAAACATGAGCGTACTCCTGAGGGGTTTGTGTGCTTTGGGCATTATAGCATTGTTCCCACACCGCTCCGTGATAGGATACGTCTCGCCCGTGGGGGAGTAGTTGGCTCGCGCTCTGGAAGCGCGAGCGGCACGTTCAACATCATGGCCGAAAAGCCTGGCGTGTCTTGAATAACGAGACTCATGGCGCAGCTTGCATGCATGCAGCCGCGCCATGAGTCTTTTTTGTGGACTCTGCCCGCCTGCGGTACGGACGAGGAACCCGACAAAGGAGCTAGCAACCCGTGGATCTGTCAATCTTCGCATCGCCCGAGGCATGGATCAGCCTGGTCAGCCTCATCTTCCTGGAAATCGTGCTCGGCGTGGACAACCTGGTGTTCATCTCGATCACCACGAACCGCCTGCCCGAGGACAAGCAGCACATCGGCCGCAAGCTCGGCCTGGCGGGCGCGCTCGTCATGCGCATCGTCTTCCTGTGCTTCGCGTCGTTCCTCGTGCATATGACCACGCCGCTGTTCACCATCGACCTCGGGCCCTACGCGCACGGGTTCTCGGTGCGCGACCTCGTGCTGCTCGTCGGCGGCGCCTACCTTATCTACAAGGGCATCGCCGAGCTGCGCGACACGCTCAAGCTCACCGAGCTCAAGGCCGAGCACTGCGAGGAGCACAAGGCGCTCCACCGCATCGCGCTGCCGCAGGCGGTGGGCACCATCATGGTCATGGACCTCGTGTTCTCCATCGACTCGGTCATCACGGCCGTGGGTATGGCCGACCACCTCATCATCATGATCATCGCCGTCATGCTGGCCGTGTTCCTCATGATGATCTTCATCGACCCCATCTCCAACTTCATCAACGGGCACCCCGAGATGAAGATGCTCGCGCTCACGTTCATCGTGGCCATCGGCTGCCTGCTGGTCATCGACAGCGCGGGCTTCCACACCGGCATCGAGCTCATGCACATGCCGCTCGAGAAGCTGATCGTGTACTTCGCCATGGTGTTCTGCATCGTGCTCGAGGTCATCCAGATGCGCTATAACGCGAACGTCCTCGCGTGGCGCAAGGAGCGCTGGCAGAACGAGACGGCCGCGCAGATCGACAGCGTGCGCGCCGAGATGATGGAGCAGATGAAGCGCGATGCCGACGGCGATGCCGCCGCAGGGGCTTCGGCCGAGGGCGCGAAGGCGGCCGCCGCCGAGCGCATCCGGCCCGTCATCATCGGCAACAACGTGTACGTGATGATGCCGATGGCCGGAGAGGACGCCGCATCGTTCAAGGAGCTCATGGCCTCCTCGAGCACCGCGAGCGCCGCCTTCGACGCCCCGCTGGAGATAGGCGCCCAGGTGGAGGACGTCGAGCCGACGTACGAGGAGCCCGCGGAGAAGTAGGCGTGCCCCTCTTCTCCAGCCGGCCGTGAGGCAGGGGGCGGGGATGGCGTCTGGCGTGGCAGGGGGACGGGCGTCCCCCTGCCACGCCCTATTTCTCGGCGAAGAGGCTCCAGCCTTCCTCGCTCACGAAGAAGCGGGCGGCGCGGCGCATGATGTGGGCGGTGAACGGCGTGGTGAGGTTGGTGGCCTCGCCGTCGTACTGCACCTCCATGGGCGGGTCGGCCTCCACGCGCACCTCGCGGGCGCGGTGGATCTCGAGCGAGCCCGTGCGTTCGGGGAAGTCGCCGCCGCGGTCGAGCAGGCCGGCGAGGAGCGCGGGGATGAGCTCGAAGGCGTTCTGGGCCTTCAGCACCACCACGTCGAACACGCCGTCGCGCGGCTCGTTCTCATGCGTGACCGTGATGTCGAACTGGATCTTCGAGAAATTCACCAAAAGGATGCCCAGGCCCTCGCTCTCAACGTGCTCGCCGTCGAGGTCCAGCTTGAACTTGGAGGTCTGCGGCAAGGGGTTCGCCAAGGCGGCCGAGAAGTAGGCCATGGGGCCCAGGAGGCGCTTCGCCGGCGCGGCGCCGTGCATGATGGCCGCGTCGTAGCCGGCCCCCGCCATGATGCCGAAGCCGAAGCGTTGCCCGTCCACCTCGATCTCGCCCAGGTCGAAGTCGAGCGTGCGCTCCTCGCGCACGAGCTTCGCGAGCGCGTGGGGCTCCATGGGCGAGGCCAGGTTCGCGGCCAGCAGGTTCGCCGTGCCCGCGGGAAACGGCAGGATGGGGACGCCCGTGTTCGCCAGACGGTAGCTCACGGTGGCCACCGTGCCGTCGCCGCCGCTCGCCACCACGGCGTCGAACGCCTCCGCGTCGCCCAGGAGGTCGCGCACGTCGGTGGTGCCGTCGGTCGAGCGCACGCACACCTCGTCGCCGTCGCGGGCGAACGAGCGGATGAAGTCGTAGACGGACCCTTCTCCGAAACCCGAGGCAAGGTTGTTGATGACGAGCAGTTTCACACAATCCCTTTCTGTTTGCTATGATGGCATAGTACAACATGGAGCGCGGATGACAAGGCAAGGAATCTCGTACATGTATATTGCTACCCAGGAAAACCTCGCGGCATTCGTGGAGCGGGCGCGCTCGTCGAGCGTGCTCGCCATCGACACGGAGTTCTTGCGCGAGAAGACGTACTACGCCAAGCTGTGCCTTTTGCAGATGGCCACCGACGACGAGGTGGTGATCGTCGACCCCTTCGAGATGGACGACCTTTCCGTGATGGCGCCGCTTTTGGAGGACGAGCGCATCGTGAAGCTCTTCCACGCGGCGGGGCAGGACCTGGAGATCATCCTGCGCGAGGTGGGCGTGCTCCCGCGCCCCGTATTCGACACGCAGATCGCGGCGGCGCTGCTGGGCCACACGCAGCAGATCGGCTACGCGGCGCTCGTGCATGCCGAATGCGGCGTGTCGCTCAAGAAGATCGACTCGTTCACCGACTGGTCGCGCCGGCCGCTGTCTGCCTCGCAGCGCGACTACGCGGCCGACGACGTGGTGTACCTCCCGCGGCTGTATGCGGGCATGCGGGCGGCGCTGGAGGAGAAGGGGCGGCTGCACTGGCTCGACCACGACTTCGAGGAGCTGTCCGACCCGGCGCGCTACGAGGCGAACGAGCGCGAGCGCTTCCGGCGGCTCAAGCGCGTGTCCCAGCTGTCGCGCCGGCAGCTCTCGGCCGCGCGCGAGGTGGCGGCCTGGCGCGAGCTGGAGGCGCAGCGCCGCGACGTGCCGCGGAAGTGGGTGGTCACCGACGAGCAGATCGTGGAGGCGTGCAAGCGCGAGGCGCGCACGATCGACGAGCTGTTCATGGTGCGGGGGCTGTCCGACCGCCTGTCCACGAAGGACGCGCGCGCGGTGGTGTCGCTCATCTCCTCGGCGCTCTCGGCGCCGCCGGACACGTGGCCCGAGCTCGACCGCTGCGGCAAGAGCGAGCCGAACGTGGATGCAGAGCTCGACCTCATGAGTGCGCTCGTGCGCCTGAGGGCCAAGGAGAACGGCATCGCGTTCCCCACGCTGGCCAGCCACGACGACCTGGCGCGCGTCGCGCGCGGCTACCGCGAGGGCGTGGACCTGCTGCGCGGCTGGCGGCGCGCCATCGTGGGCGAGGAGCTGCTGGAGCTGCTGGACGGCCGGCTGGCGCTTAGCCTGGACGGCGGGCTCAAGGTGGAGCGGCGGGAGGGCCCCGGCGCCGCGTGAGGCCGGCCGGGTTCGCGCGGCCCGGAAAGGCGGCGGGCACCTGGGCAGGCCGCTCCTGATAAAGGCCCGCGGCCGCAAGGTTGCGGGAAGATCACGGCTCGGTAACGCGCCTTTGGTGATTCCGCGCTGTTTGCCGCGCGTTTTCAGCCCGATTTCACGCTCTTGTATAATACAGGTGTACGGTAAAAAGCGGCCGCCATGCGGTCGCGGAAGCAACCTCTTCGAAGGAGTGGTTACGTCCTATGTTTTTCGGATTGAGCTATGAATACCTGCTGCTGATCGTGGCCACGCTCGCCATCGGCGGGCTCGCCACGTGGTACGTGAACTCGCAGCTTAAGAAGTACACGAGGGTGCCCATTTCCAACGGGCTCACCGGCGCCGAGGCCGCGCGCCGCATGCTCGCCTACTACGGCGTGACGGACGTGGCGGTGCACCGCGGCGGGCCGGGCCAGGACTTCTTCGACCCGCGCACGAACTCGGTGACGCTCTCGCCCGACGCGTTCGACGGGCGCTCCATCACGGCCACGGCCACCGCGTGCCACGAGGTGGGGCATGCCTGCCAGTACGCCGAGAACTACGCGCCCATGAAGATCCGCGGGGCCATCGTGCCCGTGGTGAACCTGGCCTCGAACGCGTGGATCTTCCTGCTCATGCTGGGCATCATACTGGTGAGCAATCAGCTCACGACGCTCGCCATCGTCATGTACGCCGTGGTGGTGCTGTTCCAGCTGGTCACGCTTCCGGTGGAGTTCAACGCCTCGCGCCGCGCCATGACCTATATGGACACCATCGCGCTGCCGCAGTCCGAGCAGGGCGGTGCGTTCAGCGTGCTGCGCGCCTGCGCGCTCACCTACGTGGCGGCGGCCCTCACGTCCATCCTGCAGCTGCTGTGGCTGCTGGGCCAGCGCCGGGAATAGCGGAGGCGTACATGGGGGATCGAGGAGAAGGGACGCGCGCGGCCCTGGCCGACGCGCTCGAGCGGGCGCGCGCCGCGACGGCCGGCTCCTCCGCGGCCGACTCGTGCGCTGCCGCGCCTGTGGGCGGCCCTGCGCGCGGAGGGCACGAGGCGGGCGCCGGGGGCGCGTCTGCGGCGCTCTCCGTCTCCGCGGCCATGGCCCTTGCGAAGGGCGCGCTCGAGGGCGTGGTCGTGCGCCTGGTGGGCGAGGTGTCCGAGACGAGCAGCAAGCGCGGCTACAAGGCCGTGTACTTCACGGTGAAGGATGCCGACGCCGCGCTGCCCTGCATGATGTGGATGGGCCGCTACAAGGCCTCGGGCGTGGATCTGGCCGTGGGGCAGCTGGTCGAGCTGACCGGCAGGTTCACGCTGTACGCGGCCAAGGGCCGCATGAACTTCGACGTGTTCTCGATCGAGCTTGCCGGCGAGGGGCGCCTGCGCGCCCAGGTGGCGGCGCTCGCGCGCAAGCTGGAGGCCGAGGGGCTCATGGACCCGGCGCGCAAGCTGCCCATCCCGCAGTTCCCGCTGACCATCGGCATCGTCACCTCGCCGCGCGGCGACGCCGTGCACGACATGCTGCGCACGCTGCGCAACCGCTTCCCCGTGGCGCGCGTGTTCGTGGCGGGCGTGCAGGTGGAGGGCGCCCAGGCCGCCGCCAGCATCGTGGAGGGCATGCGCTGCATGTACCGCGCCGGCGTGGAGGTCATGCTGGTCGGGCGCGGCGGCGGGTCCTACGAGGACATGATGCCCTTCAACGACGAGGCCCTGGCGCGCGCCATCGCGGCGTGCCCCATCCCCGTGGTCACCGGCATCGGGCACGAGCCGGACACGTTTATCGCCGACATGGTGGCCGACCGGCGCGCCTCCACGCCCACCTACGCGGCCATGGCCGTCACGCCCACGCGCGAGAGCCTGGCGGAGCTGTTCTGCGCGCATGCCCGCTCGCTGTCCATGAGCGCCGGGCGCGCCGTGGAGCGGGCGGCCGCCGAGGTGCGCCGCTGCGCCGAGCGCCCCGTGCTCCGGGACCCGAACCTGCTGCTCGCCGCCCCGATGCAGGGCGTCGACCTGGCCTCGGAGCGGCTGTTCCGAGCCATCCCCGCCAACCTGGAGCGCGACCGCGCCACGCTCGACCGCCAGCGCGAGCGGCTGGCGCGCCTCCTGCCCGAGGGCGTGGCGCGCGAGCGGGCCGCGCTCGAGCGGTACCGTGAGCGTCTGCTGCCGGCCCTGCCCGCCAACCTGGAGCGCGATCGGGTGCAGGTCGGGCACGCGCGGCAGCGGCTCGCGTCGCTGGGGCCCGGGCTCGTGCCCCGGTTCGGCCAGCAGGCGGCGCTCGCGGCCGCGCGCTTGGAGGACCTGTCGCCCCTGTCCGTCCTCGGGCGCGGCTACGCCATCGCGCGCACCCAAGAAGGCGCCGTGGCGAAGCGCGTCGAGGACGCGCCGCCTGGCTCGGCGCTCGAGGTGACGGTGTCGGACGGCGTGCTGGCGTGCCGCGTGGAGTCGGCTCGGCGCGAGGACATCGAGATGATACTATGGGAGGATGAGGACAATGGAGACCGGTGATCGCAAGCCCGTCGAGGAGCTGACGTTCCGCGAGGCCATGGGCGAGCTCGACGGCATCGTGCGGGTTCTGGAGAGCAACTCGCTGGAGCTCGAGGACAGCCTGGTCAGCTACGAGCGCGGCGTGTCTTTGCTGCGCGCGCTGCAGGGCCGCCTGAACGAGGCGCAGCAGAAGGTCGAGGTGCTGATGGGCGAGCTCGAGGGCGAGGTGGACGACGCCACGCGCGACGCCACGCTGTCGTAGGCTGACGCCGCCCCGACGGGGCGGCGCACGGAAAGGAAGGAGAGGGCGCCATGCGCAAGGAAGACTGCCTGTTCTGCAAGATAGTGGCGGGGGAGATCCCGTCGACGAAGGTGTACGAGGACGAGCGGGTGCTCGCGTTCGAGGACGTGAGCCCGCAGATGCCGGTGCACACGCTCATCGTGCCGAAGGACCACTACGACAACATCGGCGACGGCGTGCCGGACGAGGAGCTGGGCTACCTGTTCAACATGGTGCGCAAGGTGGCCGACATCAAGGGCATCGCCGAGAGCGGCTACCGCGTGATCGTGAACACGAACGACGACGCGCAGCAGTCGGTGCACCACCTGCACGTGCACGTGCTGGGCGGCGCCCCCATGAACTCGGGCGACCCTTCGCGGAAGTAGCTCTGCGGCAACGGGGCGTGACAGGGGGACGGGGATATTGTCACATTCACGTTCGTCATGCCTGGTCGTGATGCGTCACGGAATGTGACAATATCCCCGTCCCCCTGTCACGCTTTTTCGGTGAGCGGCGCGCCGTTTGCCGAATGAACGGGCCGTATCCATTCAACGACCGCAGTGCTTCCCTAAACTAATTGTTTCAGGAATTGAGCCCAAAAGGAGGCAGGTCGTTGAACGTTCTCGTTATCAATGCAGGATCATCTTCCTTGAAGTACCAGCTGGTGAACGTGGAGCAGCACGAGCTGCTCGCGAAGGGCATCTGCGAGCGCGTGGGCTCGGCGGAGGCCTTCCACAAGCACGGCCTCGACAAGAACGAGGAGGTCATCGACGCCAAGATGTCCGACCACGACGACGCCATGGCGCTCGTCCTGGAATCGCTCACGTCGGGCCCGGCGAAGGCCATCGACTCGCTCGACGAGATCGACGCCGTGGGGCACCGCATCGTGCAGGGCGGCAAGTACTTCGACCGCTCGGTGCTCATCGACCAGGACGTCATCGACAAGATAGACGAGCTGGCCGAGCTCGCGCCGCTGCACAACGGCGCCGCCCTCATGGGCATCCACGCCTGCCAGAAGCACATGCCGGACGTGCCCATGGTGGCCGTGTTCGACACGTCGTTCTTCCAGACGCTGCCCCCGAAGGCCTACATGTACCCGCTGCCCTACGAGCTGTACGAGAAGTACGCCATCCGCAAGTACGGCGCGCACGGCACGAGCCACCGCTACATCTCCGAGCGCGCCGCCGCCGTGCTCGACGAGCCGATAGAGGACCTCAAGCTCATCACGTGCCACCTGGGCAACGGCTGCTCCATCAGCGCCATCGACCACGGCGTGGCCGTGGACACGTCCATGGGCCTCACGCCGCTCGACGGCCTCATGATGGGCACGCGCTGCGGCGCCATCGACCCGGCCATCGTGCCCTTCGTCATGGAGCACGAGAACCTGACCGGCGCCGAGATGAACGACCTCATGAACAAGAAGTCGGGCCTGCTGGGCATCTCGGGCATCTCGAACGACCTGCGCAGCGTGCGTGACGCCTCCGAGAAGGGCGACGAGCGCGCCATGCTCGCCTACGACATGTACTCGAACTCCGTGAAGAAGTACATCGGCCAGTACATCGCCGTCATGGGCGGCGTGGACGCCATCGTGCTCACGGCCGGCGTGGGCGAGAACTGCGAGAAGATGCGCCGCATGATCTTCACCGGCCTGCAGCCGCTCGGCATCATCCTCGACGAGGAGAAGAACCGCCAGCGCGGCTTCGAGCGCGAGATATCGGCCGACTCCTCGCAGGTGAAGATCATCATCATCCCCACGAACGAGGAGTACATGATCGCGCGCGACACCTACGACATCGTCCACGAGCAGATGCGCGTGGAAGGCACCGTGTTCGACGAGGAGCCGGTGCTGGCGTAGGGCGCTTTCTCCTGCGAGCCCAGAACCTGGAGCGGCCCCGCGCAACGCGCGGGGCCGCCTTGGTATGCCGTGCATGGCCGTCCGGGGGAGCAGGAAATCCCCTGCGCTCGGCCGCCCCCTTGCGCATAGGCGGGGGCGGCCTGCAGGCGCTTCGCTATTCGGCGGCTTTCGCCTGGGCCTGCACGCAGGTGATGGCGATGACGCCCACGATGTCATCGGCGGAGCAGCCGCGCGACAGGTCGTTCACCGGCGCGGCGATGCCCTGGGTGACGGGGCCGTACGCCTCGGCGCGGGCGAGGCGCTGCACGAGCTTGTAGCCGATGTTGCCGGCGTCCAGGTCGGGGAACACGAGCACGTTCGCGCGGCCGGCCACGGGGGAGCCGGGCGCCTTCGACGCGCCCACGGAGCCGATGATGGCCGCGTCGAGCTGCAGCTCGCCGTCCAACGCCAGGTCCGGCGCCAGCTCGCGTGCGATCTCGGTCGCCTCCACCACCTTGGCGGCGTCGGCGTTCTTGGCCGAGCCATGGGTCGAATGCGAGAGCAGCGCCACGCGGGCCTCCTCGCCCATGAGGGTCTCCCACGACTTCGCGGAGTTCACGGCGATGTGCGCCAGCCTCTCGCTGTCGGGCTGCACCTCCAGGCCGCAGTCGGAGAACAGGAACGTGCCGTTCGCGCCCAAGTCGCAGTCGGGCACGCACATGACGAAGAACGAGCTGACCAGCTTCACGCCGGGCGCGGTCTTGAGTATCTGCAGGCTCGGGCGCAGCACGTCGCCCGTGGCGTGGCAGGCGCCGGCCACCATGCCGTCGGCCAAGCCCTGCTTCACCATCATCACGCCGAAGTACAGCACGTCGTCCATGAGGGCCTCGGCCTGCTCGGGCGTCAGGCCCTTGTGGCGGCGCAGCTCGTAGAGGGCGGCGGCGAACTCGGCGCGCTCGGCGGCCGTGCGCACGTCTACGATGCGGGCGCCGTCCAGCGCGTAGGGGCTCGCCTCGATGGCCGCGGCATCGCCCAGGATGACGAGGTTCGCAACCCCTTCGGCCAAGATGCGCTCGGCCGCCTGCAGCGTGCGCTCGTCGTCGCCCTCGGGCAGCACGATCGTCTGCAGGTCGCCCTTGGCGCGGGCCAGCATGGAATCAAGAAATGCACTCATCGGCACTATCCTTTCGCGTATATGATCGAAGCTCGCACGACGGAAGGCATGCGAAAAAAACGATGGTTGTATGATAGCGTGCCCGCGGGCTGGGTTTTTCGGTAAACTGGCTTCTCGGTGCAATATGCGCATACTTCGGGCCGGGAGAGGCCCTACCGCTGGTATAGAGACTAAAGGAAGGTGCCCCATGGGTGTGCAGTACTGCGATTTCAAGGACGTCGATATCGACGAGGTGGACGCCCTCGTCGTGGGAAGCGGGTTCGCGGGCGGCGTCATGGCGCGCGAGCTGGCCGAGCGCGGCGGCAAGCGCGTGCTCGTGGTGGAGAAGCGCCCGCACATCGGCGGCAACATGTACGACGAGGCCGACGAGGCCGGCATCCTCGTGCACCGCTACGGGCCGCACATCTTCCACACCAACGACGAGCGCGCCTTCGACTACGTGCGCCGCTTCACCGAATGGCGCGACTACCAGCACGAGGTGCTGGCCGACTGGTACGGCACCTACCTGCCCGTGCCGTTCAACAAGAACTCCATGGAGATCGCCTTCGGCGAGGAGAAGGCCGCGCGCCTCACGGAGAAGCTCGTGGACACGTTCGGCGACGAGCGCAAGGTGACCATCACCGAGCTGCGCGCCCAAGACGACCCGGAGCTCTCCGAGATCGCCGACTTCGTCTACAAGAACGTGTTCCTCTACTACACGCAGAAGCAATGGGGCCTCACGCCCGAGGAGGTTGACCCCTCCGTCACGGCGCGCGTGCCCGTGTTCGTGTCGCGCGACAACCGCTACTTCCAGGACGCCTTCCAGGGCATGCCGCTGCACGGCTACACCCCGCTGTTCGAGCGCATGCTCGACCACGAGAACATCCAGGTGTGCCTGGGCGTGGAGGCGGAGAGCGTGTTCGACCTGGAGTTCGAAAGCGACGACGAGGACGCTCCGCTGTCCGCCATCAACGTCAAGGATCGCCCGTTCACGGGGCCCATCGTCTACACCGGGCCGCTGGACGAGCTCTTCCTGTCGCGCTTCGGCCGCCTGCCGTACCGCAGCCTGGACTTCGTGTACGAGACGCACGACGCCGACCACGTGCTGCCCTGCGGCACGGTGAACTTCACCGTGACCGAGGACTACACGCGCATCACGGAGTTCAAGTACCTCACGGGCCAGGAGGCCGACAAGACCACCATCATGAAGGAGTACAGCCACTCCTACGACGACCCCAAGACGCAGACGCCGTACTACGCCATCATCAACGACGAGAACGCCGCGCACTACGAGCGCTACCGCGCGCTGACGAAGTCGCTGCCGAACTTCCACCCGTTGGGCCGGTTGGCCGAGTACCGCTACTACAACATGGACGTCATCATCGGGCGCGCGCTGGCGCTGGCAGACGAGCTGGTGGGGTAGCGCCGTGAAGACCATCTCCTTCGCCGTGCCGTGCTACAACTCGGCCGATTACATGGACGCGTGCATCGAGTCCATCTTGAAGTGCGGCGACGACATAGAGATCATCATCGTGGACGACGGCTCGACGAAGGACGACACCGCCGCCAAGGCCGATGCGTGGGCGGAGCGGCACCCCGGCATCGTCAAGGCCGTGCACCAGGAGAACGGCGGGCACGGCCAGGCCGTGAACACGGGCCTGGCGAACGCCACGGGGCGCTACTTCAAGGTGGTGGATTCCGACGACTGGCTCGACGAGGCCGCCATGCGCGAGATCATGGCCTACCTGCGCCGCCAGAACGAGCTGGAGGACGCCACCGACCTCGTGATCGGCAACTACGTGTACGAGAAGGTGTCCGAGGGCTCGCGCACCGTCATGCACTACCGCAACGTGTTCCCCGAGGGACGCGAGTTCGGCTGGGACGAGGTGGGGCACTTCGGCCAGAGCCAGTACCTGCTCATGCACTCGGTGGTCTACCGCACCGAGCTTCTGCGCGACATGGGCCTGGAGCTGCCGAAGCACACGTTCTACGTGGACAACATCTTCGTGTACGTGCCGCTGCCGCACGTGCGCACCATCTACTACCGCGACGTGGACATGTACCGCTACTACATAGGCCGCGAGGACCAGAGCGTGAACGAGAGCGTCATGAAGGGCCGCATCGACCAGCAGCTGCGCGTCACGCGCCTCATGATCGACGCCGTGCAGCTGCCCGACGCCGTTCCCGAGAAGCGCCTGGAGCGCTACATGGAGAACTACCTGTCCATGATGATGTGCATCTGCTCCATCTTCCTGCGCATGATAGGCACCGACGAGGCCGAGGACAAGCGCGAGGGCATCTGGGACTACCTCAAGGAGAAGAACCCCGAGGTCTACCGGCGCATCCGCCGCAGCGTGCTGAACATGGGCACGAACCTGCCCACCGAGCTGGGCCGCAAGATCGGCATCACCGGCTACCGCATGGCCCAGAAGATATTCAAGTTCAACTAGGTTCCGGCGGCCCGACGGCTGCCGGAACGAGCCAGCAGCGAGAAGCCCCCTCGTGCCGAATCTGCACGAGGGGGCTTCTCGCTGTCTTGCCACGCCAACCTCCGCACCCGTTTCGCTTCGTGCCCGATCCGCGCGCGGCGCTACTTCCTGCGCACGAACTCGTAGAAGGCGAAGATGATGGACACCACGGTGAGCACGCACACGATGAGCTCCGCCATGTTGTTCGCGTAATCGGTCTGGTCGGGGTAGAGCGCGCCGACGACGAGGAAGCCTGTGCACCAGATGAGCCCGAGGGCGAGGACGGTGCCCGTGGCGAACCGCAAGAGGATGGAGCCCTTCTTCCACAGGCGCTGGTAGGCGGCCACCTGCTTGTCGGAATAGCTCCGCTTGCGGTGCAGGCGGTACTTCGCCGCGCCGGCGACGACGCCGAACACCGTGCCGGCGGACAGCGCCGCGCACAGGGTGATGATGAGCTCCATGGGAAAACCTCCGAGGGTCGGGCGGGGCGGGCGGTTGCGAGGTCGGCCGATGCGCGTCCCGCGCCGCGCCCGTCCTCGCCATGGTACCACGAAGCCGCCCTCCCCAGGCCGGCGCCTGCAGCGGGAGGGGCGTCCTTACGCCCCCAATCCGGCCGCGACGGCGGCCAGGGCTATGACCACGCCCACGACCGACTCGCCGCCCAGCAGGCCGCTTGCCACCACGAGCCCTGTCTCGTCCTGCGCCTTGAGCCGCGCGGCCGCCTCGTCGGGCGGCAGCTTCGCGCGGCGACGCGCACACACGGCATCGTAGGCCATCTTCGCCATGGCGCCGAGGAACGCGGTGAGGGACATGTAGAACGGCAGGTAGATGCCCAGGCCCAGCATCATGGCCGGCGCGCCCAGCAGGTAGAGCGCGAAGCCGACGGCCAGGCCGACAAGGAACGCCGGCACCGAGGGGATGCCCGCCACCATGGTGGCCACGACGGATGCCTGCGCCGCGACGAACGTGCCCTGCAGGCCGAACGCGTCGGGCCCGTAGGCGGCCAGGAGCACTGCCATGACGGCCACGGCCACCACGGCGCCCAGCACGCCTCCCACGGCCTGCCCGATCCACTGCGCCCGCGGGTCCGTTCCCAGCACGTGCCCCGCCTTGAAGTCGTTCATGATGTCGCCCGCCAGGCCGCACGCCACAGCCACCACGCCGGCCACGAAGAACAGCTGCACCTGCGCCACGTCGGAGAGGGCGGCCACGGCCAAGAGCACGATGAGGCCGAAGATCTCCATGGGGTCGATGCCGGTCTGGCCCACGCTCTGCGCGCTCATGGCGCAGGTCACGAACGCGAGCAGCACCACGATGACGCTCGGCACCGCGCCGAGCCCCAGCGCGAAGCACGCGAGCAGCGCCACGGCGGCCACGGCCAGCGCCGCGAGTCCCGCGGTGAGGCGGCGGCGATGGCGGGCGCCCGGGGCCGCCGTCGCCGCCGCCTCGTCGGCGGCGGCCGGCGAGGCGGCGTCAACGCGGGCCACGGCCACCGAGCCGCGCGTGTCCCTGACGAGCGAGACGGCCTTCGACAGGATGTTCTTCGCGATGACGCCCACGCCGCAGCCCATCATAACGCCCATCCCCAGGCTCGATACGATGCCCTGCGCCGCGGCCACGTCCCAGAGCCCCGCCGCCGTGCCGCCCACGACGATGCCGAAGTTGCCGATGAGCGCCCCGGCGAACCATACGGCCACCGCGCCGGTGCCCACGAGGAAGCCCACGGCCAGGAGCATGGGGGAGAGGTACACTCCGAACGCCACGCCCGGCAGGGCCACGTTGCCGAACAGCAGGGAGGGGATGGCGCCCAGCCCGTCCCGCAGCGCCGTGAACAGGCCCGCCAGCCCCATGGCGCCGAACAGCTTCTTGCCGGTGGAGCCGCCGGAGTCGCCCGCGACGAGCGTCTGCGCGGCCGCCTGGCCAATGGGGTACTCCAGCTCGGCGTCCTCGATGAAGTGCCGGCGCAGCAGGGCCGTGCACACGAGGCCCAGCACCACGCCCGCCAGCGCCACGGCCAGCATCTGGAACCAGTCGATCTCGGCGGCGTGCCCGAGCATCCAGGCGCCGGGAATGGTGAAAGCCAGCCCGCCCGCCACCATGGCGCCGGCCGACATGACCGTGTGCGTGACGTTCGCCTCGTTCAGGTTCGTGTGCCCGAGGGCTTTCAGGAAGAACAGGGAGATGATGGCGGCGAAGATGATGGGCCAGGGAAGCGCCCCCATCTTGAGGGCCGTGTAGGCCGATGCCGCGGTGATGATCGCGCAGCCGACGCACCCGATGGCGACGCCGCGCAAGGTCAGTTGCCCCTTCAAGGCTTGCATGTTCCGCTCCTTCTCGTATATCCGCTTCCCCTCTCTTCGGGAAGTCGGGTTACTGATGAGACGGGTACAGTATAATCGGGGCGAGCGACGGTGAACATCGTTAATTTCGCGGTATTGGGTAAAAAAGGCGCAGCGCGCGGTCCGACGGCCGCACGAGGCGCGGAAGGCGAGGCGACATCATGGGAACGGATGCGCGTGAGGCGGTCGGCGGCGAGCGGGCCGGCGGCCTGCTGGCGGTCGACGTGGGAAACACCGTCACGCGGCTGGGGCTGTTCGACGGCGGGGGGCTCGTGGCAACGTGGGAGGCCACCACGCCGGAGCGGTGCACGTCCGACGAGGCGCGCCTCGTGGTGACGGGCTTCCTCGATGCGCTCGCGCGCCGCAGGGGCGCCGGGAAGGGGGATGCGGCCGCCGTAGCCGGGGCGTGCCGGCCGGCCGACGCCATCCTCTCGTGCGTCGTGCCCGACCTCGTGGACGTGTGGGCCCGGGCCCTGCACGCGGAGTGCGGGCGCCGGGCGCTCGTGGTGGGCCCCGGCCTGAAGACGGGCATCAGGATGCGCTACCGCGACCCCGCCGAGGTGGGTCCCGACCGCGTAGCCGACCTGGCGGCCGCACTGGCCGACTACGGCGGGCCTCTCGTGGTGGTGGACCTGGGCACGACGACGAACTTCGAGGTGCTGGACGCCGAGGGCACGTTCGTGGGCGGCATCATCGCGCCGGGGCTGGCGCTGGGCGCGAAGGCGCTCGCGCAGGCTGCCGCGCGCCTGCCGCGTGTGGAGCTGAAGGCGCCGGCGTCCGTCATCGGCACGTCCACGCGCGAGGCCATGCAGGCCGGCGTGGTCATGGGCGAGGTCGCGCGCATCGACGGGCTGGTGGACCTGGTGCTGAGCGAGCTCGGCTGCGAGGCGCCGGTGGTGGTGACGGGCGCGGACGCGACCGCCATGGCAGCGCTGCTGCGCCACGAGGCGCGGGCCGACGACACGCTCACGCTGCGCGGCCTGCGGCGCCTCTACGAGCTGAACCGGAGGAGGTGAGCGCGGTGGTGGACGAAGCGCTCCTGGAGCAGTTGCGCGGCATCGTGGGCGTGGAGGGCGTGCATTGCGGCGCGCCCTTGGCGGAGATGACGACGTTTCGCATCGGCGGCCCCGCCGAGTGCTGCGTGGAGCCGCGCACCGAGGACGAGGTGCGCGCCGTGGCGGCGGCCTGCCGCCGGGCGGGCGCGCGCTTCCGGGTGCTGGGGCTGGGAAGCGACGTGCTGGCGGCCGACGAGGGCGTGCGCGGCATCGTGGTGCGCCTGGCCGAGAACCTCGCGGCGCTCGAGGTGGACGGCGAGACGGTGCGCGCGCAGGCGGGGTGCGCGAACGCCGACGTCGCCCGCGCCGCGTGTGCGGCGGGGCTCGCGGGCTACGAGTTCGCCTGCGGCATCCCGGGCACGGTGGGGGGAGCCGCCATCATGAACGCGGGCGCCTACGGCGGCGAGTTCAAGGACGTGTGCACCTCGGTGCGCTGCCTGGCCCCCGACGGCAGCGTGGAGGACGTGGACGCCGAACGGGCGGAATGGTCGTACCGGCACTCCATGATGGGCGCGGCAGGCTACGTGGTGCTGGCCGCCACGCTGGTCCTGCGCCGCGACGACCCGGCCGCCATCCAGGCGCGCATGGACGACCTGGCGCGCCGGCGCGCCGAGAAGCAGCCGCTCGAGCTGCCGAGCGCCGGCAGCACGTTCAAGCGCCCCGAAGGATGCTTCGTGGGCCAGCTCGTGCAGGAGGCGGGCCTGCGCGGATACCGCGTGGGCGGCGCCCAGGTGTCGGAGAAGCACACGGGCTTCGTGGTGAACGCGGGGGCGCGACGGCCGCCGACGTGCGGCGGCTCATCGCCGACGTGCAGGCGCGCGTGCGCGAGAGCGCGGGCGTGGAGCTCGTGCCCGAGGTGCGCCTGTGGGGGTTCGAGGAAATGGAAGAGAAAGAGGAAAGCCGTTCATGAAGATAAACCATGCCATCCTGCACGTCTTCGACTTCGTGTCGTGCGTTAACGTGTATGCCCAGGAGGAGCTGGACCTGGCCAGCAAGAACGCCAAGCGCTACGTGACGAGCCACGCGAAGAAGGCGCTCGGCAACATGGACGCCAAGCGCGGCGAGTTCGCCGAGGACAGCCTCTTCGCCGAGGAGCTGCGAGCCTACTTCCGCGGGCAGCGCGACTTCGTGGGGCTGTCCGTCCAGGTAGCCGAGTTCATCGCCGGCGAGCTGGGGCGCATGGAGAAGTCCGAGTCGGCCGACCTCCTGGTGCTCGACTTCGAGGACGATCCCGACACCATGGTGCGCGCGATGGACGACGAGGAGGCTGCTGCCGCCTACGAGGCGCGCGGCAAGCGCTACTTCGCGTTCATGCTGCTGGAGAGCCGGCAAGCCTACATGCACGAGGTGGGCTACGGCGAGAGCGGCGCGCAGCGCGTGGACGTGGCGCGCCACCATGCCATCCTGCCGAACCCCTCGCAGAAGGTGGCGTCGTTCGCGGTGGTCGAGTCCAAGACGCTCGGCGTGTCGTTCTGCGACAAGGAACGCGAGATCGCGGGCGAGCGGCGCTGGCTCATCCCCGACGGCCTTCTGCAATGCTCTATGGAGGCTTCGAGCAAGGAGGTGTTCGACACGGTGGCGCGCCTGGTGGAGGAGGTGGCCGAGGAGTACGGCGCCAACTCGACCGTGGCGCTCTCGAAGGCGAAGGCCTACGTGGCGGAGAACGCTGCCGAATCCGACGAGCTGGCCCCGTGGGATCTCGGCGAAGAGGTGTTCGAAGACGAGCCCCTGCAGCGCCGTTTCGAGGAGGCGCTTGCCGAGGAGGCCCTTCCCGAGCGCGTGGTGGTGGAGAAGAACGTGGCCAAGCGCGTGGCGAGGAGCCATAAGATACGCACCGACACGGGCATCGACATCACCTTCCCCGCGGAGCTCGGCGAGAACCCCGAGTTCATCGAGTTCGTGAGCGGCCCGAACGGCCTCATCAGCATCGAGCTCAAGAACATCGGCAGCATAGAGAACCGCTGAGGGGACGCCCCGGTGAAGGTAGGCCGCCTGTCGCACGCCGTGGTGCGACAGGCGGCCTTACCGCAC
This sequence comes from Gordonibacter urolithinfaciens, assembly GCF_900199375.1. NCBI lineage: Bacteria > Bacillati > Actinomycetota > Coriobacteriia > Eggerthellales > Eggerthellaceae > Gordonibacter > Gordonibacter urolithinfaciens. Next base: position 3,232,482 of record NZ_LT900217.1, read on the forward strand.
GGACCGCGTGGAGTGGTTCTCGAGGTGCCCGCCGCAATCACCCACCACCAGCTTTTCGCTGGCTTCGTCCCAGTCGAAGTAGATGCGGACGAAGTTCGGGTCCTTCTGGTTCCCGGTACTCGACTTGACGTGGGGTTCGATGAAGATGTCGCGCCCCTGGTAATCGTCTTTGCGCGATGCCATGGTCTTAGGGCTCTTGCGGGTCATGCGGCCCTCGCCGCGCGCCAGCGAGAAGGTAGAGCGGCTGTTGAACTCGCGCGCTATGTCCACGCTCTCGCTGCCGGCATAGAGCGGGTGCAGAATGGTGCACATGTCGTGGATAGCGGCCCACAAGACGGAGGGATCCGTGCGGCACTCGCCGCATGAGTCCCACCCGCGCTCCGTGAAGTCTATCCGGTCGGGGAACGCCGCAACGGCGAGTCGGGCGGTTTCCGTCGCCGTGGCCGGGGGGAGGCGCCTTGCGGCGCGGACGATCTCGGCAAGCCGCCCTTCGCCATCCGCCGCGGAGGCGCCGGCGAAGGCGGCCTCGTAGCTTTGGCAACGGGCCCGAAGGTTGTGAACTTCCTCCCTGAGCTGGTTGTTCTCTTCCTTGATCAGCTCGTTGTCCTGCTTGAGGGCTTCGGTTGCCTCCTCGGTGGACAGCATCTCCTCGAGGGCCTCGTCCTGGAAGCGGCGCTTGAGCTCGGCGATGCGTCGTTCGCGCGCGGATTCCCGGTTGAGGTGCTTGACGTCGTCGACACGCAGCATGCTCTGCCAGAAATGGACGTCTTGGGCGAGCGCGCGTCTCAGCATGTCGACCACGTAGTCCTCGCCGTGCTCGCGGATGGCGGAAGCGGCGACGAACCGATGGCGCGCGTGGTCAAGGGGCTCGTCTACGCGTGGCTGCGTTGCGTAGACACGGACCGCGCCACCGAAGCAGGCAAGGCGTAGGGGCTCGAGCAGGCTGTTCATTGCCTCTGCTGCTTGGAGGCCCATTGCGTAGCACACCAACGCGTTCGGTCCCAGCGCCCGGTGGAGTTCGTGCGGGTCGACGAGCGGTTGCCCGAGAGTGCCCGGGCTGGCGAACACGACGGGTATGCCGCGGTCGGTGTTCGCGATGATGCCGAGCATCTCCTGCGCGTTCTCCGACCCTACTTCGACGGGGCCGGACTTGACATTGATGCCCGACACGGTGCAGTCCAGCGCGTCGTCTTTCAGGAGGTAGTCGACGAGCTTCGGGATGCTGCGGCCCGGCACGGCCTGCAGAGGGCCGATGAAGCCCGCCCGGTCGCTATACGACAAAACGAGGGAGAAGGTGCTCTCCTCGAGGCTGCGTCCCTTGAACCCGACCTCGGTGAGCCACTGGCGGGGAGCGCTGCCGTCCTTGAGATCGACGTTCTCCGCAAACCGGCATGCCCATGTGTACACGCCCTCTTCGATATGGAGCGACGAGTACATCTCCACGTCCGCCCCCTCGGCCTTGGCACGAGTCCCGTTCTTGAGGGAGGTCCAGGTGGCGTTGTCGCAAGGGAAGCGGTACGACGATCTGCGCGCCTTGTCGGCGATCCATCCGCGGATCTTCAGGACGACGGACCAGAGGGCGTCTTGCCCCTTCAGCGCCAAGATATCGAACTCCGTCTTGTAGAACATGGTGCGGTTCAAGTCGAGCATGCGTTCCTCCTTGCGCAAAGCGCCTATGCCACCCCGTTCCGAGGCGCCGGCAACCATCTTAACATGTCGACCGGCGCGCTCGGAAAAGCGAGGTTCCGGGGCCCTTGCGCGGGGAAATGGCGATCCCTAGATCGCGTCGGCGCGCAGGGCCTCCACGATGCTGCCGGCGCGGGCGCGGGCGAGCGCGTAGGCCACGCTCAGGGCGAGCACCGCGAGCACCATGCCCACCGCGGCGCCCACGTAGGGCCATGGCAGCGAGAACGCGAGGCCCTCGAACGCCAAAGCCGTGGCCTGATGGAGCGCCCACGCCACGGCGGTCGCAGCCGCCAGGCCGATCGCCAGGCCGCGCGCCGCGTAGCTCGCGCACTCGCAGGCGAGCATCCGGGCGAACGCCCGGCCCCCCATACCGACCGACTTCAGCACCGCGAACTCGCGCGTGCGCAGGATGATGCTGTTCGCCAGCGTGTTGAACACGTTCGCCACCGCGATGAGCGCCATGATGACGGAGAAGCACATTACGAACAGCTGGATGGCCTGCGTCGTCAGGCGGTCCTGGCGCGCGCTCTCCTCGAGGTCGGACACGTTGATGGAGATGCCGTCGAAGCCTGCGGCCATCTTCTCCAGCTCGTCGGCGGCCTTCGCGTGGTCGGCGGCCTTGAACGAGAAACTTGCGAACGAGTACGTGAAGGGGTTCGTCCGGTAGTCGCCGCTCGATGCGACCGCCACGCTCTCGGGCAGGATGAACGCAGGGAATTGGTTGCTCGCGCCCATAATGCTTAGGGCGTCGGGCTCCTTGTTCGCGAGCGCTCCCACCTTAAGCGGCATCGCCGTCGCCACGTCTTCAAGCGGGATCGTCTTTGCGGGACCCTGCGGATCCGTTATGTCCAGGTAGGACACGAGCGGGCCTTCGGCGCTGTCGAGAATCCCCATGAGGGAGAACCCGTCGGGCCGGTCGATGGCGTAGAGGTCGATGCTCCCTGTTCCTGCGAATGGCGCAGTCGACGCGTAGGTTCCATCCATGAACGTGTCCTGGAACGTGTTGAGCCCGATGGCGTGCGGGTTTTCGGGGTCGGTGTACGCCGCTTCGTCGAGGCCGAGCTCCGCCAGGAGCGCGCGCCACGAGGCGTCGTCGAGATAGAACAGCGCCGTGTAGCCGAGATAGTCGCCCTGCTCGTTAAAGCTGGAGGGCACGTAGTCGGCGTTGCGCTCGGCATCGAGGCGTTCGCGCACGTCTTTCATCTCTGACGCGATCATGGCGGCGGGCACGATGCCTTCCGCCTGGCCCTGGCGCGTCGAACTGAGAAGCTCAAGGCCCTCGATAGTGCGCGCGTCTTCAAGGAAGAGGTCGAGGTCCCTGCCATGGTCGGAAAGGTCGTATGAACCGGAAGCACTCGTGTCGACGTGGGCGGAAGCCACGATGTCGGCCTCGCTTGCCGCGCCGCCGCGGGCCGCGCGATCGGAGATGGGGGCCATCGCATCCGCGAGGCTGCCGGTGGCCACGATGAGCACGACGCTCACCGCGAGCGAGGCCACCACGGTGCGCCCGCGTGCGGCGGAGCGCGAGAGGTTGCGGTGCGCCACGAAGCCGGGCACGCCGAAGAGCTTCCCGGCCGCGCCCATCCTCACCTGCGTTCCGGCGCCCGCGCCCGCCTTGCGGCCCGCTCGCTTCGAGAGGCGCACGTCCTGGGTCTGGCGGATGGCGTCGACGGCCGACACGCGGGCCGCGCGCAGGGCCGGCACCCAGGCGCTCGCCACGAGCGTGGCCAGCGAGAGCGCCGCGGCGGCGGCCAGCACGGCTGCGTCCACGTGCACGGGCACGCCGCTTCCGGTGCCCACGAGCGAGGTGAACGCCTCCTGCGACAGGGCGAACGCGCCGGCCGTGCCGCCCAAGCCCAGCACGAGGCCCAGCGGCACGCCCACGAGGCCCAGCACGAGCGCCTCGGCGATCACCGTGCGCCGCAGCTGCCGCTTCGACGCGCCGAGCGAGGCCAGCAGGCCGAACTGGCGCGTGCGCTCCGCCACCGAGATGGCGAAGGCGTTGTAAATGAGCGACACCGATGCCGCCACGATCACCACGGCGAGCACGGCCGCGACCATCCAGAGCGTGCCCCAGATGGGCCGTCCGTCGGAGATGCCGAGGTAGCGGAAAAGGTTCGTGTGAAAGTACGTGGAGCTGAAATCCTCCGTGCCCGTCGCCCCAGCCATGAACGCCTTCATGTCCTCCAGGCTGCCGATGCCCTGCGTCCGCACGTAGGCCCCCGTGAGCGCGCCGCCTGTCTGGCCAGGGGCTGCAAGCGCCACGATGGAGGAGCTTGATGCGGCAAAGTTGTTGCCAGGGAAGTTCGGTTGGCGTTCGTAGAAGCCCACCACCCTGTACGTGCGCTCGGAGATGTCGACGAGCTCCTCTTCGGCATCTCCCGAATTCCTCTCGGGAGAGCGGTACCAGTTGTCCACGCTGCTCAGCACGGCCGGCCCGTCGACTCCGTTGTCGTACAGGCGCGTCCCCAAGTCGAGCGCGAGCTCGCTGCCCACGGCGAGCGGTCCGTCCGTGCGTGCGCCTTCTCCGCCCAGCTCGATGCCGCGTGCGTAGTCCGGCAGCACGACTTCGTCTGCGGACTCGGGCAAGCGGCCTTCCACGATCTCCGGCATGATGGCGAGTGGCTGTCCATTCGGCTCGAACGACCCCTTCATCGCCCGGGGAAGCGTCCGCACGGCTACGAATTCGCCCACGACATGCGCCTCCTCGTCGGAGAGCAGCGCCGACCCCAGTTCCTCGAACGTGGCGATGTCGACCGTGCGATCGTCTGCCGCGATCGCCTCCAGAGCCTCGCCGGACACGTCGGAGGAGAAAACGTGCCACGAGCCCTCGGTGTCCATCGTCCGCTGCAGGAGCGCCGCCTGCATGCTGCCCACGCTCGTGAGCACGGCGGCCAGGAGCGCGGTGGAGAGCGCTATACCCGCCACGGTGACGGCGGTGCGCACGCGGTTCTTCGCGAGCGAGCGCAGCGTGAAGCGCGTGAAGATGCCCATGCTAGCGCCGCCTCTCGTCCGAGGCCACGCGCCCGTCCTCGATGGCGATGACGCGGTCGGCCGCGCAGGCGATGTCCTCGTCGTGGGTGATGACGACGAGCGTCTGGTCGAAGTGGCGGTTCGAGTCGCGCAGGAGAGCCATGATCTCGTTCGAGTTCCGCGAGTCGAGGTTTCCCGTGGGCTCGTCGGCCAGCACCACGGCCGGCGCGTTCATGAGGGCGCGCCCGATGGCCACGCGCTGCTGCTGCCCGCCCGAGAGCTGGTTGGGCAGGAAGCCCTCGTGGCCGCGCAGCCCCAGGCCGTCGAGCAGCGTGCGCAGGCGCTCCTCGTTCACCTTGCGCCCGTCCATGAGCACGGGCAGCGTCATGTTCTCCACCACGTTGAGCACGGGGATGAGGTTGTAGAACTGGTAGACCAGCCCCACCTCGCGCCGGCGCAGCACGGCGAGCTCCTCGTCGGAGCGCGCGTACACGTCCGTGCCGGCCAGGCGCACGGTGCCCGACGTGGGGCGGTCGACGCCGCCCATGAGGTGCAGAAGCGTCGACTTGCCGGAACCCGACGAGCCCACGATGGCCACGAACTCGCCTTGCCCGATGGAGAGCGACACGTTGTCGAGGGCCTTGAGCGCCGTCGCGCCCTGCCCGTACACCTTCGTCAGCCGCTCGGTGGTCAGGATGTCCATAGGTTTCGCCTTTCTCGCCCGGTTCTCTACGGACAGTGTCCCATCGCGGCCTTTCGGCGACGTGAACCCCGCATTACGAAATAGTCACTTTGGTTCTGGGCCTTACCTCGCGCATCCCTGGTCGCCCTCCCTCACACCACCATCTTGGGAAACGCGAAGTCGAAGCGCGCGCCGTCGGTTGCGCGGTCGTTGCCGGCGCGCAGCGTCCCGCCTTGGGCGACGGTGAGCGAGCGCGCGAGCGAGAGCCCGATGCCGAAGCCCTCCGATCCCGCGCCGCGGTAGAAGCGCTCGAACAGGTGCGGCAGGTCCTCTGCCGCGATGCCAGGGCCCGTGTCCGTGACGCGCAGGCGCAACGCCACGGCGTCCTCATGCGCGCTCACGTGCACGATGCCGCCGGCGGGCGTGTGCTCGAGGCAGTTCTTCAGCACGTTGCCGAGCGCCTCGGCCGACCAGGCGGCATCGCCCGCGAACGACGCGCCCGGCGCCACGTCCGCCTCGAAGGACACGCCGCGCAGGTCGAACGCGCCGGCGAGCGGGGCGAACGCGTCGCGCACGAGGCGCTCCACGTCCACGGGAGCGGCCTGCACGCGGATGGCCCCGGCGTCGGCCTTCGCCAGCTTGAGGAGCGTCGTCACGAGCCAGCCTACGCGCTCCACGAGCGCCTCCAGCTCGCGCAGGGCGCGGGCGCGCTCGTCGGGGCCCTCGGCGTCCTCGATGGCGGGCACCAGCAGGCCGATGGCGGTGAGCGGCGTCCTGATCTGGTGCGACACGTCGGCGAGTGCATCGGCGAGCGCGGCCTTCTCCTGCCCGAGGCGATCGGTGGCCCCCGCGAGCGCGGCCGTCATCTTCGCCAGCTCGTTCTTGAGAACGGCCACGTCGCCCTCGCGGTAGTCCGCGAAGTCGATGCTCCGGCCGCCGTGCAGCACCTCGTCCACCTCGGCGGCCAGCCGCGCGATCTCCCGGTAGCGCCGGGCCGATAACGCGGTGAAGAGTGTGCAGGCGAGGGCGAGGGACGCCAGCGCCGCAAGCCCCGCGCCCGGCCCGGCGAGCGTCCACGCGAGCGCGGCAACGACGCCGAGCACCGCGGCCAGAACGGCGAGCTCCACCGCGAGGGAGCGGTTGCGCAGAAGGCTCATCGCGCGCCGCCTTCCGCGACAGGGCCCGCCTTGTACCCGAGTCCGCGCACCGTGAGCACGAGTTTGGGGTTTGTCGGGTCGTCCTCTATCTTGTCGCGCAGGCGCTTCACGTACACGTTGAGGGTGTTGTCGCTCACATACTCGCCGGCGCTGTCCCAGATGGCGTTGCGCACGTGCTCGCGCGTGACCAGGCGCCCCTGGCTCTGCGCGAACAGGAGCAGCAGCCGGTACTCGAGAGCGGTCAGCTGCACCTCGGCGCCCGCCTTGCGCACGGCGGCCGCCGTCGGATCCACCTCAACGTCGCCCAGGCGCAGCGCGGCGGACGCGCCGGAGGTGCGGCGAAGCACGCTTTTCACGCGCGAGAGCAGCTCGCGGGCGCGGAAGGGCTTGGCGATGTAGTCGTCGGCACCCATGTCGAGGCCGGCCACCGTGCTGTACTCGTCATCGGAGGCCGTGAGGAAGATCACGGCCGGCGCGGGGTCGGCCGCCTTCGCCGCCGCGCACACGGCGAACCCGTTGCCCTGCGCGAGTGCGATGTCCACGAGGGCCAGGTCGAACCGCTCGCCTGCCAGCAGCGCCGCGGCGGCGTCCTGGCCGTCGGCGTGCTCGGTCTCGTAGCCCTCCCGGCGCAAGAGGTCGGTCAGGCTGGCCACGATGGCCGCGTCGTCTTCCACGATGAGTATGCGCATGCGCTCGGCTCCTTCTCCTGCGGGCGTTTCCGAACACGGTAGCAGAAAACGCGCCGCCGCGCAGCGAGGAGGGCTGCCGGGAGCGGCTTCTAGGCGCTTGGCATCTGACTTGGAGCGACACGGTATGGGCGGCTCCGGCGCGATGGGCGCGCATGGCGAGAAGGGGCGGGAAGGCGAGGGGGCGGTGGACTGCGCGTTACGGGAGCCGGTTGAGCGCCCGGTCGATCGGCGGTAGCGCGGTGTAGGCCGCGAGGACCCCGATGACCGCGCCGAGCGCGTCCACGAGCCAGAGCACCGGGACGGACTCGAAGTCGGCGGTCCCCAGGGCAACCTCTCCCACGATGGCGAGCAGCCCCGTGAGGGCGAACGCCATCGCACATGCCCGCTTGAGCTCCGCATGCTGCCAGAGCGCGTTCACCAGGAGGAAGGCGAGTAAAAAGGCGGCGAACATGCGGGGGATGGCGGGCCAGAACACCACGACCGCCGCGCCCCAGGCAACGGCGGCCGCCCATCGCCCGGCGACGACGAACGGCCGCAGCTTCGAGCGGTCGGAGGGCGCGGGGGCGTTACCTGATGTCTTGCGAGATTCCATGCCCGCCAGCGTACCGCGGACTTCTAGCGCCGACCCCTCTGCGCCCAACCGGTCGCGCTCCCGTTGACTGCCCATGAACGCGCCGTTGCCTCGGCAATCGGGATGGATCGAGTCGAGCGTCCCCCGTGCGCCCTACCTCTTCCTCACGTTCATGGCGCGCATGGCGTTGAGGACGGCGATCACGGCCACGCCCACGTCGGCGAACACGGCCAGCCACATGTTCGCGATGCCCACCGCCGCCAGGATCAGCACGAGGAACTTCACGCCGAGGGCGAACACGATGTTCTGCCACACGATGCCCATGGTCTTGCGGGCGATGCCGATCGCCCGCGCGATGTTGGACGGCTTGTCGTCCATGAGCACCACGTCGGCCGCCTCGATGGCCGCGTCCGAGCCCATCGCGCCCATGGCGATGCCGATGTCGGCGCGGGTGAGCACGGGCGCGTCGTTGATGCCGTCGCCCACGAACGCCAGCTTGCCCTTCCCGGTGGCGTGCGCGTGCGTCTCTTCGAGGAGCTTCTCCACTTCCGCCACCTTGTCCTGGGGCAGAAGCTGCGCGCGGAACTCGTCGATGCCCAGCTCCTTCGCCACGGCGGCGGCCACGTCGGCGCGGTCGCCCGTCAGCATGACGGTCTTCTTCACGCCGGCCGCGCGCAAGGCGGCGACGGCCTCGGCCGCGTCGGGCTTCACGACGTCGGCGATGACGATGTGGCCGATGTACTCCCCGTCGAGCGACACGTGCAGGATGGTGCCGGTCAGCTCGCAGTCGTGGCAGCCCACGCCGCACTCGCTCATGAGCTTGTCGTTGCCTACGAGCACCACGTGCTCGTCGATGCGCGCCCGCACGCCGTGGCCGCTCTGCTCCTGCACGTCGTCGATGCGCTGCTGGTCGATGGGTCCCGAGTAGGCCGCGCGCACCGACAGGGCGATCGGGTGGTTCGAGTACGCCTCGGCGTGCGCCGCGATGGACAGCAGCCGGTCGGGGTCGATGCCGGAGGCGGGGTGCACGGCAACCACGTTGAACGAGCCGTCGGTGAGCGTGCCGGTCTTGTCGAACACGACCGTCTCGGCATGGCTCAACGTCTCCAGGTAGTTGCTGCCCTTCACGAGGATGCCGAGGCGCGAGGCGCCGCCGATGCCGCCGAAGAACGACAAGGGCACGCTGATGACGAGCGCGCAGGGGCACGACACCACGAGGAAGATCAGCCCGCGCTGCACCCAGTCGGACCAGTTCTGGCCCAGCACGAGCGGCGGCACGACGGCCAGCAGCACCGCGATGCCGACGACCGCCGGGGTGTAGTAGCGCGCGAAGCGGGTGATGAAGTTCTCGGTCTTGGCCTTCTTCTCGGCCGCGTTCTCCACGAGCTCGAGGATGCGACTCACGGTGGACTCGCCGAAGGGCTTGGTCGCACGCACTGTGATGAGGCCGGTCATGTTGACGCAGCCCGAGATGATCTCGTCGCCTTCGCGCACCTCGCGCGGCACCGACTCGCCGGTGAGGGCCGCGGTGTCGAGCTGCGACGTGCCGCTTGTCACCACGCCGTCGAGCGGGACGCGCTCGCCGGCTTTGACGACGATCTCGTCGCCCACGGCCACCTCGTAGGGATCCACCTGCACGAGCCGCCCGTCGCGCTCCACGTTGGCGAAGTCGGGCGCGATGTCCATCATGTCGGCGATGGACTTGCGCGATTTGCCCACGGCGTAGCTTTGGAACAGCTCGCCCACCTGGTAGAACAGCATAACGGCCGCGCCTTCGGCCATGTGCGGGTCGCTGTCGGGGAACAGCACCAGCGCGAAAGCGCCGATGGTGGCCACGCTCATGAGGAAGTTCTCGTCGAACACCTGGCCGTGGCCGATGTTCTTCGCCGCGCGCAGCAGCACGTCGTAGCCGGCGATGAGGTAGGGGACGAGGAACAGCGCGAACTCCACCCACAGCGCCGTCGTCTCGCTGCCGAGCCACGTCGACAGCGGAAGCAGCTCCGCCACGACGTACACGACGACGAACAGCGCGATGGCGAGGACGATGCGGTTCCTCGTGCGTTTCTGTTTCTTGTTCATGATCTCCAACCTTGTTTTTCGTATGGTTCGGGAAAGGGCGCGCCGCAGCGTCGGACTGTTTCACGTGAAACATCCGTTCGCGTTCTTGCAGGGCGACGCTTCAATTGTCAGCGGGCGGTTAGCGCAGGATGACGCAATCCGGCTCGATCTTGCGGCACGCGCGCTCGGCCTCGTCGAGCACCGCTTCGAAGCGGTCGTCGTCGGCTTCCAACACGAGCTTCTGCGTCATGAAGCTGACCGTGGCGCTTTTCACGCCGTCGATGTTCGAGATGGCGTTCTCCATCTTGGCCGCGCAGTTCGCGCAGTCGAGGTCCTGGAGCTTGAATGCTTTGCGCATGGGGGGTTCCTTTCGGTAGGGGCGTTCGTCGGGTTGTTCGTCGTTCGCTATTCGCAGATGTGGGTCATGCCCTGGGCGAGCATGGTGTACACGTGGTCGTCGGACAGCGAGTAGATGACGTTCTTGCCGTCGCGCTGGAACTTGACGAGGCGGGCCTGCTTGAGCGTGCGCAGCTGGTGCGACACGGCGCTCTGCGTGGCGCCGACGAGCTCGGCGATGTCGGCCACGCACCGCTCCGTTCCCATGAGGGCGTAGAGGATCTTGATGCGCGTCGTGTCGCCGAACACCTTGAACAGGTCGGCCAGGTCGTAGAGCAGTTCCTCGTCGGGCAACGATTCGGGCGGCTGGTCGGGCGAGGGATGCTCCGCGCTGCCGCACGCGCACCGGTGGTCGTGCTCGGCCGCCGGTGCGACCGTTCCGTGCTCTTCGTTTCTCGTAGATACCATTTCAACCTCTTAACATATGATCAACTGTTCATAAGTATACGAACCAGAAGGGAGCTGTCAAGGGGTTCGGCAGACTTTCTCCCGGCCAGCGAAAAAACGAATCGTCCGGAAGACGGCGGAAGGGGTCGGGGGGAGGGAGATATGGAAGGGCGCTGGAAAAACGGCAGCCGAAGGGCGAGAGGCAAGGTTGCGGAAAAGACGCGCAAAAAAGAAAAAAGAGGGGGCACCGCTCATGGCAGGGGCCGCGGGTCGCCGGGATAGCGAACGAATGTTTCACGTGAAACATTTAGGATGACGGGGCCCGACGGTGCGAGCGCAGGGGGACAGCCAGATCACTGGGGCGTCGTGTTATTGCAGAAACGCAGGGGAAGTGCCTGCGAGGGAGTAAGCGAGCAGGGGAATGGAAAAGAGAAAAGAGGAGATGCGGAAACCGAGAGAGTTCTGCGGAACTGCCGAGTTGCCGAGCTGAGGGGCCGCGGCGCTGCAGGGCCGCTAAACCGCGGGAGGGGCTGCACAACCGTTTTTTCGTTCGCGAAAAAACGGTTGTGGTAGGGGATGTTGTAAATACAACGGAAGCGGGGAGGATGGGATGGTAGGCTTGCTCCGACGGGAACAGGTCCGGGTGCTGACGGCGGTTCGCATGATGCAGATCGGGCGCTCGGCGCGAGCGAGGGAGAACGGAGGAGGCGGAGATGATCCGTACGATCGTGGAGATAGACGAGGTTGCCTGCAACGGATGCGGGCTGTGCGTAGACGCATGCCATGAGGGGGCGATAGGGCTGGTGGGCGGCAAGGCGAGGCTCCTGCGCGACGATTACTGCGACGGGCTGGGCGACTGCCTGCCGGCATGCCCGGCCGGGGCCATCTCGTTCGTGCAGCGCGAGGCGGAACCCTACGACGAGCAGGCGGTGCTCGCGGCGAAGGGGGCGGCGCCAGGAGCCTCTGCCGCGTCGCTGGAGCATGCGGGCGAGGCGCCCGAGCCTGTCGCAGCGACGCGGCACGCGGGCGGCTGCCCGGGATCGCTCTCGAGGTTCTTCGCGGCGGAGGATTCGTCTGCCGTGTCGGCGGGGGCCGACGCTTCCGCCGATGCCGACGCCCTCGGCGCTCCGCCGAAGTCACGGTTGGCGCAGTGGCCGGTGGAGATCAAGCTCGTGCCCACGCAGGCGCCGTATTTCGCGGGCGCGCACGTGCTCGTGGCAGCCGACTGCACGGCGTTCGCCCATGCGGACTTCCATCGCCGTTTCATGGACGGCAAGACTACGGTCATCGGCTGTCCCAAGCTCGACGCGGTCGACTACACGGGCAAGCTGGCCGAGATATTCGCCTCCAACGACGTGGCCTCGGTCACGGTCGCGCGCATGGAGGTTCCCTGCTGCGGCGGGCTCGAGCAGGCGGCCCGGACGGCGCTCGCGCGCAGCGGAAAGGACGTGCCTTTCGCGGTGGCCACGATATCGACGCGCGGCGAGCTGCTCTAGGAACCGCCGATCCGACCCACGCGGGTTAGGAGAAGGGCGGGGTCTCTGCCCGCCCTTCGCTACGCCTCGGCCTCGACTTTCAGCTTGCCGTGCTCGCGGTGCAGCTTGAAGGGGTAGAGGATGAGCTCGATGCCCAGCACGATGAGATGGTGCTCGATGTTGGCAAACGGGTTCAGTATGAGCAGCACCGACAGCACGAACTGCAGCACGCAGAACGCGAGCGCTACGGCGAAGGGACGCTTGTGCCTGATGTCGGAGAAGATGCCGTCGAACGTGCGCGCGGCTTTCTGCAGGCCCAAGAGGCCCCATACGATGCCGATAAAAACGGTGGAGTTCGCCCCATGCACGATGATGACCAGGCCGAGGACGCACAGCACGATGGCCGAGCCCAGGCTCTCGCGGCCCGCGTCCGCGTCGCGCTCGCGTGCGACGGCCACGATGCTGCCGATGGCCGAGACCACCATCGGCACGCCCAGGTACCACGGAAGCGCCTCCTCGGCAAGGGAGGGGAACAGCAGGCAGCTCACGCCCGCCACGGGCACCAGCAGCATGGAGATCACGGCAACCTGCACGCTTATCCTGCTGTCCTTCACGTCTTTGACGGACGAGACGGTGGTCATGGGGTTCCTCCTCGATCGTTTTTTAGCAGGCAATTCTATCATTCATGCAGCTTCGCGCGGCCGGCTCATGGCAAATGAGACGTGAAATCATGCGCGATGTTGGCAAACCGTCGGGGGACAGGCTCTTGACAATACCCCTAAGGGGTATATACTGACCGCACGTGAGATACCCACAAGGGGTATTTGGCAAGCAGAGAGGACAAGCCATGGCGCAAGGCGGCCCGTTGGTGGACGGAAATACGGGGACGGCCGGCAAACCGAAGGCGGCGGAGAGCGGCTCACGCGACGGGACGGCCTGCCCATGCCGTCACAAGGACACGCCCCGCAGCGAGGAGCTGCAGGCCGACCTGCAAAAACGCCTCAACCGGGTGATCGGGCAGCTGGGCGGGGTGAAGGCCATGCTCGACGACAACCGCTACTGCGGCGACGTGCTCGTGCAGCTGGCCGCGGCCGAGAGCGCCGTGCGCAGCATTTCGAGCAGGCTTCTGCAGAACCACCTGGAGACGTGCGTGGTCGAGCAGATACAGCGCGGCAACGTGGAGGTAGTCGACGAGGTCATGCAGCTCATGAGGAAGTTCTCGCGCTGACCGCGCCGCGGCGCGGCCTGCGCCGGAAGGCCGGCGCGCAATGCGCGGTTCGGCGAGAGATGAAGGCAGACGGCGCGGCCTGCAAGGGCCGCGCGGAACAGGAGGCGGAAGCCTTGAAGCAGACATTCGACGTGACCGGCATGACGTGCGCGGCGTGCTCGGCGCGCGTGGAGAAGGCCGTGCGCGCCGTGGGCGGCGTATCCGACGTTGCCGTGAACCTGCTGAAAAACAGCATGGAGGTGGACTCCGACGGCGCGCCCGAGACGCTCTCGGCCGTGGTCGCGGCCGTGGAGAAAGCCGGCTACGGCGCCTTGCCGCGCCAGGCCAAGGGCGCGGGCCCTGCGTGCGGCGTCCAGGCGGGAGCCCCCTCGCCGATGGGCGCGGCGGCTGCGGAGGCCAAGCAGGTAAGGCAGCGGCTCGTCGTGTCGTTCGCGTTCACCATCCCGCTGTTCTATATCTCCATGGGCCATATGTTCGGCTGGCCGCTGCCGGGGTTCCTGCTGGGCGAGCGGAACATCATGGCGTTCGGCCTCACTCAGCTTCTGCTGCTCGCGCCCGTGGTGTTCGTGAACTTCAAGTTCTTCCGCGTGGGCTTCAAGACGCTCTTCCGCGGCGCGCCCAACATGGACTCGCTCATCGCGCTCGGCTCCACGGCGGCCACGGTGTACGGCGTGTACGCGCTGTACCGCATTGCCTACGCGCTCGGCGCGGGCGATGTGCACGGGGCGCATGCGGCCGGCATGGACCTGTACTTCGAGAGCGCGGCCATGATCCTCACGCTCATCACGCTGGGCAAGTACTTCGAGGCGCGCGCGAAGGGCCGCACGACCGATGCCATCGCCACGCTCATGGACCTGGCGCCCAAGACGGCCGTGCGCGTCTCCGCCGACGGCACCCAGGAGCAGATCCTGGCCGACGACGTGCGCGAGGGCGACGTGCTGGCGGTGCGCGCGGGCGAGGGCGTGCCGGTGGACGGCGTGGTGGTGGACGGCGCGGCGTCGGTGGACGAATCGGCCATCACCGGCGAGTCGGTGCCAGTCGACAAGGCGCCCGGCGACCCGGTGACGGGAGCCACGGTGAGCCGCACGGGCTACTTCACCATGCGCGCCACGCGCGTGGGCGACGACACCACGCTCGCCGGCATCATCCGCCTCGTGGACGAGGCCACCAGCTCCAAGGCGCCCATCGAGAAGATAGCCGACCGCATCAGCGGCGTGTTCGTGCCCGTGGTCATCGTCATCGCGCTGGCCGCGTTCGCCGTATGGATGGTGCTGGGAGCGGGGTTGGAGACAGCCCTGTCGCACGCCATCTCGGTGCTCGTGATATCGTGTCCCTGCGCGCTGGGGCTCGCCACGCCCACGGCCATCATGGTGGGCACCGGCCGCGGCGCGAAGAGCGGCATCCTGGTGAAGTCAGCCGAGGCGCTGGAGGGCGCCCACGACGTGCGCACCGTCGTGCTCGACAAGACCGGCACCGTGACCGAGGGCGCCCCGAGCGTGACCGACGTGATAACCGCGCCCGGCGTGCCCGAGGGACGCCTGCTGGCGACGGCGCTGGCCGTGGAGCATCTGAGCGAGCACCCGCTCGCCCGCGCCGTGTGCGGCTTCGCGCAGGCACGCGGGACGGCGGCGGACGCCCGCATCGAGGGCTTCATGCAGGTGCCCGGCGAGGGCCTTTCCGCCACCGTGGACGGCGCGGCCGTGCTGGCCGGCAACCTGCGCATGATGGAGGCGCGCGGCGTGGACGCAGGCGAGATGGGCGCGCGGGCGCGGCGCTTGGCCGACGACGGCAAGACGCCGCTGTTCTTCGCTGCGGACGGCAGGCTGCTGGGCGTGATCGCCGTGGCCGACACGGTGAAGCCCACGAGCCGCGCCGCCGTGGCCGAGCTTTCGGCCATGGGCATCCGCACCGTGATGCTCACCGGCGACAACGAGCGCACGGCCGCCGCCATCCAGCGCGAGGTGGGCGCGGACGAGGTGATAGCCGGCGTGCTGCCCGAGGGCAAGGAGCGCGAGATCCGCCGCCTGGCCCAGGGCGGACGCGTAGCCATGGTGGGGGACGGCATCAACGACGCGCCCGCGCTCGCCCGCGCCGACATCGGCATCGCCATAGGCGCCGGCACCGACGTTGCCATCGAGAGCGCCGACGTCGTGCTCATGAGAAGCGACCTCATGGACGTGCCGGCGGCCATCCAGCTGTCGCGCGCCACCCTGCGCAACATCAAGCAGAACCTGTTCTGGGCGCTCGTCTACAACGCCGTGTGCATCCCGGTGGCGGCCGGTGCGCTGGCCTTCGCGGGCGTGAACCTGAACCCGATGATCGCCGCGGCTGCCATGTCGTTGAGCTCGGTGTGCGTGGTGTCGAACGCGCTGCGGTTGCGCGGGTGGCAGCCACGGTTCACGGCGGCCGCGCCGCCCGCCGCTCGACCGTCGACGCTCGCAGCGGGCGAGGAGAGCGGTGGTAAGGAAATCGAAGGGGGCGCCGCGGCGCCCGCGGGAAAGGAGATCGTCATGGAAAAGGTACTGCATGTCGAGGGCATGATGTGCCAGCACTGCGTTGCGCGCGTGAAGAAGGCCCTCGAGGCCGTGGACGGCGTAAAAGAGGCCGTCGTGGACCTCGACGCGAAGACCGCCGTCGCGAGGCTCGCGCGCGAGGTGGACGATGCGACCCTGAAGGCCGCCGTGGAGGAGCAGGACTACGAGGTAACGGGCGTGGAGTAACCTCTCCTAGCACCCCGTGATGATCTCGCGCAGGGCGGCGATGAGCTTCTCGTTGTCCTCGCGGGTGCGCACGGCCACGCAGAAGTACTTGCCGTTGGCGAGCCCCGGCGTGCCCTGCAGCTTGCGGATGAGGAAACCGGCCAGCTGCAGGCGCGCCGCCAGCTCCTCGGTGCTCGCCACGCCCAGGTTCAAATCGGGGCCGTGGTCGAAGGCGCACATGACGTAGTTCGCCTCGGCGGGGAAGATGTCGATGCCCGGCACCAGGCTCAGCATGCACTGCATCCACGGGATCTCGGAATCCAGGAACTCGCGCGTGCGTTCCAGGTGCTCGCGCTCGGCCAGCGCCAGCTCGCCCAGCACCTCGGCGAACATGGGCACCCCCGAGCTGTCGTAGAAGCGGGCGATCTGCGCGATGGTGTCGGGGTGCGCCACGCAGTAGCTGATGGGGATGCCCGGCATGGCGTACGGCTCGCAGAGCGAGCGCACCACCACGAGGTTGCGGTGCTCCTTCACCAGGCCCACCATGCTCTCGCCGCCGAGCGTGAGCTCGATGGAGCGCTCGTCCACCACGACCCAGGTGCATGCGTCCAGGTAGGCCAGCAACGTGGGCAGGGGCAGCAGACGGCTCGTGGGGTAGCCGGGGTTCGCCAGCACCGCGGCGTCGAACGACACGCCGTGGCGCGCGGCCGCGGCAGGGTCGGGCATGACGAAGCCGGCGGGGCTTGCGATCTCCACCACGCGATGCCCGGCGTTGCCTGCCGCCAGCGCGTACTCCACCGGGCCCGGCACGGCCACGCCCACGGTGCAGGGCTGGTAGGTCTGCGCGACGGCGCGCACCATGTCGCCGACGGTCGAGCCCACCAGGAACGACTCCACGGGCAGGCCGTGCTGGCGCGCCAGCACGCTGCGCAGCGTGTGCGCCTCGCGGTCGGGGGAGTAGTTCAACTCGCCGGCTGCGAGGGCAGCCTGCATGGCGCGGATGAACGAGGGGGGCGTGCCCAGCGGGTTGGCCGTTCCCGAGAAGTCTATCCAGTTCATCTCGGTGCGCAACTCGTAGGGAGGGGAGAGCAGCTGCTCGGGCAGGGCGGTCACCGCGGCTCGCACGCCGGGCGTCGCATCGCATCCGTTCGACATGTCGTCTCTCCTTCCCATCTCTTCCCGATACGGTCCGCTGCGGGCTTGAGGGGAATCTGGGGGACGTTTCAGCAGGTGGCAGATTCGAGCGCGGCCGTGTATGTCAAGTTCCCCGCCCGCGCGATCGGGCGCGGAGGTTGCGGGGGAATGATAATCCTAGCACATGTTCCCAACGGCCGCGTGCGGCATGGTAGACTAATTCGCGCAATGAAGGAAGAATTCCCGCAGACCGCCGCGCCCGCACCGGGCGACCGCCCCTCCCGCCCGCGGGCGGGGGAAGCCCCGGCGCGCCCGCTGCCGCTCGAGCCGTGGGAGGGGCCGGCCATCCTGCTGGTAGACCTGGACGCGTTCTTCGCCTCGGTCGAGCAGCTGGACCATCCCGCCTGGCGCGGCAAGCCCGTCATCGTGGGCGGCGACGCGGACAAGCACGGCGTGGTGTCCACCGCCTCCTACGAGGCGCGGCCCTACGGGGTGAGAAGCGCCATGCCCTCGTCGACGGCGCGCCGCCTGTGCCCCGACGCCGTCTGGACGCACGGACGCTTCGACCGCTACCGCGAGGTGTCCAACGCCATCATGGCCATCCTGCGCTCCGAGACGCCGCACGTGCAGCAGGTGAGCATCGACGAGGCGTTCCTGGACGTCACGCCTACCGCGGTGAACCGCGAGCACCCGGTGCGCGTGGCCCAGCGCATCCAGCGGCGCGTGGAGGAGCTGGGGGTGACGTGCTCCATCGGCGCGGGGACCTCCAAGACCATCGCGAAGATCGCCTCGGACATGGACAAGCCGCGCGGCCTCACCGTGGTCTACCCCGGCAGCGAGCGCGACTTTTTGGCGCCGTTGCCCGTGCGAGCGATGAGCGGCATCGGCGCGTCGGCCGAGGAGAAGCTGAGATCGCGCGGCATCCGCACGCTCGGGCAGCTTGCCGACGCCGACCTGCGCATGCTCGAGCGCGTGTTCGGCAAGCTGGGGCGCGTTATGCACGTGAGGGCGAACGGCGGCGACGACGCGCCGGTGGAGCAGGACGACGCCGTGAAGTCGGTTTCCAACGAGATGACGTTCGCGACGGACCTCACCCGCCGAGAGGACGTGGAGGCCGCCATCGCCACGATGGCCGCGAAGGTGGGGCGCCGCCTTCGCCGCAAGGGCCTGCGCGGCCGCACGCTCGCCCTGCGCGTGAAGTTCGACGACCTGAGCGTGCGCTCGGTGCAGCGCCAGCTGCCGCAGCCGAGCGACGACGAGCTGGCCTACACGCCGCTGCTCTACGCCATGGTCGACGAGGTGTGGCGCCCCGGCACGCCGCTGCGCCTCATCGGCGTGGGCATGAGCGGCTTCGCGGAGGAGGGCGCCGTGCAGGAGAGCCTCTTCGACGTGGCCGAGGCGGCGCCGTCCGCCGACGACGTGGAGCCCGTCGTGCGCGACGAGCGCAAGCGCCGCGGCCTCATCGAGGCCACCGACCTCGTGAAGGACCGCTTCGGCGAGGCCGCCGTCCGCTTCGGCCACGAGCTGCGCAACGAGGGGAACACCACCGGCTCGTCCAGCAAGAACCCGGCGGATTACAAGTAAGAGAAGCGTCGCAGGTTGATTCCGTCAAAGCGAAGCCGGCCTCCCGGCAGATTGAATCAGGTGGAGAGCGTCTAGCGCTTGTCGGCCAGGAAGAACAGGGCCATCGTGCCCGGGCCGGAATGGGCGCCGATGACGGGGTCGACGTAGTTGATGACCACTTCCTTCACGCCGAAGCGCTCCTTCACCTGGTCGGCCACGTACTCGGCCTCTTCCAGGCAGTCGCCGTGCGTGATGAACACCATCTGCTGGTCGATGGGCTGGACGGCGCTCTTCTCCATGTGGTCCACGAGCGCGTTCAGCGACTTCTTGCGGCCGCGCACCTTCTCGAGCGGGATGAGATGCCCTTCGTCGTCCACGTGCATGACCGGCTTGATGTTGAGCATGGTGCCCGCCCAGGCCGCCGTCTTCGACACGCGCCCGCCGCGGAACAGGAACATGAGGTCGTCCACGGTGAACCAGTGGGCCAGGTGCAGCTTGTTCTCCTCCACCCAGTCGCGCACCTCCCCGATGGAGGCGCCGGCGCGGGCGCGCTGCACGGCATGCCACACGAGCAGGCCCTCGCCGCCGGAAGCCGCCAGCGTGTCCACCGCGCACAGCGTGCGCTCCGGGAACTCCGCCGCCAGGTCGCGCATCAGGAGCTCGGTGGCCTCGAACGTCCCGGAAAGGCCGCTCGAGAAACCCAGGTACAGGATGTCGCGCCCTTGCTCCAGGAGGCCGCGCATGAGCGCCTCGGACTCGGCCAGGTTCGGCAGCGACGTGGTGATGACCTTGCCCTCGCGCATCATGGTGTAGAACTGCTTGAGGTCGGTGTGCTGGCCCTTGAGGTAGCTCTGGTACTCCTCGCCGTCCACCATGAAGGTGAGGGGCAGGACGTGCAGGCCGAAGTCGTCGATCATCTCCTCGACGAGGTTGCTGCTTGAATCGGTGACGATCTCAAAATCCATTTCGTTCCTCCGATGTGCGGGGCCGCCGCGAAAGGGCGCCGTGGTTACCTTCTAAAGTATACCTATTTCCCTGCAATTTCTTGTGTCGCATTTTTGAAATGTGGCCAAGGCGAGGGGAATATGCCCTTGGCGCGCGTGCAATCCGCGCGCAATCGCCTATACTATAGCGGTTTGTATCGAATGTTGAATCCGCGGGGCCCGGCGGCTCGGCCGCCGCCCCGCGCAGCGCATGCTTGAAGGAAAGGTACGGCACCCCGTGGCGAACAGTTACAAGGAAACGATGAACCTGCCCAAGACCGACTTCGCGATGCGGGCGAACCTGCCCGAGAACGAGCCGAAGCGCCTCGCGAAGTGGGAGGAAGAGCGCATCTACGAGCGCGTGCTGGAGAAGAACAAGGACGGCAAGCCCTTCATCCTGCACGACGGCCCCCCGTACGCCAACGGCCCCATCCACATCGGCCATGCCTTCAACAAGATCCTCAAGGACTTCGTGAACAAGTCCCATGCGCAGCGCGGCTTCTTCACGCCGTACGTGCCGGGCTGGGACTGCCACGGCCAGCCCATCGAGCACATGGTGGAGAAGACCCTCGGGCCCGAGAAGATGGCGAAGATCGACCAGCCCACGCTGCGCCGCCTGTGCCGCGAGTGGGCCGAGAAGTACGTCGACGTGCAGCGCGAGGGCTTCAAGCGCCTCGGCGTGAACGGCGACTGGGAGCACCCCTACCTCACGTTCACTCCGAACTACGAGGCGGGCAACGTCGAGGTGTTCAAGAAGATGTACCTGGACGGCTCGGTGTACCGCGGCCGCAAGCCCATCCACTGGTGCAAGCGCTGCCACACCGCGCTCGCCGAGGCCGAGATCGAGTACTCCGACGAGACGTCGCCGTCCATCTTCGTGAAGTTCAAGATGGACCTCATGCCCGGCATGTTCGAGGCCGCGGGTGCTGTGGGCGACGCCTTCGTGCTCATCTGGACCACCACGCCCTGGACGCTGCCGGCGAACACGGCCGTGTCGCTGGCCCCCGACGCCGACTACGTCATGGTGGTCGCCGACGGCTCCAACATGATCATGGCGCGCGAGCTGGTGGAGCAGGTGGCCGAGATCGCGGGCTGGGAGTCCTACGACCTCGTGCGCGGCGCCGACGGCGAGCCCGTCGCGCTCAAGGGCCGCGAGTTCACGGGACTGACCTACACGTGCCCCATCCGCCAGGACCTCAAGGGCACCGTCATCTACGGCGACCACGTCACGCTCGACTCGGGCACGGGCGCGGTGCACACCGCCCCCGGCCACGGCCAGGACGACTACCTGGTGGCGCTGGAGTTCGACGTGCCGCTGCTCATGCCGGTGGACGACAACGGCGTGCTCACCGACGAGGCGGGCCCCTTCGCGGGCCTCGACGTGGACGAGGCGAACCCGGCCATCATCGAGTGGCTGCGCGAGCGCGGCACGCTCGTGGCCCAGAAGGAGATCCTGCACAGTTACCCGCACTGCTGGCGCTGCCACGAGCCGGTCATCTTCCGCGCCACCGACCAGTGGTTCGTGTCCATGGACAAGAACTCGCTGCGCGAGGACGCCCTCGACGCCATCGACCACAAGGTGGAGTGGATCCCCGCGTGGGCGAAGAACCGCATCGGGTCCATGGTGGCCGACCGCCCCGACTGGTGCATCTCGCGCCAGCGCTCATGGGGCGTGCCCATCCCCGTGTTCAAGTGCGCCAAGTGCGGCAACACGGTGGCCACCGCCGAGACGTTCGACGCGGTGATCGACCTGTTCTACCGCGAGGGCGCCGACGCGTGGTTCACGCACGAGCCGTCCGACTACCTGCCGCGCGGCGTGAAGTGCGAGACCTGCGGCTGCTCCGAGCTCGTCCCCGAGAAGGACATCCTCGACGTGTGGTGGGAGAGCGGCGTGTCGCACACCTCCGTGCTGAAGCACCGCGAGGCCGAGGGCCTGCGCTTCCCGGCCGACATGTACCTCGAAGGCTCCGACCAGCATCGCGGCTGGTTCCAGTCGTCCCTGCTCACCAGCATGGGCGCCTACGGCGTGCCGCCGTACAAGTCCGTCATGCACTGCGGATTCACGATGGACGCCGAGGGCAAGAAGATGTCGAAGTCGGCCGGAAACGGCGTCGACCCGGCGGACGTCATGGCGAAGAGCGGCGCCGACGTGCTGCGCCTGTGGGTGGCCAGCGTCGATTACTCCCAGGACGTGAACATCGGCGACGAGATCCTCGAGCGCACGAGCGAGGCGTACCGCCGCATCCGCAACACGATGCGCTTCCTGCTGGGCAGCTTGAGCGACTTCGACGACTTGAAGCATACGGTCACCGACTGGAATGCGCTTGAACCCGTCGACCAGTGGGCCATGGTGCGCCTGTGGCACCTGCTCGTCGACGTGGAGCGCGCCTACGACGAATACAAGTTCCATGTGGTGTACCGCGCGGTGTACGACTACATCGTGGGCGACCTCTCGGCCGTGTACATGGACGCGACGAAGGACCGCGTGTACTCCGAGGCGCCCGACTCGCCGCGCCGCCGCGCCGCGCAGACCGTGCTCATGAACATCGTCGAGGTGCTCGTGCGCGTCCTCGCGCCGGTGCTGTCGTTCACCACTGACGAGGTGTGGGAGCACTATCCCGAGGCCATCCGCTCGCGCGAGGGACGTCCCGGAAACGTGCAGCTGGCCGGCTGGCCCGAGAAGTCCGACTTCGCGCCCTCGCTGCCGGACGATGCGGACGCCGAGCGCATCGCCGAGGACTTCGGCATCATCCTCGGGGTGCGCGAGATCGCGACGAAGGCGCTCGAGGACGCGCGCGGCCAGAAGGTCGTCAACAAGAGCCAGGAGGCCGATGTGACCGTGACGGCCCCGCGCTCGGTGCTCGACCACGTGGAGCGCTACGACGCCGCCGTGTTCGAGGAGCTGTTCATCGTGGCGTCCGTGTCGTTCGTCGAAGGCGAGGAACTCTCGGCCGAGGTGCGCAAGACGACCGCCGAGAAGTGCCCGCGCTGCTGGAACTACCGCGCGCTCGGCGGCAACCCGAGCCATCCGGATGTGTGCGAGCGCTGCGGCGACGTGCTCGACGCCATCGGCTACGAGGAAGCGGGGTCGGACGCTTGAGCGAGGAAAAGCGCGGGTTGGGCGTGAGCGCCGAGGGCGGGGACGCCGCCCTCGGGCGGGCTGCACGGCTGCGCGACACGCTCGTGTTCGGCGCGGTGGCCCTGGCGTGGCTCGCGCTCGACACGCTCACGAAAGGCTACTTCAACGGCTCCTTCGCCGTGGGCGAGGTGGCCGGCGGCCCCTTCCTCGGGCTCGTGCGCTTCCGCCTCGTGCACAACACGGGTGCGGCGTGGGGCATGTTCGGCGACTCGACGTTCTTGCTGGGCGTGGTGTCCATCGCGGTATGCCTCGTGCTCGTGGCGTACCTGTTCTTCCTGTCGCCCCGTCCGGGGATGCTGGAGGTCGTGGGCGTGGCGCTCGTGGTGGCGGGCGGGCTGGGCAACGCGTTCGACCGTTTCACGCTGGGCTACGTGGTGGACTTCATCGAGCCCGTGTTCATAGACTTCCCGGTGTTCAACGTGGCCGACATAGGCGTGACATGCGGGTTCGTGCTGTTCGTGGCAGGGATGATCCTGGCGTACCGCCGCGCCGACCGCGAGGCCGCGGCGCTGGCCGAGGGCTCCGTGGGGCCGCAGGCGCCCGGGGACGGCGGGGAAGGGCCGGGGGAGCGATGACGCGCTCGCTCTGCCACATCGTGGGCGCGGCCGATGCCGGCGCTCGCCTGGACGCGCTCATGGCCGAGCGCGGACTGTACCCCAGCCGCAGCGCCGCCGCGCGCGCCATCGAGGAGGGCGCCGTGTTCGTGAACGGCGCGAACGTGGCCAAGAAGCACGCCGTGGCGGCCGGCGACACCGTCGTGTACGAGGCGCCCGAGGAGGCCGCCCCCCGCGCGCTGGAGGGGGAGCCCATCGACCTGGACATCCGCTTCGAAGACGAGCACCTCCTGGTGCTGTCGAAACAGGTGGGCCTCGTGTGCCACCCCTCGGTCGACCACTACGACGGCACGCTGGTGAACGCGCTCGTCCACCACTGCGGGGCCGCCAACCTGTGCAACGTGCAGGGCGAGGACGACCGCCTGGGCATCGTGCACCGCCTCGACCGCGATACGAGCGGCCTCATGCTGGCCGCCAAGACCGACGAGGCGGGCTACGCGCTCATGGAGGACATCCGCGCCCGCGCCGTCGACCGGCGCTACCTGGCGCTCGTCCACGGCGTCATCCCGCACGACACCGGCATGGTGGACGCGCCCATCGCCCGCGCCGAGAAGGAGCGCACGCGCATGGCCGTGCGCGACGTGCCCTCGGCCCGCGACGCGGTGACGACGTTCCGCGTGCTGGAGCGCTTCGAGCACGGGCCGCGCGACGACGGCTACACGCTCATCGACTGCAAGCTGTTCACGGGCCGCACGCACCAGATCCGCGTGCATATGGAGTACGCGAAGCACCCGCTGGCAGGGGAGCCGGTCTACCGCTCCCGCGCCCCCAAGGATCCGACTGCCGACCTGGGGCTCGAGCGCCAGTTCCTGCATTCGTTCCAGCTGGCGTTCACCCATCCCGCCACGGGGGAGGAGCTC
Organism: Gordonibacter urolithinfaciens; assembly: GCF_900199375.1. Classification (NCBI taxonomy): domain Bacteria; kingdom Bacillati; phylum Actinomycetota; class Coriobacteriia; order Eggerthellales; family Eggerthellaceae; genus Gordonibacter; species Gordonibacter urolithinfaciens. The sequence goes on from NZ_LT900217.1 coordinate 3,256,776, forward strand.
TCGTTCGCCGACAACCTGCCCGCCGACCTGCAAGCCGCCCTCGATTCCCTGGCCGACCGCAGCCGCGGCCGCACCGAGGCCGGCAGGGAGGTCTTCGAGCTGTTGAGGGACGCGCCGCACCCGAGGCTGTAAGACAAGGTGAGACAAGGGGACGGGGTTAATGTCTCATTCCGCAAAGCCTGAGGATCGCGTCAACCGCACGAGAATGAGACATTAACCCCGTCCCCTTGTCTCATTCCTTCCCGTACACGCTCATGTTCTGCATCCTGGACTGCAAGAAGCTGTCGGGGAAGTGCTCGTCGAGGAAACGCTGCTCCCAGGTGGTGGCGGGGACGCCCTGGGCGCGTTGCCCCTCCCGATCGAGGGCGAGCACCGTGACCGCGACGTCCGCGGCCAGGAAGGCCGCCATGAGCGCCGTCACGGCGCGCACGGCGGCGTTTCGCGCGTTCACGTGCGAGAACGCCTGCTTGACGGCAGGCAGCGCCACGCGCACCCACACAAGGCCCAAAAGGCCCCACATCATGCCGAACGCGAAGTTCGTGCGCCCGTTGATGGAGCCGAACGTGCCCGAGTAGTCCCAGGCCACAGCACCCCAGAAGAACTCCATGCCCCAACTGGTCACGTACTCCAGCACACTGCCCACCACCATGGCAACCAGGAATATGACCAGGTTGTGCGAATGGTAGAAGCGGTTGAGGAACAGCGTCAGCACCACGGCGCCCACGCCGTAGATGGGCGAGAAGGGGCCCCAGACCAAGCCCGCGCGGCTCTCGAGGCCGCCGTAGACGATGGCGTGGAACACGGTCTCCACGGCGAGTCCGATAACGCAGCCCGCCACGAACAGCCAGAACAGGTTGAACCAGTCGAGCCGCAGGTAGCCGGTGTTGTGGAACACCTGGGCTCGTACCTCCTGCTTGACCTCGCTCAGCAGGTCCGCACCCTCCGAGGCGCCCGCACGCGCGGGCGCAGCCCCCGAAGGGGCCGGAGCATCGCCCTCCGATTCGGGCGAACCCGGGTTTTTCGGTTCTTTCTCCATTCATCCGTTCCTCGAGGGGCCGATAGGGCTAAACTATAGCAGATTTCTCAAGTTGGACGGGCACCGTTTCGCCTCGGCGATGCGCGCAGGCCGGGAAGGGGATCGACATCGTGCAAGAAGGGGACCGCACCGGCATTCTCCTGGTGAACACCGGCACGCCGGACGAGCCGCGACCGCGCGCCGTGCGCAAGTACCTCGCGCGCTTCCTCATGGACCCGCGCATCGCCCCCATGAACCGCGTGGGCTGGTGGTTCGTCCTCCACCTGTTCATCCTGCCCAAGCGCGGGCGCGCCTCGGCGGAGAAGTACGCGAGGATCTGGACCGAGGAGGGGTCTCCTTTCACGGTCGCCCACATGAAGCTCGCCCGCGCCCTGGACGCGCAGCTGGCCGAGGAGGGCCACGACGCCGTCGTGCGCTGCGCCATGAGCTACAGCGCCCCGTTCGTGCGCGACGCCGTGCGCGAGCTGAAGGAGGCCGGCTGCACGCGCCTCGTCGTGCTGCCGCTGTACCCGCAGAGCGCGCACTCCACCACCGGCTCGGTATCGGACGGCGTGGGCCGCGCGCTGCGCAAGGAGCGGTGGGACGTGCCCTGCGACTTCGTGGACAACTACCACGACGACCCCACCTACGTGCGCGCCATCGCCGCCTCGGTCAGGCACGCCGGCTTCGATCCCGACTCTGACGACAAGGTGCTGTTCTCGTACCATTCCATCCCGCTCGTCGACATCGAGGCGGGCGACACCTACGAGCTGCAGTCGGGTGCCTCGAGCCTCCAGATAGCGGGCGAGCTGGGCATCGAGCGCAACCGGTGGACCATCGGCTACCAGTGCCGTTTCGACAAGGGGCGCGAATGGCTCTCGCCGTTCACGCGCGACGTCCTGGCGCGCTGGGCCGAGGCAGACGTGGGCCGCGTGTTCTTCGTGTGCCCGAACTTCGCCGTGGACTGCCTCGAGACGCTCTACGACATCGAGCACGAGCTGAAGCCGTTCTATTTCGAACAGATCAGGAAGGCGGGCCGCGAGCCGCGCGAAGGCGCTTTCACGTACGTGCCCTGCCTCGACCGCAGCCGCGCGCACGTGAGGGTGCTCGCCGACGTGCTTCGCCCCCATGTGGAAGGAGGCCGATGATGGCCAGGGAAGAAGGCGCCGCGGCTCCGGCGCCGCGGAAGACGGTGCTCGTGGGCGTGACGGGCTGCATCGCGGCCTACAAGTCCTGCGAGATCGTGCGCCTCCTGCAGAAGGCCGGCGTGAGGGCGAAGGTGGTCATGACCGAGCATGCCGCCGAGTTCGTGGGACCCACGACGTTCCGTGCGCTCACGCGCGAGCCGGTGGCCGTGGGCTTGTTCGACGACCCGTCAGACCCCATACACCACGTGTCGCTTGCGCAGGAGGCCGACTGCTTCGTCATCGCGCCCTGCACGGCGAACGTCATTGCCAAGATAGCGAACGGCTTGGCCGACGACCTGCTCACCACCACGGCGCTCGCCTGCACGTGCCCGCTCGTGGTCGCGCCCGCCATGAACGTGAACATGTACGAGAACCCGGCGACGCGCTACAACCTGGGCAAGCTTCACATCCGCGGCGCGCGCATCGTGGAGGCCGGCGACGGCTATCTGGCCTGCGGCGACGTGGGACGGGGCCGTCTGGCCGAGCCGGCCGACATCGTGGCCGCCGTGCTCGAGGAGCTGGATATGCGCCGCGACCTGGCCGGGCGCCGCGTCATGGTCACGGCTGGGCCCACCGTGGAGCCCATCGATCCGGTGCGCTACCTCACGAACCGCTCGTCGGGCAAGACCGGCTACGCCATCGCACGGGCGGCTGCGGCCCGCGGGGCCGACGTCACGCTCGTGTCCGGCCCGGTGGCGCTCCCGGAGCCCGAGGGCATGCGCACGGTGCACGTGGAGACGGCGCGCGAGATGCTGTCTGCGGCCCAAAGGGCGTTTGCGGCAGCCGATATCGCCGTGTTCTCGGCTGCCGTGGCCGACATGCGGCCGCGCGAGGCTGCGGCGCACAAGTTGAAGAAGGGCGCAGGAGATGCGAGGCTCGATACCCTCGAGCTCGTGGAGAACCCCGATATCCTGGCCACGCTCGGCGCCGCCAAGCGTCCCGGCCAGGTGGTGGTGGGCTTCGCCGCCGAGACGGACGACGTGGTGGCCAATGCCCAGCGGAAGCTCTCTTCCAAGCATGCCGATCTTGTCGTGGGAAACGTCGTGGGAGGGGGCCGCGCCTTCGGCACCGACGACAACGAGGTGTGGTTCGTCACCGCCGAGGAGACTTACGGCCTTCCCCTCATGTCCAAGGACCGGCTGGCCGACCGCATCCTCGACGTGGCCGCCTCGTTCCTGCCGTAAGCCGAGCCTGATCTTTCAGCTGGTCCTTCCTGTAAAAGCAAGAAAGCCCCTCGGCCCGAAAGGGCGGAGGGGCTTTCTCGAATCGGGGCCGGTAGGCGGCCCCGGGCAGTTCGGAAGTTCGGCGAACTAGATGGTGTGCACCATCGTAGCCTGGCTCTTGCCGTTGTTGCCGACCGCGACGGTGAACTCGACGTGGGCGTTCTCCTCGAGGGTCTTGAACCCGTCGGTCTGGATCTCGCTGAAGTGGACGAACAGGTCATCGCCGCCGTCCTGAGAGATGAAACCGTAGCCTTTGTCGGCGTTGAACCATTTGACTGTACCAGTAGACATGCAAACCTAGCTTTCTGCCCCGCAGGGCACTTAACGGGCAGCGCGGCCGAAACCAAATCGCTGCCAACAACGTGCGGCAACATGCCGCGTCAACCAGTGTACGCGCATCCGCGGGCTTTTCGGTCGGGGTTGGGCGGAAAGCCCCTTGCACACGCTATCCACACGATCGGCCCGTCGGCGGGCGTTGCACCCAAGATCACCTGCAATTGAAAAAGATTCGGGGAAGATGATAAATTCCATCTTGAAATACCCGGCGAGTAACGGTAATATGTTCAAGCTGTCTGACGGGGAAACGATGCAAACCCCAAGACGCATAACGGGTTGTGGCGCAGTTTGGTAGCGCACTTGACTGGGGGTCAAGGGGTCGCAGGTTCAAATCCTGTCAACCCGACCAGAAACTCGAAAGCCGCCTTCGGGCGGCTTTTTCGTGCTTGCGCGGGCTTCACGCCAGGCGCTTGGGGCGAAGCCGAAACGCCTGGCCCTACAGCGCCGCTTCCGCGCCGCGAGCGCGACGGACGTGGGGCAGGTGCAGCCTCGCGCCGCACTCGGCGTACACGGCGCCGCCTATGACGAGCACCACGCCTATCGCCTGAGCAGGGGAGAAGGCCTCGTCCAAGAGCAACGCGGACAGCACGACGGCCGCGAGCGGCTCCAGGTAGCCGCACACCGACACCGTCTGCGCCGGCAGCTTGCCCATGGCGGAGAAGTACACGAAGCAGCCGAATCCGGTGTTCACCAGGCCCAGCACCAGGAGGGGCGCCCAGTCGACCGGGCCTATCTGCAGCGAGGTCCCCCCGGTTGCGCCGACGAACAGCGCAACGGCCGCGAAGCTGGACACGAGCTGCACGGCAGAGCTCTCCAGCCCCTCCACGTGGCGCACCTTCTTCGCTAACACGACCATCGCTGCGTACATGACGGCCGACATCCCGCCGCAGAACAGCCCCCATCCCGATGCGCCCTCGCCGAGCGCGCGGCCGTTCACCAGCAGCACGCCAACCAGCACGAGGCCGAACCCGGCGAGCTTCGCACGGGTCAGCCGCTCGCCGAACAGCCACGGCGACAGGGCGGCCACGATGATGGGGCCGCAGTAGTACACGAGCGAGGCGGTGCCCACGCCCAGATGGCGATACGCCTCGAACAGGAAGAGCCAGCTGGCGCCCAGCGCGGCGCCGGATGCGGCAAGGCAGCCCAAGTCGCCGAGGTGCCGGTGGAACGTGACGCGGCGCTTCGCGGCAAGCAGCAGCACGACCAGCAGCAGGCTTCCCAGCAACGTGCGCAGCAGCACGACCGAGGAGCTGGGCAAGGCGATGCCGCTCGCCACGATGCCGTTGCTGCCGAACAGGAGCAGAGCCCCTACGTACTTCCCGTAATCCCGTGCCACCTTCGTCCTTCTTTCCTTGACACGCCGCCTACCCGCATAAGGTGCGAGAAACTGCCGGGCGACAGTGTGTCACAGAATCAAACAGCACAAAAGCGAATGTTTATCATAATAAGCATGATAAAATCGCATGCAAAAGGGAAACGATGGCCCACGGAGGCGGAAAGAGAGGACGGCGGTGGACGCGAGCATCCAGAAGTACCAGGCGTTCGTGAGGACGGTTGAGCTGGGAAGCTTCACCAAGGCGGCCGAGTCGCTGTCGTATTCCCAGTCGGGCGTGAGCCGCATGGTGGCCGACCTGGAGCGGGAGTGGAAAGTCGCCTTGCTCGAGCGCGGGCGGGCCGGCGTGCGCCTCACGTCCGAGGGCACGCGCCTCCTGCCCTGCATCCGACGCGTGTGCGAGGAGCATGCGCGCCTGCAGGCCCAGGTCGACGAGCTGAACGGGCTGCAGGCGGGCCTCATCCGCATCGGCACGTTCTCCAGCGTGGCCACCCATTGGCTGCCGAACGTCATCCGCGCGTTCCAAGAGGACTACCCGAACATCGACTACGAGCTTTTGCTGGGAGATTACAGCGAGATCGAGGAGTGGGTGCTCGAGGGGCGCGTGGACTGCGGCTTCCTGCGCCTGCCTGCGCACCGCGGCCTGGAGACGGCGTTCATCGAGCGCGACGAGCTGCTGGCCGTGCTCCCCGAGGGGCACCCGTTGGCCGAGCAGGAGCGCGTGCCGGCGGCGGAGCTGTGCGAGGAGCCGTTCCTGCTGCTGGAGAAGGGCGACAACACCGTGGTGTCCGAGGTGTTCGAGCGCGACGGCCTGTCACCGCGCACGCGATTCACCACCTGGGACGACTACGCCATCATGGCCATGGTGGAATGCGGGCTGGGCGTGAGCATCCTGCCTGGGCTCATCCTGCGGCGCGCGCCGTACCGCATCGCGGCGCGGCCGTTGGAGGAGCCCGCCTACCGCACCATAGGACTCGCCCTGCGCAGCCGCGAGGCGGCCTCGCTCGCCACGCAACGCTTCCTGGAGTACCTGGACTGCCGCTGACGGCCGGCGGGCGGATCTTCGCGAAACAGCGTGGAAACGCCGTGCGCACGGGATGCTTCCAGTATCGGCTGCCCGACCCGCGAACTCCTACACTGGACGGTGTCGGTCACAGAAAGGAGCATAACTATGAGCATTATCGTGTGGATCATCATCGGCGGCCTGGCCGGCTGGGTCGCGGGCATGATCATGAAGGAGCAGGGCAGCTTGGTGAAGAACATCATCGTGGGCATCGTGGGCGCGCTCATCGGCGGGTTCATCATGAGCTTCTTCGGGGCCGAGGGCTTCACCGGGTTCAACCTATGGTCGTTCGTGGTGGCGTTGCTCGGGTCGGTGGTGCTGCTGGCCATCATCAACTTCGTCACCAAGAAGAGCGCCTAGGCGAACCGGAGGAGGCCCCGCTGCTTTGGCTTGCGGCGCCTCCTCCGGCTTAGTGGCTACGGCAGCGCTATCTCCGTGCCGCCGATGGTGACGGAGGCCACGTCGTCGGTGTTCAAGAACTCTTCGAACACTATGTTCTTATGGCAGGCGGTCGTGCTGCCGTTCTCGCGGGTTCCCCCGCTGTGCTTCGAGGCATCGATTTCGAGAACCGTCCCGTCCTTCATGTTCACCGTGATGGACGGGTTGAGGAAGCGGTCGACCTCGCTGCCGTTGTGCTCGGACAGGCGCCCGGATCCTTGCTCGAGCCAGTCCATGGCGCCGTCGGCCGTGTACTCGAGCGTGAGCGCGATCGGCGAGATGCTGGCGCTGTCCAGCGTGGCGCCCATGCCGTTCAGCTCGAACGGCTGCCCGGCCGGCAGGTCGACGGAGGTGTCCTCGTAGTCCACGACGAACTTCATGTCCCAGGTGCCTTCGGCGACGGCCTCGCGCCCGCCGTCGCCGTACCGGTACAGGTTCTGGAAGCTCGCGCGCGCCGTATGCCCGATGATGCTGCCGCCGGTCGAGGTGACGGACATCTGCTCCACGTACTGGATGACGTTGTCGGAAGGGTCGGCATCGTAGAAGTGGCTGCTTCCGCCGCTTGTCGTCACCCCGTCGACGTGGACTCCGGCCGCCTCTCCGAACCCGAGGGGCAGCGCACCGTTGTCCAGGGCCTCGACGCCCTCGAACGGCGTGCCGTCGTCCTTGGCGATGCTGAACACGATGGTGTAGTTCGCCCGGTCGCCGATGATGGCCTCGGCCGTGACGGTGACGCCGTTCGACGTGGCGCTCGCGCCGAGGGGGCGCCCTATCTTGCCCACGACCTCGGTCTGGGCGGGTGGGCCGCCGAACAGGTCGTCCATGACGTTGCCCACGCCCATGAGCGCGCCGGAGGCGTACGCACCCCCTGCCAGGCCTACTGCCAGAACCACCGTGGCCGCCGCTGCCGCCGCGAAGCGCCAGCGCCGCTTGCCGCCGCGCGCTGCGTGCACATCCGGTTGCGGGCGCACCGCCCGCGCCTGCTCCTGCGCCGCAGCCAGGCGCGCCGCCATGCGCTCCTTCGCGGCGGGCGAGAATCTCAGGTCGTCCATGGCCTCGTTATACTCCCTGTCCACAATAGGCTCCTTCCAACATAGTGCGGAGCTTGCCGCGGCCGCGGCTCAGATGGGCGCTGACGGCCGACTCGCTCCGTCCGGTGAGCTCCGAGATCTCCCGGATCGAGTACCCTTCGTAATAATGGAGGTAGATGGCCTCGCGGTACTTCGCCGGCAGCGCCATGACGGCGTCCACGACCCCGCTGTCGGGCTCGTCGGGGACTGCGGCATCGGGCGCCGCCTCCAGCCCAACCGTGTGCCTCCTGAACCCGCTGCGCAGCGCGTCCTTGCAGGCGTTCGCCGTCGTGCGGACGACCCAGGCCTTCTCGTGCTCGGGTCCCTCGAACCTCGTGCGGGCCCCCATGAGCTTGAGCAGCACCGTCTGGCAGACGTCCTCCGCGTCGTGCGTGGACTTCAGGTAGGTGTAGCTCAGCCGCAGTATGAGGTCCGCGTAGGCCTCGACCAGCCGCTCGGCCTCCACCTCGCTTGCTCTTCTTGTCCCCATCCGTGGCTTTTCCCTCTCTTGCCCGGCTGCCGCCGGGGATGTTCGAGCAACGTCGCTTCACCTTCAATACGATCCAGGGACGGCTTTCCTGACAGCATAGCGCGAATTTTCGGAAAAACCGGGGGAGCGCCCGTCGCGTTCCCGTCAACCGGCCGGCTGGCAAGCAGGGCCTCGCAAGCGCCCGCATTTGCCCGCACGGGCGGGCTTGCCGCCGCTTCCGGGCTCCCGTATACTGGCCTCTGTTCGGGATGACCCGAGCCGGCGCGGCGTCGAGCCCCGAGAGGGAAGCTCCGCCGCCTGTCCAGTCTGCCGGGACAACCCGGGAAATTCCGCGATCGAGAAAACCGCACCGTCCGCGAGGCGGGCAGGGCTCGAGGTCGCCTGCGTTCATGCAACGGGGTAGCACGATGGAGGAGAAGAAGGGAACGCCGCGAGGCGGGGGAGAGGGCGCCTCCCGCGTCGGCGGCGAAGCCGAGGATACGTCGCTGTCGGCCCAAATAGCCGCCCAGGAGCCGTTCGAGCGCCGCCCGGTGCTCGACACCGGCGACCTCGAGGTGGCCGTGCCCGTCGCGCGCACGGACCAGCAGCGCGCCGGCGACGCGAAGATCGACCGCATGGGCACCGCCAGCACGCTCAAGCTGCTGCTGGAATTCTCCATCCCGGCCGTGTTCGGCGTGCTCGTGCAGACGCTCTACAACGTCATCGACGCCGTGTACGTGGGCGCCGCGGTGGGGGAGAACGGCCTGGCGGCCACGACGGTGGCGAACCCCGCCATGACGTTCATGGTGGCCGTGGCCATGCTCGTGGGCGTGGGCGGCAACGCGCTCGCGGCCATCAAGCTGGGCGAGCGGAAGAAGCGCGTGGCCGAGCGCGTGCTGGGCAACAGCTTCGTGCTGCTCGTGGGCGCGGGCGTCGTCGCCTGGATCGTCGGCCTCGCGGCGCTCGACCCCATCCTGCGCGCCTCGGGCGCCGACGACGCGGTGCTGCCGCACGCGCGCGCCTTCATGACGGTCATCATCGCGGGCTGTCCCTTGCAGTTCGTGGCGTTCGGCATGAACAACTTCATCCGCACGGCGGGCCACCCCAACCGCGCGCTCGGCTCCATGCTCGTGGGCACGGGCGCGAACATCGTGCTCGGCTACCTGTTCATCATCGTGCTCGACGGCGGCATGACGGGCGCGGGGCTCGCCACCGTATGCTCGTGGGCGCTCTCGGCCGCCTTCGTCATGCAGTTCTTCCTGAAGAAGGGCTCGCCCATGCCGCTGCGCCGCGAGGCCCTCGGCATCAAGTGGCGCGTGGCGCTGCGCATCTGCGCGCTCGGCGTGGCCCCCTCGGTCATGGAGCTGGGCTTCGCGGTGTCGAACATGATCATGAACAACCTGCTGCTGTTCTACGGCGCCTCCGACCCCCTCGGCTCGGACGGCGCGCTCGCGGTCATGCGCGTGCTCTCGGCCGTGGGCATGTTCACCATCATGCCGTCCATGGGCATCGCCATGGGCGCGCAGCCCATCATCGGCTACAACTACGGCGCGCGGAAGTTCGGGCGCATGAAGCGCACGCTGGGGCAGGGCATCCTCCTGGGCATCGCCATCACCACGCCCCTGTGGCTCACCGTGCTCTTCCTGCCCGATATGTACGCGCACCTGTTCAGCCTGCCGGAGGCCTACCTGGACGCCACGGCGTGGGCGCTCATCGCCTACCTCGTGTTCATACCCATCCTTCCCGTGGCGCTCATCGGGTCGAACTACTTCGACGCCACCGGGCAGGCGCTCAAGGCGACGCTGCTCACGCTCACGCGCCAGATACTGTTCTTCATCCCGCTGCTCTTGGCGAGCCCCCACGTACTGCCGCTCGTGCTTCCCTGGACGCCGCTGCAGAGCCTGTTCTTCGCGCCCTCGATCTCGGACATCACGTCCACGCTGCTCGTGGTGGCCTTCCTGGCGGCGGAGTGGCGCCGCCTGCGCAAGCTGGAGGCGCGCGAGGCCCTTGAAGCGCCCGTAGCCTCCTAAGGGAGCCTCCGCCCGCCGCAGCTCCCTCGCCGCCCGCCGCCGCGCGCGTCCGCAGGGATGGGCGATACCGCCAGTTGGCGGTGCGGCCGCGTCTGCGCTCGACGCGGAGCCTAGCATGGTGCGCAAGGCTACCGAGGAGCACGAAGGAGGAGCGCACCATGAAGATCGAGGCCGCCGTTACCCACGGCATGGGCGAGGAATTCGAGATCGGGGAAGTCGAGCTGGCAGAACCCCGCTCCAACGAGGTTCTGGTGAGGGTGGTGGCGACGGGCGTCTGCCATACGGATGCCGTCGCCCGGGACAACGGCATCGTGCCCTATCCGATCGTCCTCGGGCACGAGGGGGCCGGCATCGTCGAGCGGGCGGGCGCGAACGTGAAGACGGTCGGGCCGGGAGACCACGTGGTGCTCTCGTACTCCTCGTGCGGCCATTGCGAGAACTGCCTGTCCGCCCATCCCCCCACGTGCGAGAAGATGAACGACCTGAATTTCGGCTCCGAGGGCATCGAGCGCCTGGAGCAGGACGGGAGGCCGGTGGCCACGTTCTTCGGGCAGTCCTCGTTCGCCACCTACGCCGTCGCCGACGAGCGCAACGTGGTGAAGGTCCCCGACAACGTGGAGCTGGAGCTGCTCGGCCCTCTGGGTTGCGGCATCCAGACGGGCAGCGGGACGGTGCTCGTCCGCCTCAAGCCCTCGTTCGGCTCCACGATCGCCGTGTACGGTTGCGGCGCGGTGGGGCTTAGCGCCGTCATGGCGGCGAAGATCGCGGGATGCAGGACCGTCATCGCGGTCGACGTGCACGAGAGGCGCCTCGAGCTGGCGCGCGAGCTGGGCGCCGACTACGCGCTCAACGGCAGCGAGGTGGACGTGGTGGAGGAGGTCAGGAAGGCGACAGGCTCGTCGGGTACCCATTTCGCGGTCGAGACGACCGGCGTCCCCGCGGTCGTCCACCAGAGCCTGGCGGCGCTGCGCCCGCTGGGCACGGTGGCCATCGTGGGCATCACGCCCGAGATGACCGTCGATATGTTCGGCGAGGTCATGGCCGAGGGGAAAACGGTGACGGGCGTCATAGAGGGCGACACCGTGCCCCAGCTGTTCATCCCCGAGCTGGTAGAGTACTACCGCCAGGGCCGCTTCCCCTTCGACAAGCTGGTGGAGTTCTATGACTTCGAGAACATCAACCAGGCGTTCGAGGATTCCCGAACCGGCAAGACCATCAAACCGGTCGTCAAGATGAGGTAGGGTCCGGCCGAAAGCATGCCCGAAAGCGCGCCCCGCATGCCATGCGGGGCGTTTCTGCGTGCCGGGGAGGGCGGGCGCGCGCATTGCGCCGCCCTGCGGTATACGGCCTGTTGAAAAGCCGTTACCGCCGTTAAAAACCGCTCGCGACGGCAAACCTGCCACTGCCCGGCGATACGAATACCCAATGCATCCATAATACAACCGTGGCGCTCTCCTTTCGCCGGATAATACGCTCCGATGGGGAAGCGCTGGGGCCGGGGATGCCCAGGTTTGCTAAAGTTCGGTCATCGCTTGCACGGGGGTTCAGGTTTCCCTGCCGCATTCTGCAAGCTTTCCATCAACCGACACAAGTGAAGGGATACGACGTGGCTCTGCTCGGGTTCTTAATCCTTTTCCCGCTGGTCGTTGCCGCCGTGCTTTTGGTCGTGCGCAACAACCGGGCGAGAAGCGCGATTGTGGGCGCCTCGGCGCTCGTCATCGGCCTGGCCTCCATCTGGTTGGTGGCCACCTACCTGGGGGCTCCCTGGGTAACGTTCGACTTCGAATCGCCCCTCATCGACTACGCCAGCACGGCGGTGAGCGTGCTCGTGGCGGCTGCTATCCTGTATTACGGCATCCGCTACAAGAACGTGCTCGCCTGCGTGCTCGCCGTGATCCAGGTGGTGGGCTCGCTCGTGTTCGAGTTCGGCTTCGCCCACTCCATCGACGTGACCGAGGCGCTGTACCTCGACTCGCTGTCGCTGCTCATGGCGTTCATCATCGGCGTCATCGGCTCCGGCATCTGCGTGTACGCGCTCGGCTACATGGAGGACTTCCAGGCCCACGAGCCGGAGGGGGCCAAGGACCGCCGCCCCGTGTTCTTCGCGCTCATGTTCGTGTTCCTGTCCGCCATGTTCCTGATCGTGTTCTCGAACAACATGGTGTGGATGTTCACGGGCTGGGAGGTCACGACGGTCTGCTCGTTCCTCCTCATCGCCTACACGCGCACCGAGGAGGCCATCAAGAACGCCTTCCGCCAGATCATCATGAACCTGCTGGGCGGCCTCGGCTTCCTGGCGGCGCTCTACCTGAGCGCCATCCAGCTGGGCACGCTGTCGTTCCTCGAGTTCCTGCAGATCGGCGTCCAGAACCCGGCGCTCGTGGTGCTGCCGGTGTGCGCGCTGGCGTTCGCGGGCCTCACGAAGGCCGCGCAGATGCCGTTCCACACGTGGCTGCTCGGCGCCATGGTGGCGCCCACGCCCACCTCGGCGCTGCTCCACTCGTCCACCATGGTCAAGGCCGGCGTGTTCCTGCTGGTGAAGCTGGCGCCCGTGTTCCTGGTGTGCCCCGTGCCGTCGGTGATGGTCGTGCTCGTGGGCGGCATCACGTTCGCGCTGTGCTCGTTCATGGCCATCTCGCAGAGCAACGCCAAGCGCGTGCTCGCGTACTCCACGATCGCGAACCTCGGCCTCATCACGGCCTGCGCGGGCGTCGGAACCCCGGAGGCCGTCTGGGCCGCCGCGTTCCTCATCCTGTTCCATGCCATCGCGAAGTCGCTGCTGTTCCTGTGCGTCGGCACGGCCGAGCACCACATCGGCAGCCGCGATATCGAGGATATGGACCTTCTGTTCGATCGCATGCCGCGGCTTGCACGCTTCATGATGCTGGGTATCATGTGCATGTTCATCGCACCGTTCGGCATGCTGGTGGCGAAGTGGGCCACGCTCGTTTCGTTCGTGGACACGGGCCAGGTCGCCCTCATCCTGCTCCTGGCCTTCGGCTCGGCCGCCACGTTCATGTTCTGGGCCAAGTGGCTGGGCAAGCTCTCCGGCATCGCCGGCCGGCCCGAGAACGTGGAGGTGACCGTGCACAAGAGCGAGTGGACCGCCATCGTCATCATGGCCGTGCTCGTGGTCGTGGGCTGCGTGTGCCTGCCCATCATCTCGCAGCTTGTCGTCGAGCCCTACGTGTACAGCGTGTTCGGCGTGCTCGGCCAGGACATCGCCTCCACGAACCTGTGGATCGCCTCCATCGCCGCAGCGCTTATCGCCATCGTGCTGTTCGCGGGACTCGGGCGCGGCAAGGCCAAGAAGGCCGAGGTGTACCTCGCCGGCGTGAGCGCCGACAACGAGGCGCGCGTCTACCGCAACTCGCTGTCGGGCGAGTCGGCCGCCACGTCCCGCAACATGTACCTGGACGGCATCTTCGGGGAGAAGCGCATCAACCCCGTGGGCACGGTGGCCTGCGCCCTCGTCATCATCGTCGCGTTCGGTTTCTCGGCTGTCACGCTGCCGGGCCTGTTCTAGGAAAGGGTGTGATCTGAAATGTCCCTGCTCTTCGCTCTCATCGGCACCCTCGCCTTCGCCATCGCGGCACCGGTGCTGGGCTGCCTCCTGGCCGGCCTCGACCGCAAGATCACGGCGCGCATGCAGGGCCGCGTGGGCCCGCCGCTGCTGCAGCCGTACTACGATGTGCGCAAGCTCATCGAGAAGGACAACGTCTCCGTCAACTCCAGCGAGGGAACCTACATCACGTGCGCGCTCGTGTTCACGCTGCTGGCTGGAGGCATCTTCTACTCGGGCGGCAACCTGCTCATGAGCGTGTTCGTCATCACGCTCGCGGGCCTGTTCTTCATCATCGCCGCGTACTCCACGCGCAGCCCCTACGCGGAGCTCGGCGCGAACCGCGAGACGCTGCAGGTCATGTCCTACGAACCCATGGTGCTGTTCATGGCCGTGGCGTTCTACATGGCTGCCGGCACGTTCGACTCGGCGGGCGTCTTCGCCCTCGACGCGCCCGTGGTCACGAGCATCTGGCTCGTGTTCCTGGGCCTGCTGTTCGTGCTCACCATCAAGCTGCGCAAGTCGCCGTTCGACCTTTCGTACTCCCACCACGCCCACCAGGAGCTCGTCAAGGGCATCACCACCGAGATGAGCGGCAAGACGCTCGCGAAGGTGGAGATCATGCACTGGTGCGAGAACGTGCTGTTCCTGGGTTGGGTCGGCCTGTTCTTCGTGTGGGGCAACCCGCTCTCCATCGTGCTGGCCATCGCCGTGGTCGTGCTCGTGTACTTCCTGGAGATCTGGATCGACAACAACTTCGCCCGCGTGAAATGGCAGGCCATGCTCTCGTCGGCCTGGGCCGTGGCGTTCGTGGCGGGCTTCGTCAACATCGCCGTCCTGGCGTACCTGTAAGGAGGCGCGGAACCAATGACGTTCGCAACGAAATCACCGTGGGTCATCCACTACGACGGCTCGAGCTGCAACGGCTGCGACATCGAGGTGCTGGCGGCGCTGTGCCCCGGCTACGACGTGGAGCGCTTCGGCATCATCAACACGGGCAACCCCAAGCACGCCGACATCTTCCTGGTCACCGGCAGCGTGAACGAGCGCAACATCAAGGTGGTGCAGGAGATCTACAACCAGATGGTCGAGCCCAAGGTCGTCATCGCGTGCGGCATCTGCGCGTGCTCGGCCGGCATCTTCCACGACTGCTACAACGTGATAGGCGGCGTGGACCAGGCCATACCCGTTGACGTGTACGCGCCCGGCTGCGCCGTGCGCCCCGAGGCCATCATCGACGCGGTCGTGCAGGGCCTTGGCATACTGGAAGAGAAATCGAAGGCCCTGCAGGCTCAGAAGAAGGGAGCGTGACATGGCGCTTGAGACGACGTTCGTCCCGCTGACCGTCGAGGAGCTGCCGGCACTGGCGGCCGCCAAGAAGGACGGCGGCTGGCGGTTCGTGCAGCTGCTCGCCGTGAACACCGAGGACGGCATCGACCTGGTCTACTCGTTCATGAAGGACAACCTGCTGGAGAACCACGAGATCAAGGGCGTCCAGAAGGGCACGACGGTGCCCAGCATCACCGACCGGTTCCTCGAGGCGTTCGTGTTCGAGAACGAGACGCACGACCTGTTCGGCGTGGACGTGCAGGGCATCGCCATCGACTTCGGCGGCAACTTCTACGCGCTGGCGCAGAAAGAGCCCATGACCATCATATCGCCGGAGCAGAAGGCCGCGCGCGAGAAGGCCAAGAAGGTGGCCGCCGCCAAGGCTGCGAAGGAGAAGGCCGCCAAGGCGGCCGCGGCGAACGCCGCCTACGTGGAGACGCACCCCGACGCCGCCCCCGCCCCCGGCGAGCGCGGCTACATCGCGCCGCCCGAGGACGACGATCTGGAGACGAAGCTGGCCGGCATGGACCCCGAGAAGGTCGCCCGCGTGCGCGCGGCCATCGCCGCGAAGGCCAAGAAGGCGGCCGCCGAGGCCGGGAAGGAAGGTGAGTAGCATGGGGAAGGCGACCGTCATCCCGTTCGGCCCGCAGCACCCGGTGCTGCCCGAGCCCCTGCACCTCGACCTGGTGGTGGAGGACGAGACCGTCATCGAGGCCGTGCCGCAGATCGGCTTCATCCACCGCGGGCTCGAGAAGCTCGTCGAGACGCGCGACTACAACCAGTTCATCTACGTGGCCGAGCGCATCTGCGGCATCTGCGCCTTCGGCCACTCCATGGGCTACGCCGAGACGGTGGAGAAGCTCATGGGCGTGGAGATCCCCGAGCGCGCCGAGTACCTGCGCGTCATCTGGCACGAGCTGTCCCGTGTCCACTCCCACGTGCTGTGGATGGGCCTGGCCGCCGACGCGTTCGGCTACGAGAGCCTGTTCATGCACTGCTGGCGCCTGCGCGAGCGGGTGCTCGACATCTTCGAGAAGACCACCGGCGGGCGCGTCATCTTCTCGGTGGTGAAGGTGGGCGGCGTCGTGCGCGACATCGACGAGGGCATGCTCGCCGAGATGAAGCGCGTGCTGGACGGCATAAAGGACGACTACCGCCAGCTGTGCAACGCGTTCCTCAAGGACACCTCGGTCAAGAACCGCACCGTGGGCATCGGCTACATCAGCCCGGAAGACGCGTTCTCCCTGAGCATGGTGGGCCCCTTCGCCCGCGCGTCCAACGTGAACAACGACGTGCGCTGCCTGGGCAACGGCGGCTACGGCAAGCTCGCCGACTTCCAGCCCGTGCTCGACACCCAGGGCGACTGCTACGCCCGCGTGAAGGTGCGCGCGCTGGAGGTGCTGCAGTCCATCGACATCATCGAGGAGATGATCGCGAAGATCCCCGCCGGCGACATCGCGGTGGACGTGAAGGGCTCGCCCGCGCCGGGGGCCGAGGCGGCCAACCTGGTGGAGCAGCCGCGCGGCGAGTGCTACTACTACGCGCGCGGCAACGGGTCGAAGTACCTGGAGCGCATGCGCATGCGCACGCCCACGTCGCAGAACCTGGCCGGCATGGCCACGGCGCTGGCCGGATGCGACCTGGCCGACGTCAACATGATCGTGCTGACCATCGACCCCTGCATCAGCTGCACGGAAAGGTAGGCGGGAATGGGATCGTTCAAACTGGGAAAGATGACGCTGAAGTCGCTGTTCGGCAAGCCGGAGACCATCCAGTACCCTGCCGAGCAGAAGACGCCTCCGCCGGGCCTCAAGGGCCACGTGACCAACAACGTGGACGCGTGCATCCTGTGCGGCATCTGCATGAAGCGCTGCCCCTGCGACGCCATCACGGTGGACAAGCCGGCCCGCACGTGGTCCATCAACCGCTTCCGCTGCGTGCAGTGCGGCACGTGCGTGCGCGAGTGCCCGAAGCAGTGCCTGGCCATGGAGCCCACCTACACGCCTCCCGCCACCGAGAAGCGCTCCGACGTGTTCGAGGTGCCCGAGCACGCGAAGGCGGCTGCGGGGCAGTCTTAAAAAACTGCGAAGGATGCGTGGGCGCGCCGGCGGGCGCGTGCAAAACTGCTAGAATAAACGCCGATAGGCAAGGGACCGGGCTTCGAGCCCGGTCTTTGCGTGGGGAGGCTGCTGCGACCTCTTGGCCGGCGGCACCGCGCAGGGCGGACGGCCCATTGGCAGGCGGCGGGAGAAGAGGACGATGGCAGGCAAAGAAGCGCGTGAGACCGGAGGTCGGAAGGGCAGGGAAGAGGCGAGCGACCGCATCTTCACCGTGCCGAACATAATATCGCTCATCCGGCTGTGCCTCGTGCCCATATTCCTCGTGCTGCTGTTCAACGGCTACGACCTTATGGCCACGTTCCTGTTCGCGCTGGCCGCGGGCACGGATTGGGTCGACGGGCAGATCGCCCGGCGCACGCACGCCGTGTCGAGGCTCGGGCAGCTTCTGGACCCGGCCGTCGACCGCATCCTCATGATAGCGGGCGTGGCCGGCCTGTTCCTGGTGGGACGGCTGCCGTTGTGGATCATCCTCGTGGTGCTGATACGCGACCTGGCCCTGCTCGTGGGCGGCGCGGTGCTGCTCAAGCGCTACCGCGTTCGCGTGGCGGTGGTCTACGCGGGCAAGGTGGCCACCACGCTCCTGTTCGTGGGCTTCGCCGGCCTGCTGCTGAACTGGCCGCTGCTAAACGGCCTCGGCGTGGTGGACGCCGCCTGGCTGCCGGGCCTCGCGGCGGGCCCGTACTCGTGGGGCATCTGGTTCGTGTACGCGGGGCTCGTGCTCGCGCTCCTCACCACGGTCTACTACGCCCTTTCCGCGCTCGCGAAGGTGCGCGCCGCCAAGCGCGAAGCCGCATCCGCCCAGCCGGAGCGACGGTAGCCGATGGCGGGAAGGACGCCGGGCACGGGCGGCGCGCCGAGGCGCCAGCGCACGGATCCGCAGCCGGCCTCGCGGCAGGGCCCTTTGCGTCCCGCGTCCCGCGCCGCAAAGGGCCCTGCCGCCGGAGCCGGGCGCGCTTCTTCGCCCGCATCGCCCAAGGCGGGAAGGCCCTCTGCCCGCGCATCCCATGCCGCGGCGACCCGCAAGGGCGGCGCATCCCCTGCGCGCGGGCAGGCTTCCCCCTCTTACAACGCCCCCTTGCTCTGGACGAAGGGCGCCCCGGGCAAGCCGCCTGCAGGAGGCCCCGTCCGCCGCGCGCTCGGATTCACGGGGCGGGCGCTGTTGTCCGTGCTCGCGCTCGCCGGGCGCGGGGCAAGCTGGGCCGCGCGCTCCCTCGGCTCGCTGGTGCGTCGCAGCCGCGTGGCGCTGGCCGTGACGGTGCTGGCAGCGGCGCTCGTGGCAGGCGGCGCGGTTGACTTTGGGCTGAACTGGGGAAAGGCCTACGCCGGCGTGAGCATCGGGGAGGTGGACGTGTCCGGCAAGGATGCCGAGGAGATGCGCGCGCTGGTGGAGCAGGCCTACGCCGCGCGCCTCGCGGCGGGCTCCGCCACCGTCTTCGCGAGCGACGACGCCGCAGCGCGGGTCGCCGACGCGGCGGCCCAGGCCGAGGACGAGGCCCTGGCCGAACAGCGCTCCGTGGAGGAGGCGCGGGCGGCCAAGCAGCTGTGGACGGCCGACGCAACCGCGCTCGGAGCCGTGCTGCCCGCCGAGCAGCTGGTGGAGGAGGCGCTCGCGGTGGGGCGCGAGGAGGGCGGGCTGGGCGCGCGCCTCGCGGCGCTCTTCGGCGGATGGACCGTCGAGGTGCGGGCCGACTACGATGCGGGCGCGCTGGAGGAGCTGGCCGCCGACATAGACGCGACCATCGGCAGCCCGCGCGTGGACTTCGGTTTGGCCGTGGACGCGGGGCAGGCGCGCGTCACGGAGGGGCACGACGGCTCCATGGTCGACCGCGCGGCGTTCGCCCGCGAGCTCGACCGGGCCTACCTTACGAGCCCGGACGGCAGGGGCTCCTTCGTGGCGCGCGCGGAATACGCGCCCCTGCGCATCGACCGCAACGAGGCCCAGGCGGCCTGCGATGCCGTTAACGCCGCCATCGCCGACGGCGCGCGCTTCACCTGGGCGGGCACCTCTTGGGAGGCGACTGCTGCCGACCTGGGAGAATGGGTGGTCGCCACGCCTGTTGAGCACGACGGCGGCTGGGTTCTCGCACCGTCGCTGGACGAGGCGAAGGCGAAGCCCGCCATCCTCGCCCACGTGCAGCAGACGCGCACGGGCGACCCCGTGCACGTGACGTTCGAGCGCGCAGACGACGAGGTGCGCGTGCGCACGGACGGCGCGGGCGAGGTGCCGCTCGCGGCCGAGACGGCGCGGGCGCTCGACGCGGCGCTGTTCGGGGCCGGCGACGGCGCGGGGGGCGACGGCGGCTCCGCGAGCGCGCACCGGCCCGGCCCCGGGCAGCCCGTCGAGGTGGCGGTGGGCAGCGGCACCGCCCCCGAGACGTCCACGTTCGACGAGGCCGTCTCGCTCGGGCTCGTGGCCGAGATATCCTCGTACACGACCGAGTTCACGAGCGGCGCGGGCACCGAGAACCGCAACCACAACATCCGCCTCGTATCCGACCTGCTGAACAACTCCGTGGCCCCGGCAGGCGGCACCTGGTCGTTCAACGGCACGTCGGGCGAGTGCAACGCCGAGCGCGGCTTCCTGGGCGCAGGCGCCATCATCGACGGGGAGTACGACGACGCCGTGGGCGGCGGCATCTGCCAGGTGGCCACCACCGTGTTCAACGCGGTGTACGACGCCGGCTACCCCGTTCCCACGCGCCACAACCACTCGCTCTACATCGCCAGCTACCCCGCCGGCCGCGACGCGGCGGTCAGCTGGGACGAGCTCGACCTCGTGTGGAAGAACGACGGCGCTTCCGATGTTTTGATGCGCACCAGCTACACCGACACGTCCGTAACCGTTACACTGTACGGAGTCGATCCGGGCTACCACGTGAGCACCGACGTGGGGGAGTGGACCGAGGGGGAGAAGCACAAGACCAAGACCGAGCGCGACGACTCCATGGCGCCGGGCACGAGCTACGTCAAGACCGCGGGCACCGATGGCAGGAAGATCACGGTGATCCGCACGGTGACTTCCTCCGACGGAAGCATCCTGCACGAGGACCCGTTCTACTCGACGTACGATCCCATCACCGAGGTCGTGGTCGCGGGCCCCGAGACCCAGGAGAAGACGGACGGCGCGGCCGCCGGGGACGACGCCGCGAAGAAGCAGAACGAGGAAAGGTGACCGACCCGTGTACTACCAGCCAGACATCGAAACCATGCCGCGCGAGCAGCTGCGCGAGCTCCAGCTCGAGCGCATGAAGCAAAGCGTCCGCCACGCCTACGACAACGTGGCGTTCTACCAGCAGTCCTTCAATGAGGCGGGCGTCGTCCCCGACGACCTCCAGACCCTCGAGGACTTGGAGCGCCTCCCGTTCGTCGTGAAGCAGGACATGCGCGACGCCTACCCGTTCGGGCTGTTCGCCGTGCCGCAGAAGGACGTGGCGCGCATCCACGCCTCCTCCGGCACGACGGGCCAGGCCACGGTGGTGGGCCACACGGCGTCGGACCTCAAGAACTGGGGCGACTGCTTCGCCCGCGGCATCGCCATGGTGGGCGGCGACGAGAACTCCACCATCCAGGTATCCTACGGCTACGGCCTGTTCACGGGCGGTCTGGGCGCGCACGCCGGCGGCGAGGCCATGGGCTGCTCGGTCATCCCCACGTCGTCGGGCAACACGCGCCGGCAGGTGCAGATGATGAAGGACTGCGGCACGGACATCCTGGCCTGCACGCCCTCGTACGCGCTCCTCATCGCGGACACCGCCATCGAGATGGGCTACGACCCGGCCACCGAGTTCAAGATCTCGGGCGGCATCTTCGGCGCCGAGCCGGCGTCGGACAACATGCGCGAGGAGATAGCCTCCAAGCTGGGCATCCAGTACTGCGACGTGTACGGCTTGTCCGAGATCATGGGCCCGGGCGTGGCCATGGAGTGCGCGGAACGCGCCGGCCTGCACGTGGCCGAGGACCACTTCTACTGCGAGATCCTGAACCCCGAGACGCTCAAGCCCGTGCCCGACGGCGAGTGGGGCGAGCTCGTCATCACCACGCTCACCCGCGAGTGCTGCCCGCTCGTGCGCTACCGCACGCGCGACGTCACGCGCATCATCTCCGAGCCGTGCGCATGCGGGCGCACGCACCGCAAGATCGACCAGCTGCGCGGCCGCACCGACGACATGCTCATCATCCGCGGCGTGAACGTGTTCCCCTCGCAGATCGAGCAGGTCATCACCGGCTTCCCGGAGATCGCCACGCACTATCAGATCATCCTCACCACGCGCGGCCCGCTCGATCACGTGGAGCTGCAGGTGGAGACGGTGCCCGACTTCCCGATCGACGAGGTGCGCAAGATCGAGGACCTGAAGCGTCGCCTGGGCGCGGAGCTGAAGAGCAACCTGCAGGTGTCGGTGGAGGTCAAGATCGTCGAGCCGAAGACCATTGCCCGCAGCGAGGGCAAAGCGAAGCGCGTCATCGACCAGAGGGAAGGGAAGTAAGCCATGATCGACCAGCTGACCGTGTTCCTGGAGAACGAGAAGGGGCGCCTGGCCGCCGCCTGCCAGACCCTCGCCGACGCGGGCATCAACCTGCATGCGCTGAACCTGGCCGACACGGCCGACTTCGGCGTCGTGCGCCTGCTGTGCGACACGCCCGAGGCGGCGTCCGGCGCGCTCAAGGCCGCCGGCTACCGTGCGGCCGTGACCCCCGTGCTGGGCGTGCGCGTGCCCAACGTGCCGGGCGGCCTGGCCAAGCTGCTTTCCTTCATGGACGAGCAGGAAGCCAACATAGAGTACGGCTATTGTTTTTCCGTGAACGAGAACGTTGCCATTGACGTGCTCAAGGTGGACGGCGATAGTGGGATCGAGGAGAAGCTGAAAGCTGCCGGTTTCGAGCCGGTACGACCCGAAGACATCTATGACCTGGACTAACACGATAAAGCAGACCGTGAAGGCACGGCGCGCGGGCCTGGTGGCTTGCGCGCTCGCCTTCACGCTTGCCTGGGGCGTTGCCGCGCCCGCACCGGCGCTCGCCGATGTGCGCAAGGCCGACGTCGTCTACGGCCAGACGGTGGAGGCGCGCGACCTGTCGGTGGCGCAGTGCCCGAACATCGACGCGGAGTACGCGCTGGTCATGGACGCGGACGGCACCGTCTACTTCGAGCGCAACGCCACCAGCCCCACGCAGATCGCCTCCATCACGAAGGTCATGACGGCCATCGTGGCGCTGGATGCCGTGGCTTCCGGCGCCGTGTCGCTCGATTCGACCGTTACCGTCTCGGCGGCCGCCGCGGCGGTGGGCGAATCGTCGGCAGGGTTGCAGGAGGGCGACGCCATGCCGCTCGAGGTGGCGCTCAAGGCGCTGCTCGTGCCGTCGGGCAACGACGCCGCCGTGGCCATCGCCGAGACGATCGGCGGCAGCGAGGACGCGTTCGTGGCCTCCATGAACGCGAAGGCGGCGGAACTCGGCTGCACCGACACCGTGTTCGAGAACCCGCACGGCTTGGACGACGGCGAGTTCGCCGGCGACCAGCACAGCTGCGCCGCCGACGTGGCGAAGATGGCCCGGTACGCCATGAGGAACGAGACGTTCCGGACCATCGTCGGCGGCGGCGACACGGGCATCGTGGTGGATCGCGCGGACGGCACGAGGGCCACCATCGAGCTGGAGTCCACCGACGAGCTCATGGACTACTACGACAAGGCCATCGGCATCAAGACCGGCTTCACGGCGCTCGCAGGCCCCTCGTTCGCCGGCGCGGCGAGCAACGGCGAGCTGGAGCTCTACGCCATCGTCATCCACTCGACGTCCGAGGCGCAGCGCTTCAACGACGCCGAGACGCTGTTCGAGTGGGTCTACGGGCACGAGATGGACTATCCGCTGGCCAACAGCGCCCAGACGACCTCCATGACGGCGGGTGGCCAGACGTCCGAAGTGCCCGTGGTGGCCGAGGTGCCGCACACGGAATGGATCGACAAGACCGTGAAGGCCACGCTCTCCGACCCCGAGGCGTCGGTGCGCATATTCGACCTGAACGGCAACGTGAGCCAGTCGCTCGAGTTCGACGAGGTCAAGGGCGACGTGAAGGCCGGCGACAAGGTGGGTACGATCACGTTCAAGCAGCGCAACGCCACCATCGCCACGCTCGACCTCGTGGCCTGCGAGGACGTGGCGGCGCCCGACGTGTTCCAGGGCATCGGCATCTGGTGGGACCGCCTGTTCAGGGGCCTGTCCGGCCAGCCCCAGGCCGCCTCGGCCGTCACGCTGAACGAGACGCCGCTCGTCGTAGACAAGACCGCCGTCGCCGGCTAGGCGGCGCGCCCGATAGAAGGAGCCGCACATGACCGAGAGATGCCCCGTATGCAACAACGAGCTGGCGCCTGACGACGCGGCGTGCCCGCACTGCGGCTTCAAGCTGCTCGGCTCCACGCAGCGCTTCGCCCCCGTGGCGCTGCCCGACGAGTCGTTCTCGCCCGAGGCCAAGCCCGCCGCAGCAGCAGCCCTGCGCGTCGTGCGCGGCCCGCAGACCGGCGTGGTCATCCAGCTGGGCGACGCGCCGCAGACCATCGGCCGCAGTCCCCAGCGCGACGTGTTCCTGAACGACATGACCGTGTCGCGCGAGCACGCGCTCATCGAGCCGTGCGAGGGCGGCTACGCCATCCATGACACGAATTCCTTCAACGGCGTGTGGGTGAACAACGACAGCGTGGACGCCCCGCGCAAGCTGTGCAATGGCGACGTGATCCAGATAGGCGCGTTCTGCCTGCTGTACCAGGAGGAATAGGGGAGCGACGCCCGGTAGCGTGAGGCCGCCACCGGGCGTCGCCAAGCCCATGCGCGCGCCGGCGGGCGAAGCGGTCGTCGTGATCTTCGTCCGCCAGCCGGTTGCTCCTGCACCCGCCAGCCGGTTGCTCCCTCATCATCGCCGAGCGTTTCCTTCGCCAACCCCCTGCGCCCTCATCCGTCTGCCGTACCCTCGTTGGCGACCAGCCATCGGCCGCGCTATCAGCCGCATGCCCTCCACCTATTAGCCGATTGCCCTCGGTATCAACCGGCGAGGCCCTTTTTTTCACCAGCCGGCCGGGGCCGTGCGGACAAGGGCGGCCGCCCCGGCGCATGCGGTGGACCTCCGGGACGTTCCGGTGCGCCGGGGGCGGCTCTCATCGCCCGCACGGCCCCGACCGGCTGATAAAAAGAGAGCCACTTCCTCCTTCCTTCTCCGCAAAGCCCCGCGCTTCCCCATGTGCTCGTATACATGACCAAAAGACTAATGGACGAGATCGGAGGCTGTGGCATGATCTCCGCGCATCGTGCGCTGCCGTGACTTCCGCGACCTGGTGCTTTCCCGATGTTGTCCGTGCGGAGGCGTGGGAAACGTGCCATAGGCTCCGATCTCGTCCCGGAGGTAGCGTTTCCTCGAAGCGGACGAGTCGAGGGGCCCTCGCCGCTGTTCCCGGAAGCTCCTGCGGACGTGCCACCCTCGTGCGGCGCCCGCCGATGCGCCCCCTTCCGCGGATTTCCTCCGCCTACGACGGTTGAGCGGGCCGCTCGGCATTCGTTGCCGTATAATTCGCCATGGTAATCTCAAGCGGGGGAAGGTCGCTTATGGAATTGATGTCAGGAAACGAAGCCATCGCCCAGGGGGCATGGGAGGCCGGCGCGCACATCGGCGTCGCCTATCCCGGCACGCCCTCAACCGAGACGCTCGAGGCGTTCGCCAAGAAGGACGGCGTGTACGCCGAGTGGTGCGTGAACGAGAAGGTGGCCGTCGAGGTGGGGGTGGGAGCCTCCGCCGCGGGCGCGCGCGTGCTGTCCACCATGAAGCACGTGGGCGTGAACGTGGCGGCCGACCCGCTGTTCACCGCCGCCTACACGGGCGTGGGGGGCGGCCTGGTGGTGCTGGCCGCCGACGACCCCGGCATGTACTCGTCGCAGAACGAGCAGGACTCGCACCACTACGCCCGCGCGGCGCACATCCCCATGCTCGATCCCGCCGACTCCGCCGAGGCGCTGCGCTTCACGCGAGAGGCCTACGAGCTGTCCGAGCGCTTCGACGTGCCGGTGTTCATCCGCTCCACGGTGCGCGTGTCGCACACGAAGACGCCGGTGGAGCCCGGCCCGCGCGCCCAGGCAGCGCTCAAGCCCTACGAGAAGGACGCGGCGAAGTGGGTCATGATGCCCGCCTTCGCCAAACCGCGCCGCCGCGACCAGCTGGCGCGCGTCGAGGCGCTGCGCGCGTGGGCCGAGACGTGCCCCTACAACGAGGTCGTGCGCCGCGGCGACGCCGTGGGCGTCGTGTGCGCGGGCGCCGTGTACCAGCATGTGGTCGAGGCGCTGCCGGACGCGTCGGTTTTCAAGCTGGGCTGCACCTGGCCGCTGCCCGCCGAGGCGCTGCGCGCCTTCGCCGCGAGCGTTGAGGCGCTCTACGTGGTGGAGGAGGCGTCCGAGTACCTGACCGAAAGCGTGCGCGCGCTGGGTATCGAGGCAGCCCCGTTCGCGCATCCGCTGCCGGCCGACGGCGAGCTCACGCCCGGGCTCGTCCGCGCCGCCTTCGGGCTCGCGGAGCCCCCGCACGCCCCGACGCCCGAGGGCCTTCCCGGCCGCCCGCCGGCGCTCTGCCCCGGCTGCCCGCACCGCCTGGTGTTCAAGGAGCTCACGCGCCTCAAGGCCATCGTCACCGGCGACATCGGCTGCTACACGCTGGGCGCGCTGCCGCCGCTGTCCGCCATGGACACGTGCGTGGACATGGGCGCGTCGGTGTCGATGGCGCACGGCTTCGAGCTGGCGCTGGCGGGGACGGAGCATCGCCCGGTGGTGGCCGTCATCGGGGACTCCACGTTCGCGCATTCGGGCCTGTCGTCGCTCATCTCCACCGTGTACAACCGCGGCGGGGGCACGGTGTGCGTGCTCGACAACCGCACGACGGCCATGACGGGCCGCCAAGGCAACCCCTTCAACGGCGAGACGCTGCAGAAGCGCCCGAGCCGCGAGCTGGACCTGGAGGGCGTCGTGCGCGCGCTGGGCGTGGAGGACGTGCGCACCGTCGACCCGCACGATGCGCGTGCCGTGCGCGCAGCGCTCAAGGACGCCACGGGCACCGACGAGCTGTCCGTGCTCGTGTTCCGCGCGCCCTGCGTGCTGCTCGACCGCACGCGCAAGCCGGCCTTCCTGGTCACGGGGGCCTGCACGGCGTGCGGCGTGTGCCCGACGCTCGGCTGCCCGGCCATCGCCAAGGACGCCGGAACGGGCTGCGCCAGCATCGATCCGGGCCTGTGCATCGGGTGCGGCCAGTGCGCCCAGTACTGCGCCTTCAACGCTATCGAGCAGCCGGAAGGGGGCTCCCATGAGTAACGAGAACGCGACCACCGTGCTGCTCTGCGGCGTGGGCGGCCAGGGCACCATCCTGGCAGCCGACCTTCTGGCCCATGCGGCACTCGAGGCCGGCACCTCGGTGAAGGTGTCGGAGATCCACGGCATGGCCCAGCGCGGCGGCGCCGTGACCACCGTGGTGCGCTTCGGCGACGAGGTGTCCTCCATGGTGTGCGACCCCGGAACGGCCGACTGCGTCGTGTCGTTCGAGACGACCGAGGCGCTGCGCAACCTGTCGTTTTTGGCCGAGGACGGCTACCTGCTGGTGGCCGACGAGGCCATAAAGCCGCTGCCCGTTGCCACGGGGCGCGCCTCCATGCCCGCCCGGGCCCGCGAGACGCTCGCCGACAGGGGAGCCACGCTCATCCCGGCAGGGGAGCTGGCCCGCGAGGCGGGCAGCGCCAAGTCGGTGAACGTCGTGCTGCTGGGCGCGCTGTCCACGCGGCTGCCGTTTGCCGTCGGGGCATGGGAGCGCGTCTTGGCCGACCGCGTGCCGCCCAAGACCGTGGAGGCGAACCTGGCGGCATTCCGCGCCGGTCGCGCGTTCGCCCTGCCAGCCGACGGCGCGGAGGGGGTGCGGGAAGCATGAGCGTTCAGCAGATCAGCGTGTTCCTGGAAAGCCAGCCGGGGCATCTGCGCCGTGTGCTCGACGCGTTCGAGGACGCGCACGTGAGCGTGCGCGGCTACAGCGCCTCCGACACGGGAGACTACGGCATCGTGCGTTTCATCGTGGACGACCCCCTGCGCGCGCTGGACGTGCTCGTGGACATGGGTGCCGCCGCCACGACGACCGATGTGCTGTGCGCGCGCCTGAACGACGAGCCGGGCGAGCTCGCACGGGTCATGGGCGTCATGGCCGACTGCGGCATCAACGTCACGTACAGCTACTCGCTCATATCCACCTATATCGCGCTGTCCGTGAAGGACCTTGCGCGCGCGGAGCAGCTGCTGGCGGGCGAGCCGGTGGAGCTCATCGGTCAGGACGACCTGGCGCGGGCGCTCGGCTCCGACGGCCCCAGCGCCACGGCGTGCACCGAGGGGCGGTGAGCGCCGTGGCAGACCTGACCGCGAAGGGAGCCGCTCTTGCGGCGGCCCGCGCCGGCGACTTCGCCGGCCTGCCCGTCTACGACCGCGCCAGGGAGTGCGCACCGCGCGAGGAGGTGCGCGCGCTCCAGCTGGAGAAGCTGAAGGCCCAGGTGGCTTGGACCTACGATCGCGTGGCGTGGTACCGCGAGCGCATGGACGCCCTCGGCGTGGCGCCGGGAGACATCCGCTCGCTCGACGACGTGCGCAAGCTGCCGTTCACGGACAAGTCCGTGCTGCGCGACACGTTTCCCTACGGTCTGTTCGCTGTGCCGCTCGACGAGGTAGTGGAGCTGCACGCCTCTTCCGGCACGACCGGCAAGCCCATCGTCGTGGGCTACAACGCGCACGACATGGACGTGTGGAGCGACTGCATCGCACGCCTGGCGCAGATGGCGGGCGTCGTGCCCGGCGACCGCGTGCAGATGGCGTTCGGCTACGGCATGTTCACCGGAGGTTTCGGCCTGCACTACGGCTGCCAGAAGCTCGGCTGCATGATGATCCCCGCCGGCTCGGGCAACACCGAGCGGCACATCGCCATGATAGGGGACTACGGCACCACGGTGCTCATTGCCACGCCCTCCTACGCCCTGCATATGTGCGAGGTGGGGGAGCGGCTGGGATTCGACTGGGAGGCGTCCACGCTGCGCGTGGGCCTGTTCGGGGGCGAGCCGTGCCCGCCGGGCCTCAAGGCCGAGATCGAGGAGCGCATGCACATCGTATGTACCGACAACTACGGCCTGACCGAGGTCATGGGCCCGGGCGTGTCGGGCGAGTGCCTGGCGGCACGCGACATGCAGCATATCGCCGAGGACCATTTCCTGTGGGAGGTCGTGGATCCCGAGACCGGCGAGCCGGTGGGCGAGGGCGAGATGGGCGAGCTCGTGCTCACGCCGCTCGACAAGCAGGCCATCCCCGTGCTGCGCTACCGCACGCACGACCTGACGCGCGTGGTATGCGAGCCTTGCGCCTGCGGCCGCACGAGCGCGCGCATGCAGAAGGTGCGCGCCCGCTGCGACGATATGCTCATCATCCGCGGCACGAACGTGTTCCCGAGCCAGGTGGAGGACGTGCTCTCCGGCATCCGGGGCGTCACGCCGCACTACCGCATCGTCGTGGAGACGGCGAACGGCCTCGACAGGATGACGGTGCACGTGGAGCTGAAGCCCGAGGCGTTCTCGGACTCGTTCGAGGAGATGGAGGGCCTGCGGCGCGCCATAGAGGAGAAGCTCAAGGGCGTGCTCCTGGTGGGCGTGCGCGTGAAGCTGGTGGAGCCGGGCGGCATCGAGCGCACCACCGGCAAGGCCAAGCACGTGGAAGACCTGAGGAAGTAGGGGGCACCGCATGGCCGCCGCCTCGCCAACCGTCCCCGTCGTCGGGCGTTTCGCGCCGTCCCCGACCGGGAGGATGCATGCGGGCAACGTGTTCGCGGCGCTCGTCGCCTGGCTCGTGGCGAAGTCGCAGGGCGGGCGGATGGTGCTGCGCATCGAGGACCTCGACGCCGAGCGCTCCAAGCCGGCCTATATCGACGCGGTGCAGCGCGATTTCGAGGCGCTCGGCCTCACCTGGGACGAGGGGCCGTACTTCCAGCACGACCGCACGGAGGCCTATCGCGCCGCCTTCGACGGGCTGGCCGCGCGCGGGCTCGTGTACCCCTGCTTCTGCACGCGCGCCGACCTGCACGCCGCCTCCGCGCCGCATCGGGGCGAGAAGCCGGTGTACCCGGGCACGTGCCGGGAGCTTTCCGCCGCAGAGCGCGCCTCACGTGCGCTGGAGCGCACGCCCGCCCAGCGCCTGCGGGTGCCCCATGAGGAGGTGGCGTTCACCGACCAGGTGCAGGGCCCCTATGCGCAGAACCTCGCGCAGGACTGCGGCGACTTCCTCGTTCGCCGCTCGGACGGGGCGTACGCCTACCAGCTGGCCGTGGTGGTGGACGATGCCGAGCAGGGCGTGAGCTCGGTGGTGCGCGGCGTGGACCTCTTGTGCTCGACGCCGCAGCAGATCTACCTGCAGAGCTTGCTGGGGCTGCCGCATCCGGACTACGCGCACGTCCCGCTGCTCGTCGCCGAGCGCGACCGGCGCCTCTCGAAGCGGGACCGCGACGCCGCCCTCGATGCGCTGCTCGCGCGCTTCAAGACGCCCGCGGCCGTCGTCGGACACATCGCCGGCCTCACCGGCCTCGCGCCCACCTGCGACCCCGCCACCCCCGAGGAGCTGCTCGCGACGTTCGACCTCGCCGCCCTGCCGACAGCCTTCCCCGACCTCGTGCAGGTGCGCTGGGAGTAGGTACTCGACCTACAGCCCGGCGAACAGGATGCCCACGAGGGCGACGACGGCTATGATGGCCAGGGTGAACAGGATGGTGGCGAGGGGCAGGTGGTCGAGGCGCGCGGCGTGCGCACGGGAGGCCATGCGGGGATCTTGCGAGGAGGCGCTCTCCTTGGGACGGTCGGGCCGCTGCACGATGAAGAACCACACCATGGCGACAAGCAAAGCCACGAACGCCACGTTGTTGACCAGGGTGGCCGCAGAGGCGAGCAGGGCGTTGCCGGCCAGCTTCGCCCCTTCGAACGCGAGCAGCGTGGCCACGAGCACGCAGGCTGCGAGCAGCACCACGGCCATGCGCCGCCCCATCTTGCGGACGCCGCCCGCACCGGAGAGCCCGGCCGCGGACCCGACGGCGCTCTCGGCCTCCTCGACGGCTGCGGCGCCTCCCGCCACGAGGAACAGCCACTTCCCCTTCCAGAACATGAACGCTGCCAGCGCGAACGCGACGAGTGCCGCCGTGGCCGCCGCAAAGGCGGCGATAGTGGTGCCATCCATCCGAAACCTCGCAGTCTTGTATCGTATCCTTGGTTGCCTTCGGCTTGATTATAGCGCTCCTGCCGAAGGAGAGGGGTCGGCTGCCGATGGGTTCTCTGGAGATTGCGGGCATGGTAGAATGAGGGAAACGAGCAAGGTGCCTGATGGGCTGCCGGTTCGCGCAGCCTTGGACACGGGAGAAAGCGGGTTTGCTATGGGTTACGGAGCGATCTTGGTCGCATACGATGGTTCGGCACCCTCGAACCGTGCACTGGCGGACGCCCTCGAGCTCGTTGAATGCGGGCTGGGCACGCGGGTGGTGGTGCTGAGCGTCAGCGATCCTCTGAAGATGGAGGATCCCGCATTCGTAGCCGCGGCGCGCGCTGCAGGCGTGCTGCTGTCGCTCGGCGGCGACGAGAAGGCGAGCCTCGAAGCCCTCGAGGAGCAGGTTGCCGACCGCATCGCGCACCACGAGGGCGCGGTCGACCTGCGCGTGGCGTTCGGGAAGCCCCAGGAGGCCATCGTCCGCGAGGCGGCTCAGGAGCCCTGCGGCCTCATCGTCATGGGCAGCCGCGGCCTGGGCGCCATCAAGGGCATGCTCGGCAGCGTGAGCACGGCCGTGCTCCACGCCTCGCCCGTGCCGGTGCTCATCACGAAGTAGTCGTGCAGGCAAGCCGGCGCCTACGCGTTTTGCCCGTATGCCGTCAGGCGAACAGCAGCGACAGGGCCGTGAGCACGATGCAGGTGGCTGCGAGGGTGACGACCAGGCGCGAAGAGCCGCCGGCGAAGTAGGGGCGGCCGTGCACCTTGCAGTGACAGGCCACGGTCCACACGATGCAGCCACCGTATGCCAGGAGCGCCACGCCGCTCACCACGAAGCCGGCCTGCACGAACAGGGCGCTGCCCGCCAACCGCCCCATCTCGGACGCCATGAGCGTGGCGACCACCGCGAAGCAGGCGACCATGACCCAGGAGAGGCGTCGGCCCGTCTCGCGGGTGCCGGCGGGGAAGAACGTGCCCTTCCTCGTGTGCTCGGGCCGGGCCACGAGGAACTGCCAGCGACCGTTCCATAATTGGACGGCCAGCAGGGCCGACGCGACGAGCAGCGCGATCCCCACCGCGAAACGGACGATCTCCATAGCGCATCCTCCTTGCTCTGTCGCGCCTGCCCGACGGCCGAGCGCCGGGCAGGCTGCGATCCCTATACGGCGAGAACGACGCCGCTCGCGAAGATGGCGGCGGCGTAGAACGCCCCGAGCGCCACGTTCACGCTGCACACCTGCGCCATGGCCCCCACGCGGGCGGGCGGCGCCAGGGGGTTCTTCAGCAGCGCGCCCACGAGCGGCCAGGCGGCCAGCAGCATGAACGGCACCACCACGAGCCCGCCCGTGAAGAACACGGCCACGAGCGCCACGATGGCGGCGATCCACGCGAGGAGCACGGCATGGTAGAGCCGCCGCGCCCGCTCGCGGCCGAGCAGCACGGAAAGCGTGCGGCGCCCGGCCTGGACGTCCTTCTCCACGTCGCAGGTGTTGTTCGTGAACATGATGAGGCCCACGCCCAGCACGGTGGGCACGGCCCACAGAAGCGCCCGCAGGTCGAACGAGCCCGTGAGCGCCTGGTAGCAGGCGAGCGGGATGAGGCCTCCCATGACGAGCCCGCTCACCAGCTCGCCGATGGGCAGGTAGGAGATGGGCGTCCTGCCCGCCGAGTACAGCACGACGACCACGGCGCCCACGGCGCCGATGGCGAGGGGTATCCACCCTGCAGCCCAGATGACGTAGGCGCCGAGCAGGAACGCCGCCGCGAGGAAGCCCACGGCCAGCGCGAGCGCCGCGCGCGGGTCCACGTTGTTGTACACCAGCACGGCATCGGTCGGGTCCACGTTGTCGTCCGCGGAGTCCGCGCCCTTCACGTAATCGTAGTAGTCGTTGAACGTGTTCACGGCGGACTGCATGAGCACGCAGATGGCCAGCAGCGTGAACGCCATCGTCACCGACACGCCCCCCGTCGTCGCAGCAGCGGCGGCGACGGCGACGAGCGCCGGCAGGATGGCCGCCGGCCACGTGTGAGGCGCGGCCAGCTGCAACGCCATGCGAGCGGAAAGCCGGCCGTAGGGCGCCCGCCGCCCCGCGCCTTCCTCGATGCCGCCTGCTGCCGATACCTCGCTCATTGCCTTCGTCCTTTCCGGTCGTACGCCTCGCGCCGCCGTGCCAGCCAGGTGGACGGGGAGGGCTTGAAGCGCCTGACGGTCTCGTCTTTCAGGATGCCGCCCAAGCTGCCGAGCGTCTTCCAGATGAAGCTCTTCGTCTCGGCGTCCAGCTTCGTGCCCGAGCCCAGCAGCCGCCTCGTGTTCGCGAAAAGGCCCTCCTGGAACTCGGCCCACGTGCTGGCCTCCGTGGAGGCGAACAGCTCGTAGATGGTGTCGATGAAGCGCTCGCGCTCGGCCGGCGTCTTGCCGCGCAGCCACGCGTCCAGCGCCTCGTCGAAGAACACGGCCGCGCGGTTGAGCGCATCCTGGTACACGAAGTCGTCGCCGTCCACCTGCCAGGAGAACGGCTCGTGCTGGAACACCG
This sequence comes from Gordonibacter urolithinfaciens, assembly GCF_900199375.1. Taxonomy (NCBI): domain Bacteria; kingdom Bacillati; phylum Actinomycetota; class Coriobacteriia; order Eggerthellales; family Eggerthellaceae; genus Gordonibacter; species Gordonibacter urolithinfaciens. Next base: position 3,289,766 of record NZ_LT900217.1, read on the forward strand.
ACAGCGCAGAGGACTGCACCACGCGGTAGTCGGGCCGCCGCTCCAAGATCATGCCGAACGCGGAGGACTCGGGCACCGTCTTGTGCAGCAGCGCCGCGAAGCGCCCGTCGTGGATGCGGGGCGACGGATCGTCCAGGAACGAGGGCCCGTCGTGGTTGTAGACGCCCGCGAGCCGCGCGTAGGCGCCCCCGTCGACCACGAGCGCCGCGAACTCGGCAAGGTTGCCGCCCTTGGAGTGGCCGCAGGCCACAAGCGGCCCTTCCACGGCCGACGCCACGCCCGAGAGATAGGCGGCCGCCGCGCGCTGGGAGGGAATAACCTCCTTGAAGCAGAGGTTGAAGTCCTCCTTCCAGCCCGCGAAGCTGCCGTCGGTCCCGCGGAACGCCAGGCAGGCGAACTCGCCTCGCCCGGCGCGCGCCCCGCAGGCTCGCCCCTCGTAGAGCGCGCCCTCCGCCTCGGCGGCGACGCGGCCGGGGACGACGAACGTCGTTGCCGAGAACTGCTTCTCCACGGCATCCGAGCGCTCGTTGGCGTAGAAGGCCAGCTTCACATCGCGGAAGCGCCGGCTGGCCATGAGGACGCGCAGGAACGCGCGCGCGTCCTTCGCGTCCTCCAGCCAGCTCGCGCACGTGAGGGCGCGCCAGTCGGCGAGCGCCACCACGTCGTGCAGGAGCACGCGCTCGGGCGACGAGGGGTCCACGAGCCCGCACGCCTCGTAGTTGAAGTAGCAGAGCGTGGAGAACACGAGACTGTCGACGGGGTTGAACGGTGATTCCGCGAACGTTCGCTGGTTTTCCTGGATATACGATACGATATTGCCCATAGGACCATGGTATCAAAACGGAAGGGACGTGAGAGCGGCCATGCGGGTTTGCACGCCAATAACCATACGCTACGGCGAGACGGACATGATGGGCGTCGTCTACCACGCCAACTACCTGCTGTACTTCGAGGACGCGCGCACGGCGTTCCTCGAGGCGCTGGGCTACCCCTACGCACGCATCGAGGAGGCGGGGCTCATGTCGCCGGTGACGCACATGGAATGCGACTACCGCGAGCCGCTGCGCTACGGGGAGGGGGCGATCGTGCGCACGCGCGTCGTGCTGTCGCGCCCGACGAAGACCGTGTACGCCTACGAGGTGTTCAAGGAAGGGCAGGACATGGACGCCGACAAGCCGTGCTGCACGGGCCGCAGCACGCACTGCCTGGTCGATGCCGCCACGTTCAAGCCCGTCAGCCTCAAGCGCCGCGTGCCCGAGCTGTACGAGCGCTACGCGGAGGCGCTCGAGCCGGACGAGGAGGAGGGCCGATGACCGCGCCTTTCCGCATCCTGTTCGTCTGCCACGGCAACATCTGCCGCTCCCCGATGGCCGAGTTCGTCATGAAGGACCTCGTTGAGCGGCGCGGCCTGGACGGGTGCTTCTCCATCGCCTCGGCCGCCACGCACGACGACGAGATCGGGAGCCCCGTGCATCCCGGCACGCGCGGCGTGCTGGAGGCGCAGGGCATCGACTGCTCGGGCAAGACCGCCCGCCGCCTGGGCCGCGCCGATGCCGACAAGTGGGACCTGTTCGTGGGCATGGACGAGGCGAACATGCGCGACCTGCGCCTCCAGCTGGGGCGGGGGGCCGAGGGACGCTGCCGCAAGCTGTTGGAGTTCGCCGGCTCCGACCGCGACGTGGCGGACCCGTGGTACACGGGCGATTTCGACGTCACCTACGACGACGTGCTCGCCGGGTGCACCGGGCTCCTATCCCTCCTCGTCGGCGATGACGCCGAGGGCCGGTGCCCCGGCGGTGCGCGGTTAGGGTAGCGCAGCGCATGGACATCGCCGTCCTCGACTTCATCCAGGCGCACCTGCGCTCGCCGCTCATGGACGCGCTCATGCTCGCGGCCACGCACCTGGGCGACCTTGCGCTCGTGTGGCTTGTCGCGGGCGCCGTGCTGGCGGCCCAGCCGCGGCACCGCCGCTACGGCGTGGCCGTGGTGCTTGCCGTGGCCGCCACGGCGGCGCTCGGCATGCTGGTGCTGAAACCGCTGTTCGGGCGGGTGAGGCCGTTCGAGGCCTACGGCTTCATGGGCCTGCTCGTCCCGCCGCCTGCCGGCGACTCGTTCCCCTCGAACCACTCGATGGTGTCGTTCGCGGCGGCCGCCGCGCTCTGCTGCGTGCCCGGCAGGGGGCGCCTGTCCGTGGCGCTCAAGGTGGCCGGCGTGGCGCTGGCGTGCCTCATCGCCTTCTCGCGCCTGTACCTGTACGTGCACTACCCGAGCGACATCCTCGTGGGCGCCGTGGTCGGCGTGGCCGTGGGCGTGCTGTCGGTCAGGCTCGTGCTGCGGCTCTGGCCCGAGAAGACGCCGTCCTGATCCCGTTCGGACCCCGCGCCGCCACCGTGCGCAAGGCCAATCGGTGAGCGGTAGATACCGTAATCCTGCATGAAACGGGGACCGCGCCCCCGGATTTCCGCATAGGCTCTGCAAGGCCTTCCAGAATTTGCGGTAAACGGTCGGTCAACACCTTTTCCGCTGGTCAGTAAATCGCCTGAAAAGTATTTTGTGCAGATGCACAAAACGATATAATGCAGCCCTCCCGCAAAGCGGGGGGCCTTGCAGGGCCGCATCCCCAAGGGAAGCGCGGAGCCGCACGGGCCGAACGAACGCAATCGTCAAGCGAGCACTCGAGAAAGCAGGTACCCCAATGAGCGGTGACAATGTAGTCCTGGCACGGAACGTGGAGGGCGCGCCCGTAAGCCCCCTGCACGCGCAAACCGCGGCATTCTCCCATTACAACAACCTGTCGGCCCAGCTGCCCCTCGACCCGGAGACCGGCGAGCTGGTCGAAGGCGGCGCCCTGGAGCAGGCCGCCCAGTGCTTCGAGAACCTCGAGGCCGTGGCGGAGGGTATCGGCCACACGCTGGGCGACGTGGCGCGCCTCACCGTGTTCGTGCGCGACATCCGCGACCTGGACGCCGTGGACGAGGCGTTCCGGGCCTACTTCCCGACCTACGTGCCCGCCCGCACGAACCTTGCCGTGGCGGCGCTGCCCCTGGATGCGCTCGTGCAGGTGGAGGCGCTCCTCACCAACGGCGAGGGCACCATCCCCGACGCGCCCCAGGCCGGCGACCTCGTGAAGTACGTGAACAACACGCACAACGCGCCCTACGACGCCCTGTCCTCGCAGACCGTGGCCTTCTCGCACTACAACAACATCTCCGCCCAGCTGCCCCTCGACCCCGCGTCGAACCAGATCGTGGTCGGCGGCGTCGCGGAGCAGGCCGCCCAGTGCCTCAAGAACATCAAGGCCGTCCTCACGAGCGTCGACGTGCCCTTCGACGACATCGTCAAGATCACCGTCTTCCTGAAGGACCTGGCCGACATCGACGCCGTCGACGAGGTGTACACGCGCTTCTTCCCGGATTCGGGCATCGCGCGCGCCGTGGGCTACCTGCCTGCCCGCACGGTCGTCGAGGTCGCCGACCTGCCGCTGCACGCGCTCGTGCAGATCGAGGCCGTCGTGTCGCACGGCGACGGCACGCCCCCGCAGGAGGTCGAGGCCCGTCACGGCCTGATCATCGAGGCGAACAACACCGACGCCGCCCCCGTGAGCGCGCTCTCCACGCAGTCCGTGGCCTTCTCGCACTACAACAACATCTCCGCCCAGCTGGGCGTCGACGCCGCGACGGGCGAGCTCGTCGCCGGCGGCGTGGCCGAGCAGGCCGAGCAGGCGTGCAAGAACATCCAGGCCATCATCGAGAACGTCGAGCACACGATGGCCGACGCCGTGAAGGTGAACGTGTACCTGCGCGACCTCGCGGACCTCGCCGCGGTCGAGGACGTGTGCGCCCGCTGCTTCCCCGGCACCCCCGCGTTCCGCGCCGTGGGCACCTCCGCCCTTCCGATGGACGCGCTCGTCATGATCGACGCCATCTTCGGCAACGCCGAGGGCACCCCGCCCGTGGCGTAAGCGCGAACCCCCTTTCGCCCCCTCTCTCTCCTCGGAAAGCCCCCGGATGCAGCAGCAGCCGGGGGCTTCTCTTCCGCTGGGGCCGGATGCATCGGGCGACCTTGCCCGCGCTTCCCCGGCCGTGCGGCAGACGGCGGTCAGCCGGCGCGCTTCGCGGGGGGCTTGCGCTTCGGCTTGGGAGCCTTCCCGCCTTCGGTGCTGCTGCTCGCCTTCGCTTCTCCGGCATCCTCGCCGGTGCGGGCCTTCAGGCTGGCAGCGAGGGCGTCCATGAGGTTGATGACGTTCGCGGGCTGGGAGGCGGGCTTCTCGGGGGTCACCTGCTTGCCGGCTATCTTGTCCTGGATGAGGCCCATGAGCTTCTCTTGGTAGGCGTTCTTGAAGCGGGCGGGGTCGAAGGGCTCGGCCATGCTCTCCACCAGGCGCTTCGCCATGTCCAGCTCCGCCTCGCCCACGGCGGGGCGCTCGGCCGGCTTCGGGAGGTCGCGCACCTCGCTCTGGTAGTGCAGCGTCATCATGACCAGGTCGTCGCCGTAAGGGATGAGCGCCAGCGGCGTCTCGGAGTTGCCCAGCACCGTGGTGCCGATGGCAGCCTTGCCCTCCTCGACCATGGCCAGGCGCAGGAGCTCGAGCGGCTTCTCGCCGCCGGGCTGGGCCATCACCTGGTAGGGCTTCTCGAAGTAGACGGGCGGCACCTCCTGCAGGTCCACGAACTGCACGATCTTCATGGCGCGGTCGGCGTCGGTCTTGATGGCGTCCAGCTCCTCGTCGCTCACCACCACGTACTTGCCCTTCTCGTACTGGTAGCCGCGCACGATGTCCTCCGGGCCCAGCTCCCGGTTGCAGTCGGGGCATGTCTTCACGTAGCGCACGCGCTGCATGCTCTCCTTCGCCAGCTGGTTGAAGCGCACGGCGTCGTCCTGGGTGGCGGGGTAGAGCTCCACCGGTATGTAGACGAGGCCGAAGGCGATCGCGCCTTTTCTTCCTGCCATGGAGCCTCCTGTCGGTCGGGAACCGGCCGGATCGCGGCCGGGCCTGCATCGTAGCGCAGCGCGGCCCGGCCCGTGGCTTTTTCCGGCCTTGCCGAGGGCGACCTGCTGCTGAAGCGGTGATGGCGCGTTGACGGATCGGTTGCGGTTGCCGAC